>NZ_DASXEP010000128.1:0-101494 GCF_036490025.1 Mycobacterium sp. | reverse complement strand
CGGTTGATCTGGTCGTACACCATCGCCACTCCGCCGGCACGGACCGTGACGCCGTCGCGGTCGTGCACGACCTTGGCCGCGATGCTCTTGGCGTAGTTCTGCGCGTTGTTCTCGCCGCCTTCGAGGTTTGCCACGATCAGCCCCGATTTGCCGTCCTTACTCACCAGGTCGGCGGCCAGCTGCGACGGGCCGGCAGTGGGTCGGTTCCAGGCCGATACCACGTTGTAAACCCCGGGCGAGGCGCGCACCTGCGTGACGATGTCGGAGGCAGCGCGGCGGGCTTGACCGCTTTGCGCGCCGTCCGGGGCGGTCACCATGATCACCAACTGCTGATCGCTCTGTCCGAACTTGTCGGCCAACAGCTTGATGGCCTGCGCCGACTCGGCGGCCGGATCTTGAAAGCCGCCGGCGGACAGGCTTTTTGCGACCGGAAGCCCGAAGATTGCGGCGGCCACCAGAACCAGCACGGCCGCCGCGAGAATACGCCGAGGCCCCGCGATGGCCAGGCGCGCAATCCGCTGCAGCATGGATGTCCTTCCGCTGTGCTACCGCTGGTAACTTACCAGCGGTAAGTTACAGACGCAACGTTGCGATGCATGATCGGCGCCTCACCAATAAGTACGAGTCCGGAACCCGCAATGGTTCAGCGCAGCAGCCAGCAACCAGGACATTTTGCGAGCTTATGCGGTTGGACGTCTGCCCAATAGGCCAGTTCCAACCATCCGGACATAGCATCCGGACCAGGCGGCCCTACTCGGCGGTAACAATTGCCACGATTTTCCGAACCGTGACTCAATAATTCCTTAAACGCGACCCATACGCTCATGAACATGTGGATCGACGACTCCAGTGCCGACGTGATCAAAGCTGATTTCGAGGCTCTCTACCACGGCGACGTCTTGGTAGAGGGTGAGTGCTCGGAGCAGTTCGACGATTGGCAGCCGCTTCCTAACGCGAGCTAAGCCACGCCAGCGCGCTCATCGACAATGAGCGTGCCGGTGCCGAAGTTGTATCGCCCCAATCGCCTCGTCGGCATTGCCTCATTGGCCCAGCCCCCGCCACCGCGGGGGCTTTTTCGCGGAGCGCCCCGCCCGACTACCGTGGCGCCATCCGAATCGCGCCGTCGAGCCGGATGACCTCGCCGTTGAGCATCGGGTTCTCGATGATGTGCACGGCCAGGGCGCCGTACTCGTCGGGGTTGCCCAGCCGGCTAGGGTGCGGTACCTGCTTGCCAAGCGACTCCCGGGCCGGCTCGGGGAGGCCGGCCAGCAGCGGCGTGTCGAACAGACCGGGAGCGATCGTCACGACGCGGATGGCTTTACTGGCCAGATCACGCGCGATCGGCAGCGTCATGCCGACGACGCCGCCCTTCGACGCCGAGTACGCGGCCTGACCGATCTGGCCGTCGAAGGCCGCCACCGACGCGGTGTTGATGATGACGCCGCGCTCTTCGCCGATCAGGTCGGTTTGAGCGATGCGCTCGGCACCCAGCCGCAACACGTTGAATGTGCCGATCAAGTTGATGTCCACAACCTTGCGGAACGCGTCGAGCGGGAACACGCCGTCCTTGCTCAGCACTCGGACGGCGTTACCGGTACCGGCGCAGTTCACCACAATTCGCAGTGGGCCCAGCGATTCGGCGATGTCCAGCGCCGCGGTCACCGCTATCTCGTCGGTGACGTCGGCCGGCGCGAAACGCGCGCGGTCGCCCAGCTCGCGGACCACCTCTTCGCCTCTGAGGTCGAGCACGACCACCTGCGCGCCAACATCGAGCAGCCGCCGGGTAGTGGCCAGGCCCAGACCGGACGCCCCTCCGGTCACGAGTGCTACCGCATCGGTGATCTCCACGCATATTCCTTTCGGTCCGGTCGGGCCTCTCCCCTGCGGCGAGCCGACCTACTGGTTGGCGGACTATACCCAGTCGTTCAGAACGGCTTCGGTGTCGGCTCCCGGCTGTTTGGCCGGGCGCGGCTCATCCGGAGTCGACCGGGAGAACCGCGGCGCCGGCAGCGGCTGCAGCCCGCCGCCGGCCCGGTGGAAAGTGTTCCGCTCGGTGATGTGCGCCTCGGTCTCGACCTCGCCGAACGCCAGCACGGGCGTCACGCAGGCGTCGGAGTCGGCGAACACCTTGGCCCAGTGGTCGCGGTCGCGGCTGGCGAACACCTCGGCGAACTTCGCCCGCAGCTCGGGCCAGCGGCTGCGGTCGTTCTGCTCCGGCAAGTCCGCGCCGTCCAGGCCGAGACCGGCCAGCATCGCCGCGTAGAACTGTGACTCGATGGCGCCCACCGAAACATAGCGGCCATCGGCGCACTCATAGGTGTCGTAGTAGGGCGCTCCGGTGTCGAGCATGTTGGTGCCACGCTCGTCGGTCCACATCCCCATTGCGCGCATGCCCCACATCATCTGCACCAGCACCGAGGACCCGTCGATCATCGCCGCGTCGACGACCTGGCCCTTACCGGACGTCTGCCGCTCGAACAGCGCCGAAAGGATCCCGAGCAGCAGGAACATCGATCCGCCGCCGAAGTCGCCGACCAGGTTCAGCGGCGGCACCGGGCGCTCGTTGGCCCGGCCGATGGCATGCAGCACGCCGTTGAGCGATATGTAGTTGATGTCGTGACCGGCCTGCTGACTGCGTGGGCCGGTCTGCCCCCATCCGGTCATCCGGCCGTAGATCAGGCGATCGTTGACCTGGGCGCAGTCTTCCGGCCCGAGCCCCAGCCGTTCGGTGACGCCCGGCCGGTAGCCCTCGATCAGCACGTCGGCCTTGGCGACGAGCTTGAGCACCAGCGAACGGCCCTCATCGGACTTCAAGTCGGCGACGACGAACCGGCGGTTGCGCAGCATCGGGTCGGTGCCGCTGGCGCCGGGCCGGTCGACGCGCACGACGTCGGCACCGAGATCACCGAGAATCATCGCGGCGTGCGGGCCCGGCCCGATTCCGGCGAGCTCGATGACTCGCAACCCTGTCAGCGGTCCCGCCATTGCAACCGACCTCCTTGTCGACACCCCTTCAGCGTGGCGATCGCAAGCGCGCCAAAGCCGGGCGCAGCGGGTCGACACTGATTCAATTGGCATCTTTGCAGTCGACCTCGCGGGCGCTGCACCCCGGTGGCTTACAGTCGAGCCCTTGACGTCCTCCTCTGGCTGAAGCCAGAGGATTCCAACCCACCCTCACTACCTATGCGGCAGGAGAGAAGAGTTGAGGTTCACGGTTCGTAGACCAGCCAGCGCCGAGGTCTCCCCGTGCTGTCACCGCCCGTCCGGCGGCGATGTTGCGTGCTGCGTTGAGGTCGGCGTTGCACGGTCCGGTAGTGCAGGCTTCGCACTCGAACACCGCTTGGCTCTTGCGGTTTCCGGGAGCGACATGCCCGCACACCGAGCAACGTTGCGACGTGTAGGCGGCCGGGATCTGTTCGGCGCGCGCCGCGGTCAACTGTGCGCACTGCTCGTTGTAGCCCGGCGCGCGACGGCCCGGCTGCCAATGCTGTTGCTGCTCGACCGCCAGATTCCACACATACCGGGCATGGCGGCAATGCTCAGCCAGCCCCGCCGTCTGCTCAGCAGTCGGAAGCAACCGATATCGCGACACACCGAAAACCTAGCCCCCACCACCAACACCACCCAGAAAGGAGAAGCGGCGTTTCCTACCCCGGCAAAAGCCAAGGGCTTCCACGCCGCAACAAACCCATGACCGCAATCGACTTTGGAATCGACACCCTGGTACCCGTCGACGGGCTTGCCGTCAGCCTCGATGATGGCGTGCTGTCGGTGACGATCGATCGTCCGGAGAGCCTGAACTCACTGACGTTGCCGGTGTTGGTCGGGATCGCCGACGCGATGGAGCAGGCAGCCGACGACCCGCGGGTGAAAGTCGTGCGGCTGGGCGGCTCCGGCCGCGGCTTCTGCTCCGGAGCCGGGATGAGTGCCGACGACGTGGCCGGTGCCGGCCCCGGCGACGAGCTCATCCTGGCGGCCAACCGGGTGGTCCGGGCGATCACCGCCCTGCCGCGCCCGGTCGTTGCCGTCGTTCACGGACCGGCGGCCGGCGTCGGTGTCTCGTTGGCTTTGGCCTGCGACCTGGTATTGGCTTCGGACACAGCGTTTTTCATGCTCGCCTTCACCAAGATCGGCCTGATGCCGGACGGGGGCGCCTCGGCGCTGATCGCCGCTGCGATCGGCCGGATCGGTGCGATGCGGATGGCATTGCTGGCCGAGCGGCTGCCCGCCGCCGAAGCCCTGGCTTCCGGCTTGATCAGCGCCGTCTACCCGGCCGACGACTTCCAGGCCGAGGTCGACAAGGTGGTGTCCGGACTGCTGACCGGTCCGGCGGTGGCGTTCGCCAAGACCAAGCACGCGATCAACGCGGCCACACTGACCGAGTTGGAGCCGACCCTGCAGCGCGAACTGGAGGGTCAGTCCGTTCTGTTGAAGTCACACGACTTCCGCGAGGGCGCAACGGCTTTCCAGCAGCGTCGGGCACCCAACTTCACCGACAGCTGAACTCACACTTTTTTCAGGCTCACAACCCGAACAGCGGCGGCAGCGCGAGCAGCACGACCAGGGTCCACACGAAGTGGGTCAGGATCGGCGCGAGCACCCCGCCGGTGGCGCGGCGCTCGAGTGCGCACACGGTGCCGAGGACGATCGCGGCGAAGGCGAGCATCGGATTTCCGCTGGCCAGCGTCGCGATCACGTAGATCACGGTCGAAATCAGCCATGGATAGTGCCGGCCCAGCGCGGTATACAGTGCGCCGCGGTAGAACATCTCCTCGGCGATGCCGCCCAGCAGCGCGACGGCCATGGTCAGCCGCCACGATCCCTGGTCGGTGTACTGCAGCACGCGCGTGATCAGCTCGGAGAGCGCCGGGATCGTTCTGGCGATCAACCCGCCGACAACGAAGACGCCGCCGAGCAGTAGCCCGATGACCGTGCCGCTGACCACCGGGCGCTGATTGCGGCCGCGCCAGCGGGCACCGCCGAGGTGCAACGGTCCCGAGACGAACGCTCCCAGCGCCCAGACCCCGGCCAGCGCCAACGACCACCAGTAGAAAGCCGGTTCGCCGGGATGCCGACGCAGCGCCAGACCCAGCGCCGCCGCGCCGAGTACCAGCACAATCGCGACGACGATCCGCCTGCGTCGCACGACAGCGGGCGGTTCATTGTGCGGCACAGCGACATTGACGATCCCGCGACGGACCTCTTCCAGAGCGCTGGGCTGGGGACTCACGTCAGTCATGGGCGCCGCTCCTCCTCATCGCTTCGCTACTGCATCGTCGCCGGCGCGGGTCATTCGAAGTGCACCTTCGGTGTCAGAGTGATCAGCAGGTCGAGGCCGGTCCGCAGCGCACCGGCTATCGGGCCGGGGACGACGTCCACCAAACCCAGGCCGGGTCGCGCGATCGACGGGGTAATCATGCCCGCGAGCCGTCGCAGCCGCAGCACATCACCCCCTGCCCAGGCCGGATCGCTGTCGGCCAGATGGTGCGGATCGGCCAGCTCGTCGACCGGGCGGGTCCGGCGGGTGGACACCGCGCGGGTTATCGCTTCCTCGATCGAAAGCAGGCCGCCCAGCGGATCAGCGACGAGATCCCGCAGGCCGGTGCCGCTGGCTCGCATCGGGTAATCCAGCGACTCAACCAGGTCCGCGGCCAACCCGTCGGGCACCGGTAGCGCGACCGCGGTGACCCAGGAGGCCACCGCGGTGTCGACCCCCCACACCGGCAGACCCGTGTGCCACTTGCCCGAGACACGCGCATAGGTCTTCAACAGCTCGCGGTACGACGTCGTATCCGGTCCGGCGATGTCGTAGGCGCCCGGTGGAACGATACCGGCATCGGCCGCCGCGACGAGGTAGTGCAGCACGTCGCGGATGGAGATCGGATCGATCCGGTTGTCCATCCACTTCGGGATCGGGATCACCGGGAACCGATCGCCCACGTAGCGCATCATCTCGAACGACGTCGAGCCCGCGCCGAAGATCACTGCGGCACCCAGCCACACCAGGTCCGGACCGCCGTCTACGGTCAGCGCCCTGGCCACCTCCGCGCGACTGGTCAGGTGTTCGGACAACGCGCCGTCGCCGGGGTCTGCCGGCACGAAGCCGCCGAGATAGACGATGCGACGCACACCGGCGTCCTTGGCGGCGGATACAACGTTGCCCGCGGCGGCGCGGTCGGCATCGCGAAAGTCGGGCTGGCCGATCGCATGGATCAAGTAGTAGACGACGTCTATGCGGCTGGCCCCGGTCAGCGCCGCGCGCACCGATTCGGCGTCGGAGGCATCCAGCTTCACCGTTGTGACGTCGTCAAACCACCCCAGGCGGGCAAGCCGCGCCGGGTCGCGGGTCGCGGCCAGCACCTCATGGCCGGCTTCAAGAAGCGCTGTGACGAGCCGCGATCCCACGTAGCCGGTCGCGCCCGTCACCAGTATCCGCACACCCCTCAACGTAGACGGAACGTGTGCGCCTCAAACCGGTAACCGGCTCCCCCAATCAAGTCAGTTAAACAGATGTCGAATTAGCAGTGATTGCAGCGGTATTGAACCAAGGCCGAACGAGATCCGTATTCCCAGTGTGGGAAACCTGACGCCTGACGCGCATCCGATGACAGCTGATGTCAAACTGACCGACATCACGAGGGGAACCCCATCGGTTGCGTCGGTGGCCGTCGAGTTTCCGCCGCACCGACACAACCAAGACGAAGTGATCGGGGCATTGGCCGACTTCGCCGGGCCAGAGTTTCGACGGTTTGCCGCCACCAGCGGAGTTGACACACGCCAACTTGCGCTGCCCCTGTCACGATACCGCCAGCTCAGCGGTTTCACCGAAGCGAACGATGCGTACCTCGACATCGCACTCGAGCTCGGTGAACGGGCATTGTTGTCGGCATTCGCTGCAGCCGAAATCGAGCCGTCCGAGGTCGATATCGTGTTTTCGACGACGGTCACCGGGCTCACCGTTCCGTCCCTGGAAGCGCGGCTGGCGAATCGGCTGGGTCTTCGACGCGATGTCAAGCGCGTTCCGCTGTTCGGCCTGGGCTGCGTCGCCGGCGCCGCCGGAATGGCGCGAGTGCACGACTATCTGCGGGCCTTCCCCGATCAGGTAGCGGCCCTGCTCGCGGTCGAACTGTGCTCGTTGACCATTCAACGCGAGGACCGTTCGATCGCGAATCTGGTCGCCTCCAGCCTATTTGGTGATGGTGCAGCCGCCGTCATCGCGACTGGAGCCGACCGGCCGGCGACCGGACCGAAGCTACTCGCCACGCGCAGCTGCACCTACCCGGACACCGAAGAAGTGCTGGGCTGGGACATCGGCAGCGACGGGTTCCGGATCGTCCTGTCCGTCGAGATCGCCACCGTCGTCGAGAAATATCTGGGTGAAGACGTCCGCAACTTCCTCGACGACTACGGTCTGAATACGGCGGACATCTCGAGATGGGTCTTGCACGCGGCCGGCCCAAAGGTGATCGACGCGGTCGAAAATGTGCTCGACCTGCCCGCAGACGCGTTCGATCTCACGCGAAAGTCATTGCGCGACAATGGAAACCTGTCATCTGTTTCCGTGCTGGACATACTCCGGGACACTATGACCGACCCACCGCCACCGGGTTCTCTCGGACTGATGATCGCCATGGGCCCGGGCTTCTCCGCCGAGCTCGTGCTGCTCAGCTGGTAGGCCATGTACTACCTGCTGATCCTGGCCGTCGCGATTGAACGGCTGATAGAACTGGTGGTGGCCAAACGCAATGCGCGATGGTCTTTCAGCCACGGCGGCAAGGAATTTGGGCACGAGCACTATCCGGTAATGGTCAGTCTCCACACGGCGTTGCTACTGGGCTGTGTCATCGAGGTGTGGGCACTGGACCGGCCCTTTATCGGCTGGCTCGGTTGGCCGATGCTCGCCGTGGTGGCGGCCAGCCAAGCGCTGCGCTGGTGGTGTGTGGCCACATTGGGCCGACGCTGGAACACGTTGGTCATCGTGCTGCCGGAAGCCCCGTTGGTACGACGCGGCCCGTACCGGTGGCTGCACCACCCCAACTATGTTGCCGTAGTGGCCGAGGGGCTGGCTCTACCCCTGGTGCATACCGCGTGGTTGACCGCGATCGGTTTTACATTGGCCAACTGGCTGCTGCTGACGGTGCGGATCAGGGTTGAGAACTCGGCGCTGGGCTACGCAGAGCGCAACGATGCTGAGGAGCGGCGCCCATGACCTATGACGCCGACCTGCTGATCGTCGGGGGCGGCCCGGCCGGGCTCGCTTCGGCGATAAATGCTCGCCAACAAGGGCTTTCGGTGATCGTGGCAGAGCCGCGAGACAATCCGATCGACAAGGCGTGCGGCGAGGGCCTGATGCCGGGCGGCTTGGCCGAACTGGTGTCGCTGGGCGTCGACCCTGCCGGGATGCCATTGCGGGGTATCGCCTATTTGAACGAACACCGCCGAGCCGAAGCCGCGTTCCGCAGCGGCCCCGGCCGCGGTGTGCGACGAACCACCTTGCATGCCGCGCTCGCATCACGCGCCAAAGAACAAGACACCGAATGGATCTCGACGCGCATCAGCAGCGTCGACCAGGATGCCCACGGTGTCACGGCAGCCGGGATCCGCGCGAGATGGCTGATCGCCGCGGACGGATTGCATTCAGCGGTCCGCCGTGCCGTCGGAATCAACGCCATGCCTGGAACACCCCGGCGATACGGGATGCGCTGGCACTACCAGGTGCCGGCGTGGTCGGAGTTCGTCGAAGTGCACTGGTCACGATGGGGTGAAGCGTATGTGACGCCGGTCGAGCCAGATCTTGTCGGCGTGGCGATCCTGTCCCGTGAGCGCCCGGAATTTGCCTGGTTCCCGCGGCTGGCACACCATTTGCAAGGTGCCAGCCGCGGACGGGCACGAGGCTGCGGACCCATGCGGCAGGTGGTGTCCCGCCGCGTGGCAGGACGGGTGCTGTTGGTGGGGGATGCGGCCGGATACGAGGACGCGCTCACCGGTGAGGGCGTCAGCCTGGCCGTAAAGCAGGCCGCCGCCGCGGTGAGCGCCATCACCAACGACACGCCCTCGTCATACGAAACGGCCTGGCAAAGGATCACCCGCGACTACCGGCTGCTCACCCGTGGACTGGTACTCACAACTGTTGCCGCCCCGGCACGCCGCGCCATCGTGCCCGCCTGCACACTGCTACCCGCGGTCTTCGAGCGAGCGGTGCACATACTGGCGCGCTGAGTCCCCGGCCTGCCCGGAAGCCCCGACACACTAACCCTGCGCGCTGCGCCGGCTATCCAATATGCTGTAGTTTGCTTCCAATAGTCGGATTGAACCAACGACGCGGCTCAATCGTGACCCAGCACATGGACACGATCGCCAAGCGCGCGTCGTCAGCCCCGGTCGGCAGGGGGTGAAAGGCAATATGGCGCTTACTCCATCCCTCGCGGCCGTGGCAGTCGAATTCCCGCCGTATCAGGTCGGTCAGCAAGAAGCGTTGTCCGGCCTGACCGGCTTCGGTGGCCCGCAATTCGAACGTTTCGGCGCCAGCGCGGGTGTGCAGAAGCGCCGCATTGCGTTGCCGTTGGCGGAATACGGCACGTTGAGCGGTTTCACCGAAGCCAACAACACCTTCATCGAGGTCGCCCTGACGCTGGGCGAGCGCGCGATAGTGGCGGCCCTGGATGCCGCCAACGTCAAGCCCGCCGACGTCGATGTCGTCTTCTCCACGACGGTGACGGGTCTGGCGGTGCCCACCCTGGAGGCCCGGCTGGCGACGCGGCTCGGCTTGCGGCCCGACGTCAAGCGGGTACCGCTGTTCGGTCTCGGTTGTGTCGCCGGTGCGGCCGGCGTTGCTCGCATGCACGACTATCTGCTCGCGTTCCCCGACCACGTGTCGGTGCTGCTGGCCGTCGAACTGTGTTCTTTGACGCTGCAGCGCGACGACTCCTCGATGGCCAACCTGGTGGCCGCCAGCCTGTTTGGTGACGGGGCGGCGGCCGTGGTCGGCAAGGGTTCGGCTCGCGTACCGGCCGGGCCCAGGGTGTTGGCCACCCGTAGCCGGATCTACCCGGATACCGAGGACGTGATGGGCTGGGACATCGGCACCAGCGGCTTCAAGATCAAGCTGTCTACCGAAGTCGCGACCGTCGCCGAGAAGTATGTGGGCGACGACGTCCGAAAGTTCCTGAGCGAGCACGGGTTGACCCCCGACGACATCTCCACGTGGGTCTGCCACCCCGGCGGTCCCAAGGTGATCGAGGCGATCGAGAACACCCTGGATCTGCCGTCGAATGCCATGGACCATACCCGGAAGTCATTGCGTGACAACGGGAATCTTTCGTCAGTATCGGTGCTGGACGTGCTGCGGGCGAACATGGCCGATCCACCGGCACCGGGATCGTTCGGGCTGATGATCGCCATGGGTCCGGCGTTCTGCTCGGAACTCGTCCTGCTCGGCTGGTAGCCGGTGTATTACCTGCTGATCCTGGCGATCGGCATCGAGCGAATAGCCGAGCTGATCGTCTCCAAGCGCAATGCCCGGTGGTCTTTCGCCCACGGCGGCAAGGAATTCGGCCACAACCACTACCCGGTAATGGTCGCCATCCACACGGCGTTGCTGCTCGGCTGCGTCGTCGAGGTGTGGGCGTTGCACCGACCGTTCCTGCCGTGGCTGGGCTGGCCGATGCTCGTCCTGGTCGCCCTGAGCCAGGTTCTGCGGTGGTGGTGCGTGAGGACGCTGGGGACCCGGTGGAACACATTGGTAATCGTGGCCCCGGAAGCGCCGTTGGTGCGACGGGGCCCTTACCGGTGGCTGCATCACCCGAATTACGTGGCGGTCGTCGCCGAAGGCGTCGCGCTGCCGCTGGTGCACACCGCCTGGCTGACCGCTGCCTGCTTCACGGTGGCCAACGCGCTGTTGCTCTCGGTGCGAATCCGGGTGGAAAACGCGGCGCTGGGCTACGCGTGAGTGCCTACGACGCCGATCTGTTGGTTGTCGGCGGCGGTCCCGGTGGGCTCGCCACCGCGTTACACGCTCGCCGGCAAGGACTTTCGGTGATCGTGGCCGAGCCGCGGGCGACGCCGGTCGACAAGGCCTGCGGTGAGGGTCTGATGCCCGGCGGCCTGGCCGAGCTGACCTCGCTCGGTGTCGACCCGGCGGGTCTGCCGTTCCGCGGCGTCGCCTATCTGGATGAGCACCGACGTGCCGAAGCATGTTTTCGCGTCAGCCCGGGCCGCGGCATACGACGCACCACGTTGCACGCCGCGCTGGCCGCACGCGCCAAAGAGCAAGACACCGAATGGGTTTCGACGCGTGTCAGCAGCGTCGAACAAGACGCGACCGGGGTCACGGCCGCCGGTGTGCGCGCGAGATGGCTGGTGGCAGCCGATGGATTGCACTCGTCGGTGCGTTCGGCTGTCGGAATCAGCGCGTTGGCCGGAACGCCGCGGCGTTACGGTGTGCGGTGGCACTTTTCGGTACCCCCATGGTCTGAGTTCGTCGAGGTGTACTGGTCGCCGTGGGGTGAGGCCTACGTGACGCCGGTCGAGCCAGACTTGGTCGGCGTAGCCGTGCTGTCCCGTCATCGGCCCGACCTCGCCTGGTTCCCGCGCCTGGCACAGCAACTGGGCGATGCCGGCCGCGGTCGGGCGCGCGGCTGCGGCCCACTGCGACAAGTGGTTTCGCGTCGCGTCGCCGGACGCGTGCTGTTGGTCGGCGACGCCGCCGGATACGAGGATGCCCTGACCGGCGAAGGCATCAGCCTCGCCGTCAAGCAAGCCAGCGCAGCGGTGGCCGCCATCGTCGACAACGATCCATTGTCGTACGAGGCGGCATGGCGCCGGATCACCCGCGACTACCGACTGCTCACCCGGGGGCTGGTGTTGGCGACGGCGTCACGCGCGGGCCGGCGCGTCGTCGTCCCGGCGGCCGGCCTAGTTCCACGTGTTTTCGGCCGCGCGGTGAACACACTGGCGCGTTGAAGTGCAGGCCTGCGATCACGAGTGTGGTTGTGCTCCAGCGGGTTTCTCTGCGGCTCCAACGTATTCGCCCAAATATCGGCCGCCGAGCCAGTTTCGGGCATCGGTCAGCTCGATGGTGAAGTCGGAGAGGTTGCGTTTGTGGAATGAGCGGCGTGAAGCGAACAGGTTCATGCTGGTCGTGTACTCGAGCCCGGCCACGGCCGGCCGCTGGGACGCCCCGTGCTTCGGCAACGGCCGGTAACCGACATCTTCAAGAAGTCTGGAAAGTTCGGTGGGTCTGGGGAAGCGGCGGAAGTCGTGGTTTGACTTGTACAGGCCGGACACGAACGACGGGCCGACGCTGACAAAGGCTAACCAGGTGTACAGATTCCGGTCTGGCGCCACATAGAACACCCGCCCGCCAGGCTTGAGCGCACGATGGACATTGGCCAGCACCGCCCGGTGCTCCCCACAGTGGTCGAATATTCCGTGCATGTAGACCACATCGAACTGTTCGCTGGGTAGCACGTTCCGATCGCGGATGTCCCCGACATGGAATCGAACATTCGCGATGTCGGCGAAGGATCGCCGTGCTGCCCGGATGGCTTTGTAGTCGACGTCGAAGCCATCGATTTCCCACTCCCGTAGCCGGGGGTCCAGCTCGAGCAAACCATGGATGGCCCTACCACTGCCGCAGCCGGCCACCGCCATGCGCGGACGATCAGTTCCCGCAAACTGGGGTAAATAGTCGCGCAGGAATCGCCAAGCGGCGCAATCGATTTTGCCGACCAGCTGTTCGGTGAACCGCCAGTGCGCGCTGGCCTGAGCTTGGGCGAAGTAGCGCACACCGCGTTCGATCGTGCCGTTGTGGACTCTGGTGAGGAGCTTGTCCAGCCAGGAATAGCCGTAATCTGGCTCGCCGTCGGCTTGGTTGCGCCGCTCGCGATGTAGGAAGTCGAAGTATGTCCGCTCTTCGACGTCGAGCGGCGCGGTCCACGAGTTCGCCCCGGCTAAGACACGCTCGCGGATCCACGAGTCGACGACCCGGCTGTACACCTCGGTCTCGAAGAGCATGAGCTGGTGTCCACCGCCCGGCATCACAAAGAGGTCTTTGGGCCCGCCGATCCGCTCGAAGCAGGCCCGGACATGGTTGGAGCCGACGATCTCGTCGTTCTCGCCGCAGGCAATCAGGACGGGCTTGGCATTGGCCGCGGCGGGCTGCGTCGGTCGGTAGTTGAAGACGGAGTGGTAGCTCTTGAAGCCATACGACCACACATAGAGCGGGTCAGCCAGCTTCTCGGGCAACAGATCTGGGTCTTCTTGATAGGCAGCTTTGAAGTCGATGAACCGGCGCAGCGGTACCCGAACCCGGTCGCCAAGAGCTCGGGCCACCCGAGTCATGACCGTCGAACGCATCAATCGAATCGCACGGTTCATCTGTAGTTCGTCGTTCAGCAAGATGTTCATGCAGACGGCTCCGGCGACGCGTGGGCAGCGGGCGAGCGCATGGAACGCAACTTCCCCGCCCTGGCTGGCCCCGTGCAGCACCACCGGAAGGCCGGTGCTTTCGGCCGCGTAATCGCAGGCCGCGCGGACGTCGTCGAGGAAGTCTTCGAAGGTGAAGACGCCTCGAGGGCCGGGAGTGCGCCCATGACCAGTCAGGTCGAAAGCCCAGACCGATGCCGGAAAGTGTCGCCGGAATTGCTCGGCGAAAGCGTGGTAGACCGCGCTGTAGCCCGCGGTGCCGTGCACCAGGACCAGCACGTACTCGGCGTTGGGATGCTCGTAGCGTTTCAGGAAGAGCGGCTTGCCTTTGCTTCCTGCAACCCAGCCGTCGACTGGGGCCGCAACCGCACCTTCGGGGTTGACGATGGTCATGGCGCTGAGTGCTCCGTTCCTTGAGCGAGGAGATGGTTGATCAACAGTCGGACATGAACGTCGAAGCCGGCCCGGAACGCGGATTGGTCAGTGGTGAACGGGCGGCGCATCGCCATCCCAAGGAGGAGCGTCTCGATGAGTTCAACGGATACGTCGCTCTCGGCTCCGGGGGCCAACTCTTCGATGAACCGGACAACGTTGCGCCGTTGGGTTTGCTGGTAGTCCGAATAGGCTCGTCGAAGCGGCTCGTTGTGGTTTGCCGCCGCAGCGAATTCCACCACGAACGTCGCCGCGCGCAGATTGTTGACAAAGAGCGCGTAGAGCAGTTCGGCCGCGGCATCGAGTCGCTGCGCGGCAGTTCCCTGTTGCGGTAGTTGGTCGAATGCCGTCGAGAACATGTCCGCGGCCATCTGTTCGATCGCCGATTGGATCAGCCGTTCTTTGGTGTCGAAGTGGTGGTGAAGCAGGGGTTGTGAGACACCGGCGCGCGCCGCGATCCGCTTCATCGAGGATTTCTCGTAGCCGAACTCGCAGAAGCACTCCAAAGCCGCCGCGAGGATGCGCGGTCGGGCGTTCGTCGCAGCCGGCGGACCCAGCGCCGCTGTTGTCAACGAGACCTCCATTGTCTCTTGTCGCTGGTCCACGCTACCGTAGCTGACTGATCGATCAGTTAGCGCAAGGCCCGACGGGGAAAGGTCCTACGACGCTGTGACGGCAGATAGACGGGTCACGCTCACCTTCGACAACGGACCCACACCCGGTGTGACCGATCGGGTTCTCGACTTACTCGCGGAGAGGTCACTTCGCGCGGTCTTTTTCGTGGTCGCCGACCGCGTAGACGTAGACCCAGCCGCGCACGCGCAGCTCACCAGAATGGTTCGGGATTGCCACCGGGTGGGCAATCACTCGCTGACCCACGGCCGGCCGCTGGGCGAACTGCGTGAACAGGAAACCATCACCGAAATCGCCACGGCGCACGACATTCTGCGGGAATTTAGCGGCGAGCACTTCCTCTTCCGCCCGTGGGGCACCGAAGGGCAACTAGACCGACGGTGCCTTAACCGCACTGCGGTCAATTATCTGGTGAGCGGGAAGCACACCTGCGTGCTGTGGAACAGCGTGCCGCGCGACTGGGTGGATCCGGTCGGGTGGGTCGACCGGGCGCTAGCCGATGTCCGGGCGCGAGAACACACCGTGGTGGTAGTTCACGACCTGCCGACCGGGGCCATGGACCATCTCCCACGCTTTCTCGATGAACTGGACCGCACCGGGGCGGCAGTGACGGCCGAGCTGCCCGACGAGTGCGTGCCGATCGTCGATGGGCGCATCGTTGGTCCCTTAGACCACCTGATGCCGTGACGTAATTGCTTCAGCGCGCCTTCCAGACTGGCTGACGCTTCTCCGCGAACGCCAACGGCCCTTCCTTGGCGTCCTCGGTTTTCAACAGCACGCCGAATTCGCGTGCGGTGCGGGCCCAGCCGGGTTCCTCGTCGGGGATGACGCCGTCGTCGGCGCCGTAGGCGATCCGCTTGCTGGCCTGCACCGACAGCGGCGCGTTCACGGTCACCCGCTTGGCCAGCGCGAGTGCGGCCTCCAACACCGTCCCGTCCGGGACGACCTCGTTGATCAGCCCCCAGTTGGCGGCCTCGGCGGCGCCGATCGGCTCACCGGTGAGCAGCATCTGCATGCCCACCTTGCGGGGCAGCTGCTGGGCGATGCGGAACACGCCACCGGCGCCGGCGAGCAGACCGACCTTGACCTCGGGCAGACCGAATTGCGCGCGCTCCTCGGCCACCACCAGGTCACTGGCCAGGGCCAGCTCGGTGCCGCCACCGAACGCGGTGCCGTTGACCGCGGCGATCGTCGGCTTGTCGATGAAGTGGCGGACGTATCCGGCGAAGCCCCACTCACCGTGGTCGGGGTGATACAGATTCTCCCGGCGCGAAATCGCCTTGAGATCCGCTCCGGCACAGAAGGATTTGTCGCCGGCACCGGTGATCACCACCGTCCGGACGTCGGCGTCGTGCTGCGCCTGCTCGAGAGCATCACCGACGCCGATGCTGACGGCACCGTTGACGCAGTTGCGCGCCTGCGGCCGGTTGATCGTGATGACCAGGACGTCGCCCCGGCGCTCAGTGAGCACCGCGGCGTCGGTCACAGCAGCTCCACGATGGTGGCGTTGGCCTGGCCGCCGCCCTCACACATCGTCTGCAGACCGTAACGAATTCCCTTGTCCCGCATGTGGTAGAGCATCGTCGTCATGATCCGCGCGCCGGACCCGCCGAGCGGGTGGCCGAGCGCGATCGCGCCGCCGTTGGGGTTGAGCTTCTTCTCGTCGGCGCCGATGTCCTTCAGCCAGGCCAGCGGCACCGGCGCAAAGGCCTCGTTGACCTCGAACACCCCGATGTCATCCAGCTTCAAACCGCTGCGCTTCAGCGCCTTCTGGGTGGCCGGGATCGGCGCGGTCAGCATGATCACCGGGTCGGCCCCGGCCAGCACGGCGGTGAGCACCCTGGCGATCGGGGTGAGCTTCAGCTCCTTGGCCTTCTCCGCCGTCATGAACAGCAGCGCCGCCGACCCGTCGGAGATCTGGCTGGAGTTGCCGGCGTGAATCACGCCGTCTTCCTTGAAGGCGGGTTTCAGCTGTGCCATCTTCTCGATCGGCGTGCCGCGGCGAATGCCCTCATCCTTGAGCACGACGTTTCCGTCCTGATCTTCGATGCCGACGATCTGGTCCTCGAACGCACCGGAATCCTGTGCGGCCGCGGCCTTTTCGTGTGAGCCGAGCGAGTATTCGTCGACCTTGGTGCGGTCGAATCCCCACTGCTCGGCGATCATCTCCGCGCCGATGCCCTGGTTGGGGATCGCGCCGTGGTAGCGGTCCAGGAAGGCCTGCGAGAACGGGCGGCCGCCGTTTGCCAGCGAAGAACCCATCGGAGTCCGCGACATCGACTCCACCCCGCCGGCGACGACGACGTCGTAGTGGCCGGCAACCACGCCGGCGGCGGCGAAGTGGATGGACTGCTGGCTGGATCCGCACTGGCGGTCGACGGTGACACCGGGCACGGTCTCCGGCCAGCCCGCGGTCAGCAGCGCGGTGCGGGCGATGTCGAGGGCCTGCTCGCCGGCCTGCATCACACATCCCCAGATCACGTCGTCGACGAGTCCGGGATCAATACCGGCCTTCTCCACCAGGCCGTTGAGCACCTGCGCGGACAGGTCGGCGGCGTGGACGCCGGACAAGCCGCCGTTGCGTTTGCCGACCGGTGAACGAACTGCCTCGACGATGACGGCTTCAACCATGACCTATATCTCCTTTGACATGAGTTACTTTGTCGATTGTTGACCAACCCGTTAGTCGGCTCGCCGCGGGGGTGCTCAGCCGCCCGGTAGCGTCGGTAGATATGTCGCGCATTGTCATCATCGGCGGCCACGGCAAGATCGCTTTGCACCTGGCTCGCATCCTCTCCGACCGCGGCGATCAAGTGACGTCGGTCTTCCGCAACCCCGACCAAGCCGACGACGTCAGCGCCACGGGGGCTCATCCCGTCGTCGCCGACATCGAGAAGCTGCACACCGATGCCCTGGCCGATCTGCTCGAAGGCCACGACGCGGTGGTGTTCTCGGCCGGTTCCGGCGGCGGCGACCCGGCCCGCACCTATGCCGTCGACCGCGACGCCGCGAACCGGACGATCGATGCCGCGAGCCAGGCCGGGGTACGACGGTTCGTCATGGTGTCCTACTTCGGTGCGGGACCTGACCACGGTGTGCCGGAAGACAACTCGTTCTATCCGTACGCCCAGGCCAAAGCAGCGGCCGACGCTCACCTTCGGGCCAGCAGCCTGGACTGGACCGTGCTGCGGCCCGGCCGTCTCACGCTGGAACCGGCGACCGGCCGGATTGCGGTAGGCGCCGATGCCGCCGAAAAAGCGGAGGTCTCCCGTGAGGACGTGGCACTGGTAGCGGCCGCCGCATTGCACGACGATTCGACGATCCGCCGGACCATCGACTTCAACAGCGGTGAGTTGCCCATTCCTGAAGCGCTGAGCACCAGCGGCGATCGCAAGCGCGGCGCAGCCGGGCACGGCGGGTGACGCCGTCTATCAGGTAATCTGCACTACGCAGTTGGTCTGTCGATTACGTCAACGGCGACGACGTCGGCATCGAACGGAGCACGTTAGACGTGCTTCGCAAGAGGGAACCCGGTGAAAGTCCGGGACTGTCCCGCAGCGGTATGCAGGAACGAAAGCCGTTACAAGCACTGGTCACCCGACCGGGAAGCGACGGCCGGTAGGAGCACCAGCCGGTGCACGCCTGTGAGTCCGAAGACCTGCCGGCTGTGTCGGGCGCGCCGCGCCTGGCGGCTCACCGCCTCGAGGAATGGGCGTCCGGCCGTACCGGTTGCAGTGGCTGTGTGCGCTGCGCCGGATCGGTTGTGCGTCCGTCGGCGGTGACCACCCCGTCGATTTAAGGACCAGACCATCGTGACCGCTACACCGTTTACCGCCACCATCACCGGCTCTCCACGTATCGGCCCCAAACGCGAACTCAAGCGAGCCACCGAGGGCTACTGGGCAGGCCGTACCAGCCGCGGCGACCTGGAGAAGGTCGCCGCGGCGTTGCGCCGCGACACCTGGTCTCAGCTGGCCGCTGCCGGCCTGGACTCGGTGCCGGTGAACACCTTCTCCTACTACGACCAGGTGCTCGACACCGCGGTTTTGCTCGGCGCGCTGCCGGAGCGGGTTCAGGCCGTCTCCGACGACCTCGATCGCTACTTCGCGGCCGCCCGTGGCACCGGGGACATCGCGCCGCTGGAAATGACCAAGTGGTTCGACACCAACTACCACTACATCGTCCCGGAGATCGGCACGAAGACGAACTTCTCGCTGCACCCTGAAAAGGTGTTGTCAGAGCTCAAAGAGGCTCAGGATCAAGGCATTCCGGCTCGCCCGGTAGTCATCGGACCAATCACGTTCTTGCTGCTGAGCAAGGCGGTCGACGGCGCGGGCGCACCGATCGGGCGCCTCGACGAACTGGTCCCGCTGTACGCCGACCTGTTGGGCCGGCTCGCCGACAACGGCGTGGCGTGGGTTCAGATCGACGAGCCGGCGCTGGTGACCGACATCTCTGCCGACGGGGCCGCCCTCGCCGAGCGGGTGTACAACACGCTGGGAGCACTGGACAACCGGCCCGCGATCCACGTCGCCACCTACTTCGGCAACCCGGGTACGGCGCTGGCCGCGCTGGCCCGCACACCCATCGAGGCAATCGGGGTCGACCTGGTTTACGGCCCCGACGTCGCCATCGGGTCCGTTCCCGAACTGGCCAACAAGACGCTGGTGGCCGGGGTCGTGGACGGCCGCAACATCTGGCGCACCGACCTGGAATCCGCGCTGGGCCGGTTGGCCGGCCTGCTCGGTTCTGTGGGCTCGCTGGCCGTTTCTACCTCATGCTCGACGCTGCACGTGCCGTACTCGCTGGACCCCGAAACCGACCTGGACGACGCGCTGCGCAGCTGGCTGGCATTCGGGGCCGAGAAAGTGCACGAGGTCGCCACGTTGGCACGAGCGCTGAAAGACGGTCGTGACGCGGTGGCCGACGAGATCGCGCAATCCAACGCGGCCGTCGCCTCACGCAAAAAGGACCCACGGCTGAACAACAGCCAGGTGCGTGCCCGCCTCGACTCGATCGCGAAGTCCGGCGGCAACGAGCGTGGCCCGGCCGCCAAGCGCCGGGAAGCACAGAACGATCGCCTGCACCTGCCGCCGCTGCCGACGACCACCATCGGGTCGTTCCCGCAGACCGTCGAGATCCGCAAGGCCCGCGCCGCGCTGGTCGCCGGTGAGATCGACGAGGCGGAATACACCCGCCGGATGCAGTCCGAGATCGCCGACGTGATCACGTTGCAGGAGCAGCTCGGTCTGGACGTCCTGGTGCACGGCGAGCCGGAGCGCAACGACATGGTGCAGTACTTCGCCGAGCAGCTGGACGGCTTCTTCGCCACCAAGAACGGCTGGGTGCAGTCCTACGGCAGCCGGTGTGTGCGCCCGCCGGTTCTCTACGGCGACGTGACCCGCCAGCACCCGATGACGGTGGAGTGGGCCAAATATGCGCAGTCGCTGACCGACAAGCCGGTCAAGGGCATGCTCACCGGTCCGGTGACGATCCTGGCGTGGTCGTTCGTCCGCGACGACCAGCCGCTGGCCGACACCGCCTACCAGGTGGCGCTGGCCATCCGCGACGAGACGGTGGACTTGCAGTCCGCCGGCATCGCGGTGATCCAGGTCGACGAGCCCGCGCTGCGAGAGCTGCTGCCGTTACGCGACGCCGACAAGCAGGCCTACCTGGACTGGGCGGTCGGCTCGTTCCGGCTGGCGACATCGGGTGTCTCGGACTCCACCCAGATCCACACCCACCTGTGCTACTCGGAGTTCGGCGAGGTGATCGGTGCGATCGCCGACCTGGACGCCGACGTCACCTCGATCGAGGCGGCCCGCTCGCACATGGAGGTGCTCGACGACCTGAACTCGATCGGCTTCTCCAACAGCGTGGGACCGGGAGTCTACGACATCCACTCGCCCCGGGTGCCGAGCACCGACGAGATCGCGACGTCACTCCGCGCCGCACTGAAAGCCGTTCCGGCTGAGCGGCTTTGGGTCAACCCGGACTGCGGCTTGAAGACCCGCAACTCCGACGAGGTGAACGCGTCGCTGACCAACCTGGTCGCTGCGACCAAGGAAGTCCGCGCCAACGCGTAACTAAATTTCGCCGAGCGTGTAACTGCGGCGAAAACCTCACCCAGATTCCGCCACAGGTGCACGCTCGGCGTGCACGTGCACCGGCACGTCGTCGGCCCAGGGTTGCCGCGTCACCATGTCGGCCACCCGCACGTGGCCGCGCTCGAATTCGCCTGTGGCGGCGTCGACTAACCGGTACCGCTGGGTCTGACGATGAATGGGCTGGGCGTCGAGCATCACGATGCGCACCTCACCCGGCTCGAAGTGGCAGCGCTTGTGCAATGCGGCGACCAGTTGCTCATTGCTGAAATGCCCGTCGCCGAAATTCCAGCCGATGGCGGTGCTGGTGACTCGTTCACCGTCGGTCAGGACGTACTCGTCTTCGTTGTGGCCGGCCATCACGCGGTGCGCCAAGGTGAACAGCGCGCGGCCGTGAGTGTTGAAGGCGCGGAAGGCATATCCCATGTACATCGGGATCTGCGCGGCTTCCTTGCTGCCGTAGAACTTCTCCAGTTGGGCAGCCGGCATGCTCGCGATCGCGAGGACGCCGTTGGCGATCTTGGCCTCCGCCGACGGCTTGATGCACCACAGCGTGGTGTCCCAGTTGCCGGCGTAGTAGCGCATTCCGGGCAGGAAGGAAACCTTGCGCGGGAACAGGTTTCCGGCCGCGACCGTGCCGGCCACGACCGCGAACAGCACTAGCGGCAGCGGTGTGGTCAGATCGGCGAGCCCGATCGAGGCATGCCCGACGAACAGCGCGAGCACGCTGAACATCATGAAGACGTTCCACTCCAACGGCACTCCCATCGGGATCGACGACAGGATGCCGAAGTGGAAGCACAGCATGACGAACGCCGCGATCGCGGTGGGCCAGCCGCCGTGGCTGAAGAACAACACCAGCGGCACCAATCCCTCGATCGCGGTGCTGAAATGTGCCAGCCAGCGCGAGCGCCGACCCGGTCGCAGGTCATCCGGAAAGTGTTCGAAGAACTTGCGTTTGATGAAAGCGGGGAACACCGGGTTGTTGCTCATCATCGTCGAGATGACGAACGGGAAGTGCTTGTTGAGCTTGGAGGTCGCCGCGCCCAGCCAGATGACCAGGCACACCAATTTGGCGCCCAGAATCATGTCCACGCCGTAACCGGCGAACAGAAACGCGACCGTAAGCGAGGCATACACCTCGCCGCGGGCGGCCAGAAAGATGACCTTGTCACGCAGGCCCAACACCGCCAGGACGCCCAGCACCGCCCAGATCTGCCACGCCGGCAGGACCCCGACCGTCGTTCCCAGCGCGGGTACCGGGCCGGCGCCGTCGGAGAAGACCGCGATGAGGAGGAGCACCACCAGCGCGCCGTACACCAGCGCGTCGACCGGCGTCCGGTTATCCCCCTTGGTGAACGGGATGCGTCCCGGCCACGGTGGCAGCCGAATAGTGCCGGGCCGCAGCCAGTACAGAATCGAGCCCAGCGGCGGGAAGAACCGGTTGTTCAGCGGTCCGAAGCCGCAACCGAGGCCGACGACCTCGAACAGCATCGTGTAGAGCACGACCTTCTCGAACACGATCGGCTCGGCGTACCAGTGCGCGACATTGGTGAAGCCGTTGATGCCGGTCGTGCTCAATGCCAGCAGCCAGGCCGCCAGAATGTAGAGCACGATCTTGACGACGTAGAACAGGTGCAGCAGCACCGGGGTGCCGAAGCCGACCTCGGCCCAATGCCGGGCCATCGGGATGATCTTCTCGGCGCGGGTGCCCTTGCTCCACTCCTCGAAGTCGATCTGCGGAGTTTCCTGTTTGAGAAATCCCATGGCGGCAAGATTAGAACGTGTTCTAGCCCGATGGTCCCGGTTCGCGGGATCACGACGCACCCTTGACTACTACTTTGCGTAGTAGTAGAACAGTTATCAGGCAGGCGACTTCTCCTCATCCGTCTGCAGCTAGGACGGTGATCCGCGATGACCGATCAGATTTCGCAACGATGCGACAACGCGAACGACATCCTCCGCTGGGCCGCAATAGCATTCGTGGTCGGATTCGGTATCCACGGCTTGGACCATCTGCGCCGCGGCATGTCGGCGTCGCCGCCGTTCATTATGGTCGGCGGCATGATCCAGGGGCTGTTCGTCGCTCTCGCGGTCGTCATGGCGCTCACCCGACACCGGCGGGCACCGGAAGCGACGATCGCGGTCGGCTTCGGCAGCGCCGCGGTATTCACCTACGCGCACCTGCTACCGACTTTCCTGCCGGGCTACCAGGACAGCTTCGTCTCCGGCCCGCGCATCAACGTAACGTGGTTCTCCTGGTTTTCCGCCGTGACCGAGATCGGCACCGGCATCGTCTTCGCGATCGCGGGCACCCGGGCACGCCGATCAGTCGGCGGGGGCTCGGTCGTGCAGCTCCGGCCAGGGCAGGGGGTATCACGATGAACGCCCCGGCGGGAACGCTGTTCTTCGACGGAGCCTGCGGAATGTGCACGCGTTCCAGGGATTTACTGCTCAAGTTCAATCGAACCGGCAACGTGCAGACAGAAACCTTGCAAAGCCCGGGCGCCGCACAGCGGCTGGGCATCACGCCGACGAGCCTGCTGGAATCGGTCCGCTGGCTGGACGCCACGGGCGCGGTCTACTCCGCCGCCGAGGCAGCCAACGCGGCATTCTCGGCGGCAGTCGGCACGCGAATCCCCTTGGTGATCTATCGAATTCCCGGTATCCGCTTCATCGAGGAGGCTGTCTACCAATGGGTGGCTGCGAACCGGCACCGGTTCCCGGGCACGACGCCGTACTGCGAGTCGCATCCCGCCGCCTGCTAGGCCCGTCGCTGGAGGCTGCGCGTCTCGGCTGTCATCAGGTGCGCCTCTTCTTCCAGTGCGGACTCTTGACCGCCTCGAGGGCTTCGGTGACGTAGCAGTCGAGCGCCCGTGGCTTCTTTGTCGATTGGCGCACCCATTGTTGGAACGCGAAATCGGCTGCCGCAAAAGCAAGTTGAACCAGCAGCCCGGGTCGCATGTCGGTGTGGGGATTGGCGCCCATGCGTGCGGCGATCAGCTTCGTCGCCCGCTCCTTATCGGCGGGCAGGTGCACGGTCAGTTTGCCGAGCAGGTCGGGGACGACCAGCAGGGCTTCCCGCCACTCTTCGGTGTCCGCCACGCCGAACGAGCGGGTCCGCGTGATGATGGCGTTGATCAGCGCAAGGTCCGGCGATTCGGCGGCGGGCCGCTCTTCGAGGAGGCTGACGATGGCGGTGCCGCCGTAGCGAACCGGTGCGAGCAGCAGCTCCTCCTTCGTCGGCACATGGCGAAAGAAGGTGCGCGGCGAAACACCTGCGGCCGAGGCGATTTCCTCCGTCGTAACCGCGTCGTAGCCGCGTTCGATGAAAAGCCGGAACGCCGCCCGGCGAATGTCGGCCCGGATTTGCGCCCGCTGCCGATCGCGCAGCGACTCGGTCATCGGAAGCAGCCGATCCCGCCGTCGACGTGAATGGTCTGCCCGGTGATGAACGTCGCGTCGCTGCCGAGCAGGAACGCGACCAGCGCCCCCACGTCGTCGCGGACATCGCCGATACGTTTCATCGGAATACGTCGCACCGCCTTCGTGTAGTCGTCCGGCGCGAACTGCTTCCACAGCTTGACGCCGTCGGATTCGGCGAACGGGCAGACGACGTTGACCCGGATGTTGTCCCGGCCCCATTCCCGCGCAGCAACTTTCGACAGCCCACGGATGGCTTCTTTGGCCGCGGCATAGCCGCCCCACTTCGGTTCGCCGCCGGTGCCCGTGCCTGATCCGAGGTTGACGATCGACCCACCGCCGCCCTGGACCATCAGCGGATGCACGGCCTGCATGAGCAAGAAGCTCGCTCGCGGTCCGACGTCGTGGCCAAGGGCGAAGTCTTCGGTGGTGATGTCGACGAACGCCTTGGGTTCGTTGGTGGCGACGGCGTTGTTGACCAGGCCGTGCACAGCGCCGAAGGCGTCGACCGCTGCCGCGACGATACGTCGGGCGCTGTCCGGATCGCGCAAGTCGGCGACCAGTCGCTCGACGTGGCCCAGTGCCGAGAGCTCATCGGTTGTCGCTGCCAGCTTTTCGTCTTGGATGTCGACCAGCAGTACCGCTGCCCCACGTTCGAGCAGCGCGGCGGCGATGCCCTTGCCGACGCCCTGGGCGCCGCCGGTGATAATCGCGACGTGGCCGCGCATCGAGTCGGGATGGGCGTAGCTCATGTGACGGATGCGAGACGAGCAGCCGGGCGCCCGGCAAACATCGGCAGGTCTAGGTATGTCTTGATGCCGGGTTCGGCGGCGCAGACGTCGGGGATGGCGTTGACACAATGGTTGGCCGTGGCCACCACGCCCGGATTACGTTGCAGCCCTTCGGCAATCGACGGCGGCTGCAGGCCCTTGAAGGTGAGGCTTACCGTGGGGTCGCCGGTGACTTCCACCTCGAAGCGCTCGCCGCGCCCACCGAAATCCCAGGCGGGTTCCAAGTTGTCTTCGCCCATCAGCCAGTTGACTGCCGCGGTGATCACCGCTTCCCCGTCGGCGATAGCCTGCCAGCGGAATCGGCGCGCCGCCACGGTTCCCGCTCGGATCGGGAACGGCCCGTAGTCGATGTCCGAGGTTGCAACGGCGATGTCCTGAATGGTCTTGATGTTGGGTTCGATGCGAAACCCCATGTGGTCGGCGATCATTCGCACCGACATCTTGAATCCGTTTTCCAGCAGGCTCGCCATCGGGCCTTGGATGGCCTCCCCGGGGGTGCCACCGAAGCCCATGATGTGGCGCACCACGTCTGGCGCGTTGTAGGTACGGATGTCGGAGAACTCCTCGGCGCGCACATGGGTGACGGCGCAGGACAGTGACGAGATCATCAGCGGGAACCGCTCGGTGATGCCGCCGGGATGGATGCCC
Source organism: Mycobacterium sp. (assembly GCF_036490025.1). Classification (GTDB taxonomy): domain Bacteria; phylum Actinomycetota; class Actinomycetes; order Mycobacteriales; family Mycobacteriaceae; genus Mycobacterium. The sequence continues at coordinate 76,038 of NZ_DASXEP010000128.1, read as the reverse complement.
GACCCGTGCAGCGTCACCCCGCCGGCGACGGCGGCGTCGGCGATCGCCGTGACAGCGGGGTTGCCCATGTCCGGGTACACCCAGCCGACCGGCGTGACCACGTTCTTACCGGACCGCAGGATCGCGATGACCTCGTCGTCGTTGGGAATCAGCGGGCTGTACACCACGCAGTCGGCATCCAGGGCCAGCGCCTCGTCCTTGCTGGATGTCGCGGTGACGCCGAGCGATTCGATGCGGAGGATCTCCCCGACGTCGCGTGCGTTCTTGTCCGCGCTGTGCACCCAGCAACCGGCCAGCTCGAGTCGCGGGTGATTGAGCACGCATTCGATGGCGGCCTTGCCGACACCTCCGGTCGCCCACTGAATGACACGCAATTTGGCGGGGTTACCCATGGCTGGCACAGTATGACTGCCTGGCAGTCACTGTCAACGGCGATTGCCGGCCACGTGCCTGCGCGGTCCCGCCGGTCTCTCCTTACCGCCGGGACCGCGCAGAGTCTTTGTGGGATTACCGTCCGTGCTGTGCCCATAAACCGGCCGCCCGGTGATCGGCGGCAGCGACCTCATCGGCGCCGTGGCGCACGGCATTTCCGAGGTCCACCAAGATTTCGTTGAGCGCAGTGGCCGCCTGGTGCCATTTGAGCTGCTCGATGCCGTAAGCCGTGGCAGCCTCCCGGGTCCACAGTTCCTGCAGCGGTGCGACGTGCGCCTTCAGCTCCTGCAGCGCGGAATTGAACCGCGCCGAAGCGGCGTGGATTTCCTGCCGGACAGACGATTCGATCTCGTCGAAGTTGTACGACAACCGCGGATCCATGGTCGACGGCCTCACAGGTTTCCGGCGACGTTGCCGATGTGGTGTGCATGGTTGTCGGCGGCGTCGCGTAATGCGACTTCGTTAGAACGAATGGTTTCCGCGATGCTGTGCAACGCATGGTGCAGCCTCATCGACTCCGCGTTCCACCGATGCACTACGTCCCTGAAACGCGCTGCTGCCAGGCCGCCCCAAACCGAGGCCGGGACACCACTCATGCGTCCTATGAACGTTTGCAGGTCCGACCGAATCTCCTCATTACGACCGTCGACGGCCGCCGCTACCGAGCGCATCAGGTCGAAGTCAGTGCTGAGTGCGTTGCCACCCATCGGTGTGCTCACGAGTTCCCCTTCGCCGACGACCACGGCTGCCCCGCGCTGACTACAGATGAGACTCCCGCGGGTCTGATCTGGTTCCGTCGAATTCAATCCACCGCCCGGGCCGACCGGACCGCGACCTCACACTCATGGTTCACGGCGTCGTCGTGCCCGTGGCGGGTCTGGCATCCGATGCTGATCCGGACAGCTTTGTCGACCCACACGGTCCATCGGACGTCATGACCAGAGCGGATCTCCCGATAGGTCACCGCCGCTCGGCCTGCGCTACGGTCCGCCGGATTGAAGTCGACGAACACCCCGGCAGGCGCCGCGTCTATCGCGCTTTTGAGAAACTCAGCAGTGGCGTCCAACGTCGTCAAGGCGACCCGCGACTGGGTCACGTGCAGCGCCACTTCCGGATCCGCCGGCGATGTGATCTGCACCCGGGCCGAACCTGGCCCGGCCACGACACGCCGTACCAGCCACTGAGCCGGGACCTCCAGTGCGACATGGCCTTCCACGAGGAAGGTCGTCGGCAGGCTGTGGCGCACGCGCGGTGCAGGGTGTCGGAGCACTACGCCCGCACCGACTAGCGCACCGATCAGCGGTAGCATCAGCGCGACCTTCCAGAGATGACCCCGGGCATGCTCCGCCGCGCTGTCGCAACTCGAGCCGCGCGGATGGCTGCCACTCCAAACAATCGCTCCGGCAAGCTTTCTCAGCTCGATATCGCCGACTTTCAGCACCGGCACGCTGCTGAGATCCCGCAGCCCATCGGCGATCAAGGCCGCCAGCGGGCCGGCGCCGTTCACTGTTCTCGGTCCGTCGACAACCACCGCCGCCGTGGTGTCCGACGCCATCGTGACGGTAGCGCGCACCACCGCGTCAGCGACCGCTTGCTGGTCTGGACGGCGGGCCTCCGCTACCACGGTCGCGCCGGTGATGACGACGAAATCGTCGACGATTTCGACCACTAACGTCGTGAGTTCGGATTTGGCCGGGGATGCCTGAGCCAACAACCATGACCGGGGCCGCATAACGGAATCGCCCGCGAAAACCTCCGTGGCCGCATTGACCACAGCGATGCGTGCCGACGGCCACCATGATGGGTGAACGACGATCAGGTTTTCGTCGGTACCGCAGTCCACTGCCGCCAGCACCGCACGCCACACGGATTCGACGGTGACCGGGCGAAGGTCGACCAGCGTTGCCCGGTCGTCGATGCCCTCGAATGCGGCTCGCTCCGTCTCGCTGTCAGCGACCGTGGCTCCGCCGCAACATAATCGGCGGATCGCATTCGGGCCGATCTCGACGATGTGCGCTCTCACGGCGGCGGACTCCAACCGACTTGGATCAGTCGCGGGCTGTCCCGACGAGTGATCAGCGTTCCACGTCCAGGCGCCATCTGCGACTGGCGCACCGACCCGATCGTCAACCCGTCGTCCGGGTTTCCGCTCATCAGCAAGGTCATGGCACCGGCGTCGCGCAGCCCACCGAGCAATGGCTCGAACATGGCGCGGGTCGCGCCGCCGCTGCGCCGTGCCACCACCACGTGTAGCCCGACATCTCGGGCGTGCGGCAGCACCTCCACGAGCGCGGCGAGCGGGTTGCCGCCCGCGCTGCCGACGAGGTCGTAATCGTCGACGACGACGTACATCTCCGGCCCCGACCACCACGACCTGTTACGCAATTGCAGCACGGTGGCAGTCGACGGCGGCATGCGTCGACGCAGCTGTTCGATCATCTGCGGCATCAACTCACCGATTGCATTCGCGGACGCGCAGTATCCGCCGAGCTGTCCGGATTCGGGGTCCACGGCGCCGAGCAGCGAACGTCGCACATCGACGACGAACAATTGGCATTGCGCACCAGTCGTTGTCCTCAACAGCTCACGGCAGACAGTGCGCAATGTGGCAGACTTCCCGCACTCGCTATCGCCGATGATCAGCAAATGCGGCTGCTGCGTGAAATCGATTGCCACCGGCTGGAGTTCGGTCTCCTCGATGCCGATCAGCAGCCGCGAGTCGGGTGTGCTCCCGCGCTCTACAATGCTGTCGTGCTCGACCCGCGCGGGCAACAGTGGGATCGGTGGCGCAATCCACCCGTCACTATGGTCCCGCAGCAGGTCGGCGCCGGGATCCGGTAGGGCGATGACCATGTGCAGTCCATCGTGGGAAAGTCCCCGACCGGGTTGGCCCTCGGGAACGTCCTGCGCCCGCCGGCGATCTAGTTCGGAATCCGCTGGATCACCGAGTCGCAACTCGATTCGCGTCCCGATCTGATCCCGCAGCGCGGGCCTGACCTCCGCCCAACGCGATGCGGAGATCACGACATGCACCCCAAATGACAGGCCTTCGGCGGCAAGCGCCGCGATCGAGGTCTCGGTCGTTTCGAATTCCCGGTGCAGGCTTGGCCAACCGTCGACAACCAGAAAGACATCGCCGAAGCGGTCGCATCTGGGATCCCGCTTCTCCTTGAGCTGTCGGTAGTGCACCATCGATTCGATCTGGTGGTCACGAAAGAGCTTCTCACGGGCGCGAATAATGGCGTCGAACCATGTGATCATGCGGCGGGCCAACTGCGGATCGGCTCGTCCGGCGACGGAGCCGATGTGCGACCAGTCTCGCAGCGATGACAGAGCCCCACCGCCGAAGTCGAGACAGTAGAACTGCACCATCCGCGGATCGTGGGTGGCTGCCAGCGCTGTGATCAATGTGCGCAAAGCTGTCGACTTTCCCGATTGAGGTGCGCCGACGACCGCGACATTGCCCGCGGCGCCGGACATGTCGACGATCAGCGGTGTGCGACGCTGCTCGAACGGGCGGTCAACGACACCGACCGGCACCGTCAACGCGGGCGCCGGTTCGACGTCATGCAGCACGGTGCTCAACGCCGGCGCCGCGCCGAGCGGCGGCAGCCATACCTCGTGCGCCTTGGGGCCACTACCGGACAGCCGCTCGACGACGGCCTGAAGGACAGTACGACGTTCGACGACATCGGTCTCGGCGCGCCCGGCTGGGGTGACCGGCCCTACCGGCTCAGTGGTGAACAAGCGGACCGGCACTGACGTGTCGACTCGGTGCGTCGCGGCCGGCTCGTGGGCTGCGAGCCGTGCCGGCCCGGACACGTATGCGGTCTGGAAGCGGACCAACGCGTCAGTCCCGACCCGCAGATAAGCTGCGCCCGGCGTAGTTGGCAATTCATAGGCGTCGGACGTCCCCAGCATCGTCCGCGATTCGTTGACCGACAACGTCTTGAGGCACACGCGATAGGACAGATGCGATTCCAGACCGCGCAGGCGGCCCTCGTCGAGACGTTGACTGGCCAACAGAAGATGCACACCCAGCGACCGTCCGAGTCGTCCGATCGCCACGAAGACATCGGCAAAATCGGGGTGCTGACTGAGCATTTCGGAGAACTCGTCGACGATGATGAACAACGTCGGCAGCGGCGCAAGGTGAGCCGAGACGCGCCGGTAGGCCGCGATGCCGTCGAGGTTGCCCGCCTCGCGAAGCAGTTCCTGGCGCCGGGTCATTTCACCAGTGAGGGCATCACGCATTCGGGTGACCAGTGCCGCCTTGTCCGACAGGTTCGTGATGACCGCGGCGACGTGCGGTGCCGGCTCGAGGCCGGCAAATGTCGCACCGCCCTTGAAGTCGACCAGCACCAGGTTCAACTCGTCCGGCGAATGGCAGGCAATCATTCCTACGGCGATTGTTCGGAGGAACTCCGATTTGCCTGAACCGGTTGCCCCGATGCATAACCCGTGTGGCCCCATTCCATTCTCGGCGGCCTCCTTGATGTCCAGCTCGACCGGTGCGCCCACCTCCGTGGTACCGATCGGAACACGAAGCCGATCACCGGGGCTTCTCCTGCGCCACAAGTCAGTCGGCGTGCAGGAGGACACGTCGCCGATGCCGACGAGATCCTGCCAGCTCATCCCTTTCGCCCCATCATCGGAAGCATCCACACCGCCGGCCCGGTAGCCCGCCAGCCGTTGTGCGCACGCCAGCGCAGCGGCGTAACTCATTTCATCCGGGCGTGCGGTTAGTTCGCCGTCGCCGGAGGTTCTCACCACCAGCTCACTCCGATGCACTGCCAGCCGCACTGCCCCGTCGGCAGGCGGCTGGCCGTCGAGGTGCTCGACCGTCAACAGCGTGACGCCCTTGTCGGCAATGTCGTTCGCGCATTTGGTGACACCGGTGACATCACCGTCGACGACGACCAGCAGGTGTGGCGCGGACGGATCCGTGGACCGGCGGCCTGTCCCCAGGCAGGCAAGTGCCTCCTCGGCCGCCGCCAGCGACGCGTACACCATCCGAGCGGATCCCAGGTCGTCTTCGAGGCAGGGATGTCGATTGTGCGGCAACCATTTCAGCCAGTCCCAGTCGGCGCGGCTGCGATCACTGACGGCGGCGGCGATCAATACCAGTCGGGGGCTGTGCATAACGGCCAGTTGGCATATCGTCGCGCGTAGCAATGCCCGGGCTCGTGTCGCGTCGCCGCCGACGCTCACGACCGCGACGCCGCGCAGCGAGATCGCAATCGGCGCATTCGAAATCGTCGAGTGCGCACTCAGAAAATGGCGCAGTGCGGTCGCCCCAACGGGGTCCTGACGCTTCGTTGACTCGACGGTTGACGGGACCAACCGGGCGGCACGAGCCAGCGTCCCGACGCCAATGCGCACCTGGCAGAAATCCGCATCGTCAACACGGCGCTCCCACATCCGCCACCCGCCGACCAGAGACCACAACGTGTCGGGGTCTGGATGACTCCAGGCCAGCGAATACTGCTGTGCTTCAGCAGCCTTGACAGTGCGGGCCCGAACGTCGGACAGGTAGCCCAGATACTCTGCGCGTCCGGCATTGATCTCGCCGCGGCGCCGATCCGCTCCAGAAAGCGCCGTCGCCACCGCGGACACGAGCATCATCAGCGGGAACATCAGGAACGCCGGATTACGCGCCGCCGGCGACCGAGCGTAATAGGCCACCGCCATCGCCCCCACCGTGGCAATGGCCGTCACTATCGGCAGAAATCGGATCAACTGATTCGGCTGCGCGTGTCGCGCCACTTCCGGTGGCGCAGCGATAACGATGTCGGTGGTGTCGTACACCGGCGCGGGCACTCGCGCCGCCGGCAGGTATTCCACGGTCGCAGCGGTGTCGAAAGGTCCCATCCAGCCCTCCCCATGCTCGTCCGCATCGCCGCGCCGGGACGCGTTTCGGACGGTAAGCACCGACGAAATCATCGGCAAGTCAGCTGTGGATCAACGCACGCAGAGCACCGGCGCACCGGCTAGGGTCCAGGTCTGCGAAGGGAGGTCGGCGTGCACCGAGCATCGGCGGTACCCAGCCGGCACGGTGGATCCGGCGCGGGCATGCGTCGGTTGTCAATTCATGCCGACTCCCGCTCCGTCGACCTCTGTTTGTCAGCCGCCATCCCCATCGGATCGCTGATTCCATCGATCGTCGATGTCCTGGCCCGCAACGGCGATTTCCACACCGGTCCACTTGCCGTTCGATATCGGCTGTCTTTTCCGGGCGGTGTCGCACTGGATCCGTCGAAGACGTTGAGCCAAACGGGTATTCGAGATGGCGCGGTATTGCTGCTGACAAGCACGTCCACCGAATTGTTGGCGCCCCGCTTCGATGATGCGGCGGATGCGGTGTCGGCATCGGTTGCTGCGATGGAACGGCGTTGGACTCCGCGGCGGGCTCGGCTTGTCGGCTCGCTGGTCGCCACCTGGCTGGCCGGCGTAACCGCGGCGGTGCTGACCCGAACAGCGCTGGACACCAGCGATGCCCGACGGGCCGGCAGCCTGGGCGCGGCCGCTACGATCGCGCTGCTAACTCTGCTGGCGGCGGCACTCGCATATCGCGCATGCCGCGAAAACGCCGCAGGACTGACGCTGGGCATGCTGGCAACCGGGTTCGCCGCACTGGCGGGCCTACTTGCCGTGCCCGGTGAGCCGGGCGCTCCGAAGGCGCTGTTCGCGACCGTCGCGGCGGCGACGTCCGCCGCCGCCATGCGCGTGATCACCGACAACGCACTGGCATTCACCGCTTTGGCAACCTTTGCGGCCACCGAAGCCGTCGCGGCCCTGGTCGGGACGGTTGCGGCAATCCCGCTGCAGGCAATCGGCGCAGCGTCCACGGCGATATCGTTGGGGTTAGTCGAAGCGGCCCCGTGGCTGTCGATCATGCTGGCGCGGCTCTCCCCACAGCTGCCGCCGCCGTCGGAAGGCATGAACGCCAAGGTGATCCGGGCTCATACCTGGCTCACCAGCTTGGTCATCGCGTTCGCGGCCTCCGCCACGCTCGGGGCTGTCGGCGCGGCAATCGGGCCGTGCCTGACCGGCGCGCCGCGGTGGCGCGGCATCGTGTTCGCCGGCGTGACCGGTGCTGTGCTGCTGTTGCGGGCGCGCGCACACCGAGATGTTGCGATAGCCATTTCACTTGTCATCGGTGGAACGGCCACGCTCGGCGCTGTTCTCGTCGCCGCTGCCGCCGCGTACCCGTCATACACGCCTCACATCGCGGCGGCGTCGATGTTGCTGGGCACGGTCGCCCTGTGCCTCGGTATCATCGACGACGCAACGACGATCTCTCCGCTCGGACAGCGAAGTGTCGAACTCCTGGAATATCTGGCGTTCGCCGTCGTTGTGCCACTGGCCTTTTGGATCTGCGGACTTTACGGCGCTGCCCGTGCCTTGAATCTGTCATGAGCACAGCCCGACGGTGCTTGTGCCGTTATGTGGTGATGGCGGCAGTCGCTGCGTTGCCGCAGTGTGTTGCAGCGCCCGCATATGCGGTATCACCACCGCCGATCGACAACAGTCGCCTACCCCAGCCCGCACCGGCAAGGCCAACGCAACCAACCGTGCAGCGTGAGATCTGCGCGGTGCCGTCTGCGGCGCGAGGTGCCAACCTGACCGACGATGCTACTCAACTCTCCGGGCTTGATCTGCAACAGGTTTGGAAACTCACCAACGGCTCGGGACAACGAGTCGCGGTCATCGACACCGGGGTGTCGCCGCAGCGCCGGCTGTCCCATGTCGCGGCCGGCGGTGATTATGTCCACACCGGCGATGGCACCCAGGATTGCGACGGACACGGCACCGCAGTAGCCGGGATCGTCGCGGCCACCGCGGATCCCGATCATCCCGACACCTTCACCGGGGTCGCCCCGGGGGCCGGTTTGATCAGCATCCGGCAGTCCAGCACGATGTTCCGCCCCGCGGCTGATCCCGCGGCGGCCGGAGTCGGGGACGTCGACACCATGGCGCGAGCCGTACGGACGGCCGCGGACCTGGGCGCTTCGGTCATCAACATCTCCTCGGTTGCCTGCACCGCCGTCGGGTCAGCGCTCGATGACCGCCCGCTGGGTGCGGCGCTGTCCTACGCCGTCAACATCAAGAACATCGTTGTGGTGGTCGCCGCGGGAAATACCGGCGCCGGGCAGTGCCCGGCTCAACCGGCCGAAGCCACCTGGAAATCGGCGACGGTAGTCGTGAGTCCGGGCTGGTACGACGACTTGGTCCTGACCGTCGGCTCGGTGAACGCCCGCGGCGAACCGTCGGCGTTCACCCTCGCGGGCCCGTGGGTGGACGTGGCCGCCCCCGGCGAACAGGTGGTCTCGCTCAGCTCGGCGGATGGTGGATTGGTCAATACGCTTGATGGACAGCGGGATTCGACTCCGCTGTCGGGTACCAGCTATGCCGCGCCGGTGGTAAGTGGGCTGGCGGCGCTGATCCGATCCCGCTTCCCGAGCTGGTCGGCCCGTCAGGTGATGCAACGTATCAAGGCCACCGCACATCATCCCCCGGGCGGATGGGATTCGCGCGTCGGCGCCGGCCTGGTCGATTTCCTCGCCGCGGTCAGCACCGACACCCCGATTGCCCCGTCCCGTCCGCCCGCCCGGACGACGGCGCCCATTCTTCAGGCTCCGCTGCCGGCGCCGCCGGATCACCGCGCACGGCACACGGCGTTCACCGGGGCCGCGGCCTGCGGTTCGCTACTGGCAGCGATACTGGCTGTCGGCGCACTGTGGAACCGGCTATGGCGAGCGCACGTCCGACCGAGCGGGTCGACACCCGACAGCGGTAATGTCTTGGGCGACTGAAGCATTGGCCCTACTCAATTCCGGCCCGGCAGGCAGCTTGGCCAGCACCGGCCAGGGCGCCGCGATCATCATGTCCGGTAGGCCGAGATCATGTGCCGCGTCGTCGTCCCGAACGGCGTATCGGACCCCGGTGTCGGTGATCAGGTATCGCGTGCCCGCGCGAGCATTGGCGCCGGACAGGCCGGTGGCGCGGACATAGGCAGTACGTCCGGGCGGGACATAGACGGCGTCGACGGCAGACCCCTTCCCGTCGGCCTGCGTCAGGACCACCGGCTCCTGGCCGGACGAAAGGGGAAGCCCGCCAACCGAAAACGAGATCTCAGCACTGCCCGACGCGTTATGCGTCCAGCCGGTACAGAGCGTGGCACCCTCCGTTTGCGGCGGAGCCTGCGTCCGGTCGGGAAAGCCGGCCACGGGTAGCCGGGTCACCGCCGGGGCAGCGCCGATCACGTCGGGCGCAACCGAGATCGCGGAGCGGGTACCCACTGAGTCGGTGAATCGCACCAGATCGGCGGCAAGCCGTCCGACGCGCTGCACACCGTCTTCGAGCACGACGTAATACTCGTCGCCGCCGCCGCGGGCCACCCGGAGCACGCTGCCGACCAGAAAGCCCGGCAGCGAGGCCGGACCGCGAGCGCCGGCATCAGGAATCTGTGGCGCGGCGAGCGGCGGTGTCTCCGGGATGAGGTTCAGCATCAGCGGCGAGGCCGCCAACGGGACCTGGCCATCGAGTTCGAGTGCACGCACGACCGCGGCGTCATCCAGATTCACCACGGCTCGACGACCGTCGTAGAGCAGGTAGGTCGATCCACCGGACGATGGCCTGACAAGCAAGGTCTGATCCCGCGCCAGAACGTGGGACTGCGATGCTTGGGCGCGGCCAACAACGACGGTCGTGGCGTCGGGGCCGTCACAGACGGTCCACTGCAATTCGTCTTCGCCGAGTGGCATGCCCAGCGACTGCGGGCCGCCAGGGATACCCAGCAGCGGGCCTCTCTTACTGTGGCTGAGCGTCGACTCAGCCACCAGTTGCGGGTCGGCGTTTGTCTTCATGATCAACCTGGCCGAGGCGAGGTTGAGTACCGGATGCAGCGTTTCGCCTAATCGGACGTATAGCGACCCTGACTGCTTCGCCATCAGGATCGGCGCGCTCGCCGCCCCTGGTTGCGGACGCAGAAGTGCCAGCACCACGCATCCGGACAGCAGGATGATCGCGAATACCAGGCCGGCCATCAGCGACCGGGCGGGTGCGCGGATCGGCTCGGTCAGCGTGCGGACGTCGCTGCCCAGCAGTGCGCACTCGATACGGCGCCGCAGAAATCGATACCCGCTGATCTGCAGCATCGTGGTCGGTTGCCATGCCATTCGGTCCCCCAACAGGCCCCGGGTCGATTCCAGTTCACGATATGTACCGTGCGCGCGGGGCATCGTCGACGATCCACAGCCAGTGGCCAGAAAAACGTCGATGTGACCGCGGGCCCCGAACTCGGTAAAATCGCCTGGTGAGCACCGATCGCTTGACCCGTCTTGTATCCCGTCCTGCCTGGTTACGCAGCTTTCGTTGGGCCGGCCTGGCTGCCGCCGCGGTGCTGGCCGCCGGCGTTCTGACGGTCGCACCCAGCACCGTTCAGCGGGCCGTACCGGCGGCCGAAGCCGACAACTGCCCCGACGTCGCGGTGACGTTCGCCCGCGGCACCGACGAGCCGGCCGGGCTGGGCCGCGTCGGCCAGGCTCTGGTCGACAGCCTGCGCCAGAACACCGGCAAGAACATCGACGCCTACCCGGTCAACTACAAGGCCAGCCTGCTGCAGCTGCACGGTGGCGACGGCGCCAACGACGCCATCAAGCACATCAAAGAGGTGGCCGACAAGTGCCCCGCCACCCCGCAGGTGCTCGGCGGGTACTCGCAGGGTGCGTCGGTGATCGACATCGTCAGCGGGGTTCCGATCGGCGGCATCGGCTGGGGCAGCTCACTGCCGCCCCAATACGCCGACCACGTCATCGCGGTGACCACCTTCGGCAATCCGGCCGACCGAAGCGGCGGGCCGATCTCGGCGCAGAGCCAGATGTTCGGCGCCAAGGCCGTCGACTACTGCAACCCGGAGGACCCGATCTGTCACGCCGGCCCGGGTAACGAGTGGAAGGGACACACCGACGGCTACGTGCCCGTCTACACCAGCCAGGCCGCCAGCTTCGTGCAGACCCGGCTGCTGTCGCTGCTGCCCTCGACGGCACCCGAAGGACCGCTGGGCGTGCCGCCTGGATTTGGACCGGGCCCCCTGCCTGGACCTGGTCAAGGCCCGCTGCCCGGCCCCGGTTTCCCGGCTCCGGCCGTGGTCAGCCAGACTCAGCCCACCGTTTTTCGCTGAACGATCCCGCACCGCGCTGATCTTCGCCCGCACTACTATCGGGCCATGAAGCTGCGCTGGATAGGCCCGTCGCCACAATCGATTCCAGGCAGGCTCGCGCTCGCCGGCTTGCTCGCCTTGATTTTGGCGCTGGCGCCGGCCTCGATCCTGATCCCGACGGCATCGGCCGGATGCCCGGACGCCGAGCTGGTATTCGCCCGGGGACGTATGGAATCGCCCGGCGCCGGGGTTCTCGGAAACGCCCTGATCAGCGCTTTGCGATCCAGGGTGAACAAAAACGTCGGTCTCTACGCGGTGCGCTACCCCGCCGACACCGAGGTCGATGTCGGTGCCAACGACATGAGCGCGCACGTCCAGTCCACGATCAACAGCTGCCCGAACACCCGCGTGGTGTTGGGTGGCTACTCGCTCGGTGCCGCGGTCACCGACATCGTCCTGGCGGCTCCCGGCCCGATGTTCGGCTTCACCAATCCCCTGCCACCGGGCTCGGATCAGCACGTCGCGGCGGTTGCGATGTTCGGCAACGGCAGCCAGTGGGCCGGTCCGATCACCAACTTCAACCCGGCCTACAACGACCGGACCATCGACCTGTGCCACGGCGCGGACCCCATCTGCAACCCGGCCGACCCGCACACCTGGTCGGACAACTGGCCACAGCACGCAGCCAGCGCCTACATCCAGGCCGGCATGGTCAACCAGGCCGCCGACTTCGTCGCCGGCAAGCTCTAGATCGCTCAGTCGCGGGTACGCAGATCGCGGGTGATCAACGTCCGGGCCTGCAACTCGCTGTCGGGCGGATAGTCCACCCCGACCAGCGTCAGGCCCCGCGCCGGCGCGGCGGCGTAGTCGCTGGAGCGCCGGGTGTCGGTGAGCAGCTCACGGCACCAGGCCGCGGTGCGCCGGTGCTCACCGACGGCCAGTACTGCACCGATCAGCGATCGCACCATCGACCAGCAGAACGCGTCCGCGGCGACGCGCGCGGTGATCAGATCGCCGTCGCGTTCCCAGTCGAACCGTTGCAGGTCGCGAATCGTGGTCGCCCCTTCGCGGTGACGGCAGAACGCCGCGAAGTCGTTCAGCCCCAACAAAACCCGTGATGCTTCGGCCATCGCGTCGACGTCGAGCACCCGCGGCCAACTGGTGATGTAACGGGCCTGATGCGGCTCCACGCCATAGCCGGCCGTGGAAAGCCGGTAGACGTAGTGGCGGCGCAGTGCCGAAAACCGCGAGTCGAAACCCGCTGGCGCGCGGACGATCCGGCGGACCCGAACGTCAGGGGGTAGCAGTCGGCCCAGCCGCCGGACAAGTGGCTGGAACTCGGGTTGATCGGACCGTGGCGAACGCGGATAGGCATTGGGCAGATCGTCGACGGGAACGTCGACATGAGCGACTTGACCGGTGGCATGCACACCGGTGTCGGTACGACCGGCGGCGCGCAGCCGCAACGGACTGCGAAACACCGTCGACAGCGCCTCTTCGAGGACGCCGGCGACTGTGCGCTGACCCGACTGTATCGCCCACCCTGCAAAATCCGTTCCGTCGTATGCGATATCGAGCCTAAGACGAATGCGCCCGCCACCGGAGGCGATGGCGGGCACGTCGTTGAACGACGAATCGTCAGGACTCGTCAGCGTCCCCGGCTTCCGCTTCGGCGGCTTCTGGCTCGGTGGCCTCAGGCTCGGTGGCCTCAGGCTCGCCGGCCTCAGCGACAGCCTCCGGCTCAACCGCGGCCTGCGGCGCTGCCGCGGCGGCCTCAGGTGCAACCTTCTTGGCGGCGGACTTCGAAGCTCCCACCCGACGCGCGCGGTCGGCTTCGGAGGTCACCGTCTTCTCCTGCACCAGCTCGATGACCGCCATCGGGGCGTTGTCACCCTTGCGGTTCTCCACCTTGATGATGCGGGTGTAGCCGCCATTGCGGTCGGCGAAGAACGGGCCGATCTCCGCGAACAGGCTGTGCACCACATCCTTGTCGCGGATCTTCTTGAGCACCTCACGCCGGTTGTGCAGCGTGCCTTTCTTGGCATGGGTGATCAGCTTCTCTGCGTAGGGCCGCAATGCCCGAGCCTTCGGCTCGGTCGTCTTGATCCGGCCGTGCTCGAACAGCGCCGTCGCCAGGTTGGCCAGGATCGCCTTCTGGTGCGAAGACGACCCGCCGAGGCGAGGACCCTTGGTGGGCTTGGGCATTGCGACTTCTCCTAAATGGGGCCGGTCCCCGTATCAGGTAGGACCGGGACGGAATTCGTTAGAGCTGTTCGGTTTCGGCGTAGTCCGCGTCGTCGTAGTTGCCTTCGGCAGACCAGGTACCGGTCGCGACGTCGTAGCCGGCGACCTCGGACGGGTCGAAGCTGGCCGGGCTGTCCTTGAGCGACAGACCCAACTGGTGCAGCTTGACCTTCACCTCGTCGATCGACTTCTGACCGAAGTTGCGGATGTCGAGCAGATCGGACTCGGTGCGCGACACCAATTCTCCGACGGTGTGCACACCCTCACGCTTGAGGCAGTTGTAGGAGCGCACGGTCAGGTCCAGGTCATCGATCGGCAGCGCGAACGACGCGATGTGGTCGGCCTCGGCCGGCGACGGGCCGATCTCGATGCCCTCGGCCTCGACGTTGAGTTCACGTGCCAGACCGAACAATTCGACCAGCGTCTTACCCGCCGATGCCAGCGCGTCACGGGGGCCGATCGAGCTCTTGGTCTCGACGTCGAGGATCAGCTTGTCGAAGTCGGTGCGCTGCTCGACACGGGTCGCGTCCACCTTGTAGGTCACCTTCAGCACCGGCGAGTAGATGGAATCGACTGGGATACGACCGATTTCAGCACCCGACGCCTTGTTCTGCACGGCCGGGACATAGCCACGGCCGCGCTCGACGACGAGCTCGATCTCGAGCTTGCCTTTGTCGTTCAGCGTCGCGATGTGCATCTCCGGGTTGTGCACGGTGACGCCCGCCGGCGGGACGATGTCACCGGCGGTGACCTCGCCCGGGCCCTGCTTGCGCAGATACATGGTCACCGGCTCGTCCTCCTCCGAGGACACGACCAGGCTCTTGAGGTTCAAGATGATATCGGTGACGTCTTCCTTGACGCCCGGCACAGTGGTGAATTCGTGCAGCACGCCGTCGATGCGGATGCTGGTGACGGCCGCCCCCGGAATGGAGGACAGCAGCGTCCGGCGCAGCGAATTACCAAGCGTGTAGCCGAAACCCGGCTCCAGCGGCTCGATGACGAACTGCGAACGGTCGTCGCTGAGGACCTCTTCGGACAAGGTGGGTCGCTGTGAGATCAGCATGGTGTTTCTTCTTCTCCTTCTCGGCACCCGCTATTTGATGCCGACTCGGTAATCTGGTCGCCGCGTCCGCGGCGCCAGCTTCTTACTTCGAGTAGTACTCGACGATCAGCTGCTCGGTGAGCGGCACCTCGATCTGAGCGCGCTCGGGCAGTTGGTGGATCAGGACGCGCTGGCGCTCGCCGACCACCTGGATCCAGCCGGGGATCGGACGGTCGCCGGCGGTCTCGCGGGCGATCTGGAACGGCACGCTGTTGAGCGACTTCTCCTTGACATCGATGATGTCGTACTGCGACACCCGATAGCTGGGGATGGTCACCTTGACGCCGTTGACCGTGAAGTGGCCGTGGCTGACCAGCTGACGGGCCATCCGGCGGGTGCGGGCGATCCCGGACCGGTACACGACGTTGTCGAGCCGGCTCTCCAGGATCTGCAGCAGCTCGTCACCGGTCTTGCCGGGACGGCCGGCGGCCTCGGCGTAGTAGCGGCGGAACTGCTTTTCCATCACGCCATAGGTGAAGCGGGCCTTCTGCTTCTCCTGCAGCTGCTGACGGTATTCGCTCTCCTTGATCCGCGCGCGGCCGTGCTGGCCGGGCGGGTAGGGGCGCTTCTCGAAGGACTGGTCGCCGCCGACGAGGTCGACGCCGAGGCGACGCGACTTGCGGGTGATGGGTCCGGTGTAACGAGCCATTGTCTGTTCTTCTCCTAGACCCGACGACGCTTGGGCGGACGGCAGCCGTTGTGCGGCTGGGGGGTGACGTCAGAAATCGCGCCGACCTCCAGGCCGGCGGCCTGCAGCGACCGGATCGCGGTCTCGCGGCCCGAGCCCGGGCCCTTGACGAACACGTCGACCTTCTTGACGCCGTGCTCCTGGGCCTTGCGGGCGGCGTTCTCGGCGGCCAGCTGCGCGGCGAACGGCGTCGACTTACGCGACCCCTTGAAGCCGACGTGACCCGACGAAGCCCAGGCCAGGACGTTGCCCTGCAGGTCGGTGATCGTCACGATCGTGTTGTTGAACGTGCTCTTGATGTGCGCGGCACCGTGCGGCACGTTCTTCTTTTCCCGCCGCCGGGTCTTCTGACCCTTCTTGGGCGCCGCGGCAGCCTTCTTTGCTGGGGGCATGACTTACCTGGCCTTCTTCTTGCCGGCGATGGTGCGCTTGGGGCCCTTGCGGGTACGCGCATTGGTCTTGGTGCGCTGACCGCGCACCGGCAGGCCGCGGCGGTGCCGAAGGCCCTGGTAGCAGCCGATCTCAATCTTGCGGCGGATGTCGGCCTGCACTTCGCGGCGCAGATCGCCCTCGACCTTCAGGTTGCCTTCGATGTAGTCGCGCAAATGGGTCACCTGGTCGTCGGTGAGGTCCTTGGTACGCAGATCTTTGTCGATCCCGGTAGCGGCCAGGATTTCGTTGGAGCGGGTCCGGCCAACGCCGAAGATGTACGTCAACGCGACCTCCATGCGCTTGTCGCGCGGGAGGTCGACGCCCACTAGTCGAGCCATGGGTGGCATTCCTTCTCTATGCGGAGGTCTCGATCCCAGCCCGTTCCCTGGCCCAGAAAACAACTCGGGGCTCCGGGGCCCGGCCTCCGTTCCGGACGTAGCTGAGCTAACCCATCTCTAAAGATGCCAGCCGCTCAGTGGTGCTGGGAGGTCTGCATTCAGTTGTGTGCGCGCCGAGCCGATTGTCCGGCTTTTAGCCCTGGCGCTGCTTGTGGCGCGGATCAGAGCAGATCACCATCACCCGTCCATGCCGACGGATCACCCTGCATTTGTCGCAGATCGGCTTGACGCTCGGGTTCACCTTCACGGCTGTTCAGATCCTGTTCTGTCTTCTCGTCGGTTGCCTTGTTCGGGCTTTACTTGTAGCGGTACACAATGCGGCCCCGGGACAGGTCGTAGGGAGACAACTCCACCACCACCCGATCCTCGGGCAGGATGCGGATGTAGTGCTGCCGCATCTTGCCGCTGATGTGGGCGAGCACCTTGTGGCCGTTTTCCAGCTCGATGCGAAACATCGCATTGGGCAGGGGCTCGACCACGCGGCCCTCGACCTCTATGGCGCCGTCTTTCTTGGCCATAACTTTTTTCGAATCCTCGTCTTTGGTTTCGTATCATTGATGCGCCCAGATCGGCGCAGCAACGCCCGACCATCAACGTGAGCCGGTGACAGGAAATTCCTAGGACTGGGCACGCAAAAAGTCGGCAAGAGACGCCGCACCGAATGGCCACTGTACCCGCACAGCCACAGTCGGCGCAAAATGCGCCGCGGACCGACGTCCGTACCGCAGCCGTCGGGTCGAGCGGCGCCTAATTTGGTCGTAGCGCCAGGATCTTGCCGTTGCGCCCTGCGACGTAGACCGTGCCGTTGTTGTCGACCGCCAGGCCCCACGGATAATCGAGGCCGGTGAAGGGCAATACGACTTGCTCGCCCGATCCCGCAGGAAGTTTCAGCGCACGATTGTCCGCGCTATCGGTCACGTACACCGCGCCCTCGTTGTCCACCGTCACACCGCCGGGATTAGAGAGACCGACGAAGGGCAACGTGGTCTGAGTATTCGAGCCACGGGCCAACGACAGCACCCGATTGTTGCCACCATCAGCGACGTAGATAGTTCCGTTGGCACCGACCACCAAACCGGTGGGAGCGTTGAGGCCGGTGAAGGGTAGCTCGTACTGCTTGTCCGAGCCCGTGGCCAGCGCAAGCACCCGATTCTTGGCGGTGTCGGTGACATAGACGGTGCGGGCGCCGTCCACCGTCAGGCCGGTCGGATGGTCGAGGTCGGTGAAAGCGAGTTGAGTCTGCTTCCTCGAGCCGGCAGGAAGGATGAGCACCCGTTTGTTGCCGGAGTCGTTGACGTAGACAGTGCCGGTGTTGTCGGCTGTCACGCCGCTCGGATAGCTGAGGCCTTCGAACGGCAGCAAGGCCGGGTCCTGCGAGCCCGCGGACAACGCCAAGATTCGGTTCTGCATGGTGTCGGCGACGTATACCGTGCCGCCGATATCCACCGACAGCCCTTGCGGTTCGCGGAGGCCGGTGAAGGGCAGCATCGTCTGCCGGAG
Organism: Mycobacterium sp.; assembly: GCF_036490025.1. Classification (GTDB taxonomy): domain Bacteria; phylum Actinomycetota; class Actinomycetes; order Mycobacteriales; family Mycobacteriaceae; genus Mycobacterium. Next base: position 58,078 of record NZ_DASXEP010000128.1, on the reverse strand, counting down.
GCTCGGGGGTGCTGAGCCGTGATTGCCGACGACGGCCACGGCAACGATAACGGCCGTCACGGTGAGCAGAGCCGCGACCGAGACGATGAGAGGTTTGCGGCGCCACCATGGCGGGGTCGGGGGCGGCGGGGCGTGGGGCGGCCCGGGCGGGTTACTGCGTGAGATGTACGCAGGGGGTTCCGGCCGAACGAACACGCTTGCCTGGGGCACCCCGTGCTGGGCGGTGGCCGCGACGCCGGCCGGCTGCGTGGCCGGCGGCCGCCCGGCCGGCGGGCCAGGAAGGGGCATCGGCGCCGTCACGGCGTTGCGGGCGGCATGCGCCAACTCCATGGCGCTCCCGTAGCGCTCGCCGGGCCTTTTGGCCATGCCCTTGGCGATGACGGTGTCGAATGCTGGCGACAGCCCAGGGCTGGTCTGCGACGGCCGCGGCGGCGGACTGACGAGGTGGTTGCTGACCTGTTGCTCGAGGCTGTCACCAGGGAACGCGTGTTCCGCTGTCAAGCACTCATAGAGCACACACGCCAACGAATAGATATCTGAGCGGGCGTCGACTGGCGGCGCGCCGACCTCTTGGGCTGTGTACCGTTCCGGGGCCATGTAATGGAAGGTCCCGATCACATCTCCGACGCTTGTCAAGCCTCGCTCACCTACCGCAAGGGCGATTCCGAAATCGATCAGATAGGCATAGTCATCGTCGTCGATCAAAACGTTGGATGGCTTGACGTCGCGGTGCAATAGTCCCGCCTTGTGCGCCGCCTGCAATGCCTTGGCTATCTGTTCGATGATGCGCACCGCCCGTGCCGGCGGTAACGGCCCGTCGTCCAGGATCGACTGCAAGTTGGTGCCCTCGATCAGCCGCATATCGACGAACAGTCGCCCGTCGATTTCGCCGTGGGTGTGAATCGGCACCACATGCGGGCTGTTCAATCGCGCAGCGGCATGCGCTTCACGACGGAACCGCTGCTGGAACACCTCGTCTCGGGAAATTTCGGAGGGCAATATCTTGATCGCGACGATCCGGTCGATGACGGTGTCGTATGCGCGCCACACCTCGCCCATGCCGCCTCGGCCCAGCAACTCGATCAGCTGGTAGTTTCCAAACAACGTTCTTTGCAACGAAGCCCTCCTGCAGCAATCTTCAGCGCATTCTCATCGTGGCACGAGAAGATGTCGCGGCTAACCGGATTCAGGCGACTATCAGCGCGAGCCGGCGACGAGACATTTGTCAGGGTCTGACCGACCAGCTCTAGCAGAGGAATCAGGCCTGGTGGCATGGCCTGCCGCAGGGGCCGCGACGAGGGCATACTTAACGCTGATGACAGCCCCCGCAAATCCCGATACCGCACCCCGCAAACCGGTGATGCTGACCGTCGACGACGATCCGGCGGTGTCTCGGGCCGTCGCCAGGGACCTGCGTCGCCACTACGGCGACGCCCACCGGATCATGCGGGCCGAATCGGGCCCGGACGCGCTGGACACCCTCAAGCAGCTGAGGCTGCGGGGTGAGACGGTGGCGATGCTCGTCGCCGACTACCGAATGCCACAGATGACCGGTATCGAGTTCCTCGAGGCCGCGATGGACCTCTACCCGGCAGCCAAGCGGGTGTTGCTGACCGCCTACGCCGACACCCACGCCGCCATCGACGCGATCAACGTCGTCGACCTCGACCATTACCTGCTCAAGCCGTGGGATCCGCCCGAGGAGAAGCTGTACCCGGTCATCGATGCGCTGCTGGAAGCCTGGCGGGCCGCGCCCGAGCATCCGGTCCCGCACACCAAGGTGGTCGGACACCGCTGGTCGGCGCGGTCGTGGCAGGTTCGCGACTTCCTGGCCCGCAACGGGCTGCACTACAACTGGTTCATGGCCGACGAGCCCGACGGCGAGCGGCTGCTCAACGCGGCCGGCGCCGACTGCATGCGGCTGCCCGTCGTGATCACCGAACGCGGCGATCCGCTCATCGAGCCCTCCGACGCCGAGCTGGCCGACAAGCTCGGCCTGACCACCAATCCTTCGCAGGAGTTCTACGACCTGATCGTGATCGGCGGCGGGCCGGCGGGTTTGGCCGCCGCCGTCTACGGCGCATCTGAGGGCCTGCGGACGGTGCTCATCGAACACACCGCCACCGGCGGCCAGGCCGGCCAGAGCTCACGCATCGAGAACTATCTCGGCTTCCCGGACGGGGTGTCCGGCAGCCAGTTGGCTGACCGGGCGCGCAGGCAGGCAGAGAAGTTCGGCGCCGAGCTGATCACCGCGCGCAAAGCCATCGCGCTGGAAGTCAACGGCCCCAAGCGAACCGTGCGGTTCGCCGACGGCGGTGCGATCGACGCGCACGCGGTCGTCCTGGCCACCGGTGTCGCCTACCGGAATCTGGAAGCCGAGGGATGCGCCGAGCTGGCCGGCGCCGGCGTCCACTACGGCGCCGCGGTCTCCGTCGCATCCGAGTGCGCGGACGAAGAGGTCTATGTGGTCGGCGGGGCCAACTCGGCAGGGCAGGCCGCAATGTATCTATCCCGCAAGGCGAAATCGGTGACGATCGTCGTGCGCGCCCCGTCGTTGGAGGCGTCGATGTCCTACTACTTGATCCAGCAGATCGAGGCGACGCCCAACATCACCGTGCGCACCTGCACCGAAGTGCAGAAGGTCAGCGGGGACGGTCATTTGGAAAAGCTGAGCCTGATCAACAACCGGACCCAGGAGATCGAGGATGTCACCTGCGCGCGGCTGTTCATCTTCATCGGCGCCGCACCACGCACCGACTGGCTCGACGGGCTGCTCGCGCGCGACGACCACGGCTTCATCCTCACCGGACCGGACCTGCGGAATGTCTGCGGATGGACACTGGAGCGTCCGCCGCACCACTTGGAGACCAGCGTGCCGGGCGTGTTCGTCGCCGGCGATGTGCGCTCCCAATCCGCCAAACGGGTCGCGGCCGCGGTCGGTGAAGGATCGATGGCTGTGATGCTGGTCCACCGCTACCTGGCGGAGTCATAGCATCATGAGCGACAAGCTGCCCTGCGACGCCGACGAGCTGCGCACCCTGTTCCTGTTCGAGCACCTGAGCGAGGAGCAGCTCGCGACGTTGTGCGCCGACGGGCACATCCAGCACTACGACCCGCAACCGATCTGCGTCGAGGGTGAGCCTGCAACCTGCTTCTACGTTCTCATCGAGGGCGAGCTGGCGATGTCCAAGCTCTCCGGTGGACAAGACATCGAAACCAACCGGACATCTCATCGCGGCGTGTATTGCGGTGCGTGGCAAGCTTTTACCGGTGAGAAGCAGCAGCTTTACACCACGTCGGTGCATGTGACCAAACCATCGCGGTTCTTCGTGATGGACGCCCCGGCCTTCGCCCGGTTCATGCAAGATCAGTTCCCTATGGCGGTCCATCTGCTCGACGGTATCGCGGTCGGCACCGAACGGACCCGTCGGCTCATCGACAACCGCGAGAAACTGCTTGCGCTGGGCCAACTTTCGGCTGGACTCACGCATCAGCTGAACAACCCCGCCGCGGCCATCGCCCGAGCCGCCCAGGAGTTGCGCGGCCGGATCTCGCGCATGCGCGCGAAACTGGCGATGCTGGCCGACGGCACCGTGAGCCCGGAGACGCTGAATGCCCTTGTCCTACTGCAAGACGCCGTCGCCGAGCAGGTCGCCAAGTCCGCGTCCCAGCATCTCAGCCCGATCGAAACCTCGGATCGCGAAGACGCCGTGGGCGATTGGCTCGACGACCATGGCATCGATGGCGGCTGGGAAATTGCGCCGACATTCGTCGAAGGTGGCGTCGACACCGATTGGCTGGAGCGCATCGCTGCGACTGCCGAAGAACTGGAAGTATCGACCTCGCTGGGGCAGGCGATCCAATGGATCAGCTACACCATTGAGAGCGAGCTGCTGATGAACCAGATTTCAGAAGCTAGCCAACGTATTTCAGCTCTGGTAGCGGACGCCAAGCAGTACTCGCAGATGGATCGCGCGCCCTTCCAGGTGGCCGACGTGCACGATCTGCTGAAGAGCACGCTGACCATGTTCGCCGACCGGCTGGGCAAAGACAGCGTCCGGCACATCGCGGTGGCCAAGGAGTTCGATCGCTCCCTCCCGCAAATCCCTTGCTATCCAGGTGATCTCAACCAGGTGTGGACGAACATCATCGACAATGCGATCGCGGCGATGGGCCCTGCGGGCGGTACGCTGACGATCCGCACTTGCCGCGAGGCCAACGAGATGCTGCGTGTCGAGATCTGCGACACCGGCCCGGGAATACCCGAGGACGTGCTCGAGCGCATCTTCGAGCCGTTCTTCACCACCAAACCGGTGGGCGAAGGCACCGGGCTCGGGCTGGATCTGGCATGGAGGATCATCGTCAACACGCACCACGGCGATCTGCGGGTGGAGTCCGTGCCCGGCGACACCCGGTTCATCGTGCTGCTGCCGCTGGAGATGCCGCCCGCCGTCGACGTCGCGCTGCCGGAAGACGGTGAGGCAGCCGAGGACAGAGCCCTGCCGTAACCCCGTCGGGCCGGCCGGCGAGCACTCCGGAATAGAGCCGACCGGGCGGTAGGTTGGAGCAACCATGACCGATTCTGCTGCGAGTAAGCCCGATCTTGGCCGGTTCGGATCGTTCGGACGCGGCGTCACACCTGCACAAGCCAAAGACATCGAAGCCTTGGGCTACGGGGCTGTCTGGGTCGGCGGTTCACCGCCCGCAGAGTTGGAATGGGTGGAACCCATTCTCGAAGCGACGACGACGCTGCAGGTAGCCACCGGCATCGTCAACATCTGGTCGGCGGCGGCCAAACCGGTGGCCGAGTCGTTTCATCGCATCGACCAGGCCTACCCCGGCCGCTTCCTGCTGGGCATCGGCGTCGGGCATCCCGAGGCGATCACCGCATACCGCAAGCCCTACGACGCACTGGCGGAATACCTCGACCAGCTCGACGAGTACGGCGTCCCGGCCGATCGACGGGTGGTCGCAGCCCTGGGCCCACGGGTGCTCAAGCTATCGGCAGAGCGCAGCGCCGGCGCGCACCCGTACCTGACCACTCCGGAGCACACCGCGCAGGCGCGCGAGCTGATCGGCCCGTCGGCGTTCTTGGCACCCGAACACAAGGCGGTGCTGACCACCGACGCGGAGAAGGCCCGCGCGGTCGGTCGCAGGGCGCTCGACATTTATTTCAACCTGGCCAATTACCGCAACAGCTGGAAACGGCTGGGGTTCTCCGACGACGAGGTCAGCCGGCCGGGCAGCGACCGCCTGGTCGACGCGGTGGTGGCCTATGGGACACCGCAGGCGATCGCGGCGCGGCTGAAAGAACACCTCGACGCCGGTGCCGACCACGTCCCTGTGCAGATCCTGACCAAAGATGAAAACCTGGTGTCGGCGCTGGCCGAACTGGCCGAGCCGCTTGGACTGAATCCGGCGTGACGGACCAAAGGGGGACCTAGATGACCGAGGGCGTTTCGCTCAAACTCGACTTGGGTCGATACGGCGTCTGGCTTCCCAGTCGAAGTATCAGCCCGGGCCTCGCCCGGCAGATCGAATCGCTGGGTTATGACGCCGCCTGGATTGGCGGATCCCCCGACGCCGACTTGAAGTGGGTCGAACCGGCCCTGGCGGAGACGTCGTCGCTGCAGCTGGCGACCGGGATCGTCAATATCTGGTCGTCGCCGGCCGCCGACGTGGCCGAGTCCTATCTTCGCATCGAAAATGCTTACCCGGGACGGTTTTTGCTGGGCATTGGCGTGGGCCATCCCGAGCACACCGACGTGTACCAGAAGCCCTACGACGCACTCGTCGACTACCTCGACACGCTCGACGGAGCATCGGTGCCGACCAGCCGGCGGGTGCTCGCGGCGCTGGGACCCAAAGTGCTGGCCCTCTCGGCGGAGCGCAGCGCCGGCGCCCACCCGTACTTGATCCCGCCAGAACACACCGCGCATGCCCGCGAACTGGTCGGCAACACGGTGTTTCTGGCCCCCGAACACAAGGTCGTGCTGACCGCCAATGCCAACGAAGCCCGCGAAATCGGCCGCCGAACCGTCGACCACTACCTTGGTCTGAGCAACTACGTGAACAACTGGCGCCGGCTCGGGTTCACCGATGCCGACGTGCGTAAACCCGGCAGCGACAAGCTGATTGACGCCGTCGTCGCCCACGGCACACCGCAGCAGATCGCGGCGCGCCTCAACGAGCATCTGGAGGCCGGCGCCGACCACGTGGCGATCCAGGTGCTGGGCGGACCCGACGGCAAGCTGGTGGGTGCACTGGAAGAGCTGGCCGGAGCACTGGGGTTGAGCCCGCCGAGCTGACCGCCGGGCTAGGGTTTTCCTATGCGGCTGCTGGTCACCGGCGGCGCCGGGTTCATCGGCGCCAATTTCGTGCACGCCACCGTGCGCGACCATCCGGACGACGCGGTGACGGTTCTGGACGCCATGACCTATGCGGGCAGCCGCGAGTCGCTGGCTCCCGTCGACGATGACATCAGGCTGGTGCAGGGCGACATCACCGATGCGGAACTGGTTGCCACACTCGTCGCCGAGTCGGATGCGGTGGTGCACTTCGCAGCCGAAACTCATGTCGACAACGCGCTGGCCGACCCGGCGCCGTTCCTGCAAGCCAATGTAATCGGGACGTTCACCGTTCTCGAAGCGGTACGCCGGCACGACGTACGGCTGCATCACGTTTCGACCGACGAGGTCTATGGCGATCTCGTGCTCGGCGATGCGCAGCGGTTCACCGAAGCCACGCCGTACAACCCGTCGAGCCCCTACTCGTCGACCAAGGCCGCCTCCGACATGCTGGTCCGAGCGTGGGTGCGCTCCTACGGTGTGCGCGCGACGATCTCGAATTGTTCCAACAACTATGGGCCGTACCAGCATGTGGAGAAGTTCATTCCGCGGCAGATCACCAACGTTTTGACCGGGCGTCGGCCGAAGCTGTACGGCGCGGGCGCCAACGTGCGGGACTGGATCCATGTCGACGATCACAACGACGCGGTTCGCCTTGTTCTCGAGGGCGGCCAGTCCGGGCGAACCTACCTGATCGGCGCCGACGGCGAACGCGACAACCTCTCGGTGCTGCGGATTTTGCTCGGGTTGATGGGACGCGATCCCGACGACTTCGACTACGTTGCTGACCGAGTCGGCCACGACCTTCGGTACGCTATCGATCCGTCTCAGCTGAGCAACGAATTAGGCTGGGCACCAAAGCATACCGATTTCACCGAGGGTTTGCGGCTTACCATCGACTGGTACCGCGACAACGAATCCTGGTGGCGGCCACTCAAAGATGCCGTCGAGGCTCGCTACGAACAGCGGGGGCAGTGAGATGCAGGCCCGTGAACTCGACATTGCCGGCGCCTGGGAGATTACGCCTGAGCTGCATCCCGATTCGCGCGGATTGTTCTTCGAATGGCTCACCCACCGTGGATTGTTGGAATTCGCGGGCCATCGGCTGGAGGTGCAGCAGGCCAACTGTTCGGTGTCGGCTGCCGGCGTGCTGCGCGGATTGCATTTCGCCCAGCTGCCGCCGAGCCAGGCCAAATATGTGACCTGCCTTTCCGGCTCGGTGTTCGATGTCGTTGTCGACATCCGGGTTGGCTCGCCGACGTTCGGCCGCTGGGACGCGGTGGTGCTGGATGACCGCAGCCACAAGTCGGTCTACCTCTCCGAGGGCCTGGCGCACGGGTTCGTTGCGCTGCAAGATAATTCGACGGTGATGTATCTGTGCTCGGCCGAATACAATCCGGAACGCGAACACACCATCGCTGCCACGGATCCGGCGTTGGCGATCGCCTGGCCGAGTGGACACGGGCTGGTGATGTCCGACCGCGATGCCGCGGCGCCCACCTTGGACGAAGTGCGCGCCGCCGGCCTGTTGCCGACATGGGAAGCAGCTCAAGCGTTCATCCGGGCGCTGAAAGACGATTAGAACCGGCTCGTTCGGGTATTCCGTGCCGGGGTACATCAAGGCGACCCTTGTGGTGCTGAGGAGGTCATCATGCTTCATCAACTGTTGCTGGCCGGCTACAGCCAACCGGAGGCCGCCGGATTCATTCTGCGTGGCATCAAAGGCATTTTCGTCGCCATCGGCAGCGTCATTGCGGCGATCGTCTGCGGCGTCATCGCAGCCATCAAGGGCCGCAACCCATTTGGTTGGGGCATCCTCGGACTGTTTTTCAGCATCCTGACGCTGATCGTGGTGATTGTGATCCCGTCCAAGAAGTAGGTGCCCTGTTCGCCGTCGCTTCTGTCCAAAACCGTTGAGCTGCCGCGCGGTCCAAATCAGCGTGTCGTCGGGCAGCTGTTGATCGCGCCAGCCCCAAAACGTTTTGATCAAATGGTGTTTTCGGCTGGCCGAAGGACACTTCAGTAACTGGGTTGATCGCGAAGGCGGCAGTCGAGGGGCGGCCGCGATCAATGACCTTTCGGCGTCAGGCGTAGAACCGGGATGTTGCGAATGCCGTTGGTGTTCGCGGCGTACGAGGTGTAGTTGGAGGCGTAACGCTCAATCAGTGCGAACAACCGATCATGGTCCGCACCTTCGGTCGGACGGGCTGTAAAGCTACCTGTCCTGTCGCTGCGACCGTCGGCGAATAGCTGGCACTCTGGGTTCTTAAGCAGGTTGTGGTACCAGCTTGGATGTTTAGCCTGTCCGTAGTTCGAGGCGACCAGAATGACGTCGTCGCCATCTGTGAAGTAGGACAGCGGCACATCCCGCTCCACTCCCGACCTGGCCCCAGTTGTGCGCAGCAATACGAGCGGGATCGTGCCCTTCGCAAGATGCACGCGCCCGCCAGTAAGGTGCATCAAACGCGCGTCGAGCGGGGCCATGAACGTGCGGTGAAAGGCGGAGCCGCTCGTAGTCGCGAGAATGCGCGCCACCTCGCGCCGCATCACGGTCGGCTTACTTGTCGGGTTCACCCGTGGAATGCCGTTCAACAGGTCAGTCATGATTGGTGATGCTAGCCCCGGTGCGTCGCCCGGCGAGGTCCTATTTCGCTACTGCAGGCGGCACAGGCATTTGAGGTTGGAGGCGTGCGTGGGTCCGCCGTGGCCGTACGGGATCGTGTGGTCAAGATCGGAGCCCACCGCGGGCTTATCGCAGCCCGGAAACCGGCAGCTCAGATCGCCGCATCGGACGAAATCCGCCAGCGCCTGCGAGGGCGCGGCCGCCCGGCCGTCGAGGCTGGATTCTTCGGCGACCACGGGTCCGACATTGATTCTGACAAGGCGACCGCGCGCCCCACACCGCGCAAGCGCCGCAGCCAAGGCTCGAATCCCACACCGCACAAGCGTCGCCGTACAACACTTAGGGCGACAGCGGTCATCCCGGTGTCCGGCGTAGTAGCGCCGTGCGCGCGGTGCGGATGAAGGAGCGCAAGTGGATCTGCATCTATCCGGGAAGACTGCCGTCGTCACTGGGGCTAGCCGGGGCATCGGTCTCGCGGTCACCAAGGCCCTCGTCGACGCGGGCGCGCATGTGGTGGCCGGTTCACGGACCCCTGGCAAGCAACTGCCCCTGCTTGAAGAGCGGGGGCAGTTGTCGTTCGTGTCCGTGGACCTGACCCACCCCGGTGCCGCGGAAGAATTGATCGCGGCGGCAAACTACCGCGGCGGGATCGACGTTTTGATCAACAACGTCGGCGGTGCCACGGTCCGCCCGGGTGGACTCGTCAGCATTTCCGACGACGAGTGGCGGGCGTCCTGGGATCTGAATGTGATGGGCGTCGTGCGACCGACCCGCGCGGCGCTGCCGGAGATCGAGCGGCGCGGCGGCGGTTCCATCGTCATCGTCAGTTCGATCAGCGCCTACGCACCCGGTCCGGATACCTACGACTACTGCGCCGCCAAGGCTGCCGTCGCCAACTTTGCTAAGGCATTGTCAAAGGAACTGGCGCCGAAGAACATTCGGGTAAATTCGGTCAGTCCGGGTCCGGTGTCGACCGAGCGGTGGATGAAACAGGGCGGACTGGCCGACGAGTTCGCCGCGGCTCGCGATCAGACGGCCGACGAGGTCAGGGCGGAACTCGCAAGCTCCTCGCCGACCGGGCGGTTCAGCACTCCTGAAGAAGTCGCCGACCTCGTTGCCTTCCTGGCCAGCGACCGCGCCGGAAATATCACCGGATCTGACTACCGCATCGACGGCGGATACGTCACCACCGTCTGATCACGGCTCACACCCGATGCCACTACCTTGCCGGCGCGCCGTCCCTCGACCACATACACCGCCCACAGCCCGACCGCCAGCAGTTCGGCAACCACGCTGATCGCCGCGTGCGGCGACGGCTGCCATCCGCGCTCGGAGAACCCGAAGAAGCCCCCGGTGCGCGACAACGCGAACGCGATGAGCGCGCCACCGGACACCATGGCCGCGGCCCAGCCAAGCCACGATGGGCCGCCGATCACGATCAGCAGGGACAGCGCGAACGCGAGGCCGGCCTGCACTACGAAGGCGGTGCCAATCGTCGGAATGTGCTGATAGCCATGAATATAGAGATAGGCATGACTGACTCCACTGACGGCCACTGCCAGAGCCATAGCTATCCTGGTCAAAATCATTGCAGCGCCTGTTCTTTCAATGCAAGAGCATTCCGGCCCTTGGTGTAGCTGACCGCACGGATGCCCAGCGCATCATGTAATTTGCCAGCCGGCAGGGTGACCGGCTTGGGCGCCGGACCATCGCCGGGATGCGGCAGCGGGTAGGCGGTTGTCGTTCCGCTGTGGAACGTCACGTTGCCTTCGGTCTTGGAAAACACTTGATGCACATGGCCGTTGAGGCAGGTTACCGATGAGAATCTGCGCAGATAGCTCAGTGCCTGGGCCGCATCGTCGGTGCCCCAGCCCCAATCCGTATACATGGCGAACAGCGGGATATGGCTGAACACGATGATCGGCGTGTCGCTGCGCAACGTCGCAACGTCCTTGGCGACGAACTCGAGCTGGTCGACACCAAGGTGCCCAAGTTTTTTCATGTCCAGTGTGTTCACCAGCGCGATCACATGCACCCCGGCAATGTCGAAGCTGTACCAACCGTCGCCACGGGTTCCGGCGCCGAACGCGCTTCGGTACTTCTGGCCCGCGTCGTCGACCGAGTCATGCTCGCCGGGCACGGTGAAGACGTGCGGTGTGCGCAGCCCGGTCATCATTTGGCTGACCTGATCGAACTGACCGGGGGTGGACAGATGAGTCAGGTCGCCGGTGTGAATGACGAAGTCCGGGGTGTAGCCCAAGTCGTTGATCCGATCTATCGCTTCGCTGAACGAAGCTGCGACATTCGGATTGGCTTTACCCATGAACCCGATGTGGCTGTCGCTGACTTGAGCAAACCTCAGCGCGGGCCGGCCCTGAATGCGGGCAGCGTCTGCGGCGCCGGCGGCGTGCGAGACGACTTCGCCGCCGACCACCGCCAGGCCGACGGCCGCACCGAACCATGCGCTGTGCCGGATCAACTGGCGCCGGCTCATCGTGTGCGGAGCGTCCGTCATTCGATAGCCGCGAACCTCACCGACCGTGGCCGTCAATCGCAGCGGCCGCAGCGCGGCCAGGAAGACCTCGGCGGTGAGATCTTCGGCGTCGGCGCGGTTGCCGACTCGCGCGTAGATGGTGCGATAAACCCAGGTGGCGTTGTCTTGGTAGACCGCCTCCCAGTCCGGGTAACCGCCGCCCGGCAGCACCCGCAGGTGCCGCTGGGCGGCGGAATCGCCGTGTGCCGTCACATATCGCCTGCCTGTCGAGAGCGTGGCTGCACCGAGAATTTTGCCTGTCTGTGCTTTATAGCGTCTCGGGTTACACGGTCGCCCGCCTTACCCCTTGCTGTGTCGAAACAAGAAGGTCAGACTGCGTCGCCGGTTAGCGAATCCGGGTGCGAAGGTGAATCCGTCGGTTCGATGAAACAGGTGTCCTTCGAATAGGACTGCCCGGTTCGCGCGATGCGGAATGACCTGCGATTCAGCGTTGTGTTCCGCGAGGAACTGCCGAACCCTGTCCCCGCCCGAGTTGTAGGTGTCAAAGCTCCAATCATTCGGCGCCGTCTTGTCCCACACGACGAGGCCGCCCGTGTCCGGGTCAAGATTGGCCGAGTCGGGAGTGATCCACAAGTTCAACGAGAAATCGGCATCGTCACCGTGAATATCAGTGCCCGGCAGGTTGGAGTCGTAGACGAATCCCCACCACTGCGCCAGTTGATATCCATCGAAAGCTTGGCCCAGTGCTGCCAGAAGCTCTTCGGCGATAGCGAACAGCGAGACGCTGGCGAATCCGTCTTGAGGAAAAGCACCGACATAGCCGAACTTATACGGGTGTCGCCAGACCGTGGACTCCAGACAGAATTTGCGCACTTGTTCTAACGCGGCCGGAGCGAGGAAGTCATCGATGACTTGTACCTTCTGCCCGGTCGAGAGGCCATGTTGAATCGGTTCGTAGTCCACGCCCGCATTCAAGTATTGCGGCAGCCTCTCCTCGGCAACCCTTACATACGGCGGGTCGGCCAGAATCCGACTGCTCTTCCCCGGAACAGACACCCATGGGGCTTCGCCGTTTGCCTTGTCGATCACGTCTGTGAGGCCGCGACGTAGACCGTGAAGTTGGTCGGTCAAAACTCCGGCGGACGCTTGCTTATCGCGATTGGCGACGGCCACGATGTGGTCGAGTTGTTCAATGTTGTGCAAGGCGAAATGTACTGGAATCGAGTACTGATCGGGCGGTATCGGACGCTGTTCGCGACAGAGGTCGGCAAGAGCGATGTAATCCGACAACGCGGAATCGTAGTGCCCCAGAGCCAAATTCACCTTCGCGCGTAGATCTCTGGCCGGCGCAGAGGATGGGTCCTTTTCCACCGCGGTCGAGGCGTAGCGAAGTGCTCGGTCATGCTCTCCGAGTTCCAGATACGAAGTGGTGAGCAGGTATAACGCCTCAAGGGTGGGATTCTGCTCGACGGCCTGCTCGAGGATCTCCGCCGCTAAGGCGAAACTGCCGGCCTGCATCAGACGTTCGGCTTGGCGAGGGGCGGTCGACGCGTGCGGAACAGATTCCGACACTGATCTTCCCATCACAAAAGCCGTCGGCCGGGTGCCATCGGGTCCCCTGCCGACAGAGAGTCGTTAGTTAGCCTGCGGCGGCAGCGTTTGCCGCTTCGGTGGCCGCGTACGACCCGGCGCTGGTCCCCAATGTGTTCACGAACTGTTCGTGGATCGCCGCGGCCTGCGCCGCGACGGCCTGGTACAGCTGCGCGTGGGCGGCGAACTGCGCAGCGGTCAGCGCCGACACTTCGTCGGCCGCCGCGGGAACCACTCCGGTTGTCGGTGCGGCCGCGGCGGCGTTCTGGGCGCTGAACGACGAGCCGATCCCACCCAGGGCCGTTGCCGCCGAGTTCAGTGCCTCGGGCTGTGTGGTGACGAATGACATGTGTATGTCTCCTCAAGTGCAAACATCGCTTCTTGAGAAGACTGTAGGCCTGTCTGGCCCCGAAGCAGGTATATGGACGCTCGCGCCCGCCTCAATCGGCTCGGCAGCGTTCGGCCAACAGCGGCCGCAAAACCCGCTGTGGCGTGCTGAAACGCCCGGAAACCCTTGACGGCGAACAAAACCCCGGCATCCGAGATCCGAGTTTTTGATTACCAGATTTTTATTCGCCGACACCGGTCGTTCACTGGCCGCGTGGGACTGATGGGCCGCCCGGGGAGCCGGGGTTTCACCAGTTCACACGCGGCTTTTGCACCTCGCTCAACAAGCCTTCGAACGGCGGTCATGACTGCCGGCGTCCGGCGACGAGGTGTAACTCCTCGACGTAGGCCAGCGCCAGAATCGACGGCGCTGGCTAGCCTTCCAACAACGGAAAAATCCAGCCAACTACCAGGCAATTAGTCCCTAATTGCCAGGGTTGACGGACGCTTCCGACAGCTTTTGCGGCCCAGTGCGACGACGCGCGGGGTGCCGCGGACCACACAGCTCAAGCGAGGGAAGCGATGTTGGATTTCGGAGCGCTGCCGCCGGAGATCAATTCCGGCAGGATTTATTCGGGGCCGGGCTCGGCACCGCTGCTGGCCGCTGCGACCGCGTGGGACGCTCTGGCGAGCGAACTGCAAACCACCGCAGCGTCTTACACATCGACGATTACCGAGTTGACCAGCTCGGGCTGGCAAGGGCCCTCCTCGGTGGCCGCAGCCGATGCGGCGGCGCCCTACACAGCGTGGCTGAGCGGCACCGCTACCCAGGCCGAGCAGACGGCAGCCCAAGCCCAGGCGGCTGCGGCCGCCTACGAGGCGGCCTTTGCTGCCAGCGTGCCGCCGCCGGTGATCGCCGCCAACCGCGCCCTGTTGGCCGCGCTGGTCGCGACCAACTTTCTGGGTCAAAACACGCCGGCGATCGCGGCCAATGAGGCCACCTACGCCGAGTTCTGGGCTCAGGACGCGGTCGCGATGTACGGCTACGCCGGCGCCGCCACAACCGCGAGTCAGCTCACCCCATTCACCGCAGCGCCGGCGACCACCAATGACAGCGGGCAGGCCACCCAGTCAGCGGCTGCCGCGAACTCGGCAGCGGACGCGACCGGGACCGGTCTGGAGTCGTGGCTGACACAGCTGGATACCGAACTGACCCAGTGGGGCACCCAGCTCACCAGCCTCAACAGCGAATTCTCGTCCCTCTTCCCGCCCGCGGCGGGACTCACGGGCCTGCCGACCTCGGTGACGAACGGCATCACGCTTTTTGAGAAAGCGATCACCACCTTCACCAGCACCGTCAGCACCTTCGGCTCCGGACCGTGGAGTCCGCTCGGGATCGGGGCCTTGTTCAAGAACTGGTGGCAGGTCAGCATCAGCATCCCGTCCTTGGGTACCGGCATCCAGGGCATCGGTCCGCTGCTCAGCCCGAAGCCCATCGTCGGGGCGTTGTCGCCGCTGCTGCACAGCGGGTTGCTCAGCGGCTCCTACGCGTCCGACGTGTCGGCGGTAGCCGGCCGAGCGGGCAGCATCGGTGCGCTCTCCGTCCCGCAGAACTGGGCGTCGGCGGTCCCAGCCGTTCGCACGGTTGCGGCCGAAATGGACGCGACCGCGGTCGACGCCGCTCCCGAGATGGCTGCGATCGGCCAGAACGGAATGTTCGGCGAGACGGCGCTGTCGAGCTTGGCCGGCCGCGCTCTCGGCGGGACCGCGACACGCGCGGTCGCGGGACAGGCCTACCGCGTGCCCGGGGCTGTGGCGACCGATGAGATCGCCACCACCGCCACCATCATCGTGATCCCGCCCAGCGCGGAATAAGGAAGGCTGGCAATGGTTTTCGATTTCGCAGCGCAACCACCGGAGGTCATCTCCGCCAAGATCTACTCGGGCCCGGGCACGGGTTCTCTGCAGGCCGCCGCCACAGCTTGGGAGGGTTTGGCCGGCGAGTTGCAATCAACCGCCTCCAACTATCAGTCGATTATTTCCGGGCTGGTCAGCGGGGACTGGCAAGGTCCGTCGTCGGAAGCCGCTGCGGCGGCGGCGGCACCATACGTGTCGTGGCTATCGACAACCGCGGCACAGGCCGAGCAAACCGCCGGCCAGGCCCGGGCTGCGGCCAGTGCCTACGAGACTGCGTTGGCAGCCACCGTCCCGCCAGCGGACGTCGCGGCAAACCGCAGCCAACTGCTATCCCTGCTGCAGGGCAACATCCTTGGGCAGAACAACGAGGCGATCGCGGCCACCGAAGCCGAGTACGCCCAGTTCTGGGCGCAAGACGTCGGCGCCTTATTCGGCTACGCAGGCTCGTCGTCGGCGGCGACCAGTGGGCTGGGCTCGTTCACCGAGGCACCGCAGACCACCAACGACAGCGGTCAGGCCGCCCAAGCGGCCGCAACCACGGCCGCGGGCACCACGTCCGGGTCCTCCAGTCTCGAAACGGTCATCGAACAAATCGAGGCCGACGCCAGCCAGTTTCTGACCGACGTCGGCCAGTTCAACACCGACTACACCAGCTTCTTCACCGACGCGATCAACTCCCTGCCGGGCGGTTCCTATCTGACCACGACGTGGACGAACCTGTCCTCCATGATTTCAGGAGTGGGCAGCCAGGCCACCTGGACCAACGTCGGCAATAGCTCGACCAGCTTGGGCATTTCACAGTGGAAGAACTTCTTCATCTATCAGCCCTGGAGCCACGGGGTACCTCTGGGATCGCTGAACGGCGGCCTGTCGTCGCCGGGGCATGGTGCCGCCGGCTTGGGTGCGCGGGCGGCGTCGGCGGCTCTGGGTAGCGCGCAGGCGGTCGGCAAATTGTCGGTGCCGCCCAGCTGGGCCGGTGCCACCCCAGCGATCAGGCTTACCGCTACGGCGTTGCCGGACACCACTTTCGCCGCGACGGCAGCTCCCGCGACCGATATCCCGTTGAGCCTGCTCAACCAGGGCACGATGGGCAGCTTGACCGGTGGCGCGCTGGGCAGCCCCGCGTCCCGCGTCGTCAGCTCAACCGGTGTGCGGGCCCGCGTGACGGCACCCGAGCGCACGAAGGGCCCGGTCAAGCTCGACAAGGTCATCGCGCAATTGCAGCAGCAGCCTGATGCGGTTCAGCACTGGACCGTCGATGAGTCCGGGCTCGACGATCTGGTCGCAAGGCTGTCGAACAAACCAGGCATCCATGCCGTGCATTTGAGCGCCGACGACAAGGTGCCGGCCGCGGCCGCGAAGCCCGCAGCCGAGACGGGATAGCGCGACAAGCGAATTCGGAAGAACAACCATCGAAGGAGGATCAATGAAACCGCTGTTAGCCCTGATCGGCATCACGATGGGGATCGTCTTCGCAGTGCCGGCGCACGCCGAACCTGGCATCGACGAGTCACCCACCAGTGACAACAATGAGGCCTTCCTTGCTGACCTACATAAAGTGGGCATCGGCTTCGGCGACCCGGGCCAGGCGATCAGCGCCGGCCAAGCGGTCTGCGCACATATCCACAACGGCATGTCCGGCCTGCACCTGATCAAGCACCTGCAGGAGAACAACCCCGCACTCACCGAGAACGGCGCCGCCCAGTTCGCGACGATCTCGGCGAAGGCGTACTGCCCGCGGCAACTCGACGAAGCCGAAGAACCCGGACAGAAAAAGGGCGGCAAGAGTTAGGTCTTGACCGCCTCGACGAAGTAGCCGCGCGGCGCTCCGGGCACATCGGCGGGAATCGCCGGGTGCTCCCAACGCTTCCACGCGTTGCCGGGTACGGCCATATCGGTGACCGTCGCGGCCCAGCCGCGGCCTTCGACGAGGGCGGCCGGCGTGTCGCTGCCGAAAACCCATGGCGCGCCCAGCTTTTGCATGAACTCCATCGTCGCCTGCAAGAACGGTGCTTCCAACAACGTCTTGCCGATGACGTCGTACAGCAGCACCGATCCGGGCGCCGATAACGCGTCCACGCGGGCGAACAGCCGGTCAACCTCCGGTGCGCCAATGTACTGCAGCAGCCCCTCGATCAACCAGACCGTCCGTGCCGATGAGTTGAATCCCTGCGACCGAAGCACTTTCGGCCAGTCATTGGCGAGGTCGACGCCAACCGGCACACGTCGGCAGCGCGGCTCTTCCCCGGCGAGTCGCTCGTCCTTGATCACCATCACGTGCGGCTGGTCGACCTCGTAAACGGTTGCGCCGTCGCGCCACGGCAGCCGGTAGGAGCGGGCATCCATACCAGCGGCCAAGATCACTGCCTGTGACACACCGGCGGCATGCACTCGCAGCAGCGCCTCGTCGAAAAGCCTTGTCCGGACGATGATCGGCGCCGACGGTTGCCCCGTCTTCGAGCTGGATTCTGCCAGCAATCGCCGGCCCTCGTCGTCGGCCAGCCGTTCGGCGAAGGGATCGCGGAAAAGGGCGTCGTCGCGCGTGGATTCCTCGGCCCGCATCGCCGCGACGAGCAGACCCGTGGCCGCTACTGCGTGTTTGGTGCTATCCATCGCCCCATCATGACCGAGCGGTTGCCGGCGGTCTTGGATATTTGTGCCGCACCCGCGCGGCGATGGGAACATGGCTGGGCAACAGAATCCGCTGTTCGGCGTACTGCGTCGGCGTCATGCCGGTGAAAGACCGGCGCCATTTGCACAACGCCACACCAGTTACTAGGATGTCCTAGTAAACCCACTGCTCCTTTTCTATGTCCGAGGACAGCCATGACCACGCAGATTCCGCATTTCATCGACGGACGCCGCAGCAACCTCTCATCGACCCGGACCGCCGACGTGCTCAACCCCAGCACGGGCGAGGTGCAGGCACAGGTCCTGCTGGCATCCGCCGCCGACGTCGACGCCGCGGTCAACGCCGCGAAGGAGGCGCAGAAAGGGTGGGCGGCGTTCAACCCGCAGCGCCGGGCCCGGGTGATGATGAAGTTCGTCGAACTCGTCAACGCCAACCTGGAAGAATTAGCTGAACTCCTCTCGCTGGAACACGGAAAGACCGTCCCCGACTCCAAGGGCGACATCCAACGCGGCATCGAGGTCATCGAGTTCGCCATCGGCATTCCGCACCTGCTCAAGGGCGAGTTCACCGAGGGCGCCGGCACGGGCATTGACGTCTATTCCATCCGCCAACCGCTCGGTGTGGTCGCAGGCATCACGCCATTCAACTTCCCGGCGATGATCCCACTGTGGAAAGCGGGCCCCGCGCTGGCATGCGGAAACGCCTTCATTCTCAAGCCTTCTGAGCGCGACCCGTCGGTGCCACTGCGGCTGGCCGAGCTGTTTCTCGAGGCCGGCCTGCCCCCGGGGGTGTTCCAGGTGGTCCAAGGCGACAAGGAAGCCGTCGACGCCATCCTGCACCACCCCGACATCCAGGCCGTTGGTTTCGTCGGCAGCTCGGACATCGCGCAGTACATCTACGAGACCGCAGCGGCCAACGGCAAGCGGTCGCAATGTTTCGGTGGGGCCAAGAACCACATGATCGTGCTGCCCGACGCGGACCTGGACCAGGCCGTCGACGCGCTGATCGGTGCGGGTTACGGCAGCGCCGGCGAGCGGTGCATGGCGATCAGTGTCGCGGTGCCCGTCGGCGAAGAAACAGCGCGACGGCTTCGTCACAGGCTTGTTGAGCGGATCAACCAGTTGCGCGTCGGGCACAGCCTGGACCCGAAGGCCGACTACGGTCCGTTGGTCACCGAGGCCGCACTCAAGCGGGTGCGCGACTACATCGGCCAGGGCGTGGAGGCGGGCGCCGACCTGGTGGTCGACGGCCGTGAGCGCACCGCCGATGAGCTGACCTTCGATGAAACCAGCCTGGAGAACGGCTTCTTCATCGGGCCCACACTGTTCGACCACGTCACCACGGACATGTCGATCTACACCGACGAGATCTTCGGCCCGGTGCTGTGCATCGTCCGTGCCGAAAACTACGAAGAGGCAGTCGCGCTTCCTTCCGAACACGAATACGGCAACGGTGTCGCGATTTTCACCCGCGACGGCGACGCTGCCCGCGACTTCGTCTCCCGCGTGCAGGTGGGCATGGTCGGCGTCAACGTGCCGATCCCGGTGCCGGTGGCCTACCACAGTTTCGGCGGCTGGAAGCGGTCCGGCTTCGGCGACCTCAACCAGCACGGACCCGCGTCGATCCAGTTCTACACCAAGGTCAAGACGGTGACGCAGCGGTGGCCGTCGGGCATCAAAGACGG
Organism: Mycobacterium sp.; assembly: GCF_036490025.1. GTDB lineage: Bacteria > Actinomycetota > Actinomycetes > Mycobacteriales > Mycobacteriaceae > Mycobacterium. Next base: position 38,464 of record NZ_DASXEP010000128.1, on the reverse strand, counting down.
TGCCGAATTCGTCCTTCCGACCATGAAGTAGCTTGTCGATGCAACTTTTTGGTCTGGACGACGAGGAACGGGTCATCACCGAGACGGCGGCCGCGTTCGCCGACAAACGCCTCGCTCCGTACGCGCTGGAATGGGATGCCACGCATCACTTCCCGGTCGACGAGCTGCGTGAAGCGGCCCAGCTCGGCATGGCGGCGATCTATTGTCGCGACGACGTGGGTGGCAGCGCGCTACGGCGGCTGGACGGGGTGCGGATCTTCGAGCAACTGGCCATGGCCGACCCGACGACCGCGGCGTTTTTATCCATCCACAATATGTGCGCCTGGATGATCGACGCCTTCGGCACGTCCGAGCAACGCAAGGACTGGGTGCCGCGGCTGGCTTCGATGGAGGTGATCGCCAGCTACTGCCTGACCGAACCGGGCGCCGGCTCGGACGCCGGCGCGCTGAGCACCCGCGCGGTCAAGCAGGACGGTGACTACGTGCTCGACGGTGTCAAGCAGTTCATCTCCGGGGCCGGCGCATCGGACCTGTACGTGGTGATGGCGAGAACCGGTGGCTCGGAAAAGCCCGGTCCACGGGGTATATCGGCGTTCATCGTCGAAAAAGGCAGCGCGGGACTGAGTTTCGGTGCCCATGAAGAGAAGATGGGCTGGAATGCACAGCCGACGGCGCAAGTGGTGCTCGACGGGGTGCGGGTGCCGGCCGACGCGATGCTCGGCGGGGTGGACGGCGAGGGTGGCGGGTTCGGTATCGCGATGAACGGCCTCAACGGTGGCCGGCTCAACATCGCGGCCTGCTCGCTGGGCGGAGCGCAGGCCGCCTACGACAAAGCCGCAACCTATGTCGCGCATCGCGAAGCGTTCGGGGCACCCCTGCTCGACGAACCCACCGTCCGGTTCACCCTGGCCGATATGGCCACCGCCCTGGAATCCTCGCGAATGTTGTTGTGGCGGGCGGCGGCCGCGCTGGACAGCGACGCCGACGACAAAGTCGCGCTGTGCGCGATGGCCAAACGCTATGTCACCGACACGTGTTTCGAGGTTGCGGACCAAGCTCTGCAGTTGCACGGCGGCTATGGCTATCTTCGGGAGTACGGTCTGGAGAAGATCGTGCGCGATCTGCGGGTGCACCGCATCCTGGAGGGAACCAACGAAATCATGCGGGTGGTCATCGGCCGAGCCGAGGCTGCCCGGGTGCGCGCCAGCGCCTAGGAGGGCCAGAAGTTGTCTACGGTCGCATTTTTGGGGTTGGGCCACATGGGCGGCCCCATGTCGAAGAACCTGGTCGATGCCGGCCATACCGTGCGGGGCTTCGACCCGGTGCCCGCGGCCGCCCAAGCCGCCGCCGGTCATGGCGTCGCGGTGTCCGACAGCGGACCGGCCGCCGCCGCCGAGGCGGACGTCGTCATCACGATGCTGCCGCACGGCGATGCGGTCAAACGCTGCTACGCCGAGCTCCTGCCTGCCGCACGGCAAGACGCGCTGTTCATCGACAGCTCAACCATTTCCGTTGACGATGCGCGAGAAGTCCACGCGTTGGCGGCTACGTACGGCGTGGGCCAGCTCGACGCGCCGGTCTCCGGTGGGGTCAACGGCGCTGTCGCCGGCACGCTGGCGTTCATGGTCGGCGGCGAATCGGAAGTAGTGCGCCGCGCGCATCCGATCCTGGAACCCATGGCGGGCAAGATCATTCACTGCGGCGCGGCCGGCGCAGGCCAAGCCGCCAAGGTGTGCAACAACATGGTGCTGGCGGTGCATCAGATCGCGATCGGCGAGGCGTTCGTGCTGGCCGAAAAGCTCGGGTTGTCGGCGCAATCGCTGTTCGACGTCATCACCGGCGCGACCGGAAACTGCTGGGCGGTGCACACCAACTGCCCGGTGCCGGGCCCGGTGCCGTCGTCGCCGGCCAACAACGACTTCAAAGCTGGCTTCGCCGCCGCGCTGATGAACAAGGATCTAGGTCTGGCGATGGATGCGGTCAACTCCACCGGTTCGGCCGCCCCATTGGGTAGCCACGCCGCCGATATCTACGCCAAATTCGCAGCGGCCAACGGCGACAAGGACTTCAGCGCAATCATCGAAACGCTGCGCCGCGCTTAGACCGGTTGCCGAATCCACCAGCGCCGGTGCGCTTGTTGACAACTGCCCGCCGAGAGCAGCTGGGGACCGTCGTAGCCGACGTGAGTGTCCACCACCACCGCAGGCAAACCCGCAGCAGCCGACGCGCGCACACCACGGCCCGAGCCCGCGATGGCCAGTGCACTGCGAGACGTTATTCCCATCTCCCACAACGCCAGCCGGTACAACTCGCCGCCGCGGGCAAGCCCGGTGTCAGGTTCGGGCAAGTCATCGATGGTCACGATCGTCTCCACGAGCCCGTCACCGACCACTTGTCGCACCAGGGTTTCCACCTGGTCCCGTGGCCGGCGACTCACGACGCTCACCCAGATACCCGCGACGAACAGACTCATCACCGAATCAATGAGGCCGGTCCTGGGGCCGTCGTGTTCGACATCTGGAAGCGCGGAGTCGGCATCGAAGATCACCGCGCGCAGAACATCCGCTTCCGTCCGTGACTCACGGTCCCACCAGAAACTCCGGGCTGGACAAGTCTGACCCTTGGCTCGCACGCCCACAGGGTGCCCGAATCGCCGCCGGCGAGCCTCCCCCATTCGGGGGATTGTCGTGACCAATTGCGTACCGACCCTATCCGGGTTCGCTGCGCAGGCCTGGGCCTTTAGGGTGTTGCCATGGCGGTACGTCTGGTGCTCGTCGATGACCACGAGATGGTCATCGAGGGACTCAAGGCGATGCTGGCCGCGTTCAAGGACCGGGTTCAGGTGGTCGGCCAGGCGGTGGGCGTCGAACGCGCCATCGAGGTCGTCGCCGATCTGCGACCCGACGTCGTGCTGTGCGATGTGCGCATGCAGGGCTCCAGCGGACTGGACCTGTGCAAGATGCTGCGCGAGCACGACCCCGACCGCAAGGTCGTGATGCTGTCGGTCTACGACGACGAGCAGTACCTGTTTCAGGCGCTGCGAGTGGGCGCCAGCGGATATCTGTTGAAAAGCATCAACAGTGACGAGTTGGTGCGGCAGCTGGAATTGGCGCATCAGGGCGACACCGTGATCGACCCGGGCATGGCGGCACGTGCGGCCGACACCGCGGCCCGCATGCAGCGTGACGAATTCTGGCCGGGCGCCCGGCAGGGGCTGACCCAACGCGAAAGCGAAATTCTGTCGTGCATGGTCAACGGGCTGTCCAACCGCGGGATCGCCAAGAAGCTGGTGATCGGCGAGGAGACGGTCAAAAGTCACCTGCGCGCCATATACCGCAAACTCGGGGTCAACGACCGCACCGGCGCGGTGGCCACCGCGTTGCGCGAGGGCATATACCAATGACCACACCGCAACCCGATAACACGGCTCGCAATTCGAATGCCGTCCGCGATCTCGTCGACACCGATCGCGAACTGGCGCTGCTGCGCGAGCTCATCCAGGCTGCCTCGAGCGGGCCCGGTGTGGAGCCACTGGCCGCCGCGGCAGCACGGATGATCACCGCGGCCACCGGAACCGATGTGTGTTTCGTGCACGTGCTCGACGACACCGACCGCTCGCTCACCCTCGCCGGTGCGACGCCGCCGTTCGACGGACAGGTAGGAAAGATACGCCTGCCGTTGGGATCCGGGATCTCCGGCTGGGTCGCCCGTCACCGTGAGGCAGTCGTCATCACCCACGACAAAGAAGCCGACCCCCGTTACCTGCCGATCGAGTCGCTGCGCGGACGCGATTTCACCTCGATGGTGTCGATGCCGATGGAAACCGATCCTGGCGGGCTGGTCGGCGTGCTCAACGTGCACACGGTCGCGCGCCGCGAATTCACCGACGGCGACGTCGAACTCCTGCGAGTCATCGGCCGGCTGATCGCCGGCGCAATGCACCAGGCGCGGTTACACCGGCAGCTGGTGGCCCGCGAGCGCGCCCACGAACTGTTCGTCGAGCAGGTGATCGAGGCCCAGGAGATCGAACGTCGCCGCGTCGCCGGCGATATCCACGACGGCATCTCGCAGCGCCTAATCACGCTGTCCTACCGGCTGGACGCGGCAGCGCGGGCCGTCGCCGTGGATCCGACCGAAGCATCCAGCCAACTCGCCGAGGCCCGCGAACTGGTCGGCTTGACGCTGGGCGAGGCGCGGGCGGCGATCGGCGGACTGCGCCCACCGGTGCTCGACGATCTGGGCCTAGCCGGCGGCCTGGCCAGCCTCGCCCGGTCGATCCCGCACTTGGGCGTGGAGCTCGAACTGGCCGATGTCCGACTGCCCGAGCACATCGAGATCGCGCTGTACCGGATTGCGCAAGAAGGTCTGCAAAACATCGTCAAGCACGCCAACGCCTCGATGGCACGCCTGCGCTTCGCGCTCGACGACGACACCGCTCGACTGGAAATCGTTGACAACGGAATAGGTTTCGACACTTTCGAGAACCCGCTGGGCAGCGATGAGATGGGCGGCTACGGGGTGCTGTCGATGGCCGAGCGTGCCGAGCTGGTCGGCGGGCGGCTGAACATTCGATCGCGGCCCGGCTCCGGGACCACGGTCACCGCGACGATTCCGGTGCCGTCGATGATCGACTAATAGCGCGAGCAGACGCAGAATCGCATTGCGCGGGCCTTCCGCGTGCGATTCTGCGACTGCTCGCGCTTAGAAGTCCCCGGCGTTGTGGCGCAATGTCTCGATCGACGACGCCAGCGCCTGCGACTCACCGTCGGACATCCCGATATCGCTGAACACCTGCTCGTTGAGCGTGACGGTGGCGTCCTCGACGGTCGAGCGGCCAAGGTCGGTGATCTGCACCAGCGTGGTTCGGCCGTCGGTCGGGTGTGGCACCCGTTGCACCAGCTTGTTCGCCTCCAGTCGGCGAATGGCGTGCGTGACGCTGGTGACGTGCACCTGAAGCCGGTCGGAGGCCTTGGTGATCGGCAGCGCGCCGCTTCGGCTGAACGCCAGCAAGCGCAGCAACTCGAACCGGGAAAAGCTCAAATCGTATGGGCGTAAGGCATTTTCAACGCGAGCAAGCAAAATCTGGTGGGCCCGCATCACCGAGGTCACCGCGACCATCCCCTCGGCGACATCGCCCCACCCGGCCCGTTCCCAATTGACCCGCGCGACAGCGATCGGATCGCGGTTGTCGGATTTGGCGCGGTCATTGGATGGGGCCACGCCCTTTCATACCGCAATCAGCCCGGCGATGCGGGCGTCCGCAGCACTACGCCAGCGACTTTTCCACCGCGGACAGCACCGCCAGCGTGGACGGCAGATCACCGACGGTGATTCGCGCGCCACCGTCCGGGTAACAGCGGGCCTGCAGGCCGACCTCGGCGAAGACCTCGCTCCAGGGCCGGCGCGCCATCGGCAGGTAGACGAAGTTGGCCTGGGAGTCCATGGTGTAGACACCCATCGCCATCAGGCGCAGACGCAAATGATTGCGCTCGGCGACGATCCGGCGGATGCGTTGCGCAAGCTGAGTTTCGGCGTCGTACGAGGCAGCGACCGCGGCCACGCTGAGGTTGCTCATGCCGAACGGCAACTGCATGGTCCACAACATGCCGGTCAACTCGGGTGCGGCGAACCCGTAGCCGATGCGCAACCCGGCAAGTCCGTAGGCTTTGGAGAAGGTGCGCAGTACAACAACATTCGGGAAGCGGCTAACCAGGTCGGGCCCGTCGATACGGTATCGGGAGGCGACAAACTCGATGTACGCCTCGTCGAGCAACACGATGGTGTCACTGGGGATCTGCCGCAAGAACCATTCAACAGACCGGGCCGGCTCCAATGTACCGGTCGGATTGTGCGGTCGGCACAACACCACCACGCGAGCGTCCGCCGCGGCCTCGGCCATTGCCGCCAAGTCCTGATAGCCGTACTTGTCGAGCGGGACGGTGACCGGGGTCAGCCCGGCCATCTGGGCGAAGATGGGGTAGCCGTCGAAAGTTGGTGTACTCAGCACGATCCGGTCACCGGGCCGGGTGATTGCATGCAGTACCTGCATCGCGACTCCCGATGCCCCCGATCCGAGCACGACTTGGTCGTCCTGCAGCCCCACCCGGTCGGCGATCATCCGGCGCAGCTGCCCGGGCAGAAACTCCGGATAACGATTGACCACGTCGAGGCATTGGGCGAGAGCCGAGCGCACCGCGGGCAGCGGCGGAAACGGGCTTTCGTTGAGCGACAAAGCCAGTGGGTCAACCGCCTGCGGGAGGGTGGAAAGGATCTCGGCGGTCACCGAGGTCCCGAGCGCGGGCTCGGCCATCAGTTGCGCCCTCCCCAGCGCACCGCTGCCGCCCCGGCGAAGTCACCGGCGTGCGCGAACGCGGCCATCATGATCATGTCGCCGGCCTCGACCCTGCCCTCGGAGATGGCACGATCCAGGTTGACCGGGATCCCGGCTCCGAACAGGTTGCCGCAATCGTCGAAGGTATCGAGGTGTCTGGATTCGGACACCTCCAAGGCTTCCCGCCAATTGCGCAGAAAGATCCGGTTGGGCTGGTTAGTGACAAGCAGATCAATGTCTTTGGAGTTCAGCCCGATTCGGTCACATACCGCCAACGCCACCTCGGGAACCTGACGATTGCCGCGCGCCAGCACCTTGGCGATCTTGGTCTCGGTGAAACCGATGCAGGCCTCCCCGGAGCCGGGCTGCCACCATTTGCGGGGCTGGTCCATGGCAATCGTCATATCTCCGGCGTATTCGCCGTAGGTACGACATTCGACGTCGAGGATGGGCGACTGGTCGGACAGCGTGACCAGTCCGACCGCGGCGCCGTCGCCGGGGATTGCGGACTGCGCTTTGCGGCGCACCCTGGGCTGGTCGAAGACCTGACCAGCCGCATTCTGCGCGACGGCGATCAGCGCGGTGTGCCCGTCGCCCGATGCCAGCAGTCGACGGGCCACGTTGAGCGCCAACACGAACGCCGCGCATCCGCCGTTGTGTAGATCCAGCACCCAGGGCGGCCGCATGCCCAACCGGTGAGCGATACCACCGCCGGCGCCGTAGAACGGCATGTCCGGCATCTGGGTGTGGGTGATCAAGACGTCGACATTTTCGATGACATCGCGTCCGTGCCGCTCGATCAGTCCTTGCGCTGCGCGTTCGACCATGTCGATCGCGGTCTCGTCAGGCCCGACGTGATGGCGGAACTTGGGCGCACGGAACATGACGCTGTCACGTAGCTCATCGGATCCGGCGAACTGCGCGTAGTAGTCCGCACCGATCGGCTCGCCGGGCAGATAGCTGGCAACGTCGATGAGACTGACGTTGGCCTGATCAAAAGGATGGCTCATGGCAGTCTCATCTCATCCATGCCGGGGTGATCGGCAGACTGTGGCGATGGCGGTATTCGGCGATGCTCTTGAGGTTGTTCAGCTCCAGCGCGTGACCAGGACCGAACAAGTCCCAGAAGTCGCCGACCCAGCCGGTACGCTCCTGCGGGGCGGTCTCAGGATAGGGGTTCTGTTCATAGAACGGATGACGGCAATTCGTCCACAGCACAACAGAACCCGGCTTGTCCAGCACCACCCGTGCGTCGAGGACACGCATCAGGTAGATCATCCACAGATGCCTGCCCTGGTCCCATGCGCAGTGATAGTCGACGGTGCGCGCTTGCGAGTTGACAACGGTACGGGTGTAGATCGTGGTGTTGGGCAACAAGCGGTCGTAGGCCAGCCAGAGTCCCGGTTCGTCGGACGGAGTAAAGCCACGCAGGGTGTAGGTCCACTCCTCCAGGCTTCGGGTGTCCGACAGATACTCGAACAATTCGTCAGGCGGGCAGTCCACGTAGTCGTTGACCGTGCAGTACTGCCCGAACACGTCGCTGTGCGGATATGACGAGCGCATCTGCGAGAAGAAGGTTCCGGCCGTCTCCTCCAGTGGCGTGGTCTCGATGCGGACCACGCCGTCGATCGGCTCGGCGGTGCCGGTGTGGGTGGCGATATCGTCAAGCGCTGGCAGCGACATGTGTGCGTTCCTCCTGTGTGAATGGAATATGTTGGTTGGCAGGGCGATTGGTTGATACAGCTTCGAGGAAGGGACCAAAGGGCGGAATTTCATCGGCGGCACATTCGACGCTGATCACCGACGGGCCATCGACATTCAGCGATGCACGCACTGCGGAGGCCAATCCCTTTGCATCGCAGACGTCGACCGATGACAGCTTGGGGAACATGGCGGCCAGGCCTGCCCCGAGGTGACTGGGCGAGAACCGGTTGTAGCTGTAGAAGTCGTTGTAGTAGAGCTGCTCTCGGGTCACGCACATGGCGTGGGCGTTGTTGTTGAGCAGCACGAAGGTCATCGGAAGCCGGTAATGCACCGCGGTGTGCACCTCCATGCCGTGCATGAAGAATGCGCCGTCGCCCGCGATCACCACCACTCGGCGGCCTCGAGTCTTTCTGCGGGCGAATGCCATTCCAATGCCGGCGCCGAAGCTGTAGCCCATGCCGCCCATCCCCAGGGCGACCGCGAACCGGCCCCTGCGCCGCACCGGCAGGTAGTGAATGGCCGCCGCGCCGGTGTTGCCGGCATCGACCACGATGTCCACTCCGGCCGGCAGCACGTGGTCCAGCTCGGCCATCGCATCGCGATAGCGCACGCCCTGGCCGTCGAACGCCGGCGGGCTGAGCTCGGTATGCCCGATCACGTCGGGCACCCGCACGCCGGTGGGCCGGCCCGCGCCGATGAGTGCGTCGGTCAGCATCCGCAACGATGCTCGCAGGTCGTCGGTGTGGACGTGGGTGCAGGCAAGGTAGGGCGGCGCCGATCCGATGGAGATCGTCGGCACGGCGGCCAGCGCGTCATCGAGACCAGAGCGTGCGGTCACCGATAGCCGGGTGCCCACCACCAGGCACAGCCCGCTGCCGGCCACCGCCTCGGCCACACCGGGGTGGCCCATGACACCGGTGACTCCCAACCACGACGACGCACCGAAACCCGGAGTTCCCGCGACGTCCTTCGCGTCCGGCACGCAGGCCACCCGTGCGCGCAGTAACCCGCGAAGCTCGGCGAGTTCGGCGCGCGCGCCGTCGCGGGCCACTTGCTCGCCGGCGATGATCGTGACCGGCCCGGTCACCTGACGCAGCGCGCGCACGATCGGCTGTGGATCACCCACCGCGCGTTGCCGGGCGACATCCGGCAAATATCCGTGATCGAGGGTGGACTGCTGAACGTCTTTGGGCAGCAGGAGCACTGCCGGGCCGCCGGTGTGCGCAGCGGCAATCGCCTCCGGTAACGCCGTCGCAATGTCGGCGGCACTGCGCACCCGCCTGCAGAACACCGATGTTTGCGCGAACAGCGCCTCGGCATTCAGTGAGCCGTTGCGCCCGCTGGTGTCCTGAAAGCTCCCCCGGCCATCCATTGCGGTCGCCGGTTGGCCAATCAGTGCCAACACTGGTATTCGACTGGTAAACGATTCACCAAGGGCAGGAACAAGATTCAACGCACCCCCACCGGAGGTCGCAGCGACCACGCCCAGTCCGGCGCCGCTGCGGCTGTATCCATCGGCCATCGTCCCGGCGGAAAACTCATGCTTGGCCAGCACGGCGGTGATGTCCGGCCGGAAATAGGCTGCGTCGTAAAGGTCCTCGATGTTGGCGCCGTCGACGCCGAAGATGTATTCGACTCCGGTCCTGGCGAGATGCTCGACGATGTGGTCGACCACCCGGTGCTTCTTCGACATACCAAAGACACGACACCGAGGCCGATCGGGTTCAACAGGATTTGCCAATGAACCACAGTGCGTCGCCCAGCGTGTTATGGGCGGGACCATCTACAGGGAGTTGTGCAACTCGTGTTCAATGACCGCCGGAGCAGACCTGACGTGGTTGTGGTCGGAGCCGGGCCTGCCGGTTTGGCCGTCGCACGCGAACTCGAACACCGCCACCGGATTTCAGCGCTGGTCGTCGAGAAGGCTGCCGCTCCGGCAATCTCGTGGCGCAATCGCTACGACAACTTCCGGCTGAACACCAACGGCTATCTGTCGCACCTTCCCGGACAACGAATTCCGCTGAGCGCCGGGCGTTGGCCGACCAAGGACGACATGGTCGGATATTTCGACCGCTACGTTCGGCGGCAGAACATCACCCTCGCGGTGGGCTGTGAGGTCAATCACATCGACCGCGCCACCGGGGGCTGGCGGGTGGACACCACGCAAGGTGACATCCGAACGCCCGCGGTCGTGCTGGCCACCGGCCGGTATCGCACGCCCGCCGTCCCGCCATGGCCCGGACTCGACCAATTCACCGGGGAGCTGGTGCATTCCGCCGACTTCCGCAACGCCTCGCCGTTCCGCGGCCGCGACGTCCTCGTTGTCGGAGCGGGTAATTCGGCGGCGGACATCGCCGTACAGCTGGCCGGCAACGGCGCCCGCAAGGTCTGGCTGGCGGTGCGCACACCGCCACATCTGGTGCGCCGTGCCATCGGGCCGATCCCGTCGGACGTCTTCCTCGAGTTGTTCGCACGGATCCCGGCGCGCCTGGTCGATCCGGTCATTGCGCGGCTCAATCGTCTGCTGCTGGGCGACCTGTCGATTTACGGCTTCGGTCGGCCGCCGCTCGGGCTGAAGGCGACCGTGGAACAACGGGGCCGAATCCCCACGCTGGCCGACGAGCTCGTCAGTGTGGTGCGGGCGGGCCGGATAGACGTGGTGGCCGCGGTCGCGGCCCTCGAGCCCGACCGGGTGATCCTGGCCGACGGCACCAGTATCACCCCCGAGGTGATCATCGCCGCCACCGGCTTCGACACCGATCTGGGCGGTCTCGTCGGCCATCTCGGTGTGCTCGACGAGCACGGCGAGCCGCACGGCGGTTTCGCATCGGACCTGGGTGACGGGATGTTCGCGATCGGTTACGGCATTCCACCCAACGGCCCGCTGCGCGCGATCCGGCTGGCAGCGACACCGCTGGCCGGTCAGATCGCGCACTACCTGGCGGCCACAACAAAGGGGAATCAATGGCGCTACTCACCGCAAAGCGGTTCTTCCACCGCGGTGTAGCCGGATACGAGCCGGCGCGCCGCGAGACGGTGTGGAACAGCATTGTCCCGCAGCGCTTTCCAGACGTCATCGTACAAGCGTGCGACACCGACGACGTCATCACCGCGATCCGCTACGCCCGCGCCCAGGGCTACCAAGTCGGCGTCCGCTCGGGCGGACACAGTTGGAACGCCAGTCATCTTCGCGACGGCGGAGTGCTGCTGGACGTGAGCCGCCTCGATCACTGCCGGATCGACACCGACGCGATGATCGCCCGGGTCGGGCCGGGCGTGGTCGCCAGCGTCTTCGCGACCGACCTCGACGCACAGGGCCTCTTCTTCCCGGCGGGCCACTGCGAAGGCATTCGCCTCGGCGGGTATCTGCTGCAGGGTGGATACGGCTGGAACAGCAAGGTCGTCGGGCCGGCATGCGAAAGCGTGCTCGGACTGGAGGTCGTGACCGCCGACGGCGACAAGCTCTACTGCGACCCGCAGCATCACCCCGACCTGTACTGGGCCGCCCGCGGCAGCGGGCCCGGATTCTTCGGCGTGGTCACATCATTCACGCTGCGATTGCACCGGCGCCCGGCCGTCTTGGGCACTTGTCTGTACCTGTACCCGATCGAGGTCGCCGACGAGGTATTCAGCTGGGGCCGCTCGATCAGCGGCGAAATCGACGATCGGGTTGAACTGCAAGTCCTCACCTCGCGCAACGCTCCGGAGGTCGGGCCCGACGAGCCGACCATCGCTATCGCATCACCGGTGTTCGCCGATTCCGACGATGAGGCCGCGAAAGCTCTTGCGATCCTTGGCACCTGCCCGGTGATCGACCGGGCAACCGCGAACCTGCCGTATATGCCGACGAACCTGGCCAACTGGTATGCGGCAGTCATGGCGAAATACCCTCAGGGCCACCGGTACATCGTCGACAACATGTTCACCTGCGCCTCTGCCGACGAACTGCTGCCGGGAATCCGCACGATCATCGAGACGTTGCCGCCGCACCCATCGCACTTCGTCTTCGCCGGCTGGAAGCCGTCGGCGGATCGCACCGAGATGGTCTATGGCGTGGAAGACGAGATCTATCTGGGCCTCTACACCGCTTGGCACGATGCCGCCGACGACGAACGCTACGGCGACTGGGCCCCGTCCAACATGGCGGCGATGTCGCATCTGGCGACCGGCATTTCGCTGGCCGACGAGAATCTCGCCCGACGTCCCGCGGAGTTCATCACCGAACCGAACATGGCGCGCCTGGATCAGGTGCGCACCGCCTACGACCCGGACGGCATGTTTCACAGCTGGATGGCGCGATATTAATTAATTCGCCTGCACTACACGGTATTTCACAGCGAACGCTGCAGCAGCACGTGTCCGTTGTCTGCGGCAACGATTTGCACCGCGGCGATCTGCTCGACCGGCGTCGAGATGCTGCCGGCCGGGTTCGCCGTGTGACCCGGGTCGGCGACCCAGGTGGCCAGCTGAGTGTGGGTGCCGTCGCGGTTCACCACGACCATTGCCAGCCTGTCGTGGTGGGCATTCAGCGGGGCCAGGCAGACACAGTTGAGATCGATGTAGGTGCCCCAGTGCTGGCTGCTCAGCGATACCGTCGAGGCCAGCGCGGTCGTTCCAACCTGAGCCATCGGCAGCGCAGACACAGTGGCCTGCGGGGGCGACGAGGCCGGGTGGTAGCCCGCGATGCCGACGAACAGACCGATCGCCAGCAGCACAGCCGCAGCGGCCCCCGACGTCCACGTCACCATCCGAACGCGGCGCCGACGACGGCCCACCTCGGACAGCAATGACGGCAGCAGATTGGGCACCATTTCCCGGGGCTCTGCGCTGTCGGCATTGATCGCGGCGACTGTGTCGCCGTCGAGCTTGGAGAGCAGGGCGGGCATGCCACTGAGTTCGCTCACAGCCTGGCTGCACAACGGACAGCCGCTCAGGTGTGCCTCGAACTCCCGCCGATCGGCGGGCGACAACGACCCCAATACGTAGGCGGCGTCCCACGTCGCATAGTCGTGGCTGTCGCCGGCGGACAGGTCATTGTCCCCGGGCGGGCCGAAACCTCGGATCACCCTCATCGTGTTCCCCCAATTACTGCCATGAACAGGCATTCGTAGCCGATGGCCGCCCGGATGGCCGGAAAATTCATCATCGGGTCACCCCCATCTCTTGCAGAGACAGTCGCAGGGCCCGCACCGCGTAGTGTAGCCGCGACTTGACAGTCCCCTCGGCGATGTCAAGATCAGCGGCGATCTGGGCAGTGGTCCATCCCCGGTAGTAGGACCGCTCGACAACGGCTCGGTGGTCGGCCGACATCTGGGCCATGGCATCAGCGATCAGCAGCCGGTCCAGTGCCGAGTCGACCTCGTCGGGAGTGGACTGCTCTGATGCTCCCGAATCGTCGAGCGAGCCAACGATATTGCGGAACTTCGGGCTGCGGCGTTCGTCGATGATCATGTTGCGAGCGACGGTGAAAAGCCATGCACGCGACGAGCGCTCGGCGTCACCGATCACCTCGGGATGCTGCCATGCCCGCAAAAGCGTCTCCTGAACCACGTCTTCGGCCCGACTGGCATCACCGGTCAACCGCAACGCATAACGCCACAACGGCGCGGCGTGCTCGTCGTAGAGCGCCTTCATCAACGCGGCTTCGTCGTTAGACGCACCGCTGAGTCGACTCACTCGATCACCTCCTTGACAGTGATACGAGCTGCGCGCCTTTCCAGTTCATTGTGGCGATTGGGCACCGCGGTCTGGCTCAGTCGGAGATCCAGTTGCCATGGAAGCCGTGTGGCACACGGCGCGGCATCCGGATCCGGGCCACCGGCTCACCCGCGAAGTCTGCGGCGTCGATCACTACGAGATCGCTGCTGTCGGTGGCCGGGTCGTACACGTAGGTCAAATACCAACCGGCCAGTTCGTCGGGCCGTCCGGCCGCGGGCGCGAACACCGCCTCGCCCGGCGCACCGGGCCTGCCGTACGCGCCGAACCGATGCTCGATCGCGGTATCACGTTGCAGGTCATATTGGATGAGCGCGCCGCTGCCGACCGCCACAGAGTAGCGGGCCGAGGTGCCGGCGAGCCGATCGTCGACGCGCGGGAATTCCACACCACGGTCGTCGAGTTGGCGCTCCTCGACCACCCCGGTGTCCAGGTTGATGGTCCACCGCCACAACGTCGCGTCGGTCCCGAATTCACTGTTGTCCCGCCACATTTCGTCGTACCGAAGCACCTCGAGCACAATGGTGTTCCCACCGGGCGACGCCACATCGTAGGCATTGGCGACGTGAAAGACGTAGCACGGATCGATGTCGAACCACCGCAACTGGCCATAGGGATCGTCACGGCGCAGCACGCCGAGGCGGGCCGGGTACTGGTCATCCCAGCGGTACGGTAGGTCCCGCTCGAATGATCCGGTGAGCGCAACGCCCAGATTGAACAGCAGCGGCAAATCAAGAAACACCACATATTCGGCGGTCAGCGCGAAGTCGTGCATCAACGTCAGCGCGGGCACGTCGATGGGACGGCTGATTGTCAGCCGGCCGTCGGCATCGGCGCGGTGATAGCTGACGTGCGGCTCGAAGATGTTGCCGGACCCGAAGAAATGTAATTCCCCGGTGGTCGGGCAGATCTTCGGATGCGCCGTCATCGAGTCGGCCAGCTTGCCGCCGAAGTCGTAGGCGCCCAGCGTTTTCAAGTCATTGCTGATCTCATAGGGCAGCGAGAATTCCATCAGGGCGAGCGTCTTGCCGGCGTGCCGGACGACATGCGTATTCGCGATGCTGGAGTGCAGGTTGCGGCTGCCGTCGTCGCCGTAGAGCGGGACGGGATTCTCGAAGCTCTCGGTGCGCACCCAGCGGTTGCGGTACCAGGCGGCTCGACCGTTTTCCAATCGGATTCCGTGCACCATGCCGTCGCCGACACACCAATGTCCGGCCCCCGAACGGGGATTGGGGCCGTTGCGCAGGTACCAGCCGTTCAACTCGGCGGGAATGCGGCCTTCTACCGGCAGATCGAATGCCGTCAGCTCGTCGTGGACGGGGGCATAGTTGCCGGTGCGGAAGACCGGGAAGACCGTCTCCGCCTGCACAGTCGTCGCCGCCACCAACGCCGGTTGCAGCTTCGTCAAATCCGCGGCCGCGGCTGACCGCTGATCGGCCTTCGCCAACAGCGAGGGCAGCAGGTCCGGGCATGGCGGCGCCGCGGCCTGCCCGTCGTCGACCAACGACAGCATCGGCGCGATGGCGACCAGCTCGGCTACGGCTTCCCGGCACGAGACGCAACCGGTCAGGTGCGCCTCGAATTCGCGCCGGTCGGCATCCGACAGCGCACCCAACACGTAAGCGGCGTCCCACGTCTCATGCTCGTGGGCGCCCTGCGGCGTGTTCCCGTTCCGATATTCCGTCATTGCGTCACACCCATCTCCACCAGCGCCTGGCGAAGTGCTCGCAGCGCGTAATGCAGCCGCGACTTCACCGTGCCCTCGGCGATCCCAAGATCGGCGGCGATCTGGGCGGTCGTCCAGCCCTGGTAGTAGGACCGGCCGACCACCGCCCGGTGATCTTCGGACAGTTGCGCCATCGCATCGCAAATCAATGCCCGGTTCAACGTCCCGGTTGCCTCATCGGACCACTCCGTGGGCCCAGACGGCTCCGGCGGGCCCGAGCCGTCCGTCGGGATCACCTCATGACGGAAGCGGGCGCTGCGTCGGTCGTCGATGACCAGGTTTCTGGCAACCGTGTAAAGCCAGCCGCGGGGGGACTGCCCGTTGTCGAGGACGTGCGGGTGTTGCCATGCCCGCAGCAAGGTCTCCTGCACCACGTCCTCGGCATGGGCATGATCACCGGTCAACCGCCACGCATAGCGCCACAAAGCCGCGGCGTGTTGATCGCACAGCCGCTGCAGACCGCTCGCATCCGCGCCGCTGTCCGGTATGTCCATCACCAGCCTCTCGGTGATGACACGGTCCAGACGCCCGTTCGGTTCACTCCCGTCCGGACGACGTCAACCGAGGGTCAAGATGCGGGGACCGTCTTCGGTGACAGCGACGGTGTGTTCCCAGTGTGCGGCACGCGAACCATCAGCGGTAGTGACCGTCCACTGATCGTCGAGCACCACCGTTTTTCGCGCTCCCAGCGTCAGCATCGGCTCGATCGCCAACACCGATCCGGCGGCCAGCAGCGGGCCGCGGCCGGGCACTCCTTCGTTCGGCAGAAACGGATCCATGTGCATCTGCCTGCCGATGCCGTGTCCGCCGTAGCCCTCGACGATGCCGAACTTCCGCCCGTAACGGGCCTCGGCCGCGTGCGTGCCGGTTTCGATGGCGTGCGACACGTCCGTCAGGCGATTGCCGGGAACCATCGCCGCGATCCCGGCCTCCATGGACTCCTTGGTCGCCTGCGAGAGCAGTTCGTCCGCGGGGATGAGTTGGCCGACGCCGAACGTGATCGCGGCGTCGCCGTGCCAGCCGTCCAGGATTGCCCCGCAATCGATGGAGACCAGGTCTCCGGCGGCGAGTTCCTCATCGGCAGACGGGATGCCGTGCACGACGCGGTCGTTCACCGATGAGCAGATGGACGCCGGATAGCCGTGGTAGCCGAGAAAAGACGGCGTCGCACCGGCGTCGCGAATCACCGATTCGGCGATCTGGTCGAGGCTATGCGTGGTGACGCCAGGACCCGCGGCCTCGCGCACCGCCCGCAAGGCGGCGGCGACCACGGCCCCGGCAGCGGCCATTGCGTCGAGTTCAGCGGCGCTGCGCTGCGGCACCACCTTGCGACTGCGCAGGCCGGCCAGGCCGATCACCGTTATTTCCCGAGGGCCCGCAACGCGCGAGCGAACACCTCGTCGACGGAGCCGATGGCATCGACGGTCTTCAGCTCGCTGCTGTAGTACTCGATCAGCGGTGCGGTCTCGTCGCGGTAGATCTTCATCCGGTTGAGAATCACGTCGTCGGTGTCATCGGCGCGGCCGCGCGATTTGAGCCGTTCCAGCAACACCTCTTCGGAGACCCGGAACTCCAGCACCGCATCGAGGCTGGTCCCGCGGCGCTCGAGCATGTCGTGCAGCGCCTTGGCCTGCTGAACCGAGCGCGGGTAGCCGTCCAGGATGAAACCGTCGCCTACGTCGGGCTCGCTCAGCCGGTCGTCGACGAGTTCGTTGGTGAGTTCAGACGGGACCAGGTCCCCGGCGTCCAAGTAGCGCTTGGCTTCCAGCCCCAGCTTGGTGCTGTTGTTGATGTTCTGCCGGAACAGCTCACCGGTGGACAGGTGCGGTATCTCGAGTTTCTCGGCCAGCCTCTCGGCCTGGGTACCCTTGCCCGCTCCCGGCGGCCCAAGCAACACCACTCTCACTTGAGGAACCCTTCGTAGTTGCGCTGCATGAGCTGACTTTCGATCTGCTTCACCGTATCCAACGCGACACCGATTGCGATCAGCACCGCAGTACCACCGAACGGTAGGTTCTGCACCGTCCCGGTGCTACCGATGTTCAGGAAGAGATTGGGCAGCACCGCGATGACACCGAGGTAGATCGAACCCGGCAGCGTGATCCTGCTCAGCACGTATCGCAGATAATCGGCGGTCGGCTTTCCCGGCCGGATGCCGGGAATGAAGCCACCGAACTTCTTCATCTCGTCGGCACGCTCGTCGGGGTTGAACGTGATCGACACGTAGAAGTACGTGAAGAAGATGATCAGCGAGAAATAGATGCCGATGTAGACCGGGCTCGAGGGGTTCGACAAGTAATTGCTGACGAATTTGTCCCACCAGCTGTTGCCCAGGCCGCCGCTGCCGCTGCGGATCAACTGGGTGATCAGGTGCGGAATGTAGATCAGCGAGGACGCGAAGATCACCGGGATAACACCAGCCTGGTTGACCTTCAGCGGCAGATACGTCGAGGTGCCGCCGTACATGCGGCGGCCCACCATGCGCTTGGCGTACTGCACCGGGATGCGGCGCTGGCCCTGCTCGACGAACACCACGCCGACGACGATGATCAGTGCGGCCACGCAGACCGTGGTGAACACCACCCCGCCACGGCTGTCCAGAATGCTCTTGCCTTCACCCGGGATTCGGGCGGCGATACCCGCGAAGATCAGCAGCGACATGCCATTGCCGATGCCGCGCTCGGTGACCAACTCGCCCATCCACATCACCAGCGCCGCGCCCGCGGTCATCACCAGCACGATGACGACCAGGCCGAAGATGCTCTGGTCGGCGATGATGTCGAGGTTGCAGCCCTGCAGCAGCCCGCCGTTGGCGGCCAGCGCCACGATGCTGGTGGCCTGCAAAATGGCCAGCGCAATCGCCAGATAACGCGTGTACTGAGTCATCTTGGCCTGGCCGGACTGGCCTTCTTTTCGCAGCTCTTCGAACCGCGGAATCACCACGGTGAGCAGTTGCACGATGATGCTCGCGGTGATGTAGGGCATCACCCCGACCGCGAACACGGTCAGCTGCAGCAGCGCACCACCGGAGAACAAGTTGATCAATGAATAGATCTGCGCCGACTCCCCGCCGCTGATCTGCACGAGACACTTCTGCACATTGGGGTAGTTGACGCCGGGCGACGGCACCGTCGCGCCCAACCGATACAGCATCACGATGCCGAGCGTGACCAGGATCTTCCGCCTCAGGTCGACTGTTCGCAGCGATGAGATGAAAGCCGAAAGCACTCTTCCTCCTGCGCAGCCGAGCTCTGGTCGCGGCGTGCCTACACTGCTGGTGAAACCAGCATGGATGTTCCCTGAACTGTCCTGCATGGTCCTGCGTCGCGCGCCGAGCACATGCAGGCCAGGACGTGTCCACGCGCGCGTCAGACAGTCTACGAGACTAACAGCGCATGGAGCGCCATCCCGCAAACGGGTGGCTGCACGCAGAAACCAGACGCCCGGCAGACAGGGGGTACTCAGCGACGAAGCGTAAGGTTTCATTGGCTCTTTACCTTGGCTAAATATCAAGTGACTACAGCTGGGTGTTGACGAAAGGGTGACCATGACGCGCAGCGATACCGACAGTTGGGACCTGGCCTCGAGCGTGGGCGCCACCGCGACGATGGTCGCGGCGGCCCGGGCGCTGGCCACCGAGGACACCGACCCGATCATCAACGACCCGTTCGCCGCCCCGCTGGTACGGGCGGTGGGCATCGACTTCTTCACCCGGGTGGTCGACGGGGACGTCGACCCGGGAGACGCCGGCGACAACGGCAACGTGGAATTGCAGGCGGAAACCGACTCGCTGGCGGTGCGCACCCGGTTTTTCGACGAGTTCTTCTTGGGCGCGGCCGCCGCGGGCATCGGTCAGGCCGTGATCCTGGCCGCCGGACTGGACGCCAGGGCCTACCGGCTGAACTGGCCGGCCGGCAGCGTGGTCTACGAAGTCGATCAGCCCAAGGTCGTCGCGTTCAAGACCGAGACCATGGCGCGGCTGGGCGCCGAACCGACGGCGCAGCGCCGCACGGTCAGCATCGACCTGCGCGAGGATTGGCCGGCCGCGTTGCGCGACAGCGGGTTTGATGACACCAAGCCGTCAGCCTGGAGCGCCGAGGGACTGTTGATGTACCTGCCGCCGGAGGCTCAGGATCGGCTCTTCGACCACATCGCCGCGCTCAGCGCACCGGGCAGCCGGCTGGCCACCGAATACCACCCGGACACCGGTCCGACGTTCGCCGAGCGTGGCCAGGCGATGAACGACCGCTGGGCCAACCTCGGCTGCGACGTCGACTTGTCGGGGCTGTTCTACGAGGGCCAGCGCAGCAACGTCGCGGACTATCTCACCGATCGGGGCTGGGACGTGGCCGCCCGCAATCGCCGGGACCTTTTCGGTGAATACGGCCGCGTCTTCCCCGGCGACGACGCGCTGGCCGGCTTCCGCAACATCGTCTCCGTCGTCGCAACACGCGGCTGGCTCGCAAAAGGAGGGGTCAGGACATGACCGCAGGTGACACCGCACGATACGACGGGGACAGCTGGGATTTGGCGTCCAGTGTGGGCGCCACCGCCACCGCGGTGGCGGCTCGTCGCGCGATGGCCTCGAAAGGGCCCAATCCCCTGATCGACGACCCCTTCGCCGAGCCACTGGTCAACGCGGTCGGCGTCGAGGCCTTCATCAAGATGATGAACGGCGATCTCGACCTCGCCGACGACGATCCGGCGTTCACCCCGCAGCGGCTGGCCGAGGGAATGGCGGTCCGGACCCGGTTCTTCGACAACTTCTTCACCGACGCCGCCGCGGCGGGGGTGCGCCAAGGCGTCATCCTGGCGGCCGGGCTCGACACCCGCGCCTACCGGCTGCCGTGGCCGTCCGGAACCCTGGTCTATGAAATCGACCAGCCACAGGTCATCGAATTCAAAACCCGCACACTGGCCGACCTGGGTGCGGTCCCGACCGCGGACCGCAAGGCGGTCGCCGTCGACCTGCGCGACGACTGGGTGGGCGCCTTGCAAGACATCGGGTTCAACTCCCAACGCCCGACCGCGTGGATCGCCGAGGGACTGTTGGGTTACTTGCCGCCGGATGCGCAGGATCGGCTGTTCGACACGATCACCACGCTCAGTTTCAGCGGCAGCAGAATCGGCACCGGCTACGTCCCCGACATCCGTGATCGAATCGCCAAGCGGGGCAAGGAGATCAGCGAACGCTGGCGTCGCCTCGGGTTGAACATGAACTGGGCCGAGCTGGTCTACGACGGCGAGCGCAACGACGTCGTGGAGTACCTGGCCGCCCGCGGCTGGCAGACGACCGTGCACACGACGCCGGAGCTCTACGCCGAGAACGGTTTCGAATTTCCCGACGCTCCCTCGATGGTCGCGTTCGGGGACATCAGATACGTCTCGGCGGAGCTACCGTAACGACGCCAGCTCCAGGAACCGGTGGTAACGCTCTCCCACCGGGCCGGCCCAGGCCGGGCTCGGCTCGACCACCCGCTCGACGGCGGCCCATCGGGCGGCGTCGCTGATCGCCGACTCCGCACCCACCGCCATCCGGCCCAGGAACGCCGCACCCAATGCCGCCCCTTCGGCGACCCCGGACACCTGCACCGGCCGCCCGGTGGCGTCGGCGACGGCCTGCATCCAGGGCTGCACCCGGGTACCGCCACCACCGGCCACGATCCGCGACACGTCCGCTCCGCTCAGCTCGATGATCTGACGGACGACGAACCCGGACGCCTCGTAGGCGGCCCGCCGCAGCGCTGCCGCGTCGTGGCTGAGGTCCAAGCCGTCGAGCATTCCGCGACGGTCGGGGTCATGCAGCGGCGTGCGCTCGCCGCGAAGATACGGCGACCACACCGGCACCCGGCACGGATCGGTTGACTCCGGGTCCCCCGGCCCAAGGACACCATCGACCCATCCGAGAAAGAGCCCGCCGGCGTTGCTCGCCCCACCGATCTGGCTCTTACCAGTCATCGTCGGGATGGTCCACAGGCCCGGCACCTGCCGCGCCTCGGGGACGGTCACCCACACGATCAGCGTGGTGCCGCACAGCACCAGCACGTCTCCGACTTCGTCGGCGCCGGAAACCATCTGCTCGCACAGCGCGTCAATGGCCCCGACCGCGAGCACCGCGTCGCCGACCCGCCCGACCGCGGCGCCCGGAGCTTCGACCCGAGGCATCCGATCGACCGTCGCACCGCGCTGCGCACACTCCTGCGCGTTCCAACCGGTGCCGTCGAACAGCGGTAGCCCGGTATAGGCGGTCGGAAAGTCGACCACCGCCTCCCCCGCCAGCGCATAGTTGGCCACCGCCGGAGCCGGCCAATATCCCGCCGCGTCCGGCGCGTGCGCGGCAGTCCAGCGCAGGAATTCGGCGGCCTCGCCCATCGGGAACGGTCCCCCGGTGTCGGCGTTGGCAACCCGGCCCCGGCTGTCCCCGTAAAGCAGCCCCGGCGTGATCGGATGGCCGGCGGCATCGACGGCGGTCAGCGAGGGGACCATCGCGGAAACGGCGACCGCCCGCGCGTCCGGGCGCGCCAGTTGCTTCAGCGCCGCCAATGGACCCCGTCGCCATGCCTCGTCGGCGTTGTGCTCCAGCCGATCCGGCGCCGGCACCCGCAGCTCGTGCGGAATCCGTGCCCGCGCGACCACCCGGCCATCCTCATCGGCGGCGACCGCTTTGACGGCGGTAGTGCCGATGTCGATGCCGATTGTGACCTCTTTGCGTGACACCGGCGTCACCGTACGCCAGCATTGGCAGTCGTGACGCGTGCTTTGGTGACGGCCCCGCTGCGTGGCGAGGGCTTCGAAAAGTTGCGGCAGTTAGTCGATGTCGTCTACGACCCGTGGATCGATCAGGCTCCGCTGCGCATCTACTCCGGCGAGCAGCTGGCCGAGCGAATCTCCGCCGAGGGCGCCGATATCGTTGTGGTAGAGAGTGATTCGGTCAGCGGACCGGTGTTCGAGTTGGGCTTGCGGGCTATCGCATCCACCCGCGGGGATCCCAACAACGTCGACGTCGCGGGCGCGACCGCGGCCGGAATTCCGGTGCTGAACACACCGGGACGCAACGCGGATGCGGTCGCCGAGATGACGGTGGCCCTGCTGTTCGCCGCTACCCGTCAGCTGCTTGCCGCCGACGCCGACGTGCGGGCCGGCGAGGTGTTCCGCGGCGGCAGCATTCCGTATCAGCGCTTCCGCGCGTGGGAGGTCGCCGGCCGAACAGCCGGGCTGATCGGCCTCGGCGCCGTGGGGCGGGCGGTCCAGTGGCGGTTGGCCGGACTCGGCATGCGGGTCATCGCCCACGACCCGTACAACGAGGAGGCCCGGCACAGCCTGGACGAGCTGCTCGCCGAGGCCGACATCGTCTCGGTGCACGCACCGGTGACCGCGGACATCGCCGGGCTGATCGGCGCCGCGCAGTTCGCGGCCATGCGCGACGGTGTGGTGTTCCTCAACAGCGCACGGGCGCAGTTGCACGACACCGATGCGCTTGTCGATGCGCTGCGCAACGGCAAGGTTGCCGCCGCCGGCCTGGACCACTTCGTCGGGGAATGGCTGCCGACCGACCACCCGCTGATCGCGATGCCCAATGTGGTGCTCACACCCCACATCG
Source organism: Mycobacterium sp. (assembly GCF_036490025.1). GTDB lineage: Bacteria > Actinomycetota > Actinomycetes > Mycobacteriales > Mycobacteriaceae > Mycobacterium. The sequence goes on along the minus strand of NZ_DASXEP010000128.1, from coordinate 15,388 downwards.
GCGGAGCGACGTGGAACACTGAGGCGCGCCAGGCTCAGATGGTCGCCGACGACCTGGAAGCGCTGCTGTGCGGCAGAACGCCGGCCCATATCGTCAACCCGGAGGTGCTGACCTCATGAGATTCGTCGACAACACAGAAACGGCGGTGCTGGCAGCGGCCAAGGACATGCTGCGCCGGGGCCTGGTCGAGGGCACCGCGGGCAACATCTCGGCCCGACGCGAAGACGGCAACCTGGTGATCACCCCCTCCTCGGTCGACTATTCCGACATGACGCTCGACGACCTGGTGGTGGTCGATGCGGACGGTGCCGTGCTGCAGGCCGCCGACGGCCGATCACCGTCGACCGAGATGAAGCTGCACCTGGCCTGCTACCAGGCGTTCGACGACATCGGCAGCGTCATCCACTCTCACCCGGTGTGGGCCACCATGTTCGCGATCGCGCATCAGCCGATCCCGGCCTGCATCGACGAATTCGCCATCTACTGCGGCGGCGACATCCGCTGCAGCGACTACGCGGCATCGGGCACACCCGAGGTCGGAAGCAACGCGGTGAAAGCACTGGAAGGCCGCGCCGCGGCGCTGATCGCCAACCACGGGCTGGTCGCAGTCGGTCCGCGGCCGGACAAGGTCCTGCACGTCACCGCGCTGGTCGAGCGGACCGCTCAAATCGTCTGGGGGGCACGAGCTCTCGGCGGGCCCGTCCCGATTCCAGAGGATGTCAACGCCAACTTCGCCGGCGTGTACGGGTACCTGCGCGCTAACCCGATGTAGCGAGCGTGAAGATCTGGCGTCGAGCGTGAGCATACGGCGGGTTTTCGCCGACCTAGCCGCCCTGACCGCACACTGAAAACCCTGAGTTCACACTCGATTTCGGGGTGTCGAGAGTACATCTCAGCGCTGGTCGAAGGCCACCTTGACGGCACCGCTGTCGCCCTGGTTCGCGATGGCCAGCAAGGCGTCGCGCCACTGATCGAGCCCGAACGTGTGAGTCAGCATGGGCCGCAGATCAATTCGGCCGTCGACCACCAGGTCGAGGTAGTGCGCGATCGCGTGCCTGCGGTGCCCGTCGACTTCCTCGACGCCGAACGCATTGCTGCCGACCCAGCTGATCTCCTTGAAATATAGCGGACTCCACTCCCATCGGCCCGGAGCGTGCACGCCCGCTTTGACCAGGGTCCCCCGGGCAGCCAAGACGCGCACGCCGACTTCGAACGTCTCCGGTTTTCCGACGGTGTCGTAGACGACGTCGACGGCGCCCGGGTAGGCCATCGGCAACCCTTGCAGCGGTTGCCACAGCCGGCCGCCGCCCCAGGCCACCAGCTGCTCGATGACTGCCAGCCGGGGCTCGTGCGCCAGCACCAGGACAGCACCGAACCGGCGAGCCAGCTCGGCCTGGGCGTCGAACCGGGCCACCACCGCAATGGCGACGTCCGGATACAGCGTCCGCAGTATGGCCACCGCGCCCAGCCCCAACGCGCCGGCGCCGTAAACCAATACCCGGCCCGATCGCGGCGGCGGGTGGCGGGTGATGGCATGCAGCGACACCGAAAACGGATCGGCGAACACCGCCAGCTCGTCGGGCACCGAATCGGGCACCGCGAACACCATGCTGTCGTGGGCGGGCATCAACTCGGCGTAACCACCGGTCACGTCGGCCGACACACCGGTGTGTATCCCCGGTTTGATGTCGCCGTCGCAGAAGCTCCAGCACAGGCTGTAGTCACCGGTTTGGCACGCCGGGCACGGCGGTTCGATGCCACGCGGCCCGCAGGACAGCCACGGGTTGAGCACGACCCGCTGGCCCACCTCCAGGCCGTGCGCCTTCGGCCCCAACTGGACCACGTCGGCGACCACTTCGTGGCCCATCACTTGCGGAAACGAGCAGAAGGCCGCCATCGCGTTGTCCGCGTCGCCCTCGCCGAAGTCCAGCAAGATCTGCTTGGAGTCTGAGCCGCAGATACCGGTCAGCCGAGGTCGGGTGATCACCCAATCATCGTGCAGCAGTTGAGGATCCGGTATTTGTCGCAGTCCGACCGGGCTGTGGGTCAGTGCGTCGACGGGCCCGTCCGACGGCTGCGGCGGCACGCCGAACACCAGCGCTTTCATCGGGGTGCCATGCCGGCCGCTCCGGCGATGTACGCGTCGATGTCGGCGTTTTTGGCATCGACGACCGCTTTCATGTCCGGCAGGTAATGCTCGAAACGGTCGACGCCCAGGGCCGTGATGATCCCGTCGGCCACCTCTTCGGCCGGCACCTTGGGCCCTTGGTAGAGCGGTTCCTCACTGCCGGGCTGATCCCAGATCTCGGTGTCGACGGGTCCGGGTTCGATCAGCTTGACGCAGACACCGGTGCCGTGCAGGTCGACGGCCATTGACTCGCTCCACCCGCACATTGCGAATTTGCTTGCACAGTATGCCGTTTCGTGGACGATGCCCAGTCGCCCACCGACACTGGACACGTTGACGATGACACCCTGTTGTCGCGCCAGCATCCGGGGCAGGATCGCCAGCGTCAGTCGCATCGGGGCGAAGAAGTTGATCCGCATGACGGCCTCGACGTCGGCGGGATCCAGCGCATCGACCGCGCGACGTTTCGGCACCGCGGCGTTGTTGACCAGCACGTCGATCCCGCCCAAGCCGTCCCAGGCGTGCAAGCCCAGCTCGGCGACCGTGGCGGTGTCGGCCAGATCGGCCACCCACATCGTCGAATCCGGCGAGGTCTGGCGGCAGTCGGCCAAGACCTGTGCCAGCCGCTCCGCCCGGCGGGCAACCAACCCGACCATCGCCCCGTGGCCGGCCAGCCGCCGGGCCAGTGCGGCTCCGATGCCCGACGACGCCCCGGTGATCAGCACCCGCTTGCCCGCCGCCGCGTACGCCATGGCCAAAGCGTTGCGCGAATGAGGCCACCCGACATGGGTTTCGGCAATTTACCTGCATAAACACTCAATCACCGGCATGGTACGCTCGTTATATTGGCTAAGTAATAGATCAGCTGTACGCAGAGAGGTAGCAATGCCACGCACCGATGACGACACCTGGAACCTCGCATCGAGCGTCGGCGCCACCGCAACGATGGTCGCCGCAGCCCGCGCCATGGCCAGCAGAGTCGACCGCCCACTGATCAACGACCCGTATGCCGAACCGCTGGTTCGTGCCGTGGGACTAGATCTGTTTACCAAGCTGGCCACCGGCGAACTGGACCCCGCCGATCTCGAGGACGACAGCGACGGCGCTCCGGCGGGCGTCCAGCGGATGACCGACAACATGGCGGTCCGCACCAAATTCTTCGACGAGTTCTTCCTCGACGCGACCAAGGCGGGCATCAAGCAGGCGGTGATCCTGGCGTCCGGGCTGGATGCCCGCGCCTACCGGTTGGCCTGGCCCGACGGCACCACGGTGTACGAAATCGACCAGCCTGACGTCATCGAATTCAAGTCCCGCACGCTGGCCGAGCTGGGCGCCCAGCCCACCGCCTTCCGGCGCGCGGTCGCCATCGATCTGCGCGACGACTGGCCGGCCGCCCTGCACGCGGCCGGGTTCGACCCCGATCAACCCAGCGCGTGGAGCGCCGAGGGTCTGCTGGGCTACCTGCCGCCCGACGCGCAGGATCGCTTGCTGGACGCCATCACCGCGCTCAGCGCGCCGGACAGCCGCATCGCCACGGAGAGCGGACCCACCCGCGAACCCGGGCACGAGCAGCGGGTCAAGGAACGCATGCGGACCGTCTCGCAGCGCTGGCGAAAGCACGGGCTGGATCTCGACATGACCGAGCTGGTCTACTTCGGCGACCGCAACGAGGCCGCGGTCTACCTGTCCGATCACGGATGGCAGATGGGCGGCAGTACCATCCGAGAGTTGTTCGCGGCCAACGGACTTCCGCCGATCGTCGAGGACGACTTGCCGTTCGCCGACCGTCTCTACGTCAGCGGCACGCTGACCGACAAGAAATAGGAGTCATCCGATGCCACGTACCCACGACGACAGCTGGGACCTGGCCTCCAGCGTGGGAGCGACCGCAACCATGGTGGCGACCACCCGCGCATTGGCCTCACGTGGCCCCAAGCCGCTGCTCGACGATCCCTTCGCCGAGCCGCTGGTGCGCGCGGTGGGTCTCGCGCCGTTCATCCGCATCCTCGACGGGGAACTCAGCCTCGAGGACGACCCGCTGCTCAATCGCAAGACGCGCACCGAGCAAATGGCCGTGCGCACGCGGTTTTTCGACGACTTCTTCACCGGCGCCACCGCAGCGGGCGTGCGTCAGGCGGTGATCCTGGCGTCGGGTCTGGACACCCGGGCCTACCGACTGCGGTGGCCGGACGAGGTGGTTGTCTACGAGATCGACCAGCCCCAGGTGATCGAATTCAAGACGAGCACGCTGGCTGACCTCGGCGCAGCACCGACAACGGAGCTGCGTACCGTCGCCGTCGATCTGCGCGACGATTGGCCGAGCGCTTTGCGCGCCAAGGGTTTCGACGTTGAGCAGCCGACTGCGTGGAGCGCCGAAGGACTGCTGCCGTACCTGCCGGCCGATGCCCAGGACCGACTGTTCGACAACATCACCGCGCTCAGCGCGCCGGGCAGCCGGCTGGCCACCGAGCATGTCCCCGACCCCAATGCCTTCACCGACGAACGCATCCAACAGATCAGCGAACGCTGGCGCAGCTTCGGATTCGATCTCAACGCGGCCGACCTGTTCTATGTGGGCGAGCGCAGTATCGTCGTCGACTACCTCACCAACCACGGCTGGCAGGTCGATGCGCATCCCGCCAAAGATCTCTTTGCCCGCAACGGCTTTCAGTTCCCGGAGGAAGAGATGTCTCTGTTTGGGGAGATGAGCTACGTCGCCGCGACGCTGAAATGACACGAGCCGATGACGACAGCTGGGATCTGGCTTCCAGCGTGGGCGCCACCGCGACGTTGGTCGCGGCGGGTCGCGCGATGGCGACCAAGGACCCCCGGGGACTGATCAACGACCCGTTCGCCGACCCACTGGTCCGGGCCGTCGGGCTGGATTTCTTTGTGAAAACGATCGACGGGGAACTCGACCTGTCGCTGATGCCGAACTCGTCGCCGGAGCGAACGCAGGCAATCATCAACGGAATGGGCGTGCGCACCAAGTACTTCGACGATTACCTGCTGGCCGCCATGCAAGCCGGCGTGCGGCAAGTGGTGATCCTGGCGTCGGGGCTGGACTCACGTGCCTACCGGTTGCCCTGGCCTGACGGCACCACGGTGTACGAGATCGATCAGCCCCAGGTGATCGAGTTCAAAACGCGCACACTGGCTGACCTCGGCGCCCAGCCCACCACGAACAGACGCACTGTCCCGATCGACTTGCGTGCCGACTGGCCGGCCGCCTTGCGAGCCGCCGGCCTGGACACCGGCGCACCGACGGCCTGGCTGGCTGAGGGCCTGCTGATCTATCTGCCGTCTGAAGCCCAGGATCGGTTGTTCGACAACATCACCGCGCTGAGCGTCCCGGGCAGCGCGATCGCCACCGAATACGTACCCGGCTTGAAGGATATCGACTTCGAACGAGTCCGCGAGCAGACCGCCCAGCTTCGCGAGCACGGTCTCGACATCGACATGCCGTCGCTGGTCTACGCCGGCGAGCGCACCCACGTGATCGATTACCTGCGCGGCAAAGGCTGGAACGTTGTGGGTACCGGGCGGGCGGAGCTGTTCTTCAGCAACGGGCTGCAGATCCCGACTCCCGACAACGACGAGCCGCTGGGCGAGATCATCTACGTCAGCGGGCCGCTCGGAGGTTAGAAGCGGGACTCCCCCATCCACAGCACGCTGGCACCGGTAAGCGATCGCTCGGCCTGTTCGATGATCCCGATCACCGACTGAGTGATCAACGCCCCCAGGGCATCCGGCAAAGAAGCGGCTGCCGGTTGCGACGATGGTCGTGGTCGCAGGAACTCCCACAGCGACGAGCCCGGATAGCCGATCAAACGGACCTTGTCGTCTTCGTCCAAACCGGCCAGCACCTTGGCCCGGCGCACCGCGGTGCGCAGCCCGCCGAGTTCGTCGACCAGACCATATTCGAGGGCATCCGCACCGGTCCACACCCGGCCCCGGGCCACCGCCTCGACCGCCTCGACGCTGAGGTGCCGCCCATCGGCGACCCGCTGTACGAAGTCGGTGTAGAAAAGGTCCGCCTCGGCCTCGACCTGAGCATGCTGCTCGGATGTGAACGGCGCATTGATCGACCAGGCGTCGGCATTAGCGTTGGTACGCACCGCATCTGACCCGACGCCGAGCCGGTCTTTCAAGCCACGGGCGACAAGTTTGCCGGTTATCACGCCGATCGAACCGGTGATGGTGCCCGGATTGGCCACAATCGCGTTGGCGCCCATCGAGACGTAGTAGCCGCCGGAAGCCGCGACCGCACCCATCGACGCCACCACCGGCTTACCGTGCCGGCGGGCCTTGTTGACCTCGCGCCAAATAGTTTCCGACGCGGTAACCGACCCGCCCGGTGAGTCGACCCGCAGCACGATCGCCGACACCGAGTCGTCAGCGGCTGCCTCTCGCAGAGCCGCCGCGATGGTGTCACCGCCGGCGTTCGACGAGCCGAACGGCACCCGCGAGCCGCCACGGCCGCTGACGATCGGACCGGCGACGGTGACCACCGCGATGGTTCCCTTCGGTCCACGCCCGGGTATCGACGGCCGCGGACCCCCGGGCCCGGTGGCCCGGGCGTAACGGTTCACATACAACCGGGACGGAGCGCCGTCATCGTCGGCGTCACCGGTCTCCGGTGAAATACCTTTTGCGCCAACCAGTTCCGCTATCCGCGCATAAGCCTCGTCGCGGAAGCCGATCCGATCGATCAACCCGGAGTCGACGGCGGTGTCGCGCAGCAGCGGCGCATGGTCGGCCAGCCCGTCGAGGGTGTCAAGGCCGACTCTGCGCGACTCGGCGATCGCCTGCCACACCTGAGCGCGCAGGCTGTCCAGCAGCCGGGTGTCGGCTTCCCGATGCGCATCGGTGTAGCGGTCCTGCGTGAAAAGGTTTGCCGCCGACTTGTATTCGCCGCGCGCGACGAACTGCGCTTCGATACCGGCCTTGTCCAAGGCGTCGCGCAAAAACAGGGCGTTGGTGGCGAAGCCGATCAGCCCGACGGTGCCCGACGGCTGCATCCACACCTCGCCGAACGCCGACGCCAGGTAGTACGACAGCGTCCCCGGATATGTCTCGGCCCACGCCAGCGACGGTTTGACCGCGGTGAACGCCGCGATGGCTTGCCGCAGCTCCTGCACCGGCCCGGCCGCGGCGGCGGGCAACTGCACCCGGGCGATCAGGCCGGCGACCCGGGGATCCTCAGCGGCCCGGTGCAGTGCGGACACCGCCTCACGCAGCACCAACGGCCGGCCGGCGCCGGTGATGATCGCCAGCGGATCCAGTCCGCCGGCTTCCGGCGGCGCGACCCGCAGGTCCAGTTCGAGCACACAGCCGTTTGGGACACCGTGATGGCGGGCGGTGTCCACCCGGCGAGCCAGCGCGCGCACGTCGTCGATACCCGGCGGATCAGGCAGGAAAGCAAACATCTGCCAAGCCTACCGAGGGGCGCGCCAGCCGGGCCGGGCCGTAGGTTGGTGGGGTGAAGTTCTCGATCTCGATTCACCAGTTCGATGCGTCCGGTTTCGATGCGGCCGGCCTGCGCGACTACCTGACCCGGGCCGAGGAACTCGGCTTCGAGGGCGGCTGGGTGCTCGAGCAGATCATCGGCGAGGCCCCGCTGCTGGCACCGCTGGAGCTGCTGGCCTGGGCCGCCGCCTGCACCGAACGACTGCGGCTGGGGGTGGCCGTGCTGGTCTCGTCGTTGCACGACCCGCTGCAGCTGGCCTCGTCGGTGACCGCGGTCGACCGGCTCAGCCACGGCCGGCTGGACGTCGGCGTGGCACCCGGTGGCGGATTCCGCAAGTTCGCCGCGTTCGGGGTGGACAAGGCGACCTACATCAGCAGCTTCACCGAGGGACTGGAGCTGATGAAGGCGGCGTGGTCCGACGAGCCCCGGGTGACGTTCGACGGGCGGTTCCGTCAGGTCGACGAGCTGGCGATCCAGCCCAAACCCGTGCAGCGCCCGCATCCCCCGATCTGGTTCGGCGGCCAAGCTCCCAAGGCGCTGGCCCGCGCGGTGCGACACGGTGACGCGTTCCTCGGCGCGGGTTCGTCGACGACCGCGAAGTTCGCCGAGGCGGTGACCATCGTGCGTCGCGAAATCGCGGACCAAGGCAAGGATCCCGCGACGTTTGCGATCGGCAAGCGGGTCTATCTGATGGTCGACGACGACCGGGCAAAAGCTCGCGAACGCGTGCTCGACGGGCTGCACCGCATCTACGGCGCCATGCCCGGTGTCGACGAGGTGCCGGTGTCGGGCACGGTCGACGACGTCGTCGCCGGATTGCGCGACGTCATCGACGCGGGCGCCGAGACGATCCTGCTGAACCCGGTCGGCCGCGATGTCGCCGAGGATCGCGAGCAGATGGAACGCCTTGCCGCGGAAGTGATTCCGCAGCTAGGCTGAGCCATTTGACGTGCTTGTCGAACCGAGTTCGTCTAACGCCCCTTTCTAACCGGCCGGTTGCGGTATAACCACTCAATGGTTCTCAAAGTCACCGTGTCGCCGGACCTAATCGACGGGGACGTCGGCGAGGGTTATGGCAAGGTCGCCGACGCATTTCGGGCCAACTTCATCTCCGGTCACGACGTCGGCGCCGCGGTCGCGGTGTATCACAACGGCGTCAAGGTAGTCGACCTGTGGGGCGGCTACCGCAATGGCGTGACCAAAGCACCGTGGCAGCGCGACACCATGGTCAACATGTTCTCGACGACCAAAGGTATTGCGGGCCTTGCTGTTGCGGTAGCTGTGTCGCGCGGATTGTTTGGCTACGACGACAAAGTCGTCGACCATTGGCCGGAGTTCGCGCAGGCCGGCAAGGGCGATGTGACGGTCCGGCAACTGCTGGGACATCAGGCCGGATTGTGTGTGCTGAAACCGGCTCCGACCGTGCAGGATGTCGCCGACCCGGCAAAGCTGTCGGCGATGCTCGCGGTCCAGAAACCGGCGTGGCCGCCGGGTACCCGGCACGGATACCACGCGATCTCGCTGGGCTGGTACGAATCCGAGCTCATCCGTCGCACCGACCCGGCCGGCCGTACACTGGGCCGCTTCTTCGCCGATGAGATCGCCGGGCCAATGGGGTTGGACCTGCACATCGGGCTCCCGGATTCGGTGCCGCGCGACCGGATAGCGCATCTGCACCACTGGTCCCGCGCGGAATCCCTACTGCACCTCAATGCCTTGCCGCCCGCGCTCGTCGCCACGTCGCTCAACCCGATCGGGCTGCTCACCCGCGCCGGCCAACTTCCTCGCAACGTGAACCCCTGGGCCGGCGACTATAACCGAGACGACGTGAGGGCCATCGAAATCCCGTCGGCCAACGGGATCGGAACAGCCCGCGCCATCGCGCAGATCTACGGCGCTGCTGCGACTGGGGATGCTGCGCTGCGTCTGACGCCGAGCGTGCGCGACGAGCTGATGGCCGAGCCGACCGCGCCGGACCACGGATTGCGGGACCGGGTACTGCACGTCGACGTGGCCTATTCGCTGGGGCTGTCGAAGCCGGTGCCGTTGTGTGTGTTCGGATCGTCCGACAAAGCCTTCGGCACACCGGGTTTCGGTGGCTCGTTTGGCTTCGCCGACCCCGACACCGGAGTCGGCTTCGGCTATGTGATGAACCGGTTGGGTTTTCACCTGGTCAGCGACCCGCGTGAACTGGCCCTACGTCAAGCCTTGTTCCGCGACGTGCTGGGCGCACGACCGCAGAAGTAGCAGGCCCCGGCTCAGAGTTCGGTCGTTGAGCCGCCCGCAGCGGTGATCTTCTCCCGCGCGCTGCCGCTGAACTTGTGGGCTGTGACGTCGACCTTGACGGCCAGCTTGCCGTCGCCGAGGACCTTGACGAGCGTGTTCTTGCGAACCGCGCCCTTGGCCACCAGCTCGTCGACGCCGACCGAACCGCCCTGGGGGAACAGCCGATTGATGTCGCCGACGTTGACGACCTCATATTCGGTGCGGAAGCGGTTGCGGAAGCCCTTCAGCTTGGGCAGCCGCATGTGAATCGGCATCTGACCACCCTCGAAGGTGACCGGCACGTTCTTACGGGCTTTGGTGCCCTTGGTGCCGCGTCCGGCGGTCTTGCCCTTGGAGCCCTCACCGCGACCGACGCGGGTGCGCTTGGTTTTCGACCCGGGCGCCGGGCGCAGGTCATGAAGTTTGATGGTCACTTGCTACCTCCACTGGCAGTGTCGACCGGCTCGACCTCGACGAGGTGTCGCACGGCGGCGACCAGCCCGCGGGTCTGAGCATTGTCTTCGCGGACCACGGACTGACGGATCTTCCGAAGTCCCAGTGTGCGAAGGCTTTCCCGCTGCTTCCAGCGGGCGCCGATGGTGCTGCGCACCTGGGTGATCTTCAGCTGCGAGGCTGGTGTTGCTTTTCCTGCGGCCATGGTTATGCCGTTCCTTCACGAGCGGTGTTCGCAGTGTTTCCAGCGGCGGCCAGCGCCGCGCTTTCGCGGCGGGCGCGCAGCATGCCGGCCGGAGCGACGTCCTCCAGCGGCAGTCCACGTCGCGCGGCCACCTCTTCGGGGCGCTGCAGCAGCTTGAGCGCGGCAACCGTCGCATGCACGACGTTGATCGCGTTGTCGCTGCCGAGCGATTTGGACAGAATGTCGCGCACGCCGGCACATTCCAGCACCGCACGAGCCGCACCACCGGCGATCACACCGGTACCGGGGCTCGCCGGACGCAGCAACACCACGCCGGCAGCGGCTTCGCCCTGCACCGGGTGGACGATGGTCCCACCGATCATAGGAACGCGGAAGAAACCCTTACGAGCTTCCTCGACGCCCTTGGCGATCGCGGCCGGAACTTCCTTGGCCTTGCCGTAGCCGACCCCGACCATTCCGTTGCCGTCGCCGACGATGACCAGCGCGGTGAAGCTGAACCGCCGACCACCCTTGACCACCTTGGAGACTCGGTTGATGGTGACAACCCGCTCCAGGTAGTTGCTCTTGTCCCCGTCGCGGTCGCGACCGCCACGGCCACCACCGTCCCGGCGGCCACGGCCCTCGCGCGAGTCGCGGCCATCGGAACGATGGTCACGACCTTCCGCGGGCCCGGACGTCTGGCCGGCCGTTCCAGCCGGTTGCTCCGCCATTATGCGGTCCTTCCAAAGTCGTTGCTTACCATCAGAACTTCAACCCACCCTCACGGGCAGCGTCGGCCAGTGCCGCGATCCGCCCGCCGTAGGTGTAGCCGCCACGGTCGAACACCACCGCGTCGACTCCGGCGGCTTTGGCCCGTTCGGCGATCAACTGACCAACCCGCACGCTGTGGGCCTTCTTGTCGCCGTCCACGCCGCGCACATCCGCCTCGATCGACGACGCGGCGGCCAAGGTTGTGCCGGTGAGGTCGTCGACCAACTGCACGTGGATGTGCCGCGACGAGCGGTGCACCACCAGGCGCGGACGCTCCGCCGTGCCCGAGATCTTCTTACGCAGCCGCGCGTGGCGACGCAGCCGCTGCCTCCGCCGAATGGCGGATGCGCTCTGCCCCAACGGCTTTTGCGCGGTGCTGCCAGCTTGTGATTGCGCCATGACTACTTACCTGTCTTTCCGACCTTGCGGCGGATCTGCTCGCCTTCGTAGCGAACGCCCTTGCCCTTATAGGGGTCGCTCTTGCGGAGACGGCGGATGTTGGCCGCGATCTGGCCGACCTTTTGCTTGTCGATACCCGAGATCGAGAACTTGGTGGGGGTCTCGACCGCGAACGTCACGCCGTCGGGCGCCGTGATCAGCACCGGGTGGCTGTAACCCAGAGCGAACTCGAGGTTGCTGCCCTTGGCCTGCACGCGATAGCCGACGCCGAAGATCTCCATCTTGATGGTGTAGCCCTGCGTCACACCCGTCACCAGGTTGGACACCAGAGTTCGCGACAGCCCGTGCAGCGAACGGTTGTGCCGCTCGTCGTCGGGACGGGTGACTACGATCGCGCCATCGTCGTTGCGCGCCACGGTGATCGGTTCGGCGACCTTCAAGTCCAGGGTGCCCTTGGGTCCCTTGACCGAGACCTGCTGGCCATCGATGGACACCTCGACCCCGGATGGAATCTGGATGGGCTGCTTACCAATACGCGACATGTCAGTCCCCTCTCACCACACGTACGCGAGGACTTCGCCGCCCACGCCCTGTCTGGCTGCCTGACGGTCAGTGAGCAGGCCCGAAGAGGTCGAGATGATCGCCACGCCCAAGCCGCCGAGCACTCGCGGCAGGTTGGTCGACTTGGCGTACACCCGCAATCCCGGCTTGGACACCCGGCGCAGGCCGGCGATGCTGCGCTCCCGGCTCGGCCCGTACTTGAGCTGAACGGTCAGCGCCTTACCGACGCGCGCATCCTCGGTCTGGTAGTCGGTGATGTAACCCTCCCGCTTGAGGATCTCGGCGATGTTGGCCTTGAGCTTCGAATGCGGCAGCGTCACCTCATCGTGGTACGCCGAATTGGCGTTGCGCAGACGCGTCAAAAAGTCTGCGATCGGATCCGTCATCGTCATCGAGCGCTACTCCTCTTCATCGCTGCGCTCTGCATCGTCGTTAGCGCGGTCATGACAGCGGTGTCGCCTTCCTCGCAGTGGTTCCCGGTCCGGGCCTACTGCGCACCTGTTCTCTGAGTTGGTCTGGTGGTTGCAAAACTGTCTCGTGGTTAGCCGGGTTACCAGCTGCTCTTCTGCACGCCGGGCAGCTCGCCCGCGTGCGCCATCTCGCGCAGGCAGATCCTGCACAGCCCGAACTTGCGGTAAACCGCGTGCGGGCGGCCGCACTTGTTGCAGCGGGTGTAGGCGCGCACCGCGAACTTGGGCTTACGCCTACTTTTGTTGATCAGTGCCTTCTTCGCCATCTGGTCAGTTCTCCTTGAACGGAAAGCCGAGGCCGCGCAACAGCGCTCGTCCTTCGTCGTCGTTCGTCGCCGAGGTGACGACGGTGATGTCCATGCCGCGGGGCCGGTCGATCTTGTCCACGTCGATCTCGTGGAACACCGATTGCTCATTCAGCCCGAAGGTGTAGTTGCCCGAACCGTCGAACTGCTTGGGCGACAGCCCGCGGAAGTCCCGAATACGCGGCAACGCGATCGAGGTGAGCCGGTCGAGGAACTCCCACATCCGGTCGCCGCGCAGGGTCACCCGCGCCCCGATCGGCATGCCCTCGCGCAACTTGAACTGTGCGATCGACTTGCGCGCCTTGCGGATTTCCGGCCGTTGCCCGGTGATCAACGCCAGGTCTTGGACAGCGCCGTTGATCAGCTTGGCGTCACGGGCGGCGTCGCCGACGCCCATGTTCACCACGACCTTCACCACGCTCGGGATCTGCATGACGTTGGCGTAGCCGAATTGCTTGTTGAGCGTGTCGCGGATCTCGTCGCGGTAGCGCGCCTTCAGCCTGGGCTGAACCTTCGCCGGGTTTTCTGTCGTAGTCATGCCCTCAGATGTCCTTGCCGTTGCGCTTGGAGATGCGAACCCGCTTGCCGGACTCCTCGTCGACGCGGTAGCCGACCCGAGCGGGCTTGCCGTCGGAGTCGACCACCATCACGTTGGAGACGTGGATGGCGGCTTCCTGCGTGACGATCCCGCCCGACTGTGCGCCGCGCTGGTTGGTCGAGATCGCCGTGTGCTTCTTGATCCGGTTGACGCCCTCGACGAGCACTTTGTTGCGGGCCGGGTACGCCTGAATCACTTTGCCTTTGGCGCCCTTGTCCTTGCCCGAGATGACCAGGACGGTGTCACCCTTGTGCACCTTCATCTACAACACCTCCGGGGCCAGCGAGACGATTTTCATGAAGCGCTTCTCCCGCAGCTCGCGGCCGACCGGCCCAAAGATGCGGGTTCCACGCGGGTCGTTGTCGGGCTTGATGATCACGGCCGCGTTCTCGTCGAACTTGATGTAGCTGCCGTCGGCGCGGCGGCGCTCCTTGACGGTGCGAACGATGACGGCTTTGACGACCTCACCCTTCTTGACGTTGCCACCGGGGATGGCGTCTTTGACCGTCGCCACGATGACGTCGCCAATGCCGGCGTAACGCCTACCCGAGCCACCGAGCACTCGGATGCACAAGATCTCCTTGGCGCCGGTGTTGTCGGCCACCTTCAGCCGCGATTCCTGCTGAATCACTCGATCTCCTGACCTGGTTCACATAAGCCCGCCCACGCGTGGACCGGCTGGAGGACGCTGGAGTGCATAGTCCACCCGACCTGCCGTGCATGGTCTTTGTCGTCGAAAGGCACGCGGGGCTGACGGTAATTCTCGTAGATGCCAGCCGAGGTCTGCCCACGGCAACCCCTAGAGTCTAGGTGACGACCTGCTCAGAGCCAAATTCCTGGTCGGCGGCCACTTATGCCGCCGACTCTGCGGATGTCGGCGAGGTGGTGGACACCCTCGTGCATCGCCTGACGGACTAGCCAACGCGCTGTGCGCTGCTCTCCCGGCAAGCGGGTCGCGACCTGGTCCCAGTCCCGTTCTCCCGTCCGGGCGACTTGCTCACGAAAACCCGCTGCAGCCGCAGCGAGTTCATTCAAGGTGGCCCCCAAGTCGCAATCGTTGTAGCGGAACCGACGCGCGCGGAGATCGTTGAACATCGGCTCCATTGCAGGCCGATCCTCGGTGCGAACGCGGTGCAGCCGGACGGTGAAGACGATGTAGACATCGCGAAGATGGCAAAGGTACTCGGCGACTGACCAGACTTGCTGGTCTCGTCGCACCCGATGCGCTTCAGCCGCGATGGCAGATACCGCCTCCCGGACCGCGCTAGGCAGGTCGACAATGACGCTCACGGCGTCTTCGATCGATATCTCTGAATAGGCCAGCGCACAGTCGAGGCAGGTGTGGTCTTCGGCGGCCAGCGGCGGAAGCTGCTCACAGTCCGCGTGATTGTCCGAACGCGATGCGGCCACGAGCATATTCTCCGACACGTCCAAGCATCAGAATGGCGCCGGGTCGTCGTCGGCGTCGGGTGGGGCTGGTCCGAAGTAGCTCGGGCGGCTGGCCCGGCGGTTGGTGCGGGCGTTGCGGTTTTGTCGTCGTTCGGTGCTGATGCGCTGGGCGCGGTCTTGGGCTCGGGTGCGGCGGCGCCGGGGCATCATGGCGGTACGGTCCCCGCAGTAGTCAGTGGGCCGGTTGGGTTCGATCGCCGGCAGGTCGCCGGTGGGTAGGCACAGGCTGGGAAACAGCAGCGCGCTGCCCGGGGTGGTGACGTAGGTCTTTCCCGCGGGCGAGCTCAGAATGACTGTGCCGTCGGGCAATTGCCGATCTGTCCAGCCCCAGAAGG
>NZ_DASXEP010000065.1:0-28825 GCF_036490025.1 Mycobacterium sp. | reverse complement strand
GAAACCCTGGCGCTCGGCCGCCTTCGCAACCAGACGAACAACTGACCTGGTGGTCGTGACACTCTGAACGACCACACAGGTTCCGGCCTCATCGCGTCCCGACAGCACGTTCGCAATCATGTCACTGCCGTGAAGACACTGGCGGGTCTTTGGCAGTCGACACGGCGCACCCAGTCCACAGGTTGAGCCGGGTGCCTGTCCTGCCGCTTAACTGACTGCATAAGGTTCGCAAAACTTTTGTTGTGGGTTTCTCAAAAGCCGCAGCGGAAGCATCGGGCTCGCGAAGATGATCGCGGCAGAGGGATGATGCACCTCCCCTTAGCTCGTGAGGTCGACCCGCGCACCGTTATCTTGGTCGAGGCGGAAGACCTGCACGGAGGCTGACTTTCCTCTCAGGACATGGAATCTCCGGTCGATGAGTCC
Source organism: Mycobacterium sp. (assembly GCF_036490025.1). Taxonomy (GTDB): domain Bacteria; phylum Actinomycetota; class Actinomycetes; order Mycobacteriales; family Mycobacteriaceae; genus Mycobacterium. Next base: position 28,402 of record NZ_DASXEP010000065.1, on the reverse strand, counting down.
GGGGGCCCGCGACGCCAAAGCGTCGACGCGCTTCTGGGTGAGAAGGATAGCGTCGCCGGTGGTTTTGGTGAGTTGCTCGCCGCGGGCTGCCACGTTGACGGTGTCACGGATGAGAGTGCCGAGAACTTCCGGCGGCGAGCTGGCTTCGGACGTCTCCGCTCCCGGGACGAGCTTGCCGGACCTGCTCATCCGAGGTGGCCCGCTTCACCTCGTCGCTGCCAACGATCCGCTTCTGGCGCGGGCTCAATGTGCGGCGTGCTGTCATGACCCGTCACATTCCTAAATCGTCGTGCAGCGCGGTCGAGCAACCGTCGAGCCAGTCGCTTATGACCGGAGGGTTTATCTGCCACTTACCCATGGCAATTCGGCACAGCGCCGTCGGCGACACGCTGAAAATTGATCCCGTCTCAGCGCCACGCATACCTTTCTTGTCGTCGTCGGTCCAATTGTCACGTCGGTTGTCGACCTGTTTATACCCGTCGCGGTAGCTGTCGCTGCGAAACGAAAGTTCCAGCTTGTGCAGCGTTGCGTCGTTCAAGTGACCCGACACACCGGCAGCGATAATGCCTACCCCAACAACACAAATGACCAGCTTGTTCATTGCTCCTCCTCGTCTGGCCGCGTCCTCGGTAGTTCGATCTTCATTCGGTTCCTTCCGTATCGATCTGCGCGAACCAATGGTTCGCCCAGAGGACATGCACCAAACCGAACATATCGTCCACTAAATCGGACATAATTCCCCAAACCGTACATAGACGGCCCCGGGGCCGGTTCTCGGGCTTACTTCAAGACGGGGGGATGGCAGGGGGATTTCCTAGGTTCCCTTCCGTCCCACCGACAGACAAAATCGGCCCGGTTGAAGCACAAACTGCCGTCAGTGGTCCGACGCCCTGACCCGCCGCTGCGCGGCGTTCTCGACCAGCTCAAGTTCAAGCTCAGAGACACGTCGACCTGGGCGTTCTTAGCGCTCAACCGATCCAGGTGGGACTGTGTCAATTCTTTAGTTGTGGAACGGTCGTCACGAGTATCAGAGAACCAGAACAAAACCCACGTCGCACTGTCTCAAAAGTTGCGTCAAAAGAGTCGTCTCATAACTTGCGCTTCTGCGAGTTTTAAGACATGCTCTTCCCATGACCGACACCGCCGTCGCCGCAGATGTTCAACTCGGCTACGCGAGAGTGAGCACCGACCATCAGTCGCTCGACCAACAGCTTGATGCGCTCACCGCAGCCGGAGTCGACTCGAAGCGGGTTTACCGCGACAAGCTGTCTGGCACGTCGACACGGGAGCAGCGGCCCGGGCTAGCCGCGTTGCTTGACTACGCACGCCCCGGTGACGCAATCGTCGTGGTCGGGATAGATCGCTTGGGCCGCAATGCCGCAGAAGTCATGACGACGATTCGCGAACTGCGCGACCGCGAGATCGTGTTGCGCTCGCTGCGCGAAGGCATCGATACGTCCAACGCCACAGGGCGCATGGTCGCCGGGGTGCTCGCGAGCCTGGCCGAACTTGAACTGGAGCTTGGCCGTGAGCGCCGGGCAGCGGCGCGGGAGGCGCGTCGGGCACGCGGGCAGCACATCGGGCGTCCCAAGAAACTGGACGAGGCCAAGGCGGCGTTGGCGCGGCGGATGCATGCCAACGGCGAGCCAGTGACGACGGTAGCGGCAACGCTCGGTGTTAGTCGTGCCACCCTCTACCGGGTCTTGGCCGAAAACGAAGGTAGTGCTTAATGATCCCCATAACAGCTCACGCCCCTGATTGCTCGCATCGGGGGGGGATTTGGCCGCCAGCGGCGTCTTGCGAAGTTTCCAGGCTGGACCTGGAACGCATCGTCCTGGCCAGGTGACGCCGATGTCGCGCTATAAACCGCTGACGAAATCCGAGGTTTCACAAGCCATCCCGATGATGCGGAAGCACGTACAAGACCACTACGGGGCTGAGGTTGACCCGCTCCCGTTGGCCGCAATCGGCCTAACACAACGGGCATGGCGCAACACCGAAATAGAGAGCGCACATGGAGGGGGAACTGACTCCCGTATCTCGGATGGTGAGATGTTCGCTGCCAACGTGGCGACCACTCGACTTGTGCTCGAGTACCTACGGCCGTTTCCTGCGGTCGACTGGAACGCGCTGGGCAATGCCTTGGTCGACCCTGACCGTGTCGCCGGCCGTCGCACCGTGTCCGACCTTTTCGGCGAAATGTATGACGAGTGGGTCGACACGGCGCACAGTGTCATCGACACTCAGCGAGACATGATGTCCCAGTGCGGACCCGACTTTGTCTTGTGGTTTGACGCTGATAGCTCCCTCAACTCCAACTACTGGTGGGGAAGCCCGCTATGGCCAACGTTGGTGGCAGCATTCATTAACGGCCTGACCGAGTCGCCGCCAGGCACGAACATCGAAGAACTGCGTCGTGGCCTCATCGATGCACCCAATGCGATGGATCCCGAAGTCCTGGACTGGTGTGTCTCTCACTTGATTGGCTATACGCGCATCTAGAACAAAAATTGTTACTACTGATATTAAGCACGGAGCAGTAACCCGAAGCGACACGCGTATCGCCAGCCGTGCCAGTTGTGCCACGCATCCGAAGTGGCACAGCGGGGCACAACTAGGGCGGCCTAGTCCCAACTCGGCAAGGATCGTGCATCAAGCGCGAGTGCCCTCGCCTCTTTGCCTGGGGAGGGACCCCAACTCGCGATCTGGCCGGACACCCCGTGCAAATCCGGCCCTCTCTCTCCGGCGAAATCAGCCCGACCCTTGCAATTGCAATTCGCCTATTTAGTAAGCCATCGCCCGTGACCACGCCCTGCTCCGCTCTCAGGGCCTGCGCTAGGGCGCTGTGCCAGTTATGCCAACGGTGAAGGGTGGCACAACTGGCACAGCCCATGTCATAGCGGCAAGCGGCGCGTTACGCGCCCGCCCTATAGGACAGCGGCATGAGTGCCCGTACGGGCCGGGCTGCCACTCGTTGAGAGGAGACTGTCCGGGTCATGGTTGTCCCTTGGTTATGGGGGCTGGTAACTGGTGTGCATTACCGGTGCTGCACGTGTTGTACACACGAATTATATTGGCCGACAACATTATTCGACTCCACTGTGCCAGTTATGTCACGACTTCGAGTCCAGTTGTGCAAGCTGCGCCAAGGGGGCGCGATGGCACAACTGGCGCAGCTCACTCGTCCTCATCCAGATGCTTGTGTTCCTCGTAGATCGCCCGCATCCGCTCGAAGTATTCGATGACATCGTCTGGCACCGGCAGCGCGTCCTCCCCGTCCGCATTCCCGGTGACAAACACGGGTGCCCTGGAGTACGGCCCGGCCCTCCGTCGGGGGGCAGAGGTTCCACCAGAGGTAGGTGGCGAGGGTGTTGTCGGAGTAGTCCTTCAGCATGCTTTCTTCGTCACGCCAGAGGACGCAGTCCTGGGTGGGGATGTCTTCCACGTAGCCGCCGACGATGCCCTGGAGCGTCTTGAGATCCTGCTCGACCTCGCGAATCTCGTAGGTGTTGTCAGCGCGGATGATGAGTGCCCTTATCGGCGGAGCTGCCACTCGTTGGGGGGAAACTGTCTGGCTCATGGCTGGTCCTTTTGGTTACGTGGGCCGGTAACTGGGTTATGTTCCCGGTGCAGCAAGCATTGTATGCGCGAATCATATTGTCCAGCAACACTTTTCGACTCAGTTGTGCCAGTTATGCCACGACGTTGAGCCCAGTTGTGCCAGCGCCTTCACACTCCCTTCTCGCCCTTCAGCGTTGCCTGCAGTTCATGTGCCAGGTACGCCACCAGCCCACTGCGGGGATACGCCAAGCGGCGGCCTCTCCGATAGCACACCGGACCCTCGCCCAGGCTTCGTAGGTTGTACATACGCTGCACTCCCACGCCTAACACGTGGGCCGCGTCGTCCACTGTCAAGAGCTCTTCGTTCTTAAATTGCACGATCTTGTTCTCCTATTTGACTTTAACTGCATTTGGAAACTGATTTTTCCGCCCCGTGGGGTCGGGGCACGGGTTCGACCGCGAACTCTTGCGACTGCTCAGGCACCGATATGGACAGTCCTCGCGTGACGATCTGATTGACTTCAAAAACGAAGTTGGACGGCCACTGTCGTCATTCACAGCAACAACTCTCGCGCTCTCAGTGCCTACAACGGCTCAACCTACCCACGCGGGAACAAAGCCCCTTTGGACGGGCGACACTGACCGGGGGACTAAACCCGGCTGACCCCCTCGCGGGGGAACTTGATCAGGCTTACTTGCTAAGAAGACGAGCTTTGTTGCGATTCAGAGCCTTTCGCGCAAGGTCCTCGCTCAGACCCCAATCACCAGTACGTCCACGACGGAAGTCGGCTTGGCGCAAGCTCTCTTGGCCTTTCCTGTCACGTCGTTCAGTCCTGGCTATCCGCTGCTTCCGGTAGTGGCCCGGCAGGGGCATTACGATCCGACCCCCTCAGATTCGCAGCGAAGGCAACCAAGCGCCACAATGCCGCACGTTCCGGATACTCGGCCGGGCAATGGCTTTCCTATCTCCTATTCTACCGCCTTCTTCCAGATTCGGGAGTTGGCTAACGACATCTAACGATCACAGTAGACCTGGGGGGTGACTGTGAAACTGTTCGCATTCAAGGGGATCCGCGCGGTCCTGTAGCGCTGCAATCGAGTCGGATACGTGAGCATCCGGCGATGTCGCGAGCAAAATAGGCCCCTGACCTCGGACCAGTTCCAGACCCGTTTTACAGTCGGTCCGCTGCTCCATGCTGTGAGCCATGAGCAGCCGGCCAGAGCCCGAAATCAGCCACGAACAGTGGCTACTCGTGCGCAGGCTGTTCGCAAAGCGGCGCGATGTCGACTCCCCCAAGGCCAACCTTCTGACCTCTCTTAGCCGGATGGACCGTGATGGTAAAGAACCCACGGATAATGTCTCGCTTCTCCCTGACCGGCGTATCCGCCCAGTTCTGCAGCAGGTCAGCTAGGTCCACATCGCCCCGATCATGTTGCACAGCTTCCACTTTCAGGCCATCCCGCCGCTTAATCAGGCCCTTCTCGATCTCGGCGAATGACTTGGGCGAGACCTCCCCGGCCTTGGCCATCTCGATCCATTCCTCAAGCTCCCGCTCCAACTCTTCGACCTTGGACCACAGTTCACCGACGGCCGGGTCCTCGCTCTCAAATTGTTTCGGGTCGACCCTGGAAAGCCTGTCGAACAGGGCGGCCTCCACCGCCTGGTCAATCGGGTCCGCCTTGCGGCTGCAATGCGACTTGGGGCACACGTATATGGGCGTTCCGTGTACGTTCCGACGCCAGGGCAGGCCGCTGCCACAAGTGCCGCACTTGGCTATGTGGCTCAAGAGGTGTTGCGGCTCCGGGCCGGGACGCTCGAGATGACCGTAGGCTTTCCGCTTCCTGTCCATGCGGCTCAGCAACAGGGTGTGCTGTGCCTCGGAGATAATCGGCTCCCAGTTGCCCTTGCCGATAACCTCGCCCCGGTGGACCCGCAGACCGGCCAGCGTCGGCTTGCGGAGGCTCCGGCACATCACCGTGAGGGTGGGCGGAATGTAGCCCTCCGTTGTCTGTAGCCACCTGTAAACGGCGTTATGCGACTCCCCCGCCAATATCCGCTCCACGGCTTCCCGGACACGCGGGGCTTCGACAGCGTCGGGTTCCCAGACTCCTGGCGATGCCATCCGATAGCCCCACGGGACGCGGCCCGCTGGCCTGCCCTCCAGAGCGCCTGCCTCTTTCCCACGGAGAACCCTCATCCGGATCTGTTCCGATTCCCGCTCAGCAAGAAGAGCGTCCAAGCCAGCGACGAAGCGGTCATCTCCCAGGGCGAGGTCCATTACCTTGCCGCCGTAGGACAGCGGCACGCTCAGTTCGGCACATTGGTCGCGCAGGTTGACAAACTCCTCCAGGTCACGGGCTGCACGGGACGCCTCCCACATGACCAGAACATCACCTTGCCGGAGTTCTGTCTTCAACCTTTCCCACTCGGGACGGCGGTTGCCGTAGCGCGATGCGCTGATGCTGTTGTCGCAGAACACGGCGCGGACGGGCCATCCCTTCCGGTTGCATTCGGCCCGGCACTCCCGTTCCTGGTCCTCAACAGACCGGCCGTCGTTCCGGTCCTGCGACACGCGGGTATAGATCACGGCTTCCATGCTGGTCAGCATACCCGTCATAACCGACAATGTTTCCGACCACGGTCAGCGGCGTTTCGAACATTGCTCATCCCTTTCTTCGATGCGACGGCGCCTCGCCGCCGGTCTGACCGCTATTCACCTCGGCGGCGCCGACAACCGGCGACGTCCAGAACCCAGCCGGGCGCATCATGTGGATGAAACCGACGCTGTGGATGAGCCGGCAGCCGCGAACCAGAAGCCACGGTCGTGCTCGGCGGGAGAATCGCAGCCCTGACTTCTGGTTCGCGCGGGCCTATCGGTCGCGGCGGGCCAGCTCGGCAAGCATCGCGTTGTAGGCCGCTAGGTCGGAGTCCTCGTCACGGTCGGCTGCACGATCCAGTCGCCGCGCGGTCCGCCGGTCGCTGCGCGACCATTGCACCAGCAACGCGATCATCACCACGACCAGGGGTATTTCCCCTGCTGCCCAAGCCATTCCACCGCCGAGGCGCTGATCACCCAGCAGGTCGGTGTGCCAACTCAGGTGCAGCGACCGGTAGAAGCTGTCACCGAGCACCTTCTGCATGCTCATTAGCACAACAGCGAAGAATGCGTGCAGCGGCAGCGACGCGAAGACCACCGCAAGCTTCGCCAGCGGCGGAATCGGCCGCGGCGTCGGGTCGACGCCGATGACCACCCAATAGAACAGGTAGCCGCTGGCCAGGAAGTGCACGTTCATCACCAGGTGCCCGATGTGGCTGCCGACGGCGGCGTCGAAAAGACCACCGAGGTACAGCCCGTAGAACCCGGCGACGAACAGGGCCGTCGCGACCACCGGATTGGTCAAGATCCTCGAGAGCCTGCTGTGCAGTGCCGCGAGCAGCCATTCCCGCATGCCGGGCGGGTCACCGCGGCCGGCCGCCGGCAGCGCCCGCAACGCCAGGCCGACCGGCCCACCCAACACCAGCAGGATCGGCACCAGCATCGACAGCAGCATGTGAGCGGCCATGTGCATGCTGAACATCGCCGGCATGTACCGGCCCACCCCGGATGAGCTGACGAACAGCAAGGCCGTACAGCCCAGCAGCCAGGCCACGGTCCGGCCCATCGGCCACTCGTCACCGCGACGCCGCAGCCGACGCACGCCGGCCAGATACAACGCGGCGAAGACGATGGCCGCCGTGCCGAAGATCAGGTCGAACCGCCAATCGAACAAAACCCTGGCCGGGGTGGGCGGCCCGGCGAAGTCGTAGCCGATCTTCACATCGGAAATCGACGGCACCCCGATCGGCAGTGGCGGCGGAGGGGTGCGGCCGAGGCCGACCGCGATGCCGAACGTGAGGCCGAAAAGCAATGCCTCGATCAGCGCCAGCCGAATCAGGGCGCCGCGTGAGCTCGAATCTGTCTGCAGCGCAACCACTCCGGTTCGCCGCTGGCGCCAACCGACGACACCGAGCAGGCAGAGCGCGACGAACTTGGCGACCACCAGTCGTCCATAGTCGGTACTGAGCAGGTCGGACGGCAGGATGCGCACCAGCGCGTTGACCACACCGCTGACCGCCATCGCGACAAAGCACCACAGCGCGATCACCGAGAACCGACGCGACGCCAGGTCGGCGTGCTTTCCACCGCGCAGTACATGGGTGAGCAGGGCTAGCAGACCACCGGCCCACAGACTGCCCGCGACCAGATGGATCAGCAGGCTGTTGGTGGCCAGGTCATGGGAACCGCCGGCCGATGAGTGGCCGGTCAGCGCCAGCGGCATCAGGGTCAGCAACGATCCGGCCAGCAGTAGCGGCGTCCATGACCAGCGCAGCACCGGCAGGCTGGCCAATGTCACCACCGCGGCCAGCACCGCGGTCCACCGCCACGCTGTCGAGATGTTGATCAGGCTGGCCAGCGACCACAGACTCGCCGGGTTCAGGTGGGCGGTTATCGGCTGGCCCGAGACGTCGGAAATGGTCAACGGCACCAGCAAGGCGGCGCACACGGCCCAGGCCCCGGCCGCCACCGTTGCGACCCGCATCGCGCGATAGCCGTCGACGTCGAGGACGCCGTTGTCCTGCGGCGGAACCAGAAACGCCGCGAACAGGAAGGCTCCGACGGCCACAACGGCGGCGATTTCCCCGGCGGCCCGGACGAACGGCAGGCCAAGCGTGGTCACCGGGCCGGGGTCGGGTAATCCGGTAGCGGTCAGCGCGGCGGCCAGCGACAGCGCCCCGATGCCCGCTGCGGTGCAGCCGGCCAGCGTGCCGACCCCGACGAGCAGCGGCCACGCCACCACCCGGCGGCCGGCGGCCGGCGCATCCGTCATAACCAAAGAGTACGGTCGCGCCGCCTACGGCCGCCCCGCACCGCGTGCCTGCGCCTCGCGGGCGACGAACTGGTCGCGGGCGATCTGCGCGACGTGGTCGAAATCCTGGAGAATGGACTGTAATTCGCGACGAAACGCGACGCGGCGCTCCACCAAATCCGGCGCGGGCTCGAGCAGGTCCTGATCGGCGACGACTTGGCGCGCGGTGGCGAACAACAACGTCGACACCGGTTCGCTGCTGCGCACCCGGCCTTGCGCGACGTACTGCTTGCCGACACCGAGCGCCAACTGGGTGAGCTCCTTTTCGCCGATATCCGCTGGGGCATCGCGCAGCACATCGGCCACGATCTCGTAGGCCTCGAAGAACACTCGCAGCATCGCGTCCGACATCAACGGTCGTTTCGCGTACAGCAGCGCCTCGATCTCGGCCGCGCCCCCGGCCACGTGAGCTTCCCAATCGTCGTTCCATGCCATCTCGTCGGCGATGTTCTGACGGAATGCCGCGGAATCGGCGAAGTAGAAGTCGAACTTCAACAGATCGCGCAGTCGCATGGCCTGGTTCCAGAACGCCGCCAGCCGATCTCCATCGGCCCGGCCCGCGTGTGCCAGCGCCAGCTCGACGATCACTGTCTCCAAAAATGCGTGGATCACCGAGTTTCGGTAGAACGCCGCGGTGTGCTCATCTTCAGGGGCGATGCGCCACACCGGTTCTCGACCGCCGTCCACACGGGTCACCGGATGACCGTTGGACAGGGTGTCGACCGCGGCCCGAACACCTCCGGGCGTGCGCAGCCGCAGTGCGCTGGTGGACATCGGGGTTTGTTTGCGTTCGAGATAGTCCAGCGAATCCTGCAGGGTGTGGTGCAGTTGTCCCAGTGTCAACGCCACCCCGTGCGTGGTCAGCAGCAGAGCCGACACCAGCCCGGTTGCGTTCACCGGGGTGGATTGCAGGATTCGCCATGCGACTTCGAACGACATCTTTTGCAGCGCAAGCCGTTTGGCGGCTTCGTCCTCGGCGGCCTGGCCGTGAGAGGGGCCGAGATGTTCTCGCATCGAGACGGCTTCCGGAAATCGGACGTAGATCTTGCCGTAGTTACGTTCACCCTGGGCCTTGATGAAGTTGTACATCCAGCTCAAACCCTCGGGCCGTTTTTCGCCCCCGCGCGCGTAAGCGGCGTACTCGGCCGTCTCGTGCAGTTGGTCGAAGCTGATCGAAACCCCTTGCAGCAGAATGTCATCGCTGCGGCCGTCCAAATAGGCGTCGGCCACATAACTCATCAGCCCGAGCTTGGGCGGCAGCATCTTCCCGGTGCGCGAGCGGGTGCCCTCGATCGACCAGCTCAGGTTGAAGCGCTTCTCCACCACATAGCCGACGTACTCCTTGAGCACGTATTTATACAGCGGATCTTTGCCGATATTGCGCCGGATGAAGATGGTCCCGGCGCGACGCATCAGCGGTCCCATCACCCCGAATGCCAAGTTGACACCCGCGAAGACATGCACCGGCGGGAGCCGATTTTCTTGCATCGCCACCGGCATCACCGCGCCGTCGATGTAAGACCGGTGCGAGAACAGCAACACCGCCGGATGAGCTTCCAGAGCGGTGCGCAGCGCCGCCACCTGGTACTCGTCGTAGTCGATTTCGCGGTCGAATCCCCTGCTGAACAATCTGCCCAGGACGGAGACGAGGTCGACGGAAACTCGGCTCCACCCGGTAGCGAGTTCGTCGAGCATCTTTCCGGCCTGCTCGACGGTGGCGCCCGGGATCTTCTCCAGGCCGGCGCGAAATCGCGCAGAGGCCAGAATCTCTGGCCGCACCAGCCGCGGAGACTTGTATTGCGGTCCAAGGATCCGGTATTCGGCGCGTTCCATCGCCAGCAGCGCCCGGCGGGTGACGAAATGCGCGAAGTCACGGGGATTGTCGCCAACAGTGATGTCGCGCCATTGCTGGCGAAGTTCGGATACCTTGGCCGACTCGCCGGCCACCACCCGGGCGCGGGAAGGATCAGCGCGCAGGATGTGGCGCTGCTGACGCTCGCTGGGCTGGTAGGGATTTCGTCCCGGCAGCAACGCCGCCACCCGATTCAATGCCGACGCGTCGGCCTGCGGCATCCAGAACACGCGCACCGGCACGATCGACCGGTCTTCGTCCAACTCGAGCTGCTCCACGAGTTGCGCGAGCGCGCCGGGCGAAGGATTCCGCTCGGGTAGGGGCAGCACCTCGAGTTTGGTCTCCGGATAGCGGGCACGTTGCTGATCCAGCCACACCGCAAGCAATTCCGATTCCATCGGCGAGGACGTCGACGCCAACACCAACGTGTCGTCGGTTGTGCTGAACGTGCCCGTGTCGGCGGCCGGGATTTTCACGATCGTCCCCTTGGCCGAGGCGTTCTCGGCGGTGCCTTGGGTTGGGCAGCCTTGGCCGTTTTCTTCGCAGCGGCTTTCGCGGGCGCGGCCTTATTAGCGCGACTGGTGGTCTTGCGCGGCGCCTTTCGCGGCGCCGGCTTCTTTCGATACACGTCGTGGTCGGGTAGCTCGTCGACAGGCCAGTCGGCCAACGTGTCCAGATACAGTTGGCGCACCTCGGCGATCCGATCCGCCAGTGTGTCGACTGTCCAGTCGCTCACCGAGATCGGCGGAAACACCGCAACATCCACCGTGCCGGGATTCATCGTCGTGGAGTTGCGCGCAGCGATGATCTCGGCGTTGCGAATCACGATCGGCACGATCGGTATTCCCACCGCCATCGCCATCCGGAACGGCCCCTTCTTGAACGGCCCGACGCTGGTGGTGTCCAGCCTGGTGCCCTCGGGCGCGATCATGATGGACAGCCCTTGTCTGGCACGCTCCTCGACCTGGTGCAGCGACTCCACCGCGGCGACCGGGTTATCCCGGTCGATGAAGACGGAGTCCAGCACCTTGCCGAGCGTGCCCATGATCGGATCTCCCTCGAGCTCCTTCTTGCCGACAGCAACCCAGTTGTCGCGGATCAACGCACCGACGATGACGGGGTCGGCCTGGTTGCGGTGGTTGAAGATGAACACCGCAGGCCGCTCGGCAGTCAGATTCTGCTCACCCACAATGTTGAGTTGCACACCGCTGGCGGTCAACAGCAGCTGCGACCAGGTGGCCGTGAAGAAGTTGACGCCGCGGCGCCTGCTTCGGGTCAGTAATCCGATCCCCAGGGCGCCGGCCGCGACGGGGACCACCGAGCCGACCCCGGCAAGCGTGCGCAGCTGTGCGCCGATGCCGCCGCCACTGCGGCTGGTGAACCGCAGAATCGGCCAGCCTCGCCGCTTGGCAACGGCGGCCATCTTGCCTTCCGGGTTGGTCGGGCGCGGATTGCCGACCAGGTACATCAGCGCGACGTCTTCGTCACCGTCGGCGTAGAAGTAGCTGTCCTTGAGGTCGATCCCGTTGTCGCCGGCGAACTTCTGCACCGCGGCGGCCTTGCCCGGACCCCACAGAATCGGCTTGACCACGCCTCCGGTGAGCACCCCGTCGTCGTTGGTCTCGAACTTGTTGGTGAGCGTATTGAGAATGCCGAGGAAGCTGGCTACCGGAGCGACCTGCATGGTCAGCGCCGACGAACTGAGCACCACGGTGTGCCCGCGGGCCAGGTGGGCGCGAACCAGCTCGCGCATCTCCGGGTAGATCCGCGACTCGATCCGCTGGGCGAACAGCCGCTCCCCGATCTCCTCCAGATCGCTCAACATCCGGCCGCGCAAGGCCGAGGACGCCTTGCCGATGAGCTCCTCGAATTCGATACGTCCGAGTTGATGATTGAGGCCGGCGGTGATCATGCTGATCATTTCCCCGACCCCCATGTCGCGGCGCCGAATGCGTTCCTGGGTGAGGATGACGGCGGTGAAGCCGGCCACCAAAGTTCCGTCGAGGTCGAAGAATGCGCCGATTTCAGGGCCGGGCGGGCTGGCCATGATTTCAGCCACCGACCCCGGTAACCGAAGATCGCGCGCCGGTTTCTTCGACTCGCGGTCCTCGCTCATGAACCCACCGCCGACTGCTCCGAGGCGCCCAACGCCTCAGCGCCGAACGAGGCGGGCACTGCCCGGGGAGCGGGATCACCTGCCAGCGCGAGGATTTCGTTGAAGCCGTCCAGCAGACAGCGAGCGAACAGCGCCTCGTCGCGGATGGCGGCGCGGTCATAGCGGGTGGTGATGGTGCAATAGCCGCCGCGGGAGATCAGTACGACCATCATCGCCACACCCGGCAACGGGCCAATGCCATACTGCCGCAAGATCTTTGAACCGACGAGGAACGTGTCGCCGGGATAGACCGGAACATTGCTGGCCTGGACGTCGGAGCCGACGATCGATCCCGTCATCGACTCCAGCAACGGCGCCGGCAAGACGCTCAACACCGGCGCGATCGAACCGATGATGTCCATCGCGGGCTCGTCGCGGCGCTGGGTCATCTGCAGGCGAATCTTCTGCATGCGGACCACCGGATCCGCGGTACCGATCGGGGCCGCCAGGTTGACCCCGGTGAACCGGTTGCCGCCGGCGGCGTCGGACTCTGCCCGCAGGCTGACCGGCACCGCCATCGGCAACGCCGCGATCGGCACGCCGAGTGCCTGGTGATAGCGCCCCAGCACACCGCACAAACCGGCCAGGTAGGCGTCATTGATCGAGCCGCCACCGGCTTTCGCGGCCCGGTGCAAGTCGGACAGCAGGATGTCGATGGCCTCGCTGCGGGTGGCCAGGCTGCGCCGGCAAAGCAGCGGCGAGGGTTCCGCGGCCCGACTCATCACGCGTGCGCCCGAGCGGGCGTAATTGAGCACACCCGACACCGCCGCACCCGGATTGAGCACCGCTCGCCCGACCATCGACGCGGCTCCCCACAACGCGCCGCGGGCCCCGTTGGCCACGTTGACCGGCAATTGGTTGAACCCCTGGCGCATCAGGTCATTGGCCGACAGATCCTGCGGAATGGGTTGGTCCGGGACCGGCTGGGGTGGCGGATCGCGCTCGAGATCGTAGATATGAGCGAACATCTCCACGCTGCCGACACCGTCGGTGACGGCGTGGGACAGGTGCAGCAGCGTCGCGGCCTTGCCGTCGGCGAGGCCCTCGATCAGAGTGGCCGTCCACAGCGGCCGCGCGATGTCGAGCGGCGATTGCAGCATCACCTCCGCCAGATCGAACACCTGTCGCAGCGAGCCGGGTTCCGCGACACGCATTCTGCGCACATGAAAGTCCAGGTTGAAGTCGGGATCGACCACCCAGCGCGGTGCGGCCGTCGGCAACGTCGGCACGACCACCTTCTGCCGCAGCCGCAGCACCCGCCGGGACGCGTTCTCGAAGCGGGTCCGGAAGCGGTCCCAGTCCGGCGTCGTGTCCAGGATTTCCAGGGCCATGATCCCCGAGCGGGTACGCGGATTCGCCTCCCCACGATGCAAGAGGTAGTCGACGGGCCCCAGCGCGGTAGGCAATCCGGCCGCGTCGAACTGCTCAGCCACCGCAGCTCCCCGGTCCGGTCGCCGCGTCCGCCACTCGACGCGCCAACGCCGCTTTCGCCACTCAAGCCTCCCGTTTCGAACGCTCCAGCCGTCACGCCACGGGCGACGTCGCCTCACAGTTTGCCAGAATGGCGTGCGCAACTCTAACGTAGTCCGGTTAGCGCGGCGGCGGTAGCTGAATGTGCGGATCAGAATGCCGGAGCAGACCCAATTGCGGCAATCAACGAAATGCCATGGCGGGCCGCTGAATTGAAAATGAGCGTTCGATTACGCGCTGATCAATTCAGCTGGCCGGGTTGGCGCGCTTGCGTAAAGCGGTCGACCGCGAGCGCAAATGCCGTCCGTAGACGACACCCAGAAAGTCGGCAACGGCATCAGCAGCAAACCTGGACCGTACCGTGGCGAACAAGTCAAAAGCGTGGTGCGCGTTGGGAAGCTCGGCATAACAGACGGTGGGAGCTCCGACGTCGTGCAGCGCATCGCAAAAAGCCTGCGCCTGCACACTCGGGATGACTGAATCGTTCTCGCCATGCAGCACAAAAAACGGCGGCGCCTGCCGGTGCACATGCCTGATTGGCGACGCCAATTCGAACAGCTCGGGCTGTTCGGAATAGCGTGCTTGCATCACGAAATGCTCCAGGAAGGGCAGCATCATTTCGTGCATTTTCTCGACATCGGTCAGGTCGTAAACCCCGTAATAGGGTGCCGCGGCTTGGACCCTGGTATCGGCGTCTTCGAAGCCGGGCTGCAGCCGCTCGTCGTTAGCGGTGAGCGCGACCAGCGACGCCAAGTGCCCACCCGCGGAGCCACCCGTGACGGCGATGAAGTCGGGATCGCCGCCGTAGTCGGCGATGTTCTCGCGAACCCATGCCAGCGCGCGCTTGACGTCGATGATGTGCGCCGGCCAAGACTTGCGCGGGCTCTTGCTGTAGTCGATGGACACGCACATCCAGCCCTGCTCGACCAGTCGGCCCATCAGCGGATACGCCTGCGGCCGTCGACCGTTGACCGCCCACGCGCCACCCGGGATCTGCAGTACCACCGGCGCGCGATGTCCTGCTTTGACGTCACCGTGGCGCCAGATGTCCAGCACGTTGTCACGGACGTCCGGGCCGTAGATGATGTCCGACGTCTGCGCTGCGTAACGGCGGCGGTGGCCGGCCGCCTGCAGGAAGCCGACGCGACCCGAGCACGCGGCCCGCTCGATCGGATGACAGGCCTGCTCGCGGTAATCCGGTCCGAGCGAGTCCTGCAGGGCTGCGGTCAAAATCTGGTCTGCCCGCTGCGCTGCCCAGCCAGTCGCCACCCGGCCCACCGACAACGGCGTCACACCGGACAGCGCATGTCCGGTGACCACGCGCGGCGAGAATTCGGCCGACAGCCAACCCGCGACGAAGCGGCCCACCCACGGCGAGCCACGAAGCAGCAGCGATCCGGTGCGGTACGCGCCGATCGGCATCGCGGCGAGCTGCGACCCTTGTCGCAGCACCTCGGCACGGGCCTGCGAGTACCGCGCTCTGACATCTATGGCTACGGTCATGCCTCGCCACTCCTCGTCGTTGAGCACACGCCGCCTGCGCACAAGCATGGCCGTCGTAGCGTACGTGTGTGGCGGGCCTCACACTAGCCAATCACTATTACTGCCAACGACATTTCCCGCGGCGTTGCGCGGCGCGAGTGCCCATTTTTCTGGTTGGCTACACTGACCTGGGCCTAACGTCTTCGGCCCCCGTAGCTCAGCTGGATAGAGCACATGACTTCTAATCTTGTGGTCGCAGGTTCGAGTCCTGCCGGGGGCGCTCGTCGAGGGCGCTCGTCGAGGGGCGCGCGTCGAGGTGCCACTGAGACCGATGGTATGTGTGTGGCACATGGTTTCGGATGGTGCGCCACGCGCCGTTCCGGCGAAGCAGCGGAGGTGTCCAATGGCCGAATCTGACCTGGTCCTGTTCAGCGTCGACGACCACGTCGCGCTGATCACCGTCAACGACCCCGATCGGCGCAACGCCGTCACCGGCGAAATGTCCACCCAGCTGCGCGCCGCCGTCGAGGCGGCCGAGGCCGACTCCTATGTGCATGCCGTTGTCGTCACCGGCGCCGGCAAAGCGTTCTGTGCCGGTGCCGATCTCAGCGCGCTGGGCAGCGCCGCCGAAGAGGGACTCGTGCGGCTTTACGACGGATTCATGGCCGTCGGCAAGTGCACGCTGCCCACCATCGCCGCCGTCAACGGACCGGCCGTCGGCGCGGGCCTGAACCTGGCGCTGGCCGCCGATGTGCGCATCGCCGGACCAAACGCGTTGTTCGACGCCCGTTTTCAGAAATTAGGAATTCACCCGGGCGGCGGGGCGACGTGGATGCTGCAGCGCGGCGTCGGACCGCAGGTGGCCCGTGCAGCCTTGCTGTTCGGCATGCGCTTCGACGCCGAATCCGCTGTCCGACACGGCCTCGCGCTCAGGGTCGCCGACGATCCAGTTGCCGCGGCATTGGAGTTGGCGGCCGGCCCCGCGGCCGCACCGCGCGACGTTGTGCTGGCGACCAAAGCCACCATGCGCGCCACGGCCAGCCCGGGATTTCTCGACGTCGACCAGCACGAGCTTGCCAAGGACACCGAGCTCGGGCCGCAGGCCACCTCGATACGGTCACCGGAGTTCGCCGCCCGCCTGGCCGCGGCGCGACGCAAATAAACAAACCCAATTATGCTGTCCGCCAGCATGTTAGAGGTTCAGTCCTAGTGTGCTTGTGACAACTAGGGCAATCCCGCGAGCGCGGCTACCGCTCGGCGCAACATCTTCGGTGACGGGCAACGATCCGGCGCCAGGAGCCACTGCAGCATAAGCCCGTCGATGAGCGCGATCAGTAGCGATGCGACAGATTCCGCGGCGCGGCCTTTGTCGTCCAATACCGCCACGACTCCTTGCCGCAGTTCGTCGTACATGGCCCCCAGCTGTTCGCGCGCCGCGGCGGACCGCTGTGCGTGCGCGAATGCCTCCATGAACCCGACGAGCAATGCTCGGTTGACGTCGAAGGCTCGATACGCGTCCGCGGTCATGCTGTCCAACTGAGCAGTCTTGTTCGTCGCCGCCGCCATCGAGGACTGAAAGCCGCTCACCCAACGTCGGGCGCATTCCGCGACGGCGTCGTTCAACAAGCCCTCCGTCGAACCGAAGTGATAGCGAATCGCACCGAGGCTTACGCCTGCCGTCGACGCCAAATCACGTGCTCGGGTGCCACCGAATCCGCGCTCGCGCAGGCACACGATCGCCGCTTCCAGCAGCGCCTCTCGATTACCCACAAAAGCCCCTTGCACATTTGTCTAAATCTGGAGTTATCGTAGTTCATGACTGCAAGCTCGGGAACAACGTCACCAGCAATCCCACCCGGCCCGTCGGGGATGCAGGCACTGCGCTATTGGGCGCAGTTGTTCCGCGACCCGCTCGCGGTATATGGACAGCTCAGCCGCAGGTACGGAGATGCGGTGCGGGTACCGCTGACCCGCAAGCGCACGTTCTTTGTGCTCAGTCGCCCTGAGTACGCCGAACACGTTCTCGTCCAGCATCAGGATCGCTATGTGAAGGCGTTCACGTACCGGCCGCTGAAGACCTTCCTCGGAGACGGGCTGCTCACAAGCGAAGGCGCGACATGGCAGCGGCACCGTCGTCTCGTACAGCCCGTGTTCAGTCACCGCCACGTGCAATCCTTCGCTCCCGCGATCGTCGCGGCCTCCCGACGGCGCGCCGCTGACTGGATACCTGGCGCCACCATCGACGTTGGTGCCGAAATGCGGACACTGACAATGGATGTGATCGGCCGCGTGTTGTTCGGCACCGAGCTCGGTAGCAAGGCCGAACGAGTCGGGCATGCGGTGTCGCGTCTGCAGGGTTCGATGGTCGCGGCGATGTTGCTGCCACCGATGCCCCCCGAACGCGTCCGAGCCGTGGCTCGCGCCGTCCCGGGGATCGGCTGGGCGTCGGAGACACTGGAGTCGCTGGTCACCAGGATCGTCGACGAGCGCGTCGCGGCGCCGCACGTTCAGCCTCGCGACCTGCTTGACCTGCTGCTGGCAGCGGGACAGGGCGAGCAACCACTGACGCGCGAAGAGATCCACAGCGAAGTGATGACACTCGTGCTCGCCGGTCACGAGACCACGGCGAACTTATTGACGTGGGCGCTTACGCTGCTGTCGCGATACCCGGCCGCGCGCGAAAGCCTGGCCGCGGAGGTCGACGAAGTCCTTGGCGATCGCGACCCGCAACCAAACGACGTCGACAGCCT
Source organism: Mycobacterium sp. (assembly GCF_036490025.1). Classification (GTDB taxonomy): domain Bacteria; phylum Actinomycetota; class Actinomycetes; order Mycobacteriales; family Mycobacteriaceae; genus Mycobacterium. The sequence continues at coordinate 10,224 of NZ_DASXEP010000065.1, read as the reverse complement.
TCAGTGGACCCAGGCGGTGATCAACGAAACAATGCGGCTCTACCCGCCAGCGTGGACCGTCGAACGCGACGCCGCCGAAGACGACGACATCGCCGGCATTCGCGTCGCTGCCGGCAACACCGTCGCGATCTCGCCCTATCTGCTACACCGCAATCCCGACTTCTGGCCCAACCCAGAGGGATTCGACCCGCGGCGTTTCCTTCCCAAGAACGTGTCGAGCCGTCCGAAGTATGCATTCATGCCGTTCGGCGGCGGCCGGCGGATCTGCGTCGGCGCGGGTCTTGCCCAGCTGGAGGCGACCCTCGCGCTGGCCGTGCTAACCCAGTCCGCCAGCGTGAATCTCGTGGCTACGACGCCGCTGAAACCACGTGGCGATGTCACGCTGCACCCGAGCGGGCCCGTGATCGCGACGGTGGGGCGACCGGTTCGCGCAACGGCTTCCGACCAAGTCGTGGCAGCGTCCTAGTCCGCGTCCGTGAATTTGCCGACCGCTACAGATCGAGCAGCGCGGTCTCCGGCGATTCGATCAGCCTGCGCAGCTCGCCTAAAAACTGAGCCGCGTTGGCACCGTCGGCGATTCGGTGATCGAACGCGCACGTCAGCGTCATTTGCGGGCGGACAACGACCGTGTCGTCAACGGCCACCGGCCGTGGCTTCAATGACCCCATGCCAAGGATCGCGGCTTCGGGATAGTTGATCACCGGCACGCCGTCATCGAGTCCGAGGGCGCCGAAGTTCGACACGGTGAACGTCGATCCCGCGAGCTCGGCCGATTTCAGCGTGCCGGCCCGCGCTTCCCGAATCAGCCGCGCCACACATCCGGCAAGTTCACGCGTGGTCTTGTGCTGTGCGTTGGTGACGACAGGGACCAGCAGGCCGCGCGGGGTCGCGACCGCGAAGCCCAGATGGACCGCGTGGTGTGAGTGCACCTGGGCACCGTCGGGGCCGTCCACCCAGGTGGAGTTCAGAATCTTGTTGTGCGTCAAGGCGATGACGAGTAGCCGCATGGTTAGCAGGAACGGCGAGGTGACCTCGGCGTCGTCACCAACCAACGCGCCCAGTCGGTCGCGAAGTCCTAGCAGCGCGGTGCAGTCGACCTGCACGCTGGCATGCGCGTCTGGAATATTGTTGCGCGACAGCGTCATTCGCTCTGCCATCTGAGCGTGCACGCCGCGAACGGGCAGCACGTCGTAGGAGACCCCCGGCCGTTCGGCACCGACTCCTGCGGCCGCCAGTACCGCATCCCGACTGACCAGGCCGTCTGCGCCCGGCGGCACGTCGTTCAGGTCCACCAGCAGGTCCGCGGCCAATTTCCGGACGCTTGGCTTGGCTTTGGGACGTCTGCGGCTGGTGTCCAGCGCGTCGTCGGCACCGTATCCGACCAGCACCGGTTTGCGCGCGGATAGCTCACCGTTGGTCGCCGGTGTCTGCTGGGGCGCGCTGTCGACGCGAGCCAGCAGCGAGCCGACGGCCAGCACATCGCCTTCGGCCCCGCGTAGTTCGACGATCCGGCCCGCATAGGGGCTGGGGATCTCGACTTCGGCCTTCGCGGTTTCCACCGAGCACAACGGCTGGTTGAGTTCGACGTCGTCACCGACCGCGACGCACCAGCATGACAGCGTCACCTCTTCGAGGCCCTCGCCGAGATCAGGGACGACGAAGACCTTGACGCGGTCGTCATTCATGGTTGCCCCAAAGAACGTTCAACGCAGTCCAACAGCCGGTCGGGCCCGGGCAGCCAAGCCTTCTCCAATCGCGCCGGCGGATACGGGGTGTCGAAACCGCAGGCGCGCAACACCGGAGCTTCGAGTTCGTAGAACATCTCCTCTTGGATGCGGGCGGCCAGCCCCGCCCCGTAGCCGAGGCTGCGCGGCCCCTCATGCAGCACCACGCATCGTCCGGTGCGGCGGATCGAGGCGGCCACGGTGTCGAAGTCCAGCGGGACCAGCGACCGTAGATCGATGATCTCGAGGCTCCAACCATGTTGCTGCACAGCCATTTCAGCGGCTGACAGCGCGGTCCCCACCAGGCCGCCGTAGGTCAGCACGGTGACGTCGGTACCGGCGCGGCGCACCACCGCCTGCCCGATCGCCGGGCCGGGACAGGTCGTGTCGACGACTTCGCGGCCCCAGTAGCGTCGCTTGGGTTCCAAAAACATCACCGGGTCCGGGCACGCGATGGCGTGGCGCAGCAACCAGTAAGCATCCGATGGGGTCGATGGGACAACGACTTTCAAGCCTGCGGTGTGCGCCCAGTACGACTCGGTGGACTCGGAATGATGCTCGACGGCGCCGATGCCGCCGAATGACGGGATTCGCACCGTGACGGGCATGTTGATCTGACCGCGGGTACGGGTCCGGTACTTCGCCAGGTGGCTGACCACCTGATCGAAAGCGGGATAAGAGAACCCGTCGAACTGGATCTCGGGCACCGGCACGAATCCTCGCAGCGCCAGACCCACCGCGATGCCGATCACCGCGGACTCGGCCAATGGGGTATCGAAGCAACGCTGCATGCCGAACGTCGCGGCCAGACCCTCAGTGACCCGGAAGACACCGCCCAATGTCGCGACGTCTTCGCCGAATACCAGCACCCGGTCGTCGGCGGCCATCGCGTCGTACAGCGCCCGGTTGAGCGCCGCAACCATGGTCAGCGGCGAAGCCACGAGCGTATCGGCCGGCTGCGCGTCCGGCAGCGCCGCAGTGCGGAATGTCGGCGGTTCGGCGATCTGAGTCATCATGCCTCCCGGAGGATTTCAGCGCGTAACTGCCGGCGTTGCGCCTCGAGGCCGGGTGTCATCTCCGCGTACACCGCGGTGAAGACCTCGTCGATGTCGATATCGGGTGCCGCGAACACCGCGTCGCGCAGATCGCCACGTAGCCGTGTGCACCGCGCGGCGATCCTGTCCTCCAGCCGCTGCGACCACAGTCCCTGACCTTCCAGGTAGGCCCGGTAGCGCGGAATGGGGTCCAGTGCCCGCCACCGGTCCAGTTCTTCTTGGCTGCGGTATCGGGTCGGATCGTCGGACGTGGTGTGCGGCCCGAGCCGATACGTGACGGCTTCAATCAGCGTCGGCCCGTTGCCGGTTCTGGCGCGCGTCGCGGCGTCGGCCGTCACCGCATAGCAGGCCAGCACGTCATTGCCGTCCACCCGAATACCGGGCATGCCGTACCCGATCGCCTTGTGCGCGATCGACGGCGCAACGGTCTGGCCGCGCAGCGGAACCGATATTGCCCACTGGTTGTTCTGCACGTAGAACACGCACGGTGCCTTGAAAACCGCCGCGAAGTTCAGTGCCTCGTGTACGTCGCCCTCGCTGGTGGCGCCGTCGCCGAGAAAAGCCACCGTGATCGAGTCGTCACCAAGCCGCTGGGCGGCCATCGCAGCGCCGACGGCATGCAGCGTCTGCGTACCGATCGGCACGGATATCGGCGCACAGCACTTCTTGATGAAATCCAGTCCGCCATGCCATGTTCCGCGCCAGGCGGCGCCGACTTGGCCGGGAGCGATACCGCGGACGAGATAGACGCCCAATTCCCGGTATTGCGGGAACAGCCAGTCGGTCTTGCGCAGGCAGGCCGCCGCGCCGACTTGAGCTGCCTCTTGGCCGCAGCACGATGCGAACAGCGCCAGCTCACCTTGTCGCTGCAGGTTGACGAATTCGGCATCCACATCGCGGGTGACGACCATCATCTCGTAGAGCCAGCACAGGGTCTCCGCGGGCAGTTCGCGGCTGTATCGGGATTCGGCCGTCGGCGTGCCATCCGGGCCGACGAGTTGCACCGGCTCGAGCCCGACAGTCATCGGCGAGTGAGAAACCTCGGCCATGCCGCCTCCTACGCGCAGGCGTGCAGGGGGTCAGAGCAAACCCCGATACCGAGGCTGCTAGGAGCCGGCTTCACCTGCCAACTGCACGATCCGCTCGGCTCGCCGCAACACCGGCGCATCCACCATTATGCCCTCAAATGCGAAGACACCGCGTTCATCGAGGGCAGCGGCAAGGACGTGTCGTGCCCACTGCACCTGGTCAGACGAGGGCGCATAACCGGCCCGTATCACGGGCAGCTGGCTGGGGTGGATAGCAACCTTCGCGTCGAACCCGACAGCAACCGCATCGTCGACCTCGGCGCGCAGCCCATCAAGATCTTTGATGTCGAGGTAGACCGAATCCAGCGCGAGGCGACCATGCGCCTTCGCGGCCAACAACGACTGCGAACGAACGTGGCGAGCCACTTCGCGGTAGGTGCCGTCCGGGTAGCGGTTGGCCGTGCCGCCGAGCACGGCGAACAGATCCTCGGCGCCCCACATCACGGCAATCGCGTTGTCCACCTGGACGGTGTCCGTCACAATCAGGGCACCCTTCGGCGACTCGACGAGCACGATCACGTCCAGTGGCGCTAGAGCGCTAACGTGTTCGACCGCTTCGCATTTCGGCAGCATGACGGTGTCGTACGGAGTCTGCTTCAGGGCCTGCAGATCAAGCTCCTGATCGGCAGTGCCGAATTGGTTGACGCGCACCACGGTGCGGGCCGGGTCGAGCCGGGCCTCCGCCACCGCCTTGCGCGCCGCAGGCCGATCGGCCGCCCCACACCCGTCTTCGAGGTCGAGAATCACGATATCGGCTGCAGCCGCTGCCTTTTGGTAACGCTCCGGGCGGTCAGCCGGGCAGAACAGCCAGGCCGGCCCGGGATTCTGCAGGCCCATCAGTCGCCATCCTCCGCCGGTCGCATCCGTACCATGGTCTTGCGGTTGGCGGTGGCGACCACGTCGCCGTGCTGGTTGCGGCCGGTATGCGCGAACATCACAATGCCCTCGCCTGGACGGCTCTTCGATGTTCGCTTCTCGGTGATGACGGTCTCGGCGTACAACGTGTCGCCATGGAAAAGTGGTTTGGGGAAAGCGATTTCGGAGAACCCGAGATTGCCCACGATGGTGCCCTGGGTCAGCTGTGCAACCGACAGACCAACCAAAGTCGACAAGGTGAACATCGAATTCACCAGCCGCTGATTGAACGGCGGCAGCGCATCGGAAAACGCGGCATCAAGGTGCAGCGCCTGAGTATTCATCGTCAACGTCGTGAACAACACGTTGTCGGCCTCGGTGATGGTCCGCCCCGGGCGATGCAGATATCGCACGCCGGTTTCGAATTCCTCGAACCACAGCCCGCGCTGGACGACCGTCTTGAGCGGCTGGTCCCCGTTCGTTTCGCTCACAGACCGACCTCACGCGCGATCAGCATCAGCTGCACTTCGGTCGTCCCCTCACCGATCTCGAGAATCTTGCTGTCCCGGTAATGCCGGGCCACAGTGAATTCATTCATAAAGCCATAGCCGCCGTGAATCTGGGTGGCGTCTCGGGCGTTGTCCATGGCCGCCTCGCTGGCGATCAGCTTGGCAATCGCCGCCTGCTTTTTGAACGGCTTACCGGCCAGCATCAGTGCCGCGGCGTCGTAGTAGGCGGTGCGCGCGGTGTGGGCGCGAGCCTCCATCCTGGCGATGGTGAACGCGATGGACTGGTATCGGCCGATGGCCTGCCCAAACGCTTCACGCTCGCGGGCGTACTTGACGCTCTCGTCGACGCAACCCTGTGCCGCGCCAGTCGACAGCGCGGCGATCGCGATGCGCCCCTCGTCAAGGATCCGCAAGAAGTTGGCGTAGCCGCGGCCGCGCTCACCGAGCAGATTCTCTTCGGGAACCCGCACGTCGTCGAAGCTCAGCGGATGGGTGTCCGAGGCGTTCCAGCCAACCTTGTTGTACGCGGGCTCCACGGTGAATCCCCGGGCCGGTACCGGAACCAGGATCGATGAAATCTCTTTCTTTCCATCGCGCTCGCCGGTTACCGCGGTGACGGTGACCAGCGTGGTGATGTCGGTGCCGGAGTTGGTGATGAACTGCTTGGAACCGTTGATCACCCACTGACCGTCGTCTAGTTGCGCGGTGGTCTTGGTCGCGCCGGCGTCGGTGCCGCCGCCCGGCTCGGTCAGACCGAACGCTCCCAAGGCGCGGCCACTGGCCAACTGCGGCAACCATTCTCGCTTCTGCGCGTCGGTGCCGAACCGGAAGACCGGCATGGCGCCCAGCGAAACGCCGGCCTCCAGCGTGATCGCCACGCTCTGGTCGACCTTGCCCAGCTCCTCCAGCGCCAGACACAAGGCGAAGTAGTCGCCGCCCATGCCGCCCCACTCTTCCGGGAACGGCAGACCGAACAGCCCCATCTCGGCCATGCCGGCCACCACTTCGTAGGGGAAGGAGTGTTCGGCGTCGTGCCGTGCCGCCACCGGTGCGACGACGCTCTGGGCGAAGTCACGAACGGTCTTGGCCAACTGTTGGTATTCGTCAGGGAGCGTCCCAGTCGACAGGAAGTTAGTCATCAGCACCGTCCTCTGCTTTGGTGTTGCTGTTCTCATTGGCGGCAATCCGGGCCAGCGACTGACCCACCTTGACTTGGTCGCCCACGGCGACAAGGAGTTCGACCACACCGTCGACGGGCGCCGTCAGCGCGTGCTCCATTTTCATCGCTTCGACCGTGACGACAACCATGCCGGCTTCGACCCCAGCGCCGTCCTCGACGCTCACCGCGACGACCGCACCGGGCATGGGGCTGGTCAACTCGGCATCGCCGCTGTGCTCCTCGTCCGCACGCACTGGCGCTTCACGCACCTCCTCGGGCACCGCGAAAGTCCCGTCGCCGACCAGCCATATCTTGCTGTCCGCCGCCGCTACCGTGTACGTCATGCGCAACCCGTCGAGGGTCACTGTCAGCCGATCGCCCGTCAAAGCGGCTTGCAGCGAACGTGATTCGCCGTCTTCGATGTGGACTTCTGCAGCCTCCGGGACACCGGCGATGTGGACGTGATCGGTGCGGTCGCCGGCCCGCAACCGGATGCTCACCGGTGCTCGGCGCCCGATCCGCCACCCGGACGGGATCTCCCACAGATCGGCGCCCTGGGCGGGGAACCATCGCAACCAGCGGAAGGCCGCGGCCGCGATGAACTGTTCATCGGAGGGCGGCGCCGCGACGAAGTCACCGGCGCGGCGGTCCAAAAGGCCGGTATCGAGCCGACCGGAAACCACGTCAGGGTCGGCCAGCAGAAAGCGCGCGAACTCGATGTTGGTGACGACGCCGAGCACCGCGGTGTCAGCCAGAGCCCTATCCAGGGTTTGCAGCGCTGTAACCCGATCCGGTCCGTAGGCAATGACTTTCGCCAACATCGGGTCGTAGTCGCTACCGACGACCATGCCCGCGGACAGGCCCGAATCCACCCGCACACCGGCTCCGTCGGGTTCCACCACCACCAGCACATCGCCGCCGGTGGGCAGAAAACCCTGCGCCGGATCCTCCGCGTAGACCCGCGCTTCAATCGCATGCCCTCGCAACGCAATATCGGCCTGGTCGACGGTCAGCTTCTCCCCCGCCGCGATCCGAACCTGCCACTCGACCAGATCCCACCCGGTCACCAATTCGGTGACCGGATGCTCGACCTGCAGCCGGGTGTTCATCTCCATGAAGAAGAACTCGTCAGGACGGTCGGCCGAAACGATGAACTCCACCGTGCCCGCGCCGGTGTAATCCACGCTCCGCGCGGTATCGCAGGCCGCGGCGCCGATCCGGGCCCGCGTCTCGGAGTCCAGCAGCGGCGACGGTGCCTCCTCGATGACCTTCTGGTGCCGGCGCTGCAGGCTGCACTCCCGCTCACCGAAGTGCACGACGTTGCCATGCGTGTCGGCCAGTATCTGGACCTCGATATGCCTGGGGCGCAGCACGAATCGCTCGAGGAACAACGTGTCGTCGCCGAACGCGGCGGCCGACTCCCGCCGGGCACTGACCAGCGCGGCGGCCAGGTCAGCCGGCCGCTCGACCATGCGCATGCCCTTGCCGCCACCACCGGCGGAAGGTTTGACGAGAACCGGATAGCCGATCTCGTCGGCGGCCGCGATCAGCTCCTCATCGCTGAGCCCGGGCCGCGCGATGCCGGGCACCACGGGCACACCGAAGGCCGACACGGTGCCCTTTGCGGTGATCTTGTCGCCCATGGTCTGGATGGCGCCCACCGGCGGGCCGATGAACGTCACGCCGACCGAGGCCAGCGCGGTCGCGAAATCAGCGTTCTCCGAGAGGAATCCGTAGCCGGGATGAACGGCCTGGGCTCCGGTGCGCACGGCCGCATCGACGATGGCAGCGATGTTGAGGTAGCTGTCTCGTGCGGGCGCCGGGCCGATCGCGACCGCGACGTCCGCCGAGGCGACATGGCGCGCGTTGGCGTCGGCGTCGCTGTACACGGCGACCGACCGGATGCCCATCGCCTTGAGCGTGCGGATCACCCGGACCGCTATCTCACCCCGGTTGGCCACCAGAACCGTATCGAAAGTCATTGCGCTCACATTCGGAAGACGCCGTATGAAACCGGGTCGACGGGCGCACTGGCGACCACCGAAAGGGCAAGACCGACAACCGTTCTGGTGTCAGCAGGGTCGATGACGCCGTCGTCCCAGAGTCGGGCTGTCGAATAGTACGGGTTGCCCTGGTGTTCGTATTGCGCCCGGATCGGGGCCTTCAACGCTTCTTCCTCCTCGGCGGTCATCTCTCCGCGGACCGTCGCCAGCACCGACGCGGCTTGCTCGCCACCCATGACCGAAATCCGGGCGTTCGGCCACATCCACAGAAAGCGCGGCGAATACGCCCGCCCGCACATCGAGTAGTTGCCCGCGCCATAGGACCCGCCGATGACAACGGTGAGCTTGGGCACCCGCGCGCATGCCACGGCGGTCACCATCTTGGCGCCATGCTTGGCGATGCCACCGGCCTCGTAATCGCGGCCGACCATGAAGCCGGAGATGTTCTGCAGGAACAACAGCGGCACCATCCGCTTGTCGCACAACTCGATGAAATGCGCACCCTTGAGCGCGGATTCGGAGAACAGCACCCCGTTATTGGCGACGATGCCGACCGGGTGGCCATGAATGTGGGCGAAGCCGGTGACCAGGGTGCTGCCGTAGTCGGCTTTGAACTCGATGAATTCGCCGCCGTCGACCACGCGGGTGATGACGTTGTGCACGTCGTAGGGAATCCGGGGATCGATGGGAACCACGTCATAAAGTTCGGCTTGATCAGCAATCGGATCCACGGTGGGCAAGACGTCCCAGATCCGCGGATCCCGTGGCCCCAACGTCGAGACGATGCGCCGGATGATGCGTAACGCGTCGCGGTCGTCGTGGGCGAGATGATCGGTGACGCCGGAGATCTTCGAATGCAGTTCTCCGCCACCGAGATCCTCGGCCGATACGACTTCCCCGGTCGCGGCCTTCACCAACGGCGGCCCACCCAGAAAGATGGTGCCCTGGTCGCGGACGATCACTGCCTCGTCGCTCATCGCGGGAACGTAGGCACCGCCCGCCGTGCACGATCCCAGCACGGCTGCGATCTGCGGGATGCCCCGAGCGCTGAGATTGGCCTGGTTGTAAAAGATCCGGCCGAAATGCTCACGGTCCGGGAACACCTCGTCTTGCCGGGGCAGGAAGGCGCCGCCGGAGTCGACCAGATAGATGCAGGGCAGCCGGTTCTGGCTGGCGATCTCCTGAGCGCGCAGGTGTTTTTTGACGGTAATCGGGTAGTACGTACCGCCTTTGACCGTCGCATCGTTGGCCACGATCATGCATTGGCGGCCAGAGATCCTGCCGATGCCGGTGATGATGCCGGCGCCGGGGCATTCGTCGTCGTACATCCCGTCGGCGGCGAGCGGAGCGATTTCGAGCAACGGGCTACCGGGGTCGAGCAGCCCGTCAACGCGATCACGGGGCAGCAGCTTGCCGCGGTCGACGTGGCGGGTCCGCGAGCGTTCCGGACCACCCAGGGCCGCGGCGGCCAGCTTTTCGCGCAACTGGGCGACCAACGCGGTATGCGCGTCGCGGTTTTCCGCCGGAGAGGTCATCGGTTGCACGCCAATTTCGGTTAATGGTGACTAACTCGTGTTATGTTAGTGGCCATTAACCGACGTGTCCAGGGAGGCCGGATGGCAGCATCCGAACCGGCCGACCGCAGCCACGACATCCCGGCACCCAACCCCCGCAGTCGACGCAAATCCGATCGCCGCTTGCAACTGCTGGCCGCCGCGGAGCGACTGTTCGCCGAGCGCGGGTTTTTGGCGGTGCGACTCGAAGACATCGGCGCCGCGGCGGGAGTCAGCGGCCCGGCGATCTACCGGCATTTCCCCAACAAGGAGTCGCT
>NZ_DASXEP010000072.1:0-86737 GCF_036490025.1 Mycobacterium sp. | reverse complement strand
ATCTGCTTGGCGTGGTTCCACTCGTAGAGCGCACGGGCCTCGTCGACGCCTTCGTAGCACTGCAGGCGGACCAGTTCCGATTCGGTGGCCTGCGCGACGGCGCGGGCCAGTTCGGTCTTACCCACACCGGCCGGGCCTTCCACCAGAAGCGGCTTGCCGAGCCGGTCGGCGAGGAAAACCGCAGTGGCGGTGGCGGTATCGGGCAGGTAACCGGTTTCCGCCAGCCGCCGACCGACGTCGTCGATATCGGCGAACAGCGGGGCAGGCCGCGCGGGCACACTCACTTTTTCGTTCTCCTAAGCAGGTCAGGCCGGGCGGGTCTGACCGTCTCCCCAGACGATCCATTTCGTCGAGGTCAATTCCGGCAGTCCCATCGGACCGCGGGCATGCAGCTTCTGGGTCGAAATGCCGATCTCGGCGCCGAACCCGAACTGCTCGCCGTCGGTGAACGAAGTCGACGCGTTCACCATCACCGCGGCCGCATCGACGCCCTCGGTGAACCGTTGGGCGGCAGCCATATTGGAGGTCACGATGGCCTCGGTATGCCCGGTTCCGTATTCGTTGATGTGAGCGATGGCCGCATCGACCCCGTTGACCACCGCGACGGCGATCTCCATCGTCAGATATTCGCGACGCAAGTCAGCCTCGCCGGGCTCGAGGTGCACCGTCACGCCGGCGTCTTGTAACGCGCCGACAAGCCGCGGCACAGCCCGGTCGGCGATCGCCGCATCGACGAGCAGTGTCTCGGCAGCGTTGCACACGCTTGGCCGACGAGTCTTGGAGTTCAACAGGATTCGCTCGGCCATGTCGAGGTCGGCGGCATCGTGCACGAAGACGTGGCAGTTGCCGACCCCCGTCTCGATGGTCGGCACCTGCGAGTCGCGGACCACTGCGTCGATCAGGCCCGCTCCCCCGCGCGGGATCACCACGTCTACCAGACCGCGGGCCTGAATCAGATGGGTGACCGACGAGCGATCGGCAGCCGAAATCAATTGGACGGCATCGGCCGGCAGGTCTTCGCTCACCAGGGCCGCACGCAATATCGACACCAGCGCCTCGTTGGACTTCGCCGCCGAGGCACTACCGCGCAACAGCGCGGCGTTGCCGGACTTCAGCGCCAGCCCGAACGCGTCGACGGTGACGTTGGGCCGGCCCTCGTAGACGATCCCGAGCACGCCGAGCGGAACGCGCTGCTGACGCAGGGCCAGCCCGTTGGGCAGGGTGTAGCCACGCAGCACCTCGCCCACCGGATCGGGTAGCCCGGCGACCTGGCGCAGGCCTGCTGCGATCCCCTCGACGCGCGGGGGGTCCAGCGCCAGCCGGTCGATCATGGCGGCCGGTGTGCCGGCGGCGCGCGCTACCCGCACGTCCTCGGCGTTGGCCGCCAGTATCTGGTTGGTGCCGACAACGATCGCGTCCGCGGCGATACAAAGCGCCTGGTCCTTGGCGACCGTCGGAAGCGAGGCCAGCACGTGGGCGGCCACCCGGGCCCGGCGCGCCGCGTCGTGCACCTGCTGGCGCACGTCGGGGGCCGAGAAGGCATGCACACTCATTGATCAAGGGTAGCGGGCACGCCATCGGCCGGTTGACACGGCTCTGTGCGACGTTGCGGCCGAGCCGACAACGCGACATCCCAGCTGCAATTGCGGACTGCACCTGACCGCCAATGGGGTACCCTCACCTGCGAAAAAGCTAGCGGGTCAGCATCAACCGAATCGAGACTCCACTGGTCGGCCGTCGTATCAACCGCCCCTTGGCCGCAGCCGCTGGTGGGCTGGTCGGCGCCGCCTTCCTGGCTACGGCCACTACGGCTACCGCCTTCGCCGACAGCTACCAGATCAGTCCCGATCCGAGTTCCAGCGAAGTAGTCACCGGATTTTTCGGCGAACCCGCGACTCCTCCCGCTGTCGCCGGAAGCGTCCAGGGCGGACAGGTATTCGACGTCTTTGACAAGACCACCGGTCAGACAGTGGGAACGTTCGACGCCGACGAAAGCACCCAGCCGTCGTTGTACGGCGCCGCCCACGAGTTACTCCTGGTCACCAGCGACCTGTCCGGCACCGGGGGCACCGCCACCGGGGATACTCCGCCGGTCGGCTCGGTGATCGATATTGCCGATTACGGTCACGGCTACCAGACCATCTTCTCCGCCCTCGCCGGGTCCGACGGCGACGTGCTCACGAAAACCTTGACGACCCCCTTCGGCACGGTGTCCATGCCGGCCTATTACGACGTCGCCGCAGGTCTTGGCAGTCACACGTTGGACGACACGCCACTGCAACTCACCGACGGCTACTACTTGGCTCCTGCCACCGAGGCGACCGAAAACATCAGCGCAGTAACCGGGGTGCCGCCGGCTGACATCGCCGTTGAGGGAAATGACGTATTCGAGGTCTACAACGCCAGCGATCAAGCGATGGGCGCGTTTGAAGCAGACGTGACCAACACGTCGGATGTCCTGTTCAACTACACCGAGGAAATTTTCGTCACCCAGGACGTCTCGGGCACCGTAGGGACCGCCGCCGGGGATACACCGGCGGTGGGCACCCTCTACAACGTCTTCTACCTTTTCGGTTCCCACTCGATCTACAACCTCTACTCCGTGACGCCGTCGTCGTCGGGCAATGTCGTCTCGGATACCTTGGTGTCCCCCTACGGCGAGATCAAAATTCCCATCCCCTGGGACGCGACCACGGCAACGGCCGTCAACTCGTTCACGATCCCCACTGACGGCGAGAGCATCGTCCCGGTCGGCAACGAACAGATCTTCGGATTCAACGGGGTTCCGCCGCTGGACTCAAGCGTCCAGGGATTCCAGATGTTCGAAGTCGACGACGCGTCCGGCAACCCGATCGGGACCTTCGACGCCGACATCACCACGGCGACAGGCCTTTTCGGCAATTCCAGCGAGGCGGTTCTGGTCACCGCCGACTCGGGCGCTGCCGGCCTCACGGCAGGCGATCTTCCGCCGGTGGGCTCGGTGTTCGACGTGAACGACTACGGATTCGGCTACGAGACCATCTATTCCGACCTCGTCTCGACGACCGGCGCGAACGTGGTCACGGAGACCTTCGTGACACCGATGGGCGACTTCGCCCTACAACCCTTCATAGACCTTGCCGCAAACGTCCCGGAGGGCTCGTTCTTCATCCCCACCTCGCTCACCGACCTGGTGTCCAGCCTATTCTGACTCTGAGTTGTCAACGGGCTCGGGATATCTCGGCGCGGGACGTTTCTTTTCGCCGGTCTTCGATGATGCGGCCCAACTCCTGCAGCAGTAACGGTGTGCGCATCACCAGGTCTTCGATGTGCTCGCGATCGATCTCCAACGCAGTCACCTCTTCCAGCGCATACGCGCCGGACAGGCTGGGTTGACGGGTGAGGGTGGTCAACCCGAGGAATGAACCTTCGTCCAGCAGGCTGAGTGGGATCACCGAACCGTCGCCGGTGGTCGTGGTCAGGCGGATACTGCCCTTGATCAAAAACGTCATCCCCGTTGGCACTTCGCCGGAGTATTGGACGACTTCGTCGGTTCCGTACCGAACTATTTTCGCGTGCGGGACCAGTGACTGCTGGTCGGTGAGGCTCAACCGCAACGCAGGCGCCACCACGGTTCGCATCGCCATCTGCACCCGCGCCGGGGTGGAGAAGTCATCGCCGGCGCCGTCGAGGTGCAGACCTTCGCGCCGTGCCGCGTACCAGATCCACCGCAGGAATATCGCTTTCGCGGCACCGTGGTCGGCGGGCGACTTCAGCGCGATGCTGACCTGATACTCGCCGGCGCCGCCGGCCGTCGAGCTCGGCGCGACATCGGTTTTGCGTTGCGGCAGCGTGCTTGCCAGCCGTACCAGCAGACGACGCACCCGGTCGGGTGGGTCGGCCACCGAGAACGTGGTCGTGATCGACAACGTGTACGCACCGGGCGGACGGCTCAGATTCGTGAACGAGGTGGCAGCCAGCACCGAGTTCGGTGTGATCTGCAAACCGTGGCCGGTCTGGATGTGGACGGCACGCCAATTCGCTTCGACGATGCGTCCACGTGCCGCCGGTGTGTCCAGCCAGTCGCCAATCCGGAATGGCTGCTCGAACAACATGAACAAGCCGGACACGATCTGGCCCACCGAGTTCTGCAACATCAGGCCGATGACTACCGACCCCACACCCAGCGCGGTGAACAAGCCGCCTACTCGGATACCCCAGATGTAGGAGAAGATGAGAGTCAGGCCGACAGCTATCAGCAAAAACCTTGTGACATCACGGAATATCATCGGAACTCGCTGGCGCCACGACCCCTGCGGCGCAGCGTCGAACAAGGTGGCGTTGAGGCCGGACAACAGCAGTAGCAGCACCACGAAGCCGAGCACCGTCGCAAGCACCCGTACCGAAGTGAACTGGGCGGGCACCCGCGCCACCTTGACCAACAGCACCAGCAGCGCGCCCAACGGCACGATGTAATTGCGCAGCAGATGCACCGGTCTGGCCAAGGCGCTTCGCCGGCCGGCCAGGAATTGGCTCCATTCGGTGAGACCGATCAGCACGATGGGCAATCCAAGGACCAGACCGATGGCCCAGTACAGCCACAAGGGGTCGACGGCGTTCACTTGCGTTCCGCCAATCGCCAGATCGGCTGCGCAGAGCCGGCGACGGTGATGCTTCCCGCCGGGGTGAACTGCCGAATGTCACGCATCACCTCGTACACGTCTGAAGTGACATAGATACCGGAATCCGATGCGCCGCTGCGCATCTGATGGGCCAAGTTCACCGCGGCGCCCCACATGTCGTAGATGACGCTGGACCTGCCGACCAGTCCGCTGATCACGTTGCCGGTATTGACGCCGGCCCGAATGCTGAGGTGATGGCCCCTACCGGTGTTGAAGCGCTCGATGATGCGCTGCATCTCGACGGCGAAGTCGATGGTTCGGGGCACGCTATCCAGCCGCGGGACGTTCAATCCGCAGCTGGCGAGATAGCCGTTGTGCACGGTGCGAATGGGCTCGACGCCAAGGGTTTCGGCGGCCGAATCAAGTTCCCGCACCAACTCGTCGACGATGCCGACCATTTCGTCGCCGGACAGCCCGCTTGACATCTCGTCGAGGCCGACGATGTCGGCGAAGATAACCGCGACGTCCTGGTGTTCTTGCGCGATGGTCTGCTCGCCGTCGCGGTAGCGCTGCGCGACCGGTTCGGGCATCAACGACAACAGCAGACGGTCGTTTGCATCACGCTGTTCGGTGAGCAGGCCCTCCTTGATCTCCAGGCTCCGACTCATTTCGTTGAAAGTCGCTGTGAGATCGCCGATTTCGTCGCGGGAGGTGACCGGTATCGCGACGTCGTAGTTGCCGGCGCTGATTTCCTCCGCGCCGGCCTGCAGCCGCCGGATGGGCCGCACGAATGCCTGGGCGATCAGCATCGCGAGCACGCAGAGGACGAAGACCATTGCGGCGGCCGTCACGACCAGGGTCCGGGTGAATGCCTCGATCCGAGCATAGGCCTCGGCCCTGTCCCGTGTCGCCAGGATCGACCAGCGCAGGTCCGAATTCGGCACGGTGAGCGGGGCGTAGGCCACGAGTTCAGCGTCTCCCAGATAGCCGGTATCCATCACTGTTCCGGTCTGCCCCCGCTGGGCAGCATGAAATGCCTCGGACTGCACCGGCTGAACCAGCGTTGTGCCGTGCCACCGCAGCGCTTTGGCCACGATGTCGGGCGGGGTGCCTGCCGCAACAGCGTCGCGCCGATATTTGTCGGGATCTTGCAGAAACAACCGCGAATCAGAGCGCATCAGTCCGTCCGAGCCGGCCAGGTAGGTCTCCGCGGTCTGACCCATACCGGCGGCTTTCCAGTGCTGATCGGCGGTCATGATCCGGTTGACCTTCGAGATCGGCAGCGGCAGCGCCATCACGCCGGCCGTCCTGCCGCCGACGTTGATCGGCGACACCAGCCACGCGATGGGCATCCCGCCGGCAGCCTGAAAAGTCTGGAAATCGGTGATCCAGACAAAATCGACCGCGTCGGCGGCCATCGCCTTTTCGTAGGCACCGCGCAGATTGGATTCGCGGTACGGCCCACTGAGGATGTTGGTGCCCAACGCCGCACCCTTGTTCACGTTGAAGACCACGTTGCCCCGGGTGTCGAGCAGCATCGCATCCCGGTATTCGAAGCGGGTGGCGATCTCGCGAAAGTAGTTGTTGAAGCGCGCATTCGCCGCCGACCACGCGCTGCCGTCGTCTGCATCCTCGGGCGCAGCCGACGTGCCCGAGGACGGGACGGTGTAGTGGAATTGGAGATATTTCTGGGCGTTGCTGCTGGGCAAGACAGCGGTCATGTCCAGCTTCTGGCCGGTTGTCTGCTGGATCGGTTTGATCAGCTTGTCGGTGTAGTAATTCTCCAATGCCTGCTGTTGGCCGGGATCGCTCGGCGCATTGGCCAATTGGTCGAATCCGGCGGTAAAGGCCTGCACCGCATCTTCAGCGGTCGATCCACGGGTGTAGACCACCAGCGAATTCGTCAAATCGGCGAACAGCATGTCGATCGCGCGCTTCTGTGCCTCGCGCAGTTGCGTCATGCGCTCGGCGGCGACGGGCATCAGCGTGTTTCGGCCGGATATATATTCGACGACGCCAATCACCGCCAACGAGGCGAGGCTGGACACCAGCAGCATCAGCATGATCTTGGACTGGATGCTCAACCGGGACAGCTGCCGCGGCTGACGACGCCTGCCCCTTTCGGCCGGCGCCGTTTGGTCGTGTGCTCCCAGGTCAGTTGAGCCCCGCGCCGCCAATCGGCTTCCTTTCGCTGCCGGTCCAAAAAGCCCACATCACGCAGCAGAATAACGCGAACGCTGTAGCGACATCGGATTTGCCGAAAACCGTTATCAACACGTCGTTTGTGTATCCGAGCGCTACTCCCTAACGTCGGCGGAATGACACGGGTGTGCGTGGTGGGCAGCGTGAATATGGATATCGGGTTCGATGTCGACACGCTCCCCCGCCCGGGTGAAACGGCCTTGGCGGCGTCGGTGCGCTCGACACCCGGGGGCAAAGGCGCCAATCAGGCGGTGGCAGCGTCCCGCGCGGGCGCGCACGTGCAGTTCGTCGGTGCCGTCGGCGACGACCCGACGGCAGCGCAATTGCGCGAGCACTTGAACTCGAACGGCGTCGGCACCGACGGGCTGATCACCGTAGCCGGGCGTAGCGGCAACGCCGTCGTCATCGTCGACTCCGCCGGCGAAAACATCATCGTGGTGGCCGCGGGCGCCAATGGTCAGCTCACGCTGGACTCGGCGGCGCTGCGCAGAATCGTTGCCGACTGCGATGTGTTGTTGCTGCAGTTGGAGATTCCGGTCGCCACCGCGACAGCGGCTGCCCGCGAAGCGCATTCGGCGGGGGCGATCGTGGTCCTCAACGCCTCACCGTGGGGCTCCGACGAGGCCGAGCTGGCGCAGCTGGCTGAGGTGACCGACGTCTTGGTGGTCAACGAAACCGAAGCCGCGCACTGGGTTTGGCCCGTCGCGCATCGGGTGACCACTCTCGGTGCGCGCGGCGCCAGCTACACCGGCGACGACACGGAGTTCACGGTTACCGCACCGGTCGTGGACGCGCTCGACACCTCGGGCGCCGGCGACGTGTTCGCCGGTGTACTGGCCGCCGGCTGGGCCGGTGACCACGACCACGCGTTGCGGCGAGCCTGCGCCGCCGGTGCGCTCGCCACACTGGTGCCGGGTGCCGGGAATTGCGCGCCGTACGCCGAAGCGATCGACGAAGCGACGCTGCCTTAGCGTGACTCGCGCCGGACGTCGTGGGCGATGGCGAGACCGTCGGCGGTGTCCAGCTCGGCGGCCGTCTGGCTTCGATGGGTGTCGACGACGCCGCAGCTTGGGATCCGGAATTGGTTGTGCCGTCAGAGTCCGGCCGCGTGGGTGACCCGAGCGAAACGACCGGCGGGATCACAGGCATTACGTACCGCGGCGACATCGTCAACGACGTCGACGTCTGCCAGAGTCTCGACTGTAGTCACGTCAACACCCCTGTTGCGCAACGCTTTCGCTGTGAGCTCGCCGGTATCAGGTCGCGACATCGGGACACTGCGCAAGTATTGCGCCGTTGCCGGCTTATTTAGGCCGAGGATCCACCAACCGCCGTCGCACGCCGGCCCGAGCACAGCTTGCGCCTCCAGCAGCCGACGTGCGCAGCTGGCCAGCAGTTGATCCGTCACCTGAGGCGTGTCCATTCCGATTTGCAGCACGGGATGCCCTTCGCACACGGCGCCCGCGTCGCCGTGCGCGTTGACGAGACGGTCGGCGAAGTCGTTGCCGCGCTGCGCGATTACCGTAAAAGACTCGAGCCGACGAAGGATATCGTCGGCGCCCGCAGCGGCGTTCAGGTCACCGGTAAGCGCGACGACCCGCGCGGCTACCGGCGTAGCCGCCACCGCGTCCAACGTGTCGAGGAGCGCCGCGGCGGCGATCTCGGCCGCGACGCGGTCGCCGACACTCGCGGCGAGTCGGGTCTTAGCCTTGCCGGGCTCTGGCGCTTTGGCGACCACCAGCAGGGTCACCGGTATAACGCTCACGAGATCACCTTCCAAAAGTCCAGAATCGCGATGACGCTGCCCCGAAGGGAACCGCTGACCTTTGACTTACCGCCCGTGCGAGGACCGTAACTCACGTCGAACTCAACCACTCGCCAGCCGGCCGCCGCGGCCCGCACAAGCAGTTCCAGCGGGTACCCCGAACGCCTATCGGCCACACCAAGATTCAGCAGGGCCTCGCGCCCCGCTACCCGCATCGGCGCGATGTCGTGGACAGGCAGGCCGTGGCGGTTTCGCAGCCGCCAACTCATCATCACGGTGCCCAGCCGGGCGACCAATGGCCACTGCAGCCCACGCACGGGGCGCCGTCGGCCGATCGCCAGGTCGGCTCCTTGGTCGAGTGCGGCTACCAGACGCGGCAGGTCCCCTGGGTCCATCGATCCGTCGGCGTCGATAACCGCGACGATCGGGGTTGTCGCTGCGACCACCCCGGCTTGGACCGCCGCGCCGTAACCGGGCCGCGGCTCGGCAATCACCGCGACGCCGTGACGGCGGGCCACCCCGGCGGTGTCGTCGGTGCTGTTGTTGTCGACCACCAGGGCCCGGTAGCCGGCAGGTATGGCCGCCAGCACCGCCGGCAGCGACTCCTCCTCGTTGAGGCACGGCAGCACCACGGTGACCAGATCGGTGGGGTTGCGCATTTGGTCCGACACTAGGCCAGACCCGCTACCGCAGCGGCGCGAACGCGAACCGACGCAGGCCCTCGCGCGGATCGATTGCCGCACGGAACCCCAGCACCTCGGCTGCCCGCGCGGGCTCGGCGACGATGTGGCGCACGTCGCCGCTGCGATACTGCCCAGTGATGCGCGGGGACAGCGCACCGTCGCGGGCTTCGCACAGTGTGGCGGCCACCTCCAGGATCGAGATTGGCCGCCCCGAGCAGACATTGACCGCGGTGAAGCCGTCCCGGTCGGTTGTCGCCGCGACATTCGCGGCGGCCACGTCGTCGACGTGGACAAAGTCACGCATCTGGCCCCCGTCCTCGAAAACCTTTGGTGTCTCACCCTTCTCGAGTGACGAACGGAAGATCGCCGCCACCCCGGAATATGGAGTGTCGCGGGGCATTCCGGGACCGTAGACGTTGTGGTAGCGCAGTGCCACTACCGAACCGCCTGTCGACTCCGACCAGGCCAGCGCGTAGTGCTCCTGTGCGGTCTTGCTGGCCGCGTAGAGGCTGCGCGGGCGCAGGGGGGAGTCCTCGTCGACGAGCCGCCACTGCAGCTCCTCGCCGCCGAGCGGGCAGCGATGCTCGAAAATACCCGCGTCCAGGTCAGCACGCCGCCGCGGCAACGGGTCAACCCGTCCGTGGTCAGGACAGGCGTAGCCGCCCTGTCCGTACACCACCATCGACGACGCCAGCACCAGACGACGGATTCCGGCGGCAAACATTTGCGCCAGCAGCACCGTGGTGGCGAAGTCATTGTGGCCGGCGTAAGCCGGGGCGTCGGCGGCGTTCACGCCGGCCCCGACCATTGCGGCCTGATGGCAGACCAGGTCGACACCGGCTAACAGCGGCGCCAGCGCCTGGCCGTCCCGGATGTCGACGCGGTGGCATCCCGGCGGCCACCGTGGATTTGGTCCATGCGCGGCGGGCAACAATAGGTCGACACCGACCACGTCGTGCCCGGCGGTGCGCAGCGCCGCACCCACCCTTGAGCCGATGAAACCGGCCGCCCCGGTCAGCAGCACTCTCACGGCAGATTCGTGTCCTTTCGATGTTGGCGACAGCGTCGACGTTGCCCGTTCAGCCCGCAGGCAGCAGGTCCGGAGTGACGATCTGCAAGCCGCTGCTGCCCCCCCGGGGCACTACCCGTCACCAGCACGTCGCCCGAACGCGGATCGACGGCCACCGAATTGGGCTGTTGCACGGTCGGCACATCGCCGAGTATCCGTGGTTTCGTCGCATCCGAGACGTCGACCACCCGCAACAGGTTGGTTGCGGTCAGGGTGGCGTAGAGGCGGCGGCGCGCCGCGTCGTAGGCCAGCCCGTAGGGTTTGCCCGGAACGTCGACCTTCGCGACCTGGGTAAGCTGCGGATCGATGCGCTCGATGAAGACGACGCCGCCGTCGGTGTCGGCAAAAGCGGCCAGGTCTTCGGACAACGCAACTGCGTGGGTCAGTTTTACCCCGACCGGGCCGTGCGCCAGCTGTCGGCGGGTCGTGCCGTCGTAGACCCACACTCCGTTCCCCTGCACATCGGCTACCGCGGCGTAATCACCCAACGCCGCGACACCGCCTGGCTGGACCGGGCCGGCGGGAAGCGACCCCACCACGGCGGCGCCCCGCACGAAGACCACGCCACCGCCGTGCTCATTGGTGACGACGATCGTGCCCCCGGCGGTCTGGACTGCATCGTGCGGTTGACGGCCTACACCTGCCGCGGTGGAGGTCACGCGGCCGTCGGCGAGGGTCAGCTCGGATAGCTCGTTAGAACTCTCGAGCGGCACCAGCACCGGACCGTTCGGTCCGGCCAGGCTCAGGTGCCGGACCGCTCCGACCGTCGGAACCGTCTGACGCACCGCACCTGTGACGGCGTCGATCAGCTTGATGCCGTTGGGATTTCGCACGACGACCGCTCCAACTCCGGACGTTCCGACAACAATGCCTTCGGGCGCGTTGCCGACCGGCACCACTCGGCCGGCCGGCGGCACGGCCGGCGGCCCGGCAGTCGCGGGCTCAGCGGCGGCTGTGGCCGCGCGGGCCGAGGTCGTCGCGGCCGCCGGTGAGCGCGTATCGCTGCTGCAGCCGATGACCAGCAGACCGATCGCCACGAAGCACACCAGCGCGGGACGCGAGCTCATCCCCCCACTGTGCCCGACTGCGATCCCTTACCTCTTCGAGTCTTGCCAAGTTTGGAGAGCGCTTCGCCGGCAATCCTGATCACGATCAGCAACGAATGGCAGTTAAATGCATCGAGAATGAAAATGGGTGGGTGGGAGATGAACGTCGACTGTTTCAGACTGGACCTCCTCTGTCGACCGAAACTGGCCGCGGGCGAACCGGCGTGCAGCGCCCACTGCTGGATCGAAGGTTGCGATGACAACTGACGCCTGCCAGGGGGCCGCAGTGCGGTCAGCAGACGTGATTTATCAGTCGGCCGCGGCGGGCAGCTCCTGCTGGTCGCGCAATCATCTCGGAGACCGCCGTGAGTTGCCGATGGCCCGGTGGATGGGAGGACTGGAAACCACACCACAGGATCGGCTCGCCGACGAGCACATGCTCCGGCACTGCTCGTCGCGCCCAACCTTGGACCTGGGGTGTGGCCCCGGGCGATTCACTGCCTCCCTGCAACAGCGTGGCTTGCCCGCGCTCGGGGTCGACAGTTCGGCGGCCGCAGTGGAAATGACACGTCGACGCGGTGGAACCGCCATTCACCGCGACCTATTCGCTCCGTTGCCTGCTGAGGGCAGCTGGGAACAAATTCTGCTCACCGACGGCAATATCGGTATCGGCGGCAACCCGGTCCAGACGCTGCGGCGGGCCGCAGACATACTTGCTCAAGACGGCATTGTCGTTGTCGAGATCGATTCCCCGACAACCGTTTCTTGTTACGAATGGCTGCGCTGGGAGACCGAACACTATCTGGGGCACTGGTTTCCGTGGTCACGCGTCGGGGCCGCCACGCTCGGCGACATCGCGCGTGCCGCCGGGTTTTGCGTCACTCAAATTATCAACATCCACAACCGGGTTATCGCCGTGCTGACAGCAGCAGCTCGCGGTAGCGTGAATCGGTGAACCCGCCGTCTCACCCCGGGGCGGACCCGCCACCGACGTCGTCGCAAGGATCCACCGAGACGGCTGACGGCTTTCCTGCGACGGCGTGGCGCGCGCTCGAGCGTCACCGCCCGCCCGGGATCGATTTGCTGCAGCGATGGCGAAGTCCGTTGCGAGGGCCCTGGCTGACATCGGTGTTCGGCTCGGTGCTGCTCTTCGGACTGCCGGTGATCATCCTGACCGGGCTGCTGTCCTACATCGCGTATGGCCCTCAATTCGGTCAAGCGATCCCGAAGGACGTCGGATGGCTCAAACTGCCCAACTTCGATTGGCCGAGCAGGCCGTCATGGCTCTACCGCCTCACCCAAGGCGTGCACGTCGGCTTGGGTCTGATCATCATTCCGGTAGTGCTGGCCAAACTCTGGTCAGTCATGCCCCGGCTGTTCGCCTGGCCACCACTGCGGTCGATCGCGCAGCTGCTGGAGCGGCTGTCGTTGTTGATGCTGGTGGGCGGGATCATCTTTGAGCTGGCCACCGGCGTGCTGAACATCCAATACGACTACATTTTCGGGTTCAGCTTCTACACCGCGCACTACTTCGGGGCGTGGATCTTCATCGCGGGCTTCGCAATACACGTCCTGATCAAATTTCCGAAGATGGTTACCGCGCTGCGGTCCCGGTCGTTTCGTGCGGTGCTGCGCACCACGCGCGCTGACACCCGACCTGAGCGGCCGGACGCCGACGGGCTGGTCGCCGCCGACCCCGCGGCGCCGACGGTGAGTCGCCGGGGAGCACTGGGCCTGGTCGGGGGCGGCGCGTTGTTCGTCGCGGTACTCACCGCCGGACAAACGCTCGGCGGTGTCACCCGCGGTGGCGCCCTGCTGTTGCCGCGAGGACGTAGCCGCGGGGACGGGCCCAACGATTTCCAGGTCAACAGGACCGCGGCAGCCGCCGCGATCACGCCCGCCGAGACCGGTGCCGACTGGCGACTCAGCGTGCGAGGTCCGTCGCGGCTGATCCTGCTGAGCCGGCCCGCGCTCGAAGCGATGCCGCAGCATACCGCCCAACTGCCGATCGCCTGCGTCGAAGGTTGGTCAAGCACTCAGACGTGGAGCGGAGTTCGCCTCGGCGATCTGGCCACCTTGGCCGGGCTGCCCAACCCCGCCCGTGCCAGCGTGCGATCACTGGAGCGGGCAGGCGCGTTCAGTCATGCTGTCCTGCAAGCCAATCAGGTACGCAATCCCGACTCGCTGCTGGCCCTGCGGGTCAACGGTGTGGACCTATCCGCTGACCACGGCTACCCCGCGCGCATCATCGTGCCCGCACTGCCGGGAGTGCACAACACCAAATGGGTGCGGTCCATCGAATTCGGGCGGCCGTGACGTGCGGGGGTTGACCGGCAAGTTTGCCGCCTGCTATGGCAACAATCCACTACATCTACTGGGCACGATCGCGGCGTGGGCATTGGCGGGGTATGTCGTGATCCTGCTCGGTCCCCACGCCTTGTGGAATCACAAGGTGTGGTGGCAGTCGATCGCGGTCTGGTTTCTGGCCGCGATCGTCGCTCACGATCTGGTCCTGTTTCCCCTCTACGCCCTCGCCGACCGCTCCTTCACCGGCGCCCTTGCCGGCGTGCGGAATCGGTGGGCGGGGCCCCCGCCGCGCGTGTCGCCGCTGAATTATCTGCGTGTCCCGACCCTGGCTGCGGGGCTGTCGCTGCTGCTGTTTTTCCCCGGCATCATCCAACAGGGACGGTTCAGCTATATCGCAGCCACCGGGCAGAACCAACAACCCTTCTTCGGAAGATGGCTAGCGCTGGTCGCCGCCGTCTACAGCGTCAGCACACTTGCCTACGCCGCCCGACTCGCCACCGCGGGGCGCCGCGGGCAAACGACCGACATCCACGTCGACGCCGACGATGACACCGGCGCACAACCGCGATAGCCAGCGAGCAAAATCGGTTGACCTACTGTGTCTGATCATGGCCAGGCTGTCGTGAAGATCGGGCGCCGCGAAGCCGTCGCGGTGTCGCTGGGTGTCGCGCTGGTAATAGCGGCTTTCGCG
The DNA here is from genome assembly GCF_036490025.1 of Mycobacterium sp. GTDB lineage: Bacteria > Actinomycetota > Actinomycetes > Mycobacteriales > Mycobacteriaceae > Mycobacterium. The sequence continues at coordinate 72,373 of NZ_DASXEP010000072.1, read as the reverse complement.
GTACCGCATATGAACCTGGGCATAGTCACCCCGTTGATCCACAGCTCACCGAAGCAGGTCAACGACTATGCCGACGCCGCACCAATTTTCGGTTGGTGGAAGGCCCACGTCGGCTGGGGCAGTATCCCTGCCATCGCGATTGGCATCGCAGCTGTGCGGTGGGGGCCCGGCGCGGCGCAGCAATGGTCATGGCGGGTCGTCACGCTCGTCACCTGGTTGACGTCGTGCGCCTGGGCGTTCGCTCTGGCCATGATCGATGGTTGGCAGCTCGGGTTCGCGGGCCGGCTGGTCTCCCGACACGAGTACCTGCGGCAGGTGTCGACCGTCACCGATATCCCGTTGATGCTGCGCACTTTCTCGAGCCGCATCCTGGACTTCCAGCCGCATTCCTGGATCACCCACGTGTCGGGGCATCCGCCCGGTGCGCTACTGACCTTCGTTTGGCTCGATCGCATCGGTCTGAGCGGCGGCGCGTGGGCGGGAGCTTTCTGCTTGCTGGTCGGTTCGAGCGCGGCGACCGCCGTGATCGTCGCGGTGCGCGCGGTGTCCGATGAGCCGACCGCTCGGAGGGCCGCACCGTTCGTTGCGGTGGCGCCGACCGCGATCTGGATTGCCGTCTCCGCGGACGCTTACTTCACTGGCGTCGCCGCGTGGGGCATCGCCTTGCTGGCACTCGCAGCGAACCGCACCGTGCGCTGGCCGATCGCCGTCGCGGCCAGCGCCGGGCTGCTGCTTGGTTGGGCAATTTTCTTGAACTACGGACTGGTGTTGATGGGGTTGCCCGCGCTGGCGGTGCTGATTGCGGCGCATAACCGCCGGGCGGCACTGACCGCGTTGGTCGCTGCGGTGCCTGCCTCGGCGGCAGTGGTGCTCGCCTTCGCCCTGGCAGGGTTCTGCTGGTTCGACGGCTATACCCTTGTCCGGCAACGCTACTGGCAGGGCATCGCGGTAGATCGGCCCTTTCAGTATTGGAGCTGGGCGAACCTGGCTTCCGTCACGTGTGCGATCGGTCTGGGCAGCATCGCTGGATTGGGCCGGGTCTTCGATATCGCGGCAATCCGCCGCCGCTCCGGGCTACAACTACTGGTGCTGGCCGCGGTCTTCGCAATCCTATGCGCCGATCTGAGCATGCTGAGCAAAGCCGAAACCGAGCGCATCTGGCTACCGTTCATGGTGTGGTTGACCGCGGCTCCGGCATTACTGCCTCGGTCATCCCATCGCTGGTGGCTGGCCGCCAGCGTAAGCGGCGCTCTGGCCATCAACCATGTCATCCTGACGAACTGGTAGGCCATGGCAGCGGGACCGGATGTAAAGACTCAGTCCTCGGGAACCTCGCGCTCGATCGAGTCGAGCCAGGCTCGGGCCGACATGTCCGACGGGGCGCGCCAGTCCCCGCGCGGTGACAGTGAGCCGCCGTAGGACACCTTGGGTCCATTGGGCAGGGCAGAACGCTTGAACTGGCTGAAGGAATAAAAACGCTGCACGAAAATCTGCAGCCAGTGACGAATCTCCTTGAGCGAGTACGACGGCCGCTTGTTCTCCGGGAATCCCGGCGGCCAGTTGCCACGGTCGGAGTCGCTCCAGGCGTGCCACGCCAGGAACGCGATCTTCGACGGCCGGAATCCGTAGCGCAGGACGTGGAACAGCGAGAAGTCCTGCAGGGCAAAGGGTCCGACCTTCGCTTCACTGCTCTGCAACTCTTCTTCTTCGCCGCTCGGCACCAGCTCAGGAGTGATTTCGGTGTCCAGCACCGACTGCAGCACCGCCCCCACTTCCGGAGCGAACTGGTCTGAGGAGATGACCCAGCGGATCAAATGCTGAACGAGCGTTTTCGGCACACCGCCGTTGACGTTGTAATGCGACATCTGATCGCCGACGCCGTAGGTGGACCATCCCAAACCCAGCTCGGAAAGATCGCCGGTGCCCAGCACGATGCCGCCGCGCTGGTTCGCCAGGCGGAACAGATAATCGGTGCGCAGCCCGGCCTGGACGTTCTCGAAGGTGACGTCGTAGACCTTCTCGCCACGCGAGAACGGATGATCCATCTCCTTGAGCATCAGCTTTGCGGTTTCGGTGATGTCGATCTCGGCGAACGTGACACCGAGCGCGTGGCAAAGCTCGACCGCGTTGCGTTTGGTGCGCTCGCCGGTTGCGAAGCCGGGCAAGGTGAACGCCAGAATGTCGCTGCGCGGCCGCTCTTCTCGATCCATCGCGCGCGCAGCGACTATCAGCGCGTGCGTGGAGTCGAGTCCGCCGGAAACCCCGATCACGATCTTCGGGAAGTGCAACGCGCGCAACCGCTGCTCGAGCCCCGCGACCTGGATGCTGTAGGCCTCATAACAGTCCTGCTGCAACCGATTCGGATCGGCCGGCACAAACGGAAATCGTTCGACTGCGCGGCGCAAACCGATGTCACCGGCAGGCGGGTCCAACGGAAATTCGATCCGCCGGAACGAGTCTGTCAGAATTCGGTGGTGGCGCCGGTTGTCGTCGAAGGTGCCCATCCGCAGCCGCTCTGCGCGCAGCAGCTCGAGGTCGACGTCGGCGATGCTGCGTCGCTCTCCTTTGGGGAATCGCTCGGACTGCGCAAGCAGCGCACCGTTCTCCCAGATCATCGTCTGGCCGTCCCACGCCAGGTCGGTCGTCGACTCGCCTTCTCCGGCAGCGGCATACACGTAAGCGGCCAAACACCGCAGCGAGGCCGAACGGGCAAGCAGCGAGCGGTCATCAGCACGACCGATCGTGATCGGGCTGCCGGATAGGTTGGCCAACACCGTCGCACCTGCCAGCGCCGCCTCGGCGCTGGGCGGAACCGGCACGAACATGTCCTCGCATATTTCGATGTGCAGGACGAAGCCGGTCAGGTCGGACGCCGCGAACAACAGGTCCGCACCGAACGGTGCTTCCATTCCGGCGATCCGAATGGTGCCGCGCTCGTCGTCTCCGGCCGCGACCTGCCGACGTTCGTAGAATTCGCGGTAGGTGGGCAGATACGACTTGGGCGCCACACCGAGCACGACGCCGCGATGGATGACCACGGCGGTGTTGTAGATGCGCTGCCGGTGGCGCAGCGGGGCGCCGACCACCAGCACCGGCAGCAGATCCGTGGAGGCAGCGATAACATCGAGCAGGGCATCCTCGACGGCGTCCAGCAACACGTCTTGCAGCAGGATGTCCTCGATGGAGTAGCCGGACAACGTCAACTCCGGGAAGACGGCCAGCGCGACACCGTCGTCGTGGCATTGCCGGGCCAGCCGCAGTACCGCGTCGGCATTGGCGGCGGGGTCGCCGATCGCGGCATGGTGAGTGCAGGCGGCGACTCGGGCAAAGCCCTGGCTGTAGGCGTTGTAGAAGTCCATTTCCCCTCCATTGTCGCCCTCGAGCTATCCACGGGCGACTATCGGGTACCGCCTATCCGCCGAGTGCAGGCCGTGGCATCCGGTAGCGGCGGTCTCTCATGCGGAAGACCGTGTTGTCGCCGTGCCGCCCGCCGGGATTGCCCATCTGCGCCACGGCAGGCATGCCCGTCTGAGCGGACGTCTCCGGCTTGGCTACCCATGACGGCAGCGCCCGGAAACCTGTCTCGACCGCCGTCGCCGGCTCGGCAGGGGGGCTTGCCGCCGACGTCGCCGCTGCCCAATTCGGCGGAGTGGACAGGCCGCCGATCGGAAACGCGCGACCCGCGCTGGCAAGCACCGGTTCGGAAACGCCTTGCGGCGCAATCGTTTGAGCCGCGGCGGCAGCACCCCCAAGCGGCGCTGCCATCGCCGGCAAATCCTGGGCCTGGACACCGGACTGCATCAGCCCGGTACCGAAGTTGCCCGCCTGAAAAACCGCGTAGGAAAACTGGTACGCCGGGATCAGCGGCCCGGTAAGAGTATTGAAGTCGCTGACGGCTGTGATGATCGGGCTTGTCGAGGTGTTCGCTGCGGAGACGTTCGTGGACCCGCCTGAGGCCAGGCTCTGCAACTGTTGTGGCAGTGCGGACATCAGCTGCGAAAGCGCGGTCTGGGAATGTCCCACGGACGTGTCGACGGCCTGGGAAACCGCGACGCCCTGGGCGGATTGCGCGGTCGAACTCGTGGTCTGCGGTGGCTGGCTGAACTGACTGAGATCGGCCGCTGACGAGGATGACGCAGCATAGCTGTACATTGCCGCGGCATCTTGGGCCCACATTTCGGCGTAGACGGTTTCGGTGGCAGCGATCATCGGCGTGTTCTGTCCGAAGAAATTAGTCGCCACCAGGGTCGCCAACAGCGTGCGGTTGGCAGCCACCGCGACCGGTGGCACGGTTGCCGCGAACGCTGCTTCGTAGGCGGCCGCGGCCGCCCGCGACTGGCCCGCGACCTGCACCGCCTGCTCCGCCGTTGTGCTCAGCCATGCCGCATACGGTGCGCTCGCAGCGGCCATGGCGACGGCGGATCCGCCGGACCAAGTCTGGCCGTGCAACTCAGAGATCACCGCGGAATAGCGGGCGCCGAACGTCTCGAGTTGAGCGGCCAGTCCGTCCCAGGCCGCGGCCGCGGCCATCATCGGACCCGAACCCGGGCCGGAATACATCCTGGCCGAGTTGATCTCGGGCGGTAACGCCCCGAAATCAAACATCCACTTCCTTCCAAAGGCGCTAAAGCGTTGGCCGACAGGCTATTACGCCCCGTTAAACTCAAGCGGGCACAAGGACAACGACTACCCGCCGAGGACAGGACGCGGCATCTTGAATCGGTCGGCCGGCACGCGCAGGATGTTGCTGACCGTCGGACGCGACCACATGCCCGACTGCGGAGCCATCCCCACCATCGGACCGGCACCCGGCATGCCCGTCGCGGACGATGCCGGAACCGCGCCAAGGTCCATCTCCGAGAGCCAGTGCGGATCTTCGACGGCGCTGGCGATCGGAGTAGTCGATGCCCAGGTCTGCGGTACCGACAACCCGCCGATCGGTTCGGCCCGGCCCATGCCGGCAAGCACGGGCCTCTCGATGCCTTCCGACACCCACGATTGGGTCTTGGCGCCGGCGGCAGCGCCCGCGGCCCCTGCTTCTTCCTCCGCGATCTTCGGCAGATCCTTCGCCTGGAGTGCGCTGCGGTAGGCGCCGGTGAGGAAGCTTCCCCCGCTGGTGAACGTGCGGCTGAAGGCCGCGCCGAGATTCGCCGGCGCCGCGAGGGTATTGAAGTTACTGAAAGCCGTGAGCAGCGACGACGATGCTGACGTGGTGGCGCCCGAGGATCCCGTCGTCGAGAGACTCTGCAGCTGCTTCGGCACGGTCGCCAACAGCTGCGACAACATCGATTGCGACGTTGACGAGCCGGAGCTGCCGGCGGCTTGAGTGACCGCGGCAGCCTGTGCGGATTGCCCGGTGGCCGTCGTGGTCTGCGGCGGTTCGCTGAACGGTGTCAGTGCGGTCGCCGTCGACGATGACCCCGCATAGCCGTACATCGCCTGGGCATCCTGGGCCCACATGTCGGCGTAGGCCGCCTCGGCGGCCGCGATCCGGGCGGTGTACTGCCCGAACACATTGGCATCGACCAGCGCCGCGTACTCGGCTCGGTTGGCCGTGACCAGCGCCGGCGGCACCATTGCTGCGTAGGCGGCCTCGAAGGCCGCGGCTGCCGCCCGCGCTTGGCCCGCGGTTTCTTCGGCCTTCGCCGCTGCCGTCGCCATCCACTCGACATACGGTCCGGCCGCGTCGACCATCGCGGTAGAGGCATTGCCCGACCACGTGTCGCCCTGCAGGCCCGAGATCACCGCCGAGTAGCCGCGCACGATCGATTCCAGTTGGCCCGCCATCGACTGCCAGGCCGAAGCCGCCGCCATGATCGGGCCGGACCCCGGACCGGCGTACATCCTGCTCGAGTTGATCTCGGGCGGCAGAGCACCGAAATCCAGCACTGGCGTTACCCCTCTCTATGAGCCGCAGCGGAAAAGGCGGCGGAATGACGAAGAAATCAGCGTCAATTTCGTTGAGCTTGAAGCCTTTAGAGCTAGCAAGCCCCCGATGCTGTGCGGACATACCCTTCCGGGCGGCTTGTCCGGAACCTACGTGAAATCGCTGGTGATCATTCACAGCATCACCGCATCTCCCCGCATCGCGGCCCGCTCGCCAGCAAACCGATTGACAGGATCGCAAACTTCTCAGCGATCGAAACAATTGACAGACTCCACGTTTCTGAGCGTAGCCGTGGAGGTGGACAGGAACGAGCAACCCAAACCAAAACCTAGCAAAGGCATAGAATCCGCCTGATTAAAAAGCAGCAAACCGCATGCCGACCGACCCCTGTGTCAACCCGGCGCAACCGGGTATCCCTACCGAATGAGCGACACCGCGGTCCTCGTCATCGACATGATGAACACCTATCGGCATCCCGACGCCGAAGCCCTCATCCCCAACGTCACCAAAATCATTGAGCCGCTTAGCCATTTGGTGCAGCGCGCGCACGAATCCGACGATGTTGACTTGGTGTATGTCAACGACAACTATGCCGATTTCACTGCCCAGTTCTCCGACCTCGTCCACGCGGCATGCCACGGCGAGCGGCCCGATCTGGTGAAACCGATCGTGCCGACGCAGAACAGCCGGGTGGTGACCAAGGTGCGCCACAGCGCGTTCTATGCGACACCGGTCGCCTACCTGCTCAATCGTCTGGGCACCAAGCGGGTGATCCTGACCGGCCAAGTCACCGAACAGTGCATCCTGTACAGCGCGCTGGACGCCTACGTGCGCCACTTTCCGGTGGTGATTCCGACCGACGCCGTCGCCGGAATCGACGCCGAATTGGCCGACGCGGCGCTGAAGATGATGAAAGCCAACATGGACGCTGAGCTGACGACGGCGAAGGACTGTCTCGGCTAGGGCCGTACCCTCGAACGGGTGACGGCCGTGCGTGCGGAATCTCCGGAGCTGATCGCCGTGTTGGCCGGTCGCCGGGTCGCGGTGCTGACCGGCGCAGGCATGTCGACCGATTCCGGTATCCCCGACTATCGGGGGCCCGACTCGCCGCCGAGCAATCCCATGACGATCCAACAGTTCATCTCCGATCCGGTGTTCCGGCAGCGGTACTGGGCCCGCAACCACGTCGGCTGGCGTCACATGCACGACACCCGGCCCAACGCCGGACACCGCGCAGTGGCCACCCTCGAGCGCAATGGCGTGGTCGGCAGCGTGATCACCCAGAACGTCGACCTGTTGCACACCAAGGCCGGCAGCAACAATGTGATCAACCTGCATGGCAGCTATGCGCGCGTGGTTTGCCTGAACTGTGGAGAGTCCATCAGCCGCGCGGCGCTGGACGACGAACTCGACGCGCTGAACCCGGGTTTCACCGAGCAGGTCCAGGCCGTCGGCGGGCCGGCGGTCGCCCCGGACGCTGACGCGGTGGTCGCGGACACCGCATCTTTTCGCTACCTCGACTGCGCATCATGCGGTGGCATGCTCAAACCCGACATCGTGTATTTCGGTGAGAGTGTTCCTAAAGATGTTGTTCGACAAGCTCTTTCACTTGTCGAGAATGCGGACGCGCTGCTGGTGGCCGGCTCGTCGCTGACGGTGTTCTCCGGCTACCGCTTCGTGCGGCACGCCGCGGCGCACCGCATCCCGGTCGCCATCGTCAACCGCGGGCCCACCCGCGGCGACGAGCTCGCCGCGGTGAAGGTGGACGGCGGTTGCTCGGAGCTGCTGACGTTGTTGGCTGAGGAACTCGCCACGGCGCCGGTTCGCTAGAACGTACACGGCATGCTGCAGATGCCGTGAATGAAATTGCCGGCCACGTATACCGGGTCGCCGGCCTCGATATCCGGCAGCTGACGCAAGAGCTCACCGAAGATCGCCCGTAGCTGCGCCCTGGCCAAGTTCGCACCCAGGCAGAAGTGCACGCCGCCGCCGCCGAACCCGACGTGAGGATTGGGGTTGCGGCTGAGGTCAAGGCGCTCGGGATGCTCGAACACGTCGGTGTCGTAGTTGCCCGAGGAGTAGAACATCACCACCTTCTCGCCGGCGCGGATGGCCTGGCCGCCGATCTCGACATCCTTTGCGGCCGTGCGACGGAACGTCATTACCGGGCTGGCCCAGCGGATGAACTCCTCGACCGCCCCGCCGATGCGGTCGTCGAAATCCTCCAGCAGCCAGGCACGCTGGTCGGGATAGTCGGTCAGGGCCTTCAGCGCGTGAGTGGTGGTCTGGCGGGTGGTGTCATTGCCGGCCACGGTCAGCAACACGAAGAACGCGGCGATGTCAGCGTCGGCCAACCTGTCGCCGTCTACCTCGGCCGTCACCAGGCTGGTGAACAAGTCGTCACCGGGATGCTCGCGGCGCTCAGCGGCAAGCATCCCGGCCACCTGATGCACATAAGTCTGCGCCTCGAACAACACCTCCAGCGGGTGGCGACCCTTCAGGTACTCCGGGTCGCCCGACGAGACCATGGCGTCGGCCGCGTGCGCGAGCTGTTGGCGCTCCGACTCGGGGATGCCCACCATGTCCGACAGCGTGCGAATGGGCAGCTCCTTGGCGCAGAGGTCGACGAAATCGGCGCCGCTGCCGGCGTCTTTGAGTTCCTCCACGATGGTCTTCGCATTCGCCTTGATCGAATCCTCGATGCGCCGGACCTGCCGCGGGGTGAATGCGGCGCTGACGAGTTTGCGCAGGAACGTGTGCCGCGGCGGGTCCATGGCCAGGAACGATTGCGACGCTTCCAGGAGCTCCACCGGGAAGTTCTCGAACATGACGCCCTTGCCGGACAGAAATGACTCGTTGTCGCGGCTGATCGCGACGATGTCGTCGCGGCGGGTGACCGCCCAGTAGCCGGGGTCATCGGGATCAGGCAGCATGGCGTCTTCCACCGGCGGGTGCCAGCTCACCGGGCGTTCGGCGCGAAGCTCGGCGAACGCCACGTCCCGCTCCTGCGCGCTGGTCGACCAGAACGCGCGGGACGACAGGTCGATGGGGTCGTAGGCGCGGGGGGCGGCGGCCGTCGCTGTCATGCGGAATCCTCCATCGGGTATGACGCCGGTCACAGTTTCAGACACCGAAGACTTTAGGACTAGACAGAGTGTCTAGTCAAGATGTCATACTAGGTGCCATGCCGTCGGTCACCCGTAAGCCGCAAGCCAACCGGCAGGAGCGGCGCGAGCAGATAGAACGTCGGCTGCTCGATGCCACCGAACGACTGATGCGAGACGGCACCAGCTTCACCGAACTCAGCGTGGACCGACTATCCACCGAGGCGGGAATCTCGCGGGCCAGCTTCTACATTTACTTCGAGGACAAGGGTCACCTGCTGCGCCGGTTGGCAGGCCGGGTGTTCGGCGATCTCGCCGACAGCGCCGAGCGCTGGTGGGGTGTGGCCTGGCGGCACGACCCCGAGGACGTCCACGCGGCGATGGCCGCCATCATCGCCAGCTACCGGCGTCATCAACCGGTACTCGTCGCGCTGAATGAGATGGCCGGCTACGACCCGCTGGTGGGGGCGACCTACCGCAATCTGCTGACCGCCATCACCGGGCGGCTCACCCGGGTGATCGAAGACGGCCAGGCCGACGGTTCAGTCCGCGGCGAGCTACCCGCAGCCACCACCGCCAGTGCGCTCACGTGGATGGTCGAGCGGACCTGTCAACAGAATCTCCCCACCCAACCGGCCGCATATGACACCGAGCTGGCCACCACATTCACCGAAATCGTCTGGGCTGCGCTGTATCTCGCGCCGACAAAGTCCTAGACGGCAACCAGGTCGTCGGCGTGCACCGCGGGCCGGCGCAACTCGGCGGGCAGCTCCGAGGTCGATCGGCCGATCATGGTCGCCAACTCGGCGGCGTCGTAGGCGACGACTCCGCGCGCCACCAGCGCCGCGTCGGGTCCGTTCAAGTCGACGACGTCACCGCCGTGAAAACGGCCGGCCAGCGCGGTGATTCCAGCGGCCAGCAGCGAACGGCGTTGACCCAGAACGGCACTCACCGCGCCTTCGTCGAGGGTAAGCGCACCGGCGGATTCTGCGGCGTAGCGCACCCAGAACCGGCGGGCCGACATGCGGTTGGGCCGCGCAGCGAACACCGTGCCCACCGAGGCATCCGCCAAAGCCACCGCGGCATCAGCGGCGCCCGCCAACAGCACCGGAACACCGGCGTCAGCGGCCAACAGCGCCGACGACAACTTCGACGCCATGCCGCCGGTGCCCAGGTGGCTGCCCCGTCCGGCAATCACACCGTCCAGATCATCGGGGCCGGAAACCTCTGGGATGAAGCGTGTTTCGTCGGCCTTGCGCGGATCGGCGTCGTAGAGTCCGTCGATATCGCTCAGCAATACCAGCGCGTCGGCACCGACCAGATGCGCCACCAATGCCGAGAGCCGGTCGTTGTCGCCGAACCGGATTTCGTTGGTGGCGACGGTGTCGTTCTCGTTCACGATCGCCACCGCATGCAGTGCGCGCAATCGGTCCAGCGTGCGCTGGGCGTTGGTGTGCTGTACCCGCATCGAAATGTCGTGCGCGGTCAGCAACACCTGACCGACGTTGCGCTGGTAGTGGGCGAACGCGTTACTCCACGCGTTGACCAGCGCAACCTGTCCGACGCTGGCCGCGGCCTGCTTGGTGGCCAGATCGGCGGGCCGCTTGGTCAGCCCCAGTGGCCCGATGCCGGCGGCAATGGCTCCCGACGACACGATGATGACGTCCGAGCCCGCGGTCATCCGCGCCTCGATGGCGTCGACCAGTCCGGCCAGCCGGCCGGCATCGAACATGCCGGTCGGAGTCGTCAGCGCGGTGGTGCCGACCTTGACCACGACGCTGCGCGCGGTGCGGACAGCCGCGCGTGCCGCGCTCACGATTCGTCGCCGGCAGCGCTCATGTCCGCCGCTCCTCCGCATCGCTGCGTCCACCTCGCCGCTGCGCGGCTGGAGGTGCCCCCACTGCATCGTCACCGGCCGTGCGGCGTTGCCGCCTGGCCGCCTTGCGTTCATCGGCGCCGACCCGGTCGGTGTTCTCCAGGCGTGCGTCGGTACCTCGTCTGGTCATCACGGTGTCGATGCCGGACGGCGTCTGCGGCTCCCAGTCGAAGGTGACGTCGCCGATGGTCACCGCGCATCCGGGTCGAGCGCCGAGTCGCACCAATTCGTCCTCGACGCCCAGCCGGGCCAACCGGTCGCCGAGGTAGCCGACCGCCTCGTCGTTGTCGAAGCTGGTCTGGGCGATCCAGCGTTCGGGCCGCCGACCGCGGACCACGAATCCACCCTGCCCGTCGGATTGCACGGTGAAACCCGACTCGTCGACGGGCATCGGGCGGATCACCGGCCTCCGCGGCACCAGCACCGGCTGCGCCGCCTGGTACTCCGCGACCATCTCGGCGAGTCCGAAGATCAATGGCTGCAGCCCTTCTCGAGCAACGGCTGACACCGCGAACACCGGCCAACCGCGCTCGGCGATCTCGTCGCGAACGAACTCGGCCATTTCGCGCGCGTCGGGTACGTCGATCTTGTTGAGCACCACCGCCCGTGGCCGCTCGACGAGGTCGCCCAGAGCCGAATCGCCTTGCAGCGTAGGCGTGTAGGCGGCCAGCTCGGCTTCCAGCGCATCGATGTCGGAGATCGGGTCGCGCCCGGGCTCGGCGGTCGCGCAGTCGATGACATGCACCAGCACCGCACATCGCTCGATGTGGCGCAGGAAGTCCAAGCCCAGTCCGCGGCCCTGCGACGCCCCGGGGATCAGGCCCGGCACGTCGGCAACGGTGAACGTCCGCTCCCCCGCCGAAACCACCCCGAGATTGGGGGCCAGCGTGGTGAACGGGTAGTCGGCGATTTTCGGCTTGGCCGCTGAAATCGTGGACACCAGTGAGGATTTGCCGGCTGACGGAAATCCGATCAAGCCGACGTCGGCGACGGTTTTGAGTTCCAGAGTGAGGTCGCGGGATTCGCCCTTCTCGCCGAGCAGTGCGAACCCGGGCGCCTTGCGCGCGCGCGACGCCAGCGCGGCGTTGCCCAATCCGCCGCGACCGCCGGCGGTGGCTTCGAATCGGGTGCCAACACCGACCAGGTCGGCGAGCATCCGGCCGTCCTCGTCGAGCACGACGGTGCCGTCGGGAACCTTGATTTCAAGATCGTCGCCCGCGGCGCCGTCCCGGTTGCTGCCCATGCCCTGCTTGCCCGACGGGGCATCGACATGGGGGCGGAAGTGAAAGTCGAGCAGGGTGTGCACCTGCGGGTCGACGACCAGCACGATGCTGCCGCCGCGGCCGCCGTTACCGCCGTCGGGCCCGCCGAGCGGCTTGAATTTCTCGCGATGGACCGAGGCGCAGCCGTGCCCACCGGAGCCTGCTCGCACGTGGATGACGACGCGGTCGACAAACCGAGGCATCGGAGTTCCTCTTACTCGTCAGGCGTGCAGTCACGCCTGACGCGCTCAGTCGGTCGAAGGCGCGGCCGAGACGATGTTGACCGTCTTGCGCCCGCGCTTGACGCCGAACTGGACAGCGCCGGCAGCCTTGGCGAACAACGTGTCATCGCCGCCGCGGCCAACGTCGACGCCCGGGTGGAAGTGCGTGCCACGCTGGCGGACCAGGATCTCGCCGGCCTTGACGATTTGACCGCCGAACCGCTTGACGCCCAGCCGCTGAGAATTTGAATCGCGGCCGTTGCGTGAGCTGGAAGCGCCCTTTTTGTGTGCCATGTCCTCGTCGCCTCTGCTACTTGATGCCGGTGACCTTGAGAACCGTCAGCTGCTGACGGTGGCCCTGGCGCTTGTGGTAACCGGTCTTGTTCTTGAACTTGTGGATACGGATCTTCGGGCCTTTGGTGTGCTCGAGCACCTCACCTGTCACCGCGACCTTGGCCAGCGCGGCGGCATCGGAGGTGACGGTGGCCCCGTCGACCACCAGTGCGACCGGCAGCGACACCTTGGCGCCGGGCTCGGACTCGAGCTTCTCAACCTTGACGACGTCGCCCACGGCGACTTTGTACTGCTTGCCGCCGGTCTTGACGATTGCGTAGGTCGCCATGGTTACGTCTACCTCTATTTCTGGATCTTGCTGGTTCTTGCTGGTTCTTGCGGGCGTTGCGCAGCCAATGGTGCGCGAGGTGGTCTGGGGGTGTCGGCCAAAACCGGTCAGCCGGCCTGGCGACAACGGGTTCAGGGTACGTGACCAGCGGCTAAAGGGTCAAACCGGCCGTCATTCCTCGTGGATCGGCGGACCGGCCGGTCGCGCCGCTGCCCGGCGTCGACGCGGGCGCCCCGCGGCGGTCCCGCTGACGACGGGCTCATCGGAGTCAGCGGAGTCGTCAGTGTCCTCGTCGTCCAGGTCGAGGTCGTCGTCCTCGTCGTCATCGTCATCGTCATCGTCATCGTCATCGTCATCATCGAGCTCGTCATCGTCGAGGTCCTCGTCGTCGTCGAGATCGACCTGGTCGGTGTCGTCGTCGTCAGAGTCGTCTTCGTCGTCGCTGTCCTCGAAGTCGTCCTCGTCCGGGTCTTCGTCCGCCGCGTGACGCGCGACCTGCTTCTGACGCCGCACGTCGGTCTTGGATTCGTCCCGGCCCTGATCGCCGAGCTGCTGATCCATCTCCTCGGTGTGCCCAGACTCGTCGGTGTCGTCATCGTCGTGGCGACCATTGGCCGCGGCCATCGCCTTGAACATCGGATGCTCACCGGGCGCATGGGCGGGCACCGTGGCGACCGCCTCCTGCTCGTCGGCCTTGCCCTTCTTCGAGCGCCGGCCCCGCCTCCCGCCGGACTCGGATTTGCGACCGGAAGCCGGCGCGGAGTCCACGGGGTCGGCATGCAGCGTGATGCCGCGGCCGCTGCAGTGCGGACACGTCGTGGTGAACGCCTCGATCAGCCCGGTCCCCAGCCGCTTGCGGGTCAACTGCACCAACCCCAGCGAGGTCACTTCCGACACCTGGTGGCGGGTGCGGTCGCGGGCGAGCGCCTCGGTGAGCCGACGCAACACCAGATCACGGTTGGACTCGAGGACCATGTCGATGAAGTCGATGACGATGATCCCGCCGATGTCGCGCAGCCGCAGCTGGCGCACGATTTCCTCGGCGGCTTCGAGGTTGTTCTTGGTGACGGTCTGCTCGAGGTTGCCGCCGGACCCGGTGAACTTGCCGGTGTTGACGTCCACGACGGTCATCGCCTCGGTCCGGTCGATCACCAACGTGCCACCGGAAGGCAGCCAGACCTTGCGGTCCATCGCCTTGGCCAGCTGCTCGTCGATGCGGTACACCGCGAAAACGTCCGGGCCCGCCGCTCCCTCGGAAGGCTCTGCGGGCTCATACTTGTTCAGCTTCGAAACAAGCTCGGGCGCAACCGAATTCACGTATTCGTTGATGGTGGTCCAGGCGTCCTCGCCGGAGACGATCAGCTGCCGGAAGTCCTCGTTGAACAGGTCGCGGATGACCTTGACCAGGACGTCGGGCTCCTCATAGAGCGAAACCGCGGCGCCGGCCGCCTTCTCCTTGGTCTGCTGAGCCTTCTCGGCGATCTGCGTCCACCGCTCCTGCAGCCGGTTGACGTCGCCGCGGATGTCGTCCTCTTTGACTCCCTCAGAGGCGGTGCGGATGATCACCCCGGCGTCCGAGGGAACGACCTCGCGCAAGATTTCCTTGAGCCGCTGGCGTTCGGTGTCGGGAAGTTTGCGGCTGATACCGGTCGACGATGCGCCCGGCACGTAGACCAGGTACCGACCGGCCAGCGACACCTGAGTGGTCAGCCGGGCGCCCTTGTGGCCGACCGGGTCCTTGCTGACCTGCACGACGACGTAGTCGCCCGGCTTGAGCGCCTGCTCGATCTTGCGGTTGGACCCGCCGAGTCCGGCGGCTTCCCAGTTCACCTCGCCGGCGTAGAGCACGCCGTTTCGGCCGCGGCCGATGTCGACGAACGCCGCCTCCATCGACGGCAACACGTTCTGCACAATGCCCAGGTAGATGTTGCCCACCAGCGAGGCAGAGGCCGCGCTGGTGACGAAGTGCTCGACGACGATGCCGTCCTCGAGCACGGCGATCTGGGTGTACCGGCTGCCAGGATGCGGCGGTTCGGCGCGGACCTTGTCACGAACCACCATCACCCGATCGACCGCTTCGCGGCGGGCCAGGAATTCGGCTTCGGTCAGGACAGGCGGGCGGCGGCGTCCGGCGTCACGCCCGTCGCGGCGGCGTTGGCGTTTGGCCTCCAGCCGGGTCGAGCCGTCGATGCCCTGGATCTCGGAGTTGGCGGAGTCGGACTTGTTCTTGGCTCGCGGCGCCCGCTCGTGCACCACGGTGTTCGGCGGGTCGTCCGGTGACGGACCGTCCTCGGAGTCGTCGCCGGAGCCGGACTTGCGGCGACGACGGCGTCGGCGGCGCTTGGTGGCGCCGTCACCCGAGGCGTTGTCATCGTCGTCGGCGGAATCGGAGTCGTCGCCGTCATCGTCGGAGTCATCGTCGGAGTCATCGTCGGAGTCAGCTTCCGACCTGTCCGATTTGCCGCCGTCGCCGTCGGCGCCCTTGTCGGCGCCGTTCTGCTCGCCGCGGCCGCGGCCCCGGCCGCGACGCCCGCGCCGGCGCCGCCGGTTGGCCGGACGATCGGCCTGGTCATCGTCGCCGTCGCCGTCGCCGTCGTCGTCGAAGTCGTCGTCATCGTCGGAATCCGCGGAGTCCTCGGTCTTATCCGGGGCCTCGCCCCGCTTGACCGGCTGCGGCGCGACGAACAGCGGCATGTATTCGGGCCGATCGACCGTCGTGGTCTCCAGCATGGTCCGCGACTCGGGTTCTTCCCCGTCACCGGCGCCGCCCGCATCGGTCTCGGCGGCCGTCGCAGTGACACTCGCGGGCGGGTTGGCCAGCAGGTCACGAACACGAACCGCGTCGACTCGTTCCACCGTGGAATGAGCGCTGCGGATCCGCCCGTCGAGCTCGACCAGCGCGTCGAGGACCTGCCGGCTGGTCGTCCCCAGCGCCCGTGCCAGGGAATGGACCCTTAGCCGATCTGGCAGATCCTCGTGCTGCGACGAGTCTTCTGGAACCTCTGAGGATGGGCCACCGTCTATCACGTATTCTCCTCAAGCCCCCGGGCGCGTCCTTTCGACGCGGCCACTCGAGGGCTTCGCTTTGGGCCCGGGTCACTTTCTCCCGGGCTTGTGATGGTCTCGCTCCGAGCGGTTCGGGACGAACGCACTCAGTGCCGGTCTGAATGATGGCTGGACACTCGGCGCCGCATCGCGAGTCGCGGTGGTCGCGCTTGTCGAAGTCTTCATTCGGGCGTCGGTAGCCGGTCCGGCGACGTTCACCCGGTTACCAGTATCCCATATCGATGTGCCGGGTCGGACCAAGTGCGCCGACCCGTTACTAAGCCTTGCTGAACCAGAGCGCGATCTCGCGCTGCGCCGATTCCGGCGAATCGGAGCCGTGCACCAGGTTGAACTGCGTCTCGAGGCCGAAATCGCCCCGGATGGTGCCGGGCAAGGCCTTGTCCACCGGGTCGGTGCCACCTGCAAGTTGCCGGACCGCCGCGATTGCCCGCCGGCCCTCGATAATCGCCGCGACCAGCGGCGATGACGTGATGAACTGCACCAGGGAATCGAAAAACGGCTTACCGTCGTGCTCGGCGTAGTGACTGCGGGCCAGCGTGTCGCTGACGATCCGCAATTCCAGCGCGGCGATGGTCAGGCCTTTGCGCTCGATACGGCTGATGATCTCGCCCACCAGGCGCCGCTCGACCCCATCGGGCTTGATCAACAGAAGCGTCCGCTCAGTCATCAGCGCCACTCTCCCCCGCAAGCGGGAGGTACCCCCACTTCATCGCTACGCTCTGCATCGTCGTCGGCGCGGTCACGGCGCACAGCGTACCGAACCAACGCCGCGGGCCGAGGACAGCGGATCAGTCCGGCGGCCCGTCTTGACCTGGAAGCAGTCCGAGTCTCTCCCGGCGCCGGACTTCAGCACGGACGTAGATAATCAGCGCCCACACCGCGGCGAACAGCAAGCCGATGAAACCCACGCCCGGGTAGATGACGAAGCCCGCGATCGGTATCAGCTGCACAGCAAGGTCCGCCCAGATGGCCCAGGACCGGCCCTGCAGTCCGGCGAGCAGGATCAGCACCACCGCCAGTCCCACCAGGTATGTCAGGGCGCCCGCGGTCAGCCCCCCGCCGACCGTCCCGACCACCGGCAGCGCCAGCAGCACCACGATCGCCTCCAGGATCAGTGTGCCGGCCGTGACCCCGCGAAAGCTTTTCCACGGGTCGGGCTTCGGCCCTTCGGGCGGTTGGGCGGGGGACGTCACGCGGGGTCACGACCAAACAGCGAGCGTGCGGCGCCGGCGGTGACCACCGAACCGGTGATGACGACACCGGTTCCGGAGAACGCCTCGTCCTCGGCATCGGCGTCGTCGATCAGCGCGGTGGCGGTGTCGATGGCGTCGCGCATGTTCTCGGCGGTGATCACCCGGTCGGGTCCGAAATACTGCTCCGCGGCCAACGCCAGCGACTCCACATCCAAGGCTCGCGGTGATCCGTTGTGAGTGACCACGATTCGATCAAACACCGGCTCGAGCGCGGCCAGAATGCCGCCGACGTCTTTGTCTCCCATCACGCTGACCACGCCGGCCAGGAACCGGAAATCAAATTCCTCAGCCAGCGTCTGCGCCAGCGCCGCCGCACCCGCGGGGTTGTGCGCAGCATCGACGAATACCGTTGGTGCGCTGCGCATCCGCTCCAGCCGGCCGGGGCTGGTCACTGCGGCGAACCCGGCCCGCACCGCATCGACATCGAGTTGACGCTGCGCGCCGGCACCGAAGAACGCCTCGACCGCGGCCAGCGCGATGGCCGCATTGTGCGCTTGATGTTCGCCGTGCAGCGGCAGAAACAGGTCGGAGTACACCCCGCCGAGGCCCTGCAGTTCGAGCAGCTGGCCACCGATCGCGACCGTACGGCTCAACACCGCGAACTCTGAATCCTCGCGCGCGACAGCGGCATCGGCACGTACGGTCTGGGCCAGCACGACCTCCATCGCCTCGGGCACCTGGCGACCGATGACCGCCACGCTGTCCGGAGCGTCGTCGTCGGCTTTGTGGATGATGCCGGCCTTTTCATCCGCAATGCCGGCGATGTCCTCGCCGAGGTATTCGACGTGGTCGATGCTGATCGGTGTGATGACCGCGACCGGAGCGTCGATCACGTTGGTGGCGTCCCATCGCCCGCCCAGGCCTACTTCGACGACGGCCACCTCGATCGGGGCATCGGCGAATGCCGCATACGCCATCGCGGTGAGAACCTCGAACTTGCTCATGGCCGGACCGCCGCTGTCGTGCGACTGTTGGTCGACCAGCTGCACAAACGGCTCGAGTTCGGCGTAGGTCGCCACGTAGGTCGCCGGGCTGATCGGCTTTCCGTCGATCGCGATGCGCTCCACCGCAGACTGCAGATGCGGGCTGGTGGTGCGCCCGGTGCGCCGTTGCAGAGCGGTCAGCAAGGCATCGACCATCCGCGCCACCGAGGTTTTGCCGTTGGTCCCGGCGATGTGGATCGACGGGTAGCTGCGCTGCGGTGAGCCGAGTAGGTCCATCAGCGCCGAGATGCGCGTGAGGCTGGGCTCGATCTTGGTTTCCGGCCAGCGCTGGTCGAGGAGATGCTCGACCTGTAGCAGTGCCGCGATCTCGTCCGGGGTGGGAGGAGCCAGGTCGGCGGCTCCTGAGTCGTCAGGCTCCAGGGTCACTGCAGCCCGGCCAGCCTGGCCGTTATCCGGTCAGCATCCTCGCGCGCCACCCGTTGACGCTCCCGTTGCTTGTCGACGACGGCGGGCGGCGCTTTGGCGATGAAGTCCATGTTCCCCAATTTTGCTGTGGTAGAAGCTAATTCCTTCTGCGCGGCGGCCAGGTCCTTTTCCAGGCGGCGACGCTCGGCGGCCACGTCGATGGTGCCCGAGGTATCCAGCTCGACGACCACGATGCCACCTTTGAACCCGACCTCCAATGACGCCGAGGGGCTGAACTCCGCCTCGGGATCGGTCAACCACGCGAGCGAGGTGACGGCGCCGACCTGGGTGCTCAGGTCGGCGGTGTCGATGCCGGACAGCCGCGCCGGCACCTTCTGCCGGTCGGCCAGTCCCTGATCACTACGGAACCGGCGAATTTCGGTGACCAGTTTCTGCATATCGGTGATCCGCTGTGCCGCAACGGGGTTCGTGTCGATTCCGGAGCCCGCCGGCCAATCGGCAATGACAAGGGACTTCTGACCGGTCAGCGCCTGCCAGAGCGCTTCGCTGACGAACGGGATCACCGGGTGCAGCAGGCGCAGCAGGGTGTCCAGCGCGGCGGCCAGCACAGCAGTGGTGTGCGAGAGTCCGTCGGCAACCTGCGTCTTGGCCAATTCGAGGTACCAGTCGCAGAATTCGTCCCAGGTGAAGTGGTAGAGCGCTTCGCATGCCCGGCTGAACTCGTAGCAGTCGAAGGCCGAATCAACTTCGGCGCGAACTTCTTCCAGCCGGCCCAGGATCCAGCGGTCGGCATCGGTCAGCTCGTTGTTCTCCGGCAACGGATCCAAGGCTGCGCCGTTGAGCAGTGCGAACCGGGTGGCATTGAACAGCTTGGTGACGAAGTTGCGTGACGCCCGGACGTGGTCTTCGCCGACGCTGAGATCGCCGCCGGGACTGGCGCCGCGGGCCAATGTGAACCGCAGCGCATCCGCGCCGTAGACGTCCAGCCAGTCCAACGGATCGATGACGTTGCCCTTGGACTTACTCATCTTTCGGCCGGACTCGTCGCGGATCAGCCCGTGCAAAAAGACGTCGGTGAACGGCACCTGCGGGCCGCGGGCGCCGTTCAGCGTGATGGCTTCATCTGCGCCAATGAATGTCCCGAACATCATCATGCGGGCCACCCAGAAGAACAAAATGTCGTATCCGGTCACCAAAACGCTTGTCGGATAGAATTTTTCCAAATCGGGCGTCTGGTCCGGCCAGCCCAGCGTGGAGAACGGCCACAGCGCCGAGGAGAACCAGGTGTCCAGGACGTCGAGATCCTGCTCCCAGCCGTCGGGCGGCGTCTCGTCCGGACCCACGCAAATCTGCTGACCGTCCGGCCCGTACCAGATCGGAATACGGTGACCCCACCACAACTGCCGCGAGATGCACCAGTCGTGCATGTCGTCGACCCAGCCGAACCAGCGCGGCTCCAGGCTGGCAGGGTGAATCACGGTGTCCCCGTTGCGCACCGCGTCGCCGGCGGCTTTGGCCAGCGATTCGACTCGGACCCACCACTGCAGCGACAGCCGCGGCTCGATCGGCTCCCCGCTGCGTTCCGAGTGCCCCACGCTGTGCAGGTAGGGGCGCTTCTCGGCGACGATTCTGCCCTGCGCCGCCAGGGCTTGGCGCACGGCGACACGCGCGTCGAAACGGTCCATGCCGTCGAATTGCGTTCCGGTGCCGACGATATGGCCCTTGGTGTCCATGATCGACGGCATCGGCAACTGATGACGTAGCCCCATCTCGAAGTCGTTCGGGTCATGCGCGGGGGTGACTTTGACTGCGCCGGTGCCGAATTCAGGATCGACGTGGTCGTCGGCGACGACGATGATCTGACGGTCCAGGAGCGGATGCGGCAGCGTGGCGCCCACCAGTCCCCGGTAGCGGTCGTCGTCGGGGTGCACCGCGATCGCGGTGTCGCCGAGCATCGTCTCTACCCGGGTGGTGGCCACCACGATGTGCGGCTGCGAGTCGTCCAGCGAGCCGTAGCGGAACGACACCAGTTCGCCTTCGACATCTTCGTAGCGGACCTCAAGATCCGATATCGCCGTTTCCAATACCGGCGACCAATTGACCAGCCGCTCGGCCTGATAGATCAGCCCGGCGTCGTAGAGCCGCTTGAAGATCGTGCGCACCGCCCGCGACAGACCGTCGTCCATGGTGAAGCGCTCGCGGTTCCAGTCCACGCCGTCGCCGAGCCGGCGCATCTGCCCGCCGATGGCGCCGCCCGATTCCCGCTTCCAGTCCCACACCTTGTCGATGAACAGCGTGCGGCCGAAGTCTTCTTTGGTCTTGCCGTCGAGAGCGAGCTGCTTTTCGACGACGCTCTGGGTGGCGATCCCCGCATGGTCCATGCCGGGCTGCCACAGCACTTCGTAGCCCTGCATGCGCTTGCGACGGGTCAGGGCGTCCATCATGGTGTGCTCGAGTGCGTGGCCCATATGCAGGCTGCCGGTCACGTTGGGCGGCGGCAGCACGATCGAATATCCGGGTTTCGCGCTGGCGGGATCGGCGGCGAAGTAACCGGCATCCAGCCAGCGCTGATATATCGAGCTCTCGGCCGCACCCGGATCCCACGCCTTGGGCAGGTCGTCAGCCCGCTTGTCTGCGGCGCGTTCTGGGCTTGCGGTCACCCGTCAAGTCTAGAAAGCACCGGGGGCAACAACGAACACCGCCCATGCCGGGCGGCACCGACTACTACTTCTTGCCGAACAATCCGCCGAGGATGTCGCCCGCCTTGGAGCCCAGCGCATTGCCCAATACGCTGCCCAGCGATTTGTTGCCGCCGGCCATTCCACCGAGAATGCTGCCCAGCACGTCGTTGAGCGCGCCTCCGGAGCCAGCCTCCTCCTTGGCCGGTGCGCCCTTTTGGCCCAGCTGCTTTCCGACGTAGGCCAGGACGATCGGAGCCAGGATCGGCAGCAGCTGCTTCAGCAGATCGCTGTTACCCCCGCCGCCGCCGGCCAGCGCATTGGCGACCTGGGTGACATCGTTGCCGCCGAAGATCTTCGCGATGGCCTGTTGACCATCCTGCTGATCGACCTGGTCGAACTTCACCCCACCGTCGAGCAGGCCACTGGCGGCGTGGTTGTCGGCCGCGGACTCGATGTTGCTGGCGTGCTCGGGGTCTTGCGCGTTCTCGTGCAACCCGCCGACCAGCACCGGTACCAGCAGTTGCACCGCCTTGTTGACTTCGGATTCGTCGACGCCGATCTTGCTTGCAATGTCACCCGTGGGAATCTGAGACAGAAGATCTTCAAGGCCAGACATGGACCCGTCCACCTAACGTTGCTGGAATGGTTTGGTTTGGTTCAGTTCTGACACTAGCCCAGCTGATCTTGTCCGACAGCGGTTCTTTGCAGAGCAGATCGCGCAGCGCAGCGCGGCGTCAGCGGTGCATCAACCGCGCAGTCTCCAGCCGGACCCCGGCGGCCGGGAAGCGCGCCAGTAACGCGTCACCCATGGCCGCCGCCGGTGTCAGCACACCATGCAGTTCCGAGAGCGCTTCGCGATCCATCGCCAAAGCCAGCCCGCTCTCGCCCAACAGCACCGAGGTGGCCTTGTATCCGGGGTCGCCCTGTTGGGCCATGGTGGCGACGTAACGGGCGCCGGAGGTCGTCGTCGTGTACGTCTCCGCTTTGTAAAAGCCGCGCTCACGAGCGGCCGCACTGGGGCCGGTCCCGGGTTTGGGCAACACCCGGTCGACCAGTCGGCGTGGCAGCAGCCGGAAGTAGCGACTGCCCAGTGCCGACACCGCGTTGCCGACCCCGTTGATGACGGTGGAGGTCAACGGCGCCACGGCCGACGAACCCAGGCTCATGTGTTCGCTGTACCGGAACCGCCTACCGTACGCCCAGTCTTGTAATGCGTTGCTGCGTCGCACGATTCGGGTGTTGGTTGGCGCCATCGCGAAGCCGGCCGTCCACAGGCCGGTCAGCTCCGGCGCGATCTGGCCGCCGCGGCGCCGGCGCAAATCGGGCTGCGCACCGAGTTCGGGCTCCGCACCGCGGTCGGGGCTCAGCGTGTAGGGATCGGCGAACTGGCGACGCGCGTCGGCGTCGCTGGAGACGGTGGTGAACACCTCAACCCCTGAGGCGATGGTGCCGCCGGAGAACCCACCGGAGAACCCGCGAACGACGAAGTCGGTATTGCCGAGCTCGCCACTGTCGTCTTCGAGCGCACGGCGATATAGCGCATACACGGTGAGATCCGAAGGGATGGAGTCGAATCCACACGCATGCACGATCCGGGCGCCGGTGTCGAGGGCCTGCTTGTGGTACAGGTCGATGCTGTTGCGAACGAACGGCGGCTCGCCGGTCAGGTCGGCGTAATCGGTGCCCGCCGCCGCGCATGCGGCGACCAGCGGCAGCCCGTATCGGGTGTAGGGGCCGACGGTGGTGATGACCACCTGCGTCCGGGCGGCCATGGCAGCCAGCGTCGAGGGCGACGAGGCGTCCGCCGTCAGAACCTGCCAGGACTGTGCTGACTCGCCCAGCGTCTCGCGGACCGCCACCAGCCGATCGGTTGAACGGCCGGCCAGCGCGATCCGGACGTTGCCGCCGGCCCGGGCCAGGTATTCAGCGGTCAACTTGCCCACGAAGCCGGTTGCGCCGTACAAGACGATGTCGAATTCGCGCGTTGCAGTCACGGCCGCGACGCTACTCCGAGCGTCTCCGGCCATTCGGCGCTCTCCCCCAGCACATGCTCGGCCAGGAAGGCGATCACCACCTGGTACCAGATCTTCGTGTGTTGCGGCGCGATGACCCAGTGGTCCTCGGACGGGAAATACAGGAAGCGGTGCGGGCTGCTGCCGTCTTCGGCGGCCGGCAGCGCCGAGGAGGCCAGCAGCTCATACCAGAGCCGCAGGCCCTCGCCGATCGGCACCCGGTAGTCCTTGTCGCCGTGTATGACCAGCATCGGCGTGTCGATGTGGTCGACGAAATGGTGCGGCGAGTTATCGGCGGTCATTCGCGGCGTCATCTCCCGGCGCCAGTAATAGGCCGTGTCGGTGGTCGGCCCGAATTGGTCGAGCGCCCACAGGCTGGCGTGGGTCACGATGGCCGCAAACCGGTTGGTGTGACCCGCTATCCAGTTGGCCATGTATCCACCGAAAGACCCGCCCATCGCCGCGATCCGAGTCGCGTCGATGCGCGGATGTCCACACGCCGCGTCGGTCGCCGTCATCAAATCGTCGAACGGCGGCCCGCCCCATGCTCCCCAGCCGCGCTGGATGAAGTCTTGTCCGTAGCCGGTCGACAGTGCCGGGTCGGGTAGCAGCACCGCGTAACCCTGGGCGGCCATCAGCCATGGGTTCCATCGCCAGGCCCAGCTGTTCCAACTGCCCAACGGACCGCCGTGAACCCACAGCAGAAGCGGCGCCGGCGCATGGTCTTCAGGCAGCACCAACCACGACCGCACCGTCGTACCGTCCGCGGCGGTCGCGGCCATCTCGGTCAAAGTGCCTGGCAGCGTTGGCAAGTCGATGCAGGGCAGCGCCGTGATGGCGCCACCGGGATCAACACGCACCGGATGTGGCGGCGTCGCATAGGAGCTGCGCAATGCGTACAGCACGCCGCCGGGCGCGGCGACGACATCCGTGTAGCCGAAATCGTCATCGGTGAGCTGGGTGACGGTCGACGTCGCCAGCTCTACGACGAATATCGGTGCCCGGCCGTTCTGGTCGGCCGTGACGATCAGTGCCGCGCCGTCGCTGGACCAGGTCAGCGAGTTCGGGCGTCGATCCCATGTGTCGGCGACCGATCGAACTCGATCGCCGAATCGTAAGCATTGCAACGTCATTCGTGGAGCGCACTCGGGGGTGGAAATGGTGTCCCGGGTGAAGGCAACCGCCGCCCCATCTGGCGAGATCACCGGCTGTTCGAGGCTGGCGTCTGAATCCTCAGCGATCACGCGCCGCTCGCCGGAAGCCAGGTCGACCCGCATCAGCACCGACCGTTGAGTGGGTCCGGGGCCGGAGAGGCGCCACGCCGTCACCAGGAAGCTGCCGTCGGCGCTAATATCGAATCCCGATTCCAGCAGCGCCACACCGGGGCTCGGCGTCAGATCGCGCGCCCCCGCCGCGTCGAGAAGGTGCGGTTCATCCGGGCCGATGTCCTTGTTCCAGAAGCGCACTGGATAGTCCGAGTGCAGGATCGCCGTCACCTGGCCGTCCTTGCGCAGATCGCGCAGGCGCCGATCGTCGTCCAGGTCGTGGGCCGCCGGCAGCAACGGGGCCGCGATGACGACCGCGTCGGCGCTTCGTGCGGCGCGCACCCCGCTGATCCCACCGGGCGTGCTCAACACCTCGACGGCCTCGCCGCCACCCGCGGGCAGCCGCCACAACGATACGGGCGGCTTCTTGCCGTCATCGGTGTGCTCGGCGCCAGGTCGCGACGAGATGAACAGCAAGTCGCCGTCGACGGTGAATGCCGGCGACGAGTCCCCGTTGGCGCTGCGGGTGAGTCGGCGTGCGGGTCGTTGGCCGGCCGGATCGATTTCCCAAATGGCGCAAACGTGTTCGGTGCGCTTGTCGTTGAGTTCGGCAACCATGGTCACTACCCGTGACCCGTCCGCGGCTACGGCGAGGCCGGTGACACGCGCCAGCGCCAGGTAGTCGTCGAGGTTGTCGAATGCCGTTGCGGTCATGAATCGTTGGTAACACACAGCGCGGCTCGGGGCGCGCTGCCCACGGTGAACCGACACTGAAGTTTGATTTTCAAACTTTGAGATGACATGCTGCTGTTCATGCCACGCGTCGCACTGGACGATTTGCCCGGCCGGTGCTGTCCGATCGCCGCCGCCCTGGAGGTGGTGGGTGAACGCTGGGCATTGTTGATCGTCCGCGAGTTGGCATTGGGCAATGGCCGCTTCCAGGACATCGTCCGGGGCACCGGCGCACCCCGGGATCGGGTCGCAGCCCGGATCAAGGCGTTGGACGCGGCCGGGGTGATCCGGCGCGTTCCCTATCAAACGGCGCCACCGCGATTCGACTACCAGCTCACCGACTCTGGCCGCGCACTGCTTCCGGTGCTGGATGCGCTGCTGGTTTGGGGACGCGACCATGCGGTCGACCCGAACGATCCGGGCCGTGACCGCTACCGATGGGCGAAGACCACGCAGCAAGCAGAAAGGGCACGATGACTACGGCGGGCAAAGATGCGGCGACGGAATACGAAGATTGGGGCCAACCACAATCACGGACAGTCACCTGGCACGACCCGGCCTCCACCGCTGCGCGCGGCCTGGCCATGCCCGGGATCGACTATCTCAAGGCGATGATCGCCCGCGAGCTTCCGCCACCCCCGATGGCCGTGCTCATGCAGTTCGATCTGGTCGACGTCGAGCCCGGCAAAGTCGTTTTCACCTGCCGGCCCGACGCATCGATGTACAACCCCAACGGCGCCATCCACGGCGGCCTGGTGTGCACGATCCTCGACTCGGTCGCCGGGCTGGCGCTGCACAGCACGCTGCCCGTCGGCAAGGGATACACATCCATCGAGATCAAGGTGAATTATCTGAAGCCGGTCCGCCTTGATGCCGGACCGTTGAGCGCTACCGGGACCGTGGTGAAGTCGGGTGCACGGGTGGGCTTCACCGAGGGCGTCGTGACCGACGCTGCGGGCAAGGCCGTGGCCACCGCGACCAGCACTCTGCTGATATTCGACCTTTAACCCCAAAGACACCGAAGGCGGTGGTGGGCCTGAGCCCGACCACCGCCGTCAGTGGGTGATGCTTTGGTCAGCCGCGACGGCCGCACACCGGCCAGGCGCCGATGCCCTGGGAGTGCAGCACGTTTTCCGCCACCCGGATCTGCTCGTCACGGCTCGCGCCGTTCGCGGAACCCGAGCCACCGTTGGCACGCCAAGTGCTCGGGGTGAACTGCAGACCACCGGAGTAGCCGTTACCGGTGCTGATGCCCCAGTTGCCACCGGACTCGCACGAAGCGATCGCGTCCCAGTTGACGCTGTAGGCCCTTTTCACCGGCGCAGGAGCCTGCTCGGGAGCCGGCGCGTCGTTGGCGGGCGCAGGCGCATCCGGCGGGGGCGGCGCGTCGGGAGCAGGAGGCGCGTCCGGGGCTGGGGCCGGTGGTGCATCCGGGGCCGGCGGGAGGTCAGCCGGTGGCGGCGGGAGGTCAGCCGGTGGCGGCGGAGCGTCCGGGGCTGGGGCCGCCGGTGCATCCGGGGCCGGCGGAGCATCCGGTGCCGGCGGGAGGTCAGCCGGTGCCGGCGGCGCGTCCGGCGCATCCGGAGCGGGCGGTGCGTCCGGCGCCGGCACAAACCCGGCCAGCTCGAACGGTGTAGACGGCACGTTCGGGGTGACCCGCTCGTAGTCTGCGGAGGCGATCGCGGTCGACAAGGTCAGCGGGGCCGCAGCGAGCACTCCGGTGAGCGCAGCCATGCTGAGCGTCTGGCGGACGTTCTTCAAGATCGTTCCTTTCGCGGGTGCGCGCGCCGAAGCAAGCCCAGCGATATGGGCGGATGCCGATTTCTCGGCGGGTTTGATGCTTCGAATCGCGCCGTCTCGTTCAGGCACGACAGCAGGGACATGAAATGCCGGCCGGGCTGATGCCCGGCAGCTATACGGGGGCGTCGTCGCCGTCCGCAGCCCCCGCTCACACGCGGGTCCGTGGATTCGATTTTTTTGCCTTTGCAGGCCGGAAGCGACCGTACGAGAACGCATTGCATTCGTCATCTCGTGACACGCCGACATCTCGGGCCGATCTCGGTCCGATCACGGTCACCACAGCTAATTGATCGCCAGGTCAAACACGCCTTTGTCGCTGTCGTCGGTTCTTTGATCGAGAGCTGGATGGTGAGTCAAATCACGCACTTTTCGTGAGCTGCGCCACGCGCCCGGGCCGGGACGGAGCCCACCGAACACACCCACCCGACCGCCCGCTGCTGCGGGTAAAACGTTATCAAGATCACAAGTCAACCCGGGCGTTTCGTTTGCGGTTTGTCCTCGCGCGGGTGTCAGGAAAGCACAGCCGGTACGAAACAGGTTGTCGTGCAACGATTTTGACAGGCGCAAGCGGACGGTTGCCGGCTTTCCGGCGAATTCGGTCGTGGACTGGACACTCCAATACCGGTGTCATCAATATCATCGTCGTATGCTCGACCAACCAACTGCCACAATGCAATACGAAAAGGCGCCAGCCATCACTTCAGATGAACGAAGTTGCGCCGCAACCGTATCCGGCCGAATAAGTCACATGTCTTCTAGGCAAATAAAACTCGCAAATTTTGACCCGCAAAAATTCCAATCGACTATTTCGCGACAAGCGTCGCCGCCGACTAGTGCAACTCGCCAACAACGGCGGTTCGGATGATTTAGCGCCCGATGCGCAGCAGGCTGCGCACACCGGCTGCCGGCCTGACGTCGGCAGGCGGACGGGAGTCGGCAATCACGACTCGTTGGGAATCGACCCGATGGACCAACGCTGGGATGTTGCGCTCACCCGCAGCGACGAGATCATCGATCTGCGCGGCCAATCCGGTTCGATACACCGCGGCCAGATAATGATTGCTGCCGTCCCACGGCAACACGATGTCCGCGTCGACCTCGGCTGCTCGGGCCGCGACCGCATCGATCACGTCGGCGGTGAGGAACGGTACGTCGACCGTGCAGAGGAACGCCCGTTCGGCACCGGCTTCGGCGGCGGCATGCAACCCGCGTGCGATCGCCAGTAGCGGGCCCACTCCGCGCACATCGTCGCGTACGACGCGCGCTGGTAGCTCGGGCAGCCACTGCCCCGGCGCGGCGACCACGAAAACCGGGTGACAACGCTGTCCGACGATGTGCACGACATGCTCGACCATCGTGGCGTGTCGTTGAGAGCCTGACAGGGCTGCGGGGACCGGCTTCAGAGACTTGTCCCGACCATCACGCAGCGATGCGCCGCCCGCCAGCACCACGCCGGCTAACGAAGCCGGCGTACCCGCAGCAGCCACCTCAGTTCACAGTCCAGGTGTCGCGTCCGTGCAACAACGACTGCAAGGCGGCGCGATCGAACGGCGAGGACTCGCGTGCGGCGCGGATCTGGGTACGCACCGCGTCGTCATAGGTGGGCCGGTCGACCTGACGGAAGATACCCATCACCGTGTGCTCGAGGTTTTGCTGGGAGAGCCGCGAAAGTGCGTACGCGTAGGCGGAATCGGTGGCGTGCGCGTCATGCACCACGATCTCGTCGACGCTGACGTCGGCGGTCTTGGCGACTTCGAGACCGAATCCGGAGCGGACCACGCAGTAGTCGTCGTTGGCGCCGAAAACGATCGGCTCGCCGTGGTGGACGTTGATCACCCGCTCTTCGGCACCCTCTTTGCGCAGCGCGTCGAACGAGCCGTCGTTGAAGATCGGGCAGTCTTGCAAGATCTCGACCAGCGCGGACCCGCGATGCTGAGCGGCGGCCCGCAGCACTTCGGACAGGCCCTTGCGGTCCGAGTCGAGCGCGCGGCCGACAAAGCTCGCCTCGGCGCCGAGCGCCAGCGATACCGGGTTGAACGGCTGATCCAGCGAGCCCATCGGTGTCGACTTGGTCACCTTGCCGACCTCAGAAGTCGGCGAGTATTGGCCCTTGGTCAGGCCGTAGATCCGGTTGTTGAAAAGCAGGATGGTCAGGTTGATGTTGCGGCGCAACGCGTGGATCAGGTGGTTACCACCGATCGACAGCGCGTCCCCGTCACCGGTGACCACCCAGACCGAGAGGTCCTCGCGGGCCAGGGCCAGACCAGTCGCGATAGCCGGCGCCCGGCCGTGGATCGAGTGCAGACCGTAGGTCTCCAGGTAGTACGGGAACCGGCTGGAGCAGCCGATGCCGCTGACGAAGACGATGTTCTCGCGCCGTAACCCCAACTCGGGCAGGAAGTTTCGCATCGTATTGAGGATGACGTAATCGCCGCACCCTGGGCACCAGCGGACTTCCTGGTCGCTGGTGAAGTCCTTGGCCTTCTGCGGTTGGTCGGTGGTGGGGACGCGGCTGTGCTTGGACAAGATGTCCGCCAGGCCCAAGTCCGCGCCAATCAGGTCAGTCATATGCGCCGCTCCTCCTCATCGCTTCGCTCTGCATCGTCGCTGGCGGTCATGCGTTAGCTCCCGCTCCAGCCGTGGCGGCCGCCAATCTTGCGACCATCGTCTTGTCTTGCTCGATTTCGGCCAGCGTGCCGCCCAGCGCGGCGCGGATCAACCGCCCCACCTCGTCGGCCAGGAATGCGACACCTTGCACCTTCGTGACCGATTGCACGTCGACCAGATACTTGCCGCGCAGCAACAGCGCCAGCTGACCCAGGTTCATCTCCGGGCAAACCACCTGCGGGTAACGCCGCAGCACCTCGCCCAGGTTCGCCGGGAACGGCCGCAGGTGGCGCAGATGAGCGTGGGCGACCTTGATGTCGTTGCGCCGCGCACGCCGGCAGGCTTCCCCGATCGGGCCATAGGAGCTGCCCCACCCGATCAACAGCAGCTCGGCGTCGCCGGTCGGGTCGTCGACTTCAAGATCGGGAACGGAGATCCCGTCAACCTTGGCTTGGCGCAACCGCACCATCAGGTCGTGGTTGGCGGGGTCATAGGAGATGTCTCCGGTGCCATTCGCGGATTCCAGCCCACCGATGCGGTGTTCGAGACCGGGAGTACCCGGGACGGCGAACAGCCGAGCCAGCGTCTCGGGGTCGCGAGCATAGGGCTGGAAGGGCTCGTCAGGGTTGGCGAAGGTGTGCTGAATCGGTTGCAGCGCATCGACATTCGGAATTCGCCACGGCTCTGAGCCATTGGCGATCGCGCCGTCGGACAGCACAATCACCGGGGTGTGGTAGGACACCGCGATACGCACCGCTTCCAGGGCCGCGTCGAAGCAGTCCGACGGTGATCGCGGCGCGACCACGGCCACCGGCGACTCGCCGTTGCGACCGTAGAGCGCCTGCAGCAGATCGGCCTGTTCGGTCTTGGTCGGCAGACCGGTCGACGGACCACCTCGCTGCACGTCGATGACGATCAGCGGAAGCTCGGTCATCACCGCCAGGCCCAGCGCCTCGGACTTCAGCGACAGGCCGGGACCCGAGGTGCTGGTGACTCCGAGTGCACCACCGTACGAGGCGCCCAATGCGGCGCAGATACCACCGATTTCGTCCTCGGCCTGGAAGGTCAGCACGTTGAAGTTCTTGTGTTTGGACAGCTCGTGCAGGATGTCTGACGCCGGCGTGATCGGGTAACTGCCCAACACGACCTGAAGGTCGGCCAGCTGACCGGCGGTGACGATTCCGTAGGCCAACGCGGTATTGCCCGAGATCTGGCGGTACTCGCCGGCGGGCAGTTTCGCCGGTGAAACTTCGTAGGTGGTGGCGAAGGCCTCGGTGGTTTCGCCGTAGTTCCAGCCCGCTTTGAGGGCCAGCACGTTGGCTTCAGCGACGTCGGGCTTGCGACCGAACTTCTCCCTGATGAATTGCTCGCTGGTTTCGATCGGTCGGCCATACATCCACGACAACAGGCCCAGCGCGAACATGTTCTTGGCGCGCTGGCCGTCCTTCTTCGACGCGCTGATGGCCTCGACGGCGCCCAGGGTCAGTGTGGTCATCGGGACGGCCTCGACCTTGTAGTCGGACAGCTCCCCGGTGTCCAGTGGGTTGTTGTCGTAGCCGACTTTGGCAAGGTTGCGTTTGGTGAACTCGTCGGAGTTCGCGATCACCAGCCCACCGATCGGCAGGTCGATGATGTTGGCTTTCAGTGCCGCCGGGTTCATCGCGACCAGCACGTCCGGCCGGTCGCCGGCGGTCAGGATGTCGTAGTCGGCGATTTGAATCTGGAACGACGAGACGCCGGGCAGAGTGCCCTGCGGGGCGCGGATCTCTGCCGGGTAGTTCGGCTGGGTGGCCAGGTCATTACCGAAAAGCGCTGCCTCGGAAGTAAACCGGTCGCCGGTGAGCTGCATGCCGTCGCCGGAGTCCCCGGCGAAACGGATGACGATTTGTTCTAGTTTCTCCCGCTTGTGCGGTCGGGGCAGCGTCGCATCGGGTCGATGCGAATCTGAATCAGATTCTGACCTGGCTCCGTTTTCACTCGGACCCACGTCGCCGCCTTCCATAGCTGTTCACCGCACCGGCACGTGGTTGAAACCGACGCGAACCGCCCGAGTGCAGCCTCGACCGATTTTTATGTCACTGGCAGTACCGATTATTGCACTTCTCTTAGGGATTGATGGACAGTCGTCTATAGCCTCACGGTACCGCTTCGCGGCCAAAACACGAGGTCAAACACGCGCTGCAAACGCGCGGGAAGGCAAAGTGTGGCGTTCGTCACTTTTGCCGGCGGGCGAAGTCTAAGAACGATAGTTACGCGTGGGTAACATTTGCTAGCGGGCCTCTACCCCCGCGTCTCCCCCGTTCGGGGGAGGCCGCCGGCCTGGGTCAACCCGCCGTTCGTGGCGGCATCGGGGCCGGTTTCGGGCATGGCTGCGGCGTACAGCGCCAAGCCCACCGCGGCGAGAATTCCCAGCGAGATGAACGCGGCGTCGTAGCCAGCGGCGACCACGATCCGGCCGGCGATGATGTTCGACAGCGCCGCGCCGACGCCCCACGCGGTGGTGAGTGCGCCTCCAGGCTGACGTTGAACCGCCCCGTCCCATGCGTCAGGTCCTGCACGACGAGCGGGAACAGCGCGCCGAAAATCCCCGCTCCGACACCGTCGAGAATCTGCACGCCGACCAGCCAATAGGGGTTGTCGGACAGCGTGTAGAGAAAGCCGCGCGCGGTGAGGAAGGCGAATCCAACCAGAAAGATCGGTTTTCGACCCCAACTGTCCGCCTTCGCCCGCCAAATACGCCGTCGGCACCATCACCAACTGTGCGGCCACAATGCACGTCGACATCAACGCGGTATCGACGTCTTTGTTCTGCAGTGCGAGGACTTGTCCAACCAGCGGCAGCATCGCGGCGTTGGCGAGGTGGAAGGCGACCATGGCCGCACCGAAGATCAGCAATCTGCGATCGCGGAGCAGCGCCGACAACGCGGACGGCCGCGGGCATGGTTGAACGACTCGTTGCGTCCGATCCGGCGGGAGAACGATCGGGTCCCGACGAGGCCCAGCGTGATTGCGGCCAGCGCGGGAGCGAAGACCGAGCCGGCGATCCCGGTCAACGCCTGCAGCAACGAAATCGCGAAGAAGCGGGGAAACAGCGGAATGGCCAGCGTTCCGGCGGTGACCGTCACCGCCCCGACGACGATCAGCGCTCGCTTGGCTGTGGTGCGGTCCACCATCGCGCCGACCGGCGTCTGCGCCGCGATCGCCGCGATGCCACCGATCCCCATCACGAGCCCGATCGAGGCTTGATCCCAGTGGTGTGTCAGCAGCAGGTAAATCGACAGCTACGGACCAAGGCCGTCGCGCACATCGGCCAGGAAAAAGTTCAGTAGATCCAGAGCGCGAGAAACGCGGGCCGGTACCGCGTCAGCAAGGCTCAACGGTAACCGGACTGGCCGGCGTTACTACGCGCTCTTGTCGCGGCGCTCGGTGCGCGTTGGCTTGCGCGGCACGATCGTCGGCAGCACGTTGTCCTGGACGGTCTCCTTGGTCACCACGACCTTGGCGACGTCGTCGCGGCTGGGGATGTCGTACATCACCGGCAGCAGAACCTCTTCCATGATCGCGCGCAGGCCACGAGCCCCGGTGCCGCGGTGAATCGCCTGGTCGGCAATCGCCTCCAAGGCGTCCTGGGTGAATTCGAGTTCGACGTTGTCCATCTCGAAAAGCCGGGTGTATTGCTTGACCAAGGCGTTCTTCGGCTCGGACAAGATCTTGACCAGCGAATCCATGTCCAAGTTCGTCACCGAGGCGACCACCGGCAGTCGGCCGATGAATTCGGGGATCAGGCCGTACTTGATCAGGTCTTCCGGCATGACCTCGGCGAAGTGGTCGGTGGTGTCGATCTCGGCCTTTGACCGCACCTCGGCCCCGAAGCCCAAGCCATGCTTGCCGACGCGATCGGAGACGATCTTCTCCAGGCCGGCGAATGCGCCCGCCACGATGAACAACACGTTGGTCGTGTCGATCTGGATGAACTCCTGGTGCGGGTGCTTGCGCCCGCCCTGCGGCGGCACCGACGCCTGGGTACCCTCCAGAATCTTCAGCAGCGCCTGCTGAACGCCTTCACCGGAGACATCACGGGTGATCGAGGGGTTCTCGCTCTTGCGGGCGATCTTGTCGACCTCGTCGATGTAGATGATGCCCGTCTCGGCGCGCTTGACGTCATAGTCGGCGGCCTGGATCAGCTTGAGCAGAATGTTTTCCACATCTTCACCGACGTAGCCGGCCTCGGTCAGCGCGGTGGCGTCAGCGATCGCGAACGGGACGTTGAGCATCTTGGCCAGGGTCTGAGCCAGATAGGTCTTTCCGCAGCCGGTGGGTCCCAACATCAAGATGTTGGACTTGGTCAGCTCGACGGCCTCACTCGAGCGAGAATCGCGGCCCTTCTCCCCGGCCTGAATTCGCTTGTAGTGGTTGTAAACCGCGACGGCCAGTGTCCGCTTGGCGGTGTCCTGGCCGATGACGTAGCCCTCTAAGAATTCCCGGATCTCGGCGGGCTTGGGCAATTCGTCGAGCTTTACGTCGTCGGCGTCAGCGAGTTCCTCTTCGATGATCTCGTTGCACAAATCAATGCATTCATCGCAGATGTACACGCCAGGCCCCGCAATGAGCTTTTTGACCTGCTTCTGGCTCTTCCCGCAGAACGAGCACTTCAGCAGGTCGCCGCCGTCTCCGATGCGCGCCATGGTGCTGGGGGCCTACTTCCTGTTCACCGTTTTGGTTGTGCTATGTCGCGTGTAGTTCCCGACGCTACCCGCTTGCTCCACGGCGATGCGACCGATAGAGGTGAATCGCGTCGGTGATATTCGTGTTGTGCGGGCTGAACATATCGCTTGAGGCGGCCCGACGCTTGCCTGAACGCGCCGCCGTGTCTCTGGCGTGTCGCGGACGTTATGCGACTGAGAGGCAGACCGACGCGGCAGCAATACATTAGGCCTGTGGGGTTCGTCGTGACCGAGGATAGCGTGTTGGTCGCCGACGGCGGCTTGGCGACCGAGCTCGAGGCGCGCGGCCACGACTTGTCCGATCCGTTGTGGTCCGCGCGGCTGCTTGTCGATGCGCCCGAGGAAGTCACCGCGGCGCACCTGTCGTTCTTTCGCGCCGGGGCGACGATCGCGACCACGGCCAGCTATCAGGCGTCTTTCGACGGCTACGCCGCCCGCGGGATCCGCCGCGACGAGGCGGTGCGATTGCTTCGGCGCAGCGTCGAAATCGCCGTCGCCGCGCGCGCCGAAGCGGGCCGCAGCGGGTCGTCCACCAGGCAACGCTGGGTCGCTGCGTCGGTGGGGCCCTACGGCGCCGCACGCGCCGACGGCTCCGAATACCGCGGGCGCTACGGGCTCAGCGTTGCGCAGTTGGAGGCCTGGCATCGCCCCCGGCTGGAGGCACTGGCCGATGCCGGCGCCGACGTGCTCGCATTGGAGACCATTCCCGACGCCGACGAGGCCGAGGCGCTGGTGAACATCGTGCGCTCGTTGGGTGTGCCGGCATGGCTGAGTTACACCATCGCCGGTTCGCGCACCCGGGCCGGCCAGCCACTCGACGATGCGTTCGCGGTGACGGCCGGGGTGCCGGAAATCGTTGCGGTTGGGGTCAATTGCTGCGCACCAGCAGATGTGCTGGCAGCGATCGGTCCGGCCGTCGGCACCGGCAAACCAGTGATCGTGTATCCCAACAGCGGCGAACACTGGGACCCGGCTCGCCGCGCTTGGTTTGGTGAGTCGCAGTTTTCGGCAACGTTGGCTGCGCAGTGGGTAGCAGCGGGCGCGCGAGTGGTCGGTGGATGTTGCCGGGTGCGTCCGACCGACATCGCCGAGCTGGCGGCCGGCCTGACCTAGCCCGCGCGGGTAACCGTCAGGCCGTCGACGCCGACAGCTTCCGGTACTCCAGCACGGTGTCGATGATCCCGTAGTCCTTCGCATCTTGGGCGGTCAGGATCTTGTCGCGGTCGGTGTCCTTACGGACCGTCGCGGCGTCCTTGCCGGTGTGGCGGGCCAGCGTCGTTTCCATCAGCGTGCGCATCCGCTCGATCTCGGCGGCCTGAATCTCCAGGTCGGAGAACTGACCCTGGATCACGCCGGACAGCGACGGCTGGTGAATCAGCACCCGGGCGTTGGGCAGCGCCATGCGCTTACCCGGCGTGCCCGCAGCCAGCAGCACCGCCGCGGCCGAGGCGGCCTGACCCAGGCATACCGTCTGGATGTCGGCGCGCACGTACTGCATGGTGTCGTAGATCGCCATCAGCGAGGTGAAACCGCCGCCGGGTGAGTTGATGTACATGGTGATGTCGCGGTCGGGATCCAGCGACTCCAGCACCAGCAGCTGAGCCATGATGTCGTTGGCCGAAGCGTCGTCCACCTGGACACCGAGGAAGATGATGCGTTCCTCGAACAGCTTGTTGTACGGGTTCGACTCTTTGACGCCCCAGCTGGAGTGCTCGACGAACGACGGCAGGATGTAGCGCGCCTGCGGTTGGATGTCGGGGTTCATGATGGTGTGACTCCATTGGTCTCGGCGCGGGTGATGATGTGGTCGACGAATCCGTATTCCAGGGCTTCGGGGGCAGTGAACCAGCGGTCGCGATCCGAGTCCGCCACGATGCGCTCGATCGTCTGGCCGGTGAATTCGGCGTTGAGCCGGAACATTTCCTGCTTGATGACCGCGAACTGCTCGGCCTGGATAGCGATGTCGGCGGCGCTCCCGGTCACCCCGCCCAACGGCTGGTGCATCAGGATGCGAGCGTGCGGCAACGCGTAACGCTTGCCCTTGGTGCCCGCGGCCAGTAGGAACTGGCCCATCGACGCCGCCATGCCCATGCCGTAGGTGGCGACATCGCACGGCGCGAGCACCATCGTGTCGTAGACCGCCATGCCGGCGCTGATCGAGCCGCCGGGCGAGTTGATGTACAGCGCGATGTCTTTGGTGGCGTCTTCGGCCGCGAGCAGCAGAATCTGCGCGCAGATCCGGTTGGCGATGTCGTCATCGACCTGCGACCCCAGGAAGATGATCCGCTCGGAGAGCAATCGCTCATAGACCGAGTCGACGAGGTTCAGACCCTGCGCGCTCGCACGCATTTCAGTCCCACGGCTCACAGTGGGTTACCTGCTTTCTCGAGTTCCATATTCACCGACACTAACCAACCGGGGCGATCGCGCACTCCCCGAAGCCCCCGCGTTCGCTCACAGCGTCACTTCGTGTCGTCCGGCGGGTCCTCGGATGACGCCGTGGCGTCGACAGCTGCGGCGTCGTCAGCGTCATCGTCGGACTCGTCGGTCTCCTGGCCTTGCGGGTCGCTCTTGCCGAAGAACTCGGAGGTGTCGATGACGTTTCCATCGGTGTCTTTGACGGTGGCCGCCTCGACGGCCGCGGCGATGGTCCGCCCGCGACGCACATCGGCGAACATCGCCGGCAGCTGGTTCTGCTGCTGCAGGTAGCCGAGCAGCTCCTGCGGTTGGATGCCGTACTGCCGCGACGTCATCACCAGCCGTTCGGTGAGGTCTTCTTGGCTCACCTGAACGTCGAGGTCGTCAGCCAGCGCGTCCAGCAGCAGTTGCGTCTTGATCGCCTTCTCGGCCTCCGCGCGGGTGTCGGCGTCGAATTTCTCGCGCGAGGAGCCCTGCTTGTCGAGGGCTTCGGCCAGCTTGGCTTCGTCGTGGTCGAGGCCGTGCAGCGCGTTGTGTAGAGCGCTGTCGACCTGAGCCTGCACGATCGCTTCCGGCAACGGCATGTCGACGCCGTCGACCAAAGCCTCCAGCGCGGCGGTGCGGATCTCCTCGGCCTGATGGACGCGCTTGACGCGGCCGACCTGCTCGGACAGGTTGGCCCGCAATTCGTCGATGGTGTCGAATTCACTTGCCAGCTGGGCGAATTCGTCATCGGGCTCGGGCAACTCACGTTCTTTGACCGAGCCGACGGTGACGGTGACCTCGGCCTGCTTGCCGGCGTGCGGACCGGCGGCCATCTCGGTGGTGAAAGTCTTGGACTCGCCGGCCGACAGGCCAATGATCGCGTCGTCGAGACCCTCGACAAGCTTCCCGGAGCCGACCTCGTGTGACAGGCCCTCCGTCGCCGCCTCCGGCAGGTCCTCGCCGTCGATGTTGGCCGACAGGTCGATGGAGACGAAGTCGCCGGACGCGGCCGGCCGCTCGACTCCGGTCAGGGTGCCGAACCGGGCACGCAGCGACTGGAGTTCGGCGTCGACATCCTCATCGCTGATCTTGATCGGGTCGACGGTGATCTTCAGCGCGCTCAGGTCCGGCAGCGTGAAATCGGGGCGGACGTCGACCTCGGCGGTGAAGACCAGCTCCTCGCCGTATTCCTTCTTGGTGACCTCGATGTCGGGCTGGCCGAGTGGTCGCACCTCGGATTCGGTGACGGCCTGGCCATAGCGGCTGGGCAACGCTTCGTTGACGACCTGGTCGAGGATCGTCTCGCGACCGACGCGCGCCTCCAGCAACTTGGCCGGGGCCTTGCCCGGACGGAAGCCGGGGAGCCGCACCTGCTTGGCGAGCTCCTTGTAGGCCCGGTCGAAGTCTGGCTGCAACTCCTGGAAAGGCACCTCTACGTTGATGCGAACCCGGGTGGGGCTCAGCTGCTCGACGGTGCTCTTCACGCGTGCGCTCCTCGGTTGTACTGATGTCTTGTCGTGCTCGAGCCAGTTGGGTGTGGCGTGCCAGTCGGGGTGACAGGATTTGAACCTGCGGCCTTCCGCTCCCAAAGCGGATGCGCTACCAAGCTGCGCTACACCCCGCGGTGACCTCGCGATCCTACGGCCAAGCCCCGCCGACGCTGTAGCGGCCTCACGTCCAGGTCACGGGTCGACAACATTTGGATTTGATGTCTGCCGCGACGTACAGTCGCGCTCGACTAATACATGCGGGCGTAGCTCAATGGTAGAGCCCTAGTCTTCCAAACTAGCTACGCGGGTTCGATTCCCGTCGCCCGCTCGTGCCGGGCGCGGGATACCGGGGCCGACTAAGCTGTGAATGCCAAACAGGCCAACGTCGGCCGGCGGCCGATGGACGCAGCCGGAGGCCAAGCAGGCCGGCCGGGCGAGGCTGAGGAGGCCGACCTATTCAGCACCCAGGCGCCACGGCCGACATCGACATCCACGGCTCGTGTGCGGCGCGCTTCGAGGGAGTGCGCGACGCGTTCGCGCAGAACTTCCTGCAGGGCAAAGAAATCGGTGCGGCGGTCGCGGCCTGGGTGGACGGCGAACTGGTCGTCAATCTGTGGGCCGGCACGGCCGATGCCGCCGGCACCCGGCCGTGGCGGGTGGACACGCTGTCCACCGTGCTATCCGGCACCAAAGGCCTGACCAGCACCTGCGTTCATCAAATCGTCGAGCGCGGCGAACTCGATCTCAACGCGCCGGTGGCGCGCTACTGGCCCGAGTTCGCGCAGGCCGGTAAAGAAGCCATCACCCTCGGCATGGTGATGAGCCACCGGTCCGGCGTGATCGGGCCCCGCCGGCGGATGGACTGGACTCAGGTCACCGACTGGGATTTGGTGTGCGAACGGCTGGCTGCCGCCGAACCGTGGTGGGAACCGGGGACGGCGCAGGGCTATCACATGACGACCTTCGGGTTCATCCTCGGCGAGGTGTTCCGCCGAGTCACCGGTCGCACCGTCGGGCAGTACCTGCGCACCGAAATCGCCGAGCCGCTCGGGGCCGAGATCCACATCGGCTTGCCTCGAACCGAGCAACATCGTTGCGCCGACAGGGTCGCCAAGCCGCACATCCGCCAAATGCTGGCTGATGTCAAAGCTCCCGGCTACCCCACCTCGCTGGCCGAGCACCCGAAGGCCGGCCTGGCCGTGTCGATGGGGTTCGCGCCCGACGACGAAGTCGGCTCCAACGATCTGGACCTATGGCGTGAGCTCGAATTCCCAGGAACCAATGGGCAAGTGTCGGCGCTGGGGTTGGCGACGTTTTACAACGCGTTGGCGCAGGAGAGACTGCTCAGCCGCCCGCACATGGATCTGATCCGGGTGCCGCAGGGCGGACTGGAGAAGGATCTGGTGCTCGGTCCGCGCGTTGCCGACCACGGTTGGGGCCTGGGCTACATGCTCAACCAGCGCTGCGTCAACGGACCCAACCCATGGATCTTCGGCCACGGCGGCCTCGGTGGCTCATTCGGCTTCGTCGACCTGGAGAACCGGATCGGCTACGCGTACGTGATGAATCACTTCGACGCCACCAAAGCCAACGCCGACCCACGCAGCGTCGCTATGAGCAACGAGATCTACGCGGTGCTCGGAGTCAAGCAGCGCTGACGATTTGTCTAGCTGGACGAGTCGGCGCCTGCCGATGAGTCGCTACCACCTGATGAGTCGCCCCCTCCCGATGAGTCACCTCCGCCGGAAGAGTCGCTACCACCCGAAGCATCCGCTCCTCCTGATGCGCCGGCCCCACCCGAGTCGTCGGCTCCCATGGACGGCCCGCCGGCGTCGGCCGGTCCACTGACGTCAGGTCCAGAGCTGCTGGCATCCGGGCCAGAGCTGCTGGCATCAGGCCCAGGGACCGATGCGTCAGGGCCAGGGGCATTGGCATCCGGTCCAGGGGCCGACGCGTCAGGGCCTGCAGTGGCGGCATCCGGCCCAGAGGCGCCCGGTGCAGGCTCAGATCCCTGGCCCGCCGGTCCTCCGGCCCCGCCCGGCTCGCCGCCCGACGGCGGTCCGGCTGGTTCGGCACTTCCAGGTGCTCCGGCTCCGCCCGGCTCGCCGCCCGACTGCGGCACGCCCGGTTCGGCACTCCCAGGCCCTGCGGGCTCATGGCCACCGGAACTCCCGGGGCCGCCTATTCCTGGACCTCCGGGCTCACCCGGTCCGCCGGGCCCGCCCGGCTCATGCCCACCGGGACCCCCGGGACCCCCAGGCTCACTGGGTCCGCCCGGTTCGCTACTCCCAGGCCCGCCGGGCCCACCCGGCTCATGCCCACCGGGACCCCCGGGCCCACCCGGACCACCGGGCCCGCCCGGTCCACCTGGCTCGTGACCACCGGGGCCATGCCCGCCGTGGCCACCACCCGGTTCGTGTCCGTCGGGCCCACCCGGTTCGTGTCCGCCGGGCCCTCCCGGTCCGCCAGGATCACCCGGTCCGCCGGGCCCGCTCGATCCTGGGCCACCTGGGCCACCCGGCCCGGCGCCGCGGGGTCCACCCGGCCTGCCAATTCTCGGCGGCGGTTGGACGATCGTCGGATCGTTGGAAACGTTCGGTGGTGCCACCCAGGTGCCGTGGCAGCTGTTCCAATCCCAGTTAGTGCCCCACGACGGGTCCCAGAAGTCGTTCGGGCACCAATTCTGTCCCGGTTGCGCGTGAGCCGCGGCGCTGCCGCCCAGACCCGTCAATCCCAACGCTGCGGCGATCGCTGCCGACGCAATCGCACTGCTCACGAACTTGTTCATGGGTTATGCGTACGCCGCGAGGCTATGCACTGGCCCAGCGGGGCCTAGCGGCCAGATGAGAAGCCGGCGGCCCTGCGGTCAGGTCTGGCAAGTTGGGCACCAGAAGACGTTGCGCCCTTCCAATTCGGCTGTGCGGATTAGGGTTCCGCATACCCGGCAGGGATCACCGGCGCGGCGATAGACATACGTGCGCGGTCGACCCGGACCGTACGACGGTGCGCCGTAGTCGTGCTCGGGGCGCACCGTGATGATCTTGCCGCGACGTAACCCGACTTTCATCAAGTCCACCAAGTCGATCCACGCCGCGTCGAACTCCGCTTCACCGATTGCCCGACCCGACCGGTACGGATCGATGCCATGACGGAAGAGCAGCTCGTTGCGATAGACGTTGCCGACGCCGGCGATAATGGTCTGATCCATGAGCAGTGCTCCGATTGGTCTGCGCGACTTGGTAATTCGAGTCCACGGCCAGGCCGGGTCGGCGTCGCGACGGAGCGGGTCGGGCCCGAGTCGGGCGACCACGTCGGCGACCTGAGCGTCGTCGATGACTTCACACACCGTCGGCCCGCGTAAGTCGGTGCCGTACTCGGCGCCGATCAGTCGCATTCGCACCGCCCCGACCGGGTCGGGCATCGGGTCGCCCGCCGATCGTGTCCACTCGGTGAACTTGCCGTACAAGCCGAGGTGCACATGCACCGTCGCGCCGCCGAGGTAGTGGTGGAACAGGTGCTTGCCCCAGGCGGTGGCCTGTCGCAGCACCTGCCCGTCGACGGATGCCGCCGCGAACCTGCCTTGCGGACTGGACACCCCTACCGCGGCACCCGCGTAGCGGCGCTGGTGCAGCCGGGCCAGTCGGTGCAGCGTATGCCCTTCGGGCACGCCGGCTACCCGCCGTCGGCGCCGGGGACCGGCGGCGCCTGATGGGTGCGCTCGTATTCGTCGAGTATGTCGATACGCCGTTGGTGGCGTTCAGCTTTCGACCAAGGGGTGGTCAGGAAAGCGTCAACGATGGCCAGGGCTTCGGGCACCGTATGCATCCGGCCGCCGATGCCGATCAACTGAGCGTTGTTGTGCTCGCGGGCCAGCGACGCGGTCTCCACGCTCCACCCCAGCGCACAACGCGCTCCCGGGACTTTGTTCGCGGCAATCTGTTCACCGTTGCCGGATCCGCCCAACACGATGCCCAGGCTGCCCGGGTCGGCCACCGTGCGGCTCGCGGCCGCGATGCAGAACGCCGGGTAAT
The DNA here is from genome assembly GCF_036490025.1 of Mycobacterium sp. Taxonomy (GTDB): domain Bacteria; phylum Actinomycetota; class Actinomycetes; order Mycobacteriales; family Mycobacteriaceae; genus Mycobacterium. Next base: position 29,967 of record NZ_DASXEP010000072.1, on the reverse strand, counting down.
CATCGTCGGCGTCGTAGCTGAACGCGCCGCAATCGATGGGTTCGTGGCCGGACGTTGTCAGGTGCTCGATGATCTGCTGTTTGAGTTCGAAGCCGGCGTGGTCGGATCCGAGGTAGACGCGCATGACCGTGATCCTGCACCGGCGATCGACGCTAGTCGAACGCGGGGGCCTCGGTGCGGGTCCGCTTGAGCTCCCAGAAGTGGGGATAGGCCGCGAAGGTCACCGAGGCGTCCCAGAGCTTGCCCGCCTCTTCGCCGCGCGGAATCTTCGACAGCACCGGGCCGAAGAACGCCGTCCCGTTGATGTGAATGGTCGGCGTGCCGACGTCTTCGCCGACCGCGTCCATCCCGGCGTGGTGGCTCTTGCGCAGCGCGTCGTCGTAGGCATCGCTGGTGGCCGCGTCGGCCAACTCGGCCGGCAAATCCAGCTCCTGCAGCGACTGCTTGATGACGTCGTCGAGGTCCTTGTTGCCCTCGTTGTGAATGCGGGTGCCCATCGCCTTGTACAGCGGTGCGAGGACCTCAGCGCCATGGGCCTGCTCGGCGGCGATCGCCACCCGCACCGGCCCGAAGGCCTTCGAGAGCTTCTCCTTGTACTCCGCGGGCAGGTTCTCGCGGTTCTCGTTGAGCACCGCCAGGCTCATCACCCGGAAGTTGACCTCGATGTCGCGAACCTTTTCTACTTCCAGAATCCAGCGGGACGTGATCCAGGCCCACGGGCACAGCGGGTCGAACCAAAAATCAGCAACTGACTTCTCGGGCATGCGGGGTCCTCTCCTCGACGGTCGCCTCACCGTGCAACACAACCCTAGCCGCGACGGTCCAATTCCCGCCGGGCGTATCGAGACGCCTAGGTTGGATACGTGGCACTCCCCAACCTCACCCGTGACCAGGCCGTCGAACGGGCCGCACTGGTCAGCGTCGACAATTACCGAATCGCCTTGGACCTCACCGACGGCGACGGCAAGCCGGGCGATCACACCTTCCGGTCCATCACCACCGTGACGTTCGATGCACTCGCCGGTGCCGACACCGTCATCGACATCGCCGCCGGCACCGTCCGTAGCGCGACCCTCAACGGCCGCGAACTCGACGTATCCGGCTACGACGAATCGACGGGCGTCGCGCTGAGCGGGCTGGCCGAGCACAACGTCGTCGTGGTCGACGCCGACTGCCGCTACTCGAACACCGGCGAAGGCTTGCACCGCTTCGTCGACCCGGTCGACGGCGAGGTGTATCTGTACTCGCAGTTCGAAACCGCTGACGCCAAACGGATGTTCGCCTGCTTCGACCAACCCGACCTCAAAGCCACGTTCGATGTAACGGTGACCGCGCCGCAGCACTGGCAGGTGGTGTCCAACGGTGCCGCGGTAAGCGCCGAGGGCGGCGTGCACACCTTTGCGACCACGCCGAAGATGAGCACCTACCTGGTGGCGCTGATCGCCGGGCCGTACGCGCGCTGGGACGACATCTACCGCGACGAGCACGGCGAGATCGCGTTGGGCGTGTTCTGCCGGGCCACACTGGCCGAATTCATGGACGCCGACCGGCTGTTCACCCAGACGAAGCAGGGTTTTGGCTTCTACCACAAGAACTTTGGTGTGCCGTACGCGTTCGGTAAGTATGACCAGTTGTTCGTGCCGGAGTTCAACGCGGGGGCGATGGAGAACGCGGGCGCGGTGACGTTCCTGGAGGACTACGTCTTTCGCAGCAAGGTGACCCGGGCGTCCTATGAGCGACGCGCCGAGACGGTGCTGCACGAGATGGCGCATATGTGGTTCGGCGATCTGGTCACCATGCGGTGGTGGGATGACTTGTGGCTCAACGAATCTTTCGCCACCTTCGCCTCGGTGCTGTGTCAAAGCGAGGCCACCGAATTCACCGAGGCGTGGACCACGTTCGCCAACGCCGAAAAGTCCTGGGCCTACCGCCAAGATCAGCTGCCCTCGACGCATCCGGTGGCCGCGGACATTCCCGACCTGGCAGCCGTCGAGGTCAACTTCGACGGCATCACTTATGCCAAAGGCGCCAGTGTGCTCAAACAACTGGTGGCCTACGTCGGTCTGGAGCACTTCCTGTCCGGACTGCGCGATTACTTTCGCGCTCACGCGTTCGACAACGCCACCTTCGACGATCTGCTCGCCGCGCTGGAGAAGGCATCGGGCCGAGACTTGTCCGACTGGGGCCGGCAATGGCTGAAGACGACCGGGCTCAACACTCTTCGCGCGGACTTCGACGTCGACACCGAGGGCCGGTTCACCCGATTCGCGGTCACTCAAAGTGGTGCCACACCCGGCGCGGGCGAGACGCGGGTACATCGCCTGGCGGTCGGCATCTACGACGACCACGGCGACGGCAAGTTGGTTCGGACGCATCGCGAAGAACTCGACATCGGTGGCGCAAGCACGGAAGTTGCTGCGCTGGTTGGCGTTTCACAAGGCAAGCTGGTCTTGGTCAACGACGACGATCTGACCTACTGCTCACTGCGGCTGGACACCGAGTCGCTGCGGACCGCTCTGGACCGCATCGCCGACATCGCCGAACCGCTGCCCCGTACGTTGGCGTGGTCGGCGGCCTGGGAGATGACCCGCGACGCCGAGCTGCGGGCCCGCGATTTCGTGTCGCTGGTCGCCGGCGGCATCCAAGCCGAAACCGAGGTCGGGGTCGCACAGCGGCTACTGCTGCAGGCACAGACCGCGCTGCGTTCTTACGCGGAGCCACAGTGGGCGCGCTCAGAGGGTTGGCCGGCATTCGCCGACCGGCTGCTGGAGCTGGCGCGGGCCGCGGCGACAGGCTCGGATCACCAGCTGGCGTTCGTCAACGCGCTGTGCACCTCGGTGCTTTCGACCCGCCACGCGACGGTGCTGGCTGACCTGCTCGATCACGACCCGGCCGACTTGGGCCTGGCCGGCCTGGCTATCGACACCGATCTGCGTTGGCGCATCGTCACTGCGCTGGCCGCCGCCGGCCAGATCGACGCCGACGGGCCGGAAACGCCCTTCATCGACGCCGAAGTCAAGCGCGACCCGACTGCGGCTGGTCAACGGCACGGCGCGCAAGCCTCGGCCGCGCGACCACAGCCGGCCGTCAAAGAGAAGGCGTGGACACGAGTCACCGAAGACGACACGCTGCCCAACATCGTCGGCCGGTCGATCATCGCCGGCTTCGTCGAACCGGGTCAGGCCGAGCTGCTCAGGCCGTTCGGCACACGCTACTTCGCGGCGATCCGCGGCATATGGGAACGCCGGTCCAGTGAAGTGGCGCAGACGGTGGTGGTCGGCCTGTACCCGTCATGGGACATCAGCGACGACGGCATCGCCGCCGCCGACGCATTCCTCGCCGATCCCGAACTGCCCCCGGCGTTACGCCGACTGGTGCTCGAGGGTCGCGCCGGAATCGAGCGGTCGCTGCGGGCACGTCGATTCGACGGCGGCGCGGTGGCCTGACCGGGAAGTGCCGGCTAGGCAGGCGAGATGCCGGCGCTGGTCACGCGCACCGCGCTGACCAGCCCGTCGATCAGCTTGCCGTCCTTGAACGCCGACGCCGCGGCGGCGACACCCAGTGGCGCAGCCGATTCGGCTCCCCGGCCCCGGACCTGTGAGCCGTAGACGATCTCGATCGCGTGCTGATCCGGTGAGACGGCGATCAGCACCGCGTCGTCGGGTGTCGGCACCTCCGCCAAGATCTCGCGCGCCCGGGCGCCGGTGTCGGTGCCCAGGCCGCCGATGTAGACGGCGAAACGTGCACCCGCGGCGCGCGATCCGTAGGTCAGCGCGTCGTCAAGGGTGACCAGATCGTTGATCGGAAACGGGTAGTGCACCGACACTTCGCCAGGCTCGGTGACGCCGGAGATGCGTCCACTGGTCGTGATCACCGAGCCGGGCGGCAGCTCGGCGGGTGTCACCGTTGCGAGCTCACCACGTGCCACTTGCGCCACCTCCCACGCTGAACTCGGATGCGCCGTGAGCGCCGTGACCGACGACCTCGTCGGTGCCCGCCCACAGGATCGGAGGATGCGTCCAGGGTTCTGACATCGTGTAGGTCGCCGGGTGCGGACCCTTGCCTGACCAGATCAGCGCCGCAAGCAGGACGACCAGCAACAACGGGACACCCAGAAACAGCGCGTGGATTTCCATGCTCACGACGCAAACCGTATCCCACCGCGCATCGTCACCGAGCTAGGCCGCACCTTCGCCGAGGTATCGCGCCCAGGACGGGTCGAGCTCTTTGACCGTCGACAGCAGCCGCCAGTGCTGCCCCTGGGGCGACGTCGGCGCCAATCGCAACGACCAGCCCAGCTCCGTCAGCAACTTGTCGCCTTTGCGGTGGTTGCAGTCCGAACAGCACGCTACGCAGTTCTCCCACGAGTGGTCGCCGCCGCGACTGCGCGGCACCACATGGTCGACGGTGTCCGCCTTGGCCCCGCAGTAGGCGCAACAGAAACGATCCCGGTGCATCAGTGCCGCGCGCGTCATCGGGACACGGGCCCGATAGGGCACCCGGACGAACGTGCGCAGCCGGATCACCGAGGGCACCGCGATCGATCGGCTTGTCGAGTGGATGACGGGTCCGGACGGATCGTCGTGCACCACGTCGGCCTTGCCGCAGACCAACATGATGATCGCCCGCCGGACCGGCAACGCGGTCAACGGCTCATAGGTGGAATTCAGCAGCAGCACCCGTCGGCGATTCCAGATCGATCCGGCTTCATGCGAGACGGGCGGGTGGGTGTCGACACTTTGAACGCTGTGCAGGGTCGAGCCGATCGCGGGCCCGGTGAGGCCCGCCGCGGCAGCCAAAATGTGGTGGCTGCGGCGTTTTTTGCGCTGCGCCATACGTCCTCCGCCGAACAGTCCATCACGATTCGCCAGCCAGCGCACGCCAAATTGGCCGGTGTTGGCTGGTCAATCCGGTGAATAGCCGGTGGCGGCTTCCGCGACCAAGGTTCATACGGCGCTCAGCTGCCCGCTCTGGGCATGGCTCACAATGGAGACGATGGAACAACCAGAACACACCTTCTACGACGCGGTCGGCGGCGCAGAGACGTTCCACGCGATCGTGGCGCGCTTCTATGAACTGGTCCCCGAGGACGAAATTCTGCGGCGCGTGTATCCCGAGGACGATCTGGCGGGCGCCGAGGAACGGCTGCGGATGTTTCTCGAGCAGTACTGGGGTGGCCCCCGAACCTATTCCGATCGGCGCGGCCATCCGCGGCTGCGGATGCGACATGTGCCGTTCCAGATCGGCCCCTTCGAGCGCGACGCCTGGCTGCGGTGCATGCACACCGCGGTCGCGTCCATCGATTCGGCAACTCTCGACGACGCGCATCGCAAGGCGTTGCTCGATTACCTGGAAATGGCCGCTCACTCCCTGGTCAACTCGGAGTTCTGATGGGTTCCCAGCAACAGCGGCCGTGGTGGGCGGACGCGGTGTTCTACCAGGTCTATCCGCGATCATTCGCCGACGGAAACGGCGACGGCGTTGGTGACATCGACGGAGTGGCAGCACAGCTGGACTATCTGGACCGACTCGGCATCGACGCGATCTGGTTCAGCCCGATCATGGTGTCCCCGATGGCCGATCACGGCTACGACGTGTCGGATCCGCGGGACATCGACCCGTTGTTCGGTGACCTGTCCGCTTTCGAGCGGCTGATCGCGTCGGCGCACGAGCGGGGCATCAAGATCACCATGGATTTGGTGCCCAACCACACCAGCTCGGAGCATCCGTGGTTTCGCGAGGCACTGACCGCCGAACCGGGCAGCGCCGAGCGCAACCGCTACATCTTCCGCGACGGTCGCGGGCCGGGCGGGGCGGCGCCGCCCAATAACTGGCAGTCGGTGTTCGGCGGCCCGTCCTGGACCCGAATCGTCGAGCCGGACGGCAGACCCGGTCAGTGGTACCTGCATCTTTTCGACGTCGAACAGCCCGATCTCAACTGGGACAACCCGGAGGTTTTCGACGACCTCGAAAAGACGTTGCGGTTCTGGCTGGAACGCGGCGTCGACGGCTTCCGCATCGACGTCGCGCACGGGATGGCCAAACCGCCGGGCCTTCCGGACACGGATGTCGAGATGCGGCCGCGGTTGCTCAGCGACGGTGATCCACGGTTCAACCATCCCAATGTGCATGCGATTCACCGCGATATCCGCAAGGTGATGGACGACTACCCCGAGGCGGTGACCATCGGCGAGGTCTGGGTCTTCGACAACGCCAGCTGGGCCGAGTATCTGCGCGCTGACGAACTGCACCTGGGTTTCAACTTCCGCATGGTGCGGGCCGAATTCGACATCACCGAAATCCATGAAGCGATCGAAAACACCCTGACCGCCGCCGCAATTGAAAATGCCACTCCCACATGGACATTGGAAAATCACGATGTCGTACGGGCACCCAGTCGTTACGGCGAGGGTGCGGTCGGACTGGATCGGGCGCGCGCGATGGCGTTGGTGACGCTCGCCCTGCCCGGCGCGGTGTTCCTCTACAACGGCCAGGAATTGGGACTGGCCAACGTCGAGTTGCCCGACGAAGCACTGCGGGATCCGACGTGGGAACGATCGGGTCACACCGTCCGTGGCCGCGACGGATGTCGCATCCCGATTCCGTGGCGTGGCGACACTCCCCCGTTCGGTTTCTCCACATCGGCTGACACCTGGTTGCCGATGCCGCCGGAATGGATGGCGCTGACGGTCGAAAAGCAGCTCGCCGATGCCCATTCGACGCTGTCGTTCTTCCGGAACGCTCTCGAAATGCGTCGTAGCCGTGTGGAATTCGCCGGGGAAGGCATCGACTGGCTGGATGTGCCCCGCGGCGCACTTGGGTTCGCCGGCCGCGGCGGCGGGCTGCGCTGCGTGCTCAACACCGGCACGCGGCCACTGCCGCTGCCGGACGGCGAAGTCCTACTGGCCAGCGCACCCACCGTCGGCGGGACGTTGCCGCCCAACGCCGCTGTGTGGCTTATCTGACCCAGGCCCCACGGGTAGCGGGTGTGCGTTCGGTTCTCTTAAATGATGTGGATGACAACCTACGAGTGGACGGTCGTCGGAGCCGGGCCCGCCGGGACCGCCGCCGTGGGCAGGCTCCTTGACCAGGGAATCGCGCCGGACAAGATCGCCTGGATCGATCCGGCTTTTGCCGGTGGTGACCTCGGCGAGAAGTGGCGGTCGGTTTCGAGTAACACGCAGGTCGGAATGTTCCTCAGTTACCTGAACGGGTCTTCGGCATTTCGCTTCTCATCCGCGCCTCCGATGCCGCTCCAAGAAGTGGACCCGCAGGAGACGTGCGCTCTGGCGCTGATCGCGCAACCCGTGGTGTGGATCATCGAGCATCTACGTCAGGCGGTTGATGACTTTCAAACATCGGCGACCACATTGTCCCTGGCGAACAGGCAGTGGAAAATCCAGACGCAGCAAGGCGACATCAGCTCCACCAACGTGATCCTTGCCGTTGGGGCAGCTCCCAAAAAGCTTTCCTACCCCCATCTGACAGAGATCCCGCTGGAAGTCGCCCTCGACCCGCAGAAGCTCGCACAACAGCCGCTGGAGAATGCCACGGTCGCGGTTTTTGGGTCGTCCCACTCGACGATGATCGCCCTACCGCATCTGCTGCGCCAGCCGGTGCAGCGAGTGATCAACTTCTATCGAAGTCCACTCAAATACGCTATATACCTTGATGATTGGATTCTTTTCGACGATACCGGCCTCAAAGGGCGGGCGGCAGAGTGGGCGCGGGAGAATATCGACGGCGTGCTTCCCGAACGACTCGAGCGATGTTGGACCGGCAGTGAGGATTTCGCCGACAAGCTCGCCGCATGCGACCGCGCCATATATACGGTCGGGTTCGAGCGCAGAAAGCTGCCCGAGATCAAGCCATGGGGCCAACTGGATTACAACCCGACCAACGGGATCATCGCTCCCGGCTTATTCGGGCTGGGTATCGCGTTTCCGGCGTATGCGGTAGACGCCTACGGCTACGGCCAATATCGGGTGGGCCTGAAGAAATTCATGGACCACCTCAACGATGTGCTGCCCCTGTGGTTGCGCTATCCGCCGTGACGCGGCTCAGCGCAGCACCAGCGCCGGGTCACCGCGACGCCGGTACACCGAACCGAACCGGGCGTCGATGCGCAACCAGGCCGGCAGCACACGAACCCGCACGATCTCGTCGGCATCGACAGCCTCTGCCGACGGTGGCAGGAAACCCATTGCCGTCAGCGCGAATACACATCTCATCGGCACACCGACGCTGCCTTCTGCCGAGCTGACTCGGATCACCTCCTGGTCCAGCAGCGACACTGGAGGACCATGAGCGCTGCCGTGCTCTTTGGCTAATTGTCCGCCGCGTTGGGCCAAATCGAGCATCAGGCGGGCCGGTACGTCGTCGAGGTGGGCGAAGCCGGAGTCCGGTGGCAGTGCTCCCCGCCACGCGGAATCCATCGGAAAGCCCGGATTGACGTATCCCGAGCCGTCGATGGCAGCCAGTCCGCGCTCCAATTCGTCTGCGCCGACTGACAAGTCGTCAGGCCGGACAATGCCGGCCACTACCCTGCTGGCCAGCACGTCCAGGCCGGTGGACGCCCACGCGATGAATTGCCCGGGCGAACGCGTACGCAACCGGATGACCGTAGCGGCGTCGAGCCGGGCCGCCCGCTCGACGAATGCGGCCAGGTCCGCGCGATGGGCGGCGATGGACTCTGGCCCCAGCCACAAGCCGCGATCGGCTATCTCAGCCACCGCTGCAGGTATTCCCGATGATGCGGGGCCAGGCGCACCAGCCGCTGCTCGTCGATGTTGAACGCTGCCAGTTGCGACTCGCCGATGACGGCGGGCTTCGATTCCCGAGGAGCATTCACCGCACGCACTTCGTAGCCGATCGTGAAATCGACTGCTCGCAAACGCTTCACCCACATGGCGACCTGTAACGGGGAATCGGTCAGGCGCAGCTGACCTTTGTAGGTGACACGCACGTCGGCGATCAGCAGGCCGACGGTCGCAATATCCCCCGCGAAGGCCGGCGAGAGGAACGGGACGCGAGCCTCTTCCATGATGGTGACCATGGTCGCGTGATTGACATGCTGGTACATGTCGATGTCCGACCAGCGGACCGGGACCGCCGCGACGAAACCGGTACTCAACCTGCTGCTCCTCGACCGCTGGTGCGGGTCATCGAGCGAATCTGGCGCGCCGCCACCGACAATGTGGCCAAATCCCTTTGACCGCTTTCGTATATCTCGATCAATGTTCGCCGTGCCCGCTCCACCCGCGACACGCTGGTGTGTTCCCACTCGGCGATCTTCTCCTCGCCGGTTTCATCCGGCTCACCGACAGCGAGCACTTCGAAACACAACGACCGCAGCGACGAGTAGATATCGTCACGAATCGCCAAGCGCGCCAACGAATGCCAGCGATCGCTTCGTGGCAGTTCGGACACCGCGGTCAACAGGCCGTCGGTTCCCAGCCGGTCCATCAACGCGAAATAGGTGTCAGCGACCTCGGCGGGATCGTGGTCGTCGATGTCGGCGACGTCGATGATGTCGAGCAGGCTGTACCGGTACAGGCCGGTGGCAACCATGTAGGCAAGGTCCTCCGAGGCGCCCTGCCTGACGAACTCAGCCGCTTCCTTCTCGACGATCGCCTTGTCGTCACCGCGCAGCCACTCCGACATCCGCGGCGTCAGTGCGGCCACTTTGGTTGCGAATCGGTTGATTTCGGCGCCCACTGCCAACGGCTGCGGACGATAGTTGAGCAACCAGCGCCCGGCACGGTCGATCAGCCGACGGGTATCCAACGTCATCTGATCGGACACTGCGATCGGCAGCCCGGCCGAGCGAATGCTATGCCACAGCTGCTCCACGCCGAAGATCGCGTCGGTCGCGGCGTAGGTGCGTACCGCATCCACCGGACTGACCCCGGTGTCCTGGGTCATCCGGTAGTCGTAGCTGATGCCGGCAGTGTCCACCAGATCGTTCACCAGGATGGTGGTCACGATCTCCCGCCTCAGTTGGTGCGAACGGATCGCCGGACCGCACCGGGCCCGCAGCTGCGACGGGAAATATTGCGGCAGCTTGCCGGCGAACACCTCTTGATCCGGTAGATCGGTACCTAGCAGTTCGTCTTTGAGCGCCAACTTGACGTGCGCCATCAACGTCGCGAGTTCCGGCGACGTGAGCCCCAGGCCGACCTCGAGTCGACGCGCGATCTCCTTATCGGAGGGCAGCGCCTCGAGCTCGCGGTTGAGCCCGCGCTCGGCGACGAAATATTTGATCTGGTCGGCGTGTACGGGCAACAGGCTGGGGGCATTGGCGCGACTGGTGCCGATCAAGTCGTTCTGGTCAGCGTTGTCGGCGAGCACCAAGTCAGCGACCTCGTCGGTCATCGACTCGAGTAGCTGCGTGCGTTCACCTGGGTCGATGTTGCCCGCGGTCACCTGCGCGTCGACCAGAATTTTGATGTTGACCTCATGATCTGAGCAATCCACACCGGCCGAGTTGTCCATCGCATCGGTGTTGATCCGCCCGCCACACAAGTCGAACTCGACCCGACCGCGCGCCGTGACACCGAGATTGCCGCCCTCGCCAACGACTTTCGCGCGCAGTTGGTTCGCATTGACCCGAAGCGCATCGTTGGCCCGGTCGCCCACATCGGCATCGGATTCTGCCTCAGCCTTGACGTAGGTTCCGATCCCGCCGTTGAACAACAGATCCACCGGCGCCCGCAGAATCGCGCGCACCAGATTCGGTGGCGCCATCTCGGTGACGTCTTCTTCGATTCGCAACGCCTCGCGCACCTGGTCGCTGATCGGGATCGCTTTCTGTTCGCGGCTGTACACCCCACCGCCCTCGCTGATCAACGATGTGTCGTAGTCCTCCCAGCTGGAGCGGGCCAGGTCGAACATACGTCGTCGTTCCTGCCACGACGCGGCGGGATCGGGGTCGGGGTCCAAAAAGATGTGCCGGTGGTCGAAGGCGGCCAGTAAGCGAATGTGGGTGGACAACAGCATGCCGTTGCCGAACACATCACCGCTCATGTCGCCGACGCCGACCACGGTGAAGTCCTCGGACTGGGTGTCGACACCCATCTCACGGAAGTGCCGCTTGACCGCTTCCCAGGCACCTTTGGCGGTGATGCCCATCGCTTTGTGGTCGTAGCCGACTGATCCGCCGGAGGCAAAGGCGTCGCCCAGCCAGAAGCCGTAGGACTTTGCGACGTCGTTGGCAATGTCGGAAAACGTGGCGGTGCCTTTGTCGGCGGCCACCACCAGATAGGCATCGTCGCCGTCTCGCCGCACGACTCCCGGCGGGGCGGTGACCTCGCGGGTGGTGTGATCGACATTGTCGGTGATGTCGAGCAGTCCGGAGATGAACAGCTTGTAGCAGGCGACTCCTTCGTTGCGATTGGCGTCGCGGTCGGCGGCCGGCTCACCCGAGGGCAGCGGCGGTTGTTTGACGACGAAACCGCCCTTGGCGCCGACCGGCACGATGACCGCGTTCTTCACGGCCTGAGCCTTGACCAGGCCCAGGATTTCGGTGCGGAAGTCCTCCCGACGGTCCGACCAGCGCAGTCCACCGCGCGCCACGTAGCCGAATCGCAGGTGCACCCCCTCGACCCGGGGCGAGTACACGAAGATCTCGAACTTCGGACGCGGCAGCGGAAGCTCCTCGATCAGCTGGGCATCCAATTTCAACGACAGCACATTGCTACTGCGGGCCGACCACTCTTGTGTCACAAAGTAATTGGTGCGCAGCGTGGCCTGAATCAGTTCGGCGAACGCGCGCAGGACACGATCAGTATCCATGCTCACCAACGCGTCGATATCCGAGGCGACCGCCGCCGCGGCGGCCTGCGCGTCACGGCTCTTCGGCGAGCTCGACGGATCGGGATCGAACAAAGCCTCGAACAACGTGACCAATGACCGTGCGGTGTGCGGGTTTTCGTTGACCACCGATTCGATGTGCGACTGACTATACGGAAAACCGGCCTGCCGCAGATATTTCGCGTAGCAGCGTAGCAGCACAACCTGCTGCCAGTTCAGGTCGGCACGCATCACCAGCTCGTTGAACCTGTCGATCTCAGCGCGGCCTTCCCAGATCGCGGTCACCGCATCGGCGAAGCGCTGGGCGGTCGCCTCACGTTCAGGTCCGGGTTTCGCCAGCGGGACAGTGGGTTGCGGCGCGATCTTGAACTGGTAGATCCACACCGGCAAGCCGTCCGGGCGATTCACCGTGAACGGCCGCTCCTCGAGCACGACCACACCCATGGACTGCAGCATCGGCAGCAGCTGGCTCAGCGATGCCGTTCGGCCGCCCAAATACCATGTCAGCCGGACGGTCTCGTCATAGTCGTGGTCGGACAGCACCAGCTTGACCGAGTCGTCAGTCAGCTCTTCGAAGATGGCGATGTCATTGATCGCATCGGCCGGGGTGACGGCCTGTTTGTACGCCTCGGAGAACGCGGCCGTGTAATGCTCAGACTCGAGGGGCTCCACCCCGGCCGCGGCCGCCTCGCCGAGCAGCCGGTCGGACCAGGTACGCGCGGCCTCGGTCAGCAGTGCCTGGACCCGCACCCGGTTGGTGTCGGAGGTGTCGATGTGTGTGGAGTTGTCTTCGCGCAACCGGACCATGAAATGCAATAGCGCCCAAGGTGATTCGGTGACGCGAGCGGTAAATTCGAGGCTGGTGCCGCCGAATTCCCGAACCAGGATGTCTTCGATTTGCAAGCGCACTGCCGTCGTGTAGCGGTCGCGCGGCAGGTAGACCAGGCACGAGACGAAGTACTCCAGACGGTCAGCGCGCAAGAACAGCAACGCCCGTCGTCCTGATCCGAGGTCGACCACGGACTTGGCCATCGCCAGCAACTGCTCGGCGCTGCGCGCGAAAAGCTCCGAACGGGGCACGGTCTGGATGACGTCGAGCAGCAGTTGTCCGGGGTAGCCGGCGTCGAGGTCAGCCAACGTGAGTACCTCGTGGACGCTGCGCGAGATGATGGGGATCTCAAGGACATCGGCGTTCATCGCGGCCACCGTGAACAACCCGATGAGGCGATGCTCGAAGACGCTGCCGTCGGCGTTCTCCCGGACGGCGAAGACATAGGGATAGGCACCGAAACGCAGATAACTGGCAACATCGGTCTGCGCCAACGCCAACAGTTCGTGCTCCTCGGTCAGGCGCGGACGGGAACGCTTGCGGTGGCGCAATACACCGAGGCTGGTCGTCGCTGCATCGCCCGACACACGTCCGTCGTGGACTGGACAGCGTTGATACCCCAGCAGCGTGAAATGCCCGTCGGCCAGCCAACGCAACAACATGGCGACATCGCCGCCGTTGGCGCCCGGGTAGTGCCCGTTCGCGTTGGTTTGCACGTCGTCGGCGAGGTCGGTCAGAACGGCGATCATCGCTGTCGAGTCCGCTGCGACCCGGCGCAAGTCGGCGAGCACACCCGGCATCAAACGTTCGGCTTCATGTAAGGCGTTGCGGTCCACCGACGGCAGGAGCTGGACGTGGATCCAGGTCTCGTCGATCCCGTCGCCGCCGGAATCGTTCGGCCGCACCGTGAGCAGGTCTCCGGCATCGTCCCGGCGGACGTGAAAAACCGGGTTCATGATCGCCGTGTAGGCCACTCCGAGCCGATGCAGCAGGACGGTGACCGAATCCATCAGCATCGCGCCGTCGTCGGTGACCACCTGCAGGGCGGGACCGAATCCGCCCGGGTCGTCGAGTGGGTAGACGGCGACCCGGCTCTGCCCTGCCGGCCGATGCGAACCCAGCCGGTAGTGCGCGCTCAACAGCGCCGGCGTCACCGCGGGAGCCGGATTGGGCGCGGACACGGACTCTACTTCGGCCCCGTTGTCGTGCGGGCCTTGGTAGGTCTCGGTGTAGGCCGTGACGATCCAGTCGGGGATGTCGTCGCTGTCGGTGAACTTCGTCCAGTTCAGAGCATCAACCGTCATGCCGACCGCTCCTCAGCACGCATACCAACGCTGGCACGCCTGACCCTAGTCGCGAGTGAGCCTTCGGTGAGTCACTCTGTGCGGACGCGCCGCCTCGGCTCCGAGCCGCTCGATCTTGTTCTCCTCGTAGGCGCCGAAGTTGCCCTCGAACCAGAACCACCTGGCTTCGTTGTCGTCGTCGCCTTCCCACGCCAGGATGTGCGTGCACGTCCGGTCGAGGAACCAGCGGTCGTGGGAGATCACCACCGCGCAGCCGGGAAATTTCTCCAGCGCGTTCTCCAGCGAGCCCAGCGTCTCGACGTCGAGGTCGTTGGTCGGCTCGTCCAGCAGGATCAGGTTTCCGCCCTCTTTGAGGGTGAGCGCCAGATTGAGCCTGTTGCGTTCACCACCAGACAACACCCCGGCCGGCTTCTGCTGGTCGGGACCCTTGAAACCGAACGCCGACACGTAGGCCCGCGACGGGATCTCGTTCTGCCCCACCTGGATGTAGTCCAGTCCGTCGGAGACGACTTGCCAGACTGTCTTCTTCGGATCGATGCCGCCGCGCGCCTGGTCGACGTAGCTCAACTTGACGGTCTCGCCGACCTTGACGGTGCCGCTGTCGGGCTGTTCGAGTCCGACGATCGTCTTGAACAGCGTGGTTTTGCCGACGCCGTTGGGACCGATGACGCCGACGATGCCGTTGCGGGGCAGCGTGAACGACAGGTCCTTGATGAGCGTGCGTCCCTCAAACCCCTTGTCCAGGTGGTCGACCTCGACCACCAGGTTGCCCAGCCGCGGGCCGGTGGGGATCTGGATCTCCTCGAAGTCGAGCTTGCGGGTCTTCTCGGCCTCGGCCGCCATTTCCTCGTAACGCTGCAGGCGGGCCTTGCTTTTGGCCTGACGCGCTTTGGCGCCGGAACGCACCCAGGCCAGCTCCTCGGTCAGCCGCTTCTGCAGCTTGGCGTCCTTGCGGCCCTGCACGCCGATCCGCTCGGCCTTCTTCTCCAGGTAGGTGGAGTAGTTGCCCTCGTAGGGATAGGCGCGGCCGCGGTCGAGCTCCAGGATCCACTGGGCCACGTTGTCCAGGAAATACCGGTCGTGGGTGACCGCCAGCACCGCGCCCTCGTACGCGGCCAGGTGCTGTTCGAGCCACTGCACGCTCTCGGCGTCGAGGTGGTTGGTCGGCTCGTCGAGCAGCAGCAGGTCCGGTTTGGACAGCAGCAACTTGCACAGCGCCACCCGGCGCCGCTCACCGCCGGACAGGTGCGTCACCGGCTCGTCGGGCGGCGGGCAGCGCAGGGCGTCCATGGCCTGCTCGAGCTGGGAGTCCAGATCCCACGCGTTGGCGTGGTCGAGCTCTTCCTGCAGGCGGCCCATCTCGTCCATCAACTCGTCGGAATAATCGGTGGCCATCAGTTCGGCGACCTCGTTGAAGCGATCGAGCTTGACTTTGATGTCGCCGAGGCCTTCCTCGACATTGCCGCGAACGGTCTTCTCCTCGTTCAGCGGCGGCTCCTGCAGCAGGATGCCGACCGTTGCATCGGTGGCCAGGAAGGCCTCGCCGTTGTTCGGCTTGTCCAGCCCGGCCATGATCCGCAAGACGCTCGACTTGCCTGCCCCGTTGGGGCCGACGACACCGATCTTGGCGCCCGGATAGAAGCTCAAGGTGACGTCGTCGAGGATGACTTTGTCGCCGTGCGCCTTGCGGACCTTTTTCATCGTGTAGATGAACTCAGCCATACCGCGGTGTTGCCTTTCTGGTTGGCGAGGGATTGCTCGCGCCCCATCCTAGGCATCTTGTCCGGCTCCTCCTCACGCCGCTGCTCGGCGCGCATCGTCACCGGACGGGCATCTTGTCCGGCTCCTCCTCACGCCGCAGCTAAGCTGACAGCGGCAACGCCGTCTCCGCATCGCCCTTGTCGGCGTCTTCCGCGCTGCGGGCAGCACTGGCTTCCGCAGTGGCGTCTGGCACCGAGGTGACCGTCTTTTCGACGCGTGCAATGCAGCGCGACAGATCGGGGCCGACAGCGGTCGCGCGCATCTCCAGGGTCGAACGAGGGTTACCGTCGCGGTCCTCGTACTCACTGGTGTGCACGTGCCCGGTCACGATGACCGGCGAGCCCTTGCCCAGCGACGCCCCGACCCCGGCCACCAGACGACCCCCCCAGCAGTTGACGCTCAGGAACAGGGAATTGCCGGGCTCCCAGGTGCCGTCGGCGACACGACGCCGGGAATTGCTCGCGACCCGGAATTTCAGCACCTCCTGGTCCCCCACGGTGCGACGTATCGGGCCGTTGACGATGTTGCCGACGACAGTCGGTTTGAGTGTGTTTAGTGACTTGGCTCCAGTGCCAGCAACGCAAGGGCTTGTGCCGGTATTGCTGCCATCACGTTCACCGCAGATGACCAGAGGTTGCCACGGATCAGCCTGGGCAGTAGGCGTTGTAGTAGGTCGACTCGTCGGCCCTGGTCACCGGTGCGGGCCACTCCGTCGCTGGCACTTCTTCGACGCGGACTGTCGAAGAGTTGTCTGCAACTTTTAAGAGGGTGATCCGATAGAAATCGTCACCATCGCCACGCTTCCCTATGATGATCTTTTCCTCACCAACGCTGAAAGATACTCTCGGACAGCCAATCTGGTGAGTCGTCAGGTTGAGCACAGCTGTGGACCCGTATGCAAGTTCGCCGCCGATGATGAGTGCGCCATCGAAAAACTCTGCACTGCTGCTGGAGACGATTTCCGTCTCCACCGACGGACGGGGCGGCAGCGCCGACGCATTGCTCTTTGTGGTGGTTGTGCTTGTTGTGGTGGTTGGATCAGGCGAGTGCGATGCCGGAAGAGGGCTTGTTGTCTGCGGTGACGGCGCGGGCGAGTCGACCGCAATGGTGCTAATTGCGGTGATGGCCACCGCCAGGGCCAAGGAAACGACTGACGCTATGGCGTATGACGTTCGCTTCCAACCTGCACCCTGTCGATACGCCGCAAAAGCCACGGCACCGGACACCAGGGCAGCGGAGACCGCTAACAGTTGCGCAAGACCGCCTTTGGCAATGGTGGCGATCAGCGTGCAAATTGCGACAACGACGGCCAACCACCCGACGCTCGGCAGCAGATGTAAATCCGGCCGGTCGGGGTCATCACCTGGCACCAGCCGAGCATACGCAAACGCCATTCGTTAAGAGCCGCTTGGCAAGGGCTTGACCTGGGTGCGGTGTCCCGTCCTCGGCGTGGTCGCCCGTCTAGTCGGCAAGGGCTGTATTCGTTTGGACAAATACGCGAAGGGTGAGCGAGGTCTGCCGCTGCGAGCTGCTAGACATGTTGAAGGGAAATGCAGAAGCGGGGGGCCGGGCGTGAGTTCTTCTGATCGAGATGCACCCAATGAACCCGCTGAGAACAAATCCGCACCGATCACGCCGACGGACGACACCCGACCGGCTCCCGAGGTCGACACCGAGCAGATCGAAAGGAAGGTCAGAAGGGCATTCGAACTTGTGCCCCCAATTGGCGAGGGTTGGCGGCGTTGGTACGACCTGCCATACCGACTGCTCAACTGGCTGCTCTTCTCGTGGCCGCGGCGCTTGCTGCATTGGCGACTGATCCCCCGACTCGGTAACGCTCTTAACTACTTAGGTGCCTTCAATCATTACGAGCGACTTAAGGTCGAGCCCCTCGATGATCCGATGGAGAACCTTGTCATTCCGGAGGGCGAAGAAGTAACGCAAGGCGGTATCTGGGTCGTGGAGTTCTTTCCGCCGAGCTGCTTCTCAAGCCTTACGGAAGCTCTGGCGAAGAACGGTTGGGACGAGCCAAGTCGGATGTACGGGTTCGACGACGGTACGAATGCCCAAAAGGTCACGCTAGCCCGCCGGGGCAAGGGCTTCTCGTGGTCAAACATTGGCGCTGTGGCGGACCCCAAGTCTCGCTACTCAAGCATTGACGCCAAGCATGAGGTACTCCCTGAGGAGTTCCGCCTAATCCAGCTGACTGCTGTCCAACTCGGACAGAGCCTGACCGCGGTCACCGCATTCTTTCGGTTAAGCGACCGTGGTCAAGAGGCGCTAAACAACGTTTGGAAGGCGCAGCACGAACCCACTTTCGAGTGGCAAGGGCTGCGGCCGCCTCACTCAGAGCCTCGTCTATTCGCGGCGATCCGAGCTACTCAGCGCGAGCGCAAGAGACTTCACGACCTTGCTCGATCTTGGCTTGCGGACCGGTGCGGTGGGTTTTTTTCTACTACTAAAGCAGGGCAGCCAGTCGTGGATTTCACCATGTTCGCCAAGTTTGATCCGACAGCTGCTGCGCCGACACGCGAGTTAGGCGATCCCCTACGCGCCCTTGGGATGGAGGGCGATCACGTATTCAACTACATCTCGCCGCAGCTTCCGGGAGCGGTGTTGGTCCGTGGGGAATCACTTCGCCCTTATGACAGCGAAGATCTCACCAACTGTTGGGGGCTGGTGGGCGCATACGAGGTCTTTGCAGACCACAACGACGAGATTGGGCACGGCCAAAAGCCCTACTCAGTTGCCACCCTGGGCGCGATGTCGGACGACGCCATTCGGGACTTTCTTCTGAACGTCGCCGCCGTCCGTTATACGGAGCAGCTCAGTGAGATCTACTCGGACGCGCGAGACACCGCTCAAAGAAAGCACCGGGAGTTCAAACCCCGCAAGGTAGAAAAGCTCAGGCGTGAGTTGCTCACAACGAGCCTCGACTTGCCGGTTGTAGCCCGTGACACCGCGTTCCTGTGGGAGCCCGCGTGGAGGCTGTGGAACGGAATCGATGTGAAGGCGGTGTCGGTTCCTGGAGACCTTTACCCGGAGGAGGGCTTCGACCTGATCAAGGAGTTCGAACACAAGTCCAACAAGGCGTTTGAACAACTTGTTAGGGATGACGTCGCTTATCGTGACGTGCTTTCGACAGCTTCTGCACTTGGTGCTAGCGCGGCAAGTGCTCGCCTTGGTAGACGTGCCCTCTTCGTTTCTGGCACTTCCCTCCTTGTTTCGGTCGTATCTGTATTGACGGCGGACCACGCTTCAGCCTGGCATCACATCTCGGTCGTCCTTTCCGACTTGCGGCACTTCTGGTTGGACCATGCAAGCTGAGGACTACGCAACCGAGGTCCCACGCGTACCTGAGGAGTCAGTAGGCAGGCGACGGTGTCTGCCTGGGGGCGGAGCGATGGTGATGGCTCGGCCGGGGTGGCGAGTGCGTTGCAGTGCCTCCCTGTCACTGCTGCATGTGTGACCGGCGCAAAGCGCCGGCCACTCGCCGGCTCGACGACATGCGTGACCTCTTATCATCAATTGAAGCGTTAGGACTTCCGCAAGCCAATTATGTTATGCGAGCACTGATCCCAGCGGAGAATCAATCTTCATTGCGCTCACTCAGGATCGTCAGATCCATAGAGCTGAGCTTCGATGGAGCAGGCGACGCGATCAGGGCGACGGCAGACATTATCGATCCGTTGGGTCGGCGCGCCAAGAAAGAACACAACCGACACTCACAGGCGATGAATCGTTTGGAGGAAGAGGCAAAACAAGAGCAGCTCGCGCATCTGGATGAGATGAATTGGTTGGAGGAAGAAGCCAAACGGACTGCTGTTGGTAGGGCGAGATTGGATCTTGCCCTCGAACTGGCCGAGCATCTTGACGACTCAGGACCAGTGCTTAGAGAAATAGCAGAGCAAGCCTTGCGAGGATTGATCCGAGGAGCGAGTGCGCTTGACACATTCGAAGTCAAAATACTTGAGGGTCCCACGGATTTGGAATCCGGCTGAACCGTAAACGGCAGCCTTCCGCTGTCACGGTGCAGGGTGGAGCAGCCTGCACCCTTCACGATCAGCCCCCGACAAATGTCGCGTTCGACGGGTTAGCGGCGTTGCGGTCGCGTGGCTTCAAAACATACTGAATCCCAGTCGTTTACGGAACTCAGCGAGTTCTCCGTACCCCGGCGGCCTCACGGTCGGCATCGCTATCGATTTTGTCGCCGGGTCATGCTCGGCCACATACTGTTCACACCACTCCAGCCACTCGACGGCGGCGACTCGCTCTTCCTGGTCCGCCATGACATCGACTCGTCGGCGCAATACGTTGAGATAGGCCCGTAGACGCCCGGCTAGTTCCCACGCGTTAACGTCGGCGATGAGCTGGTCCCCGAGTGTCCGCTGCCTGTACTCCTCAAGTGCGATCTCGTCTTCACGCTCTCGCCGTTCGCGAGCCGCGATCTGCCGTTGCCGCTCGGCTGCCTTCCGCTCGGCATCGATGGCTGCCCACCGCTCGAAAACCGGCATGACGTCGCAAAGGCGCGACTCCAACCGAAGCTTCGCGGTGTCTTCCCACCCAACCTTGGAGCTGTAGCCGCTATCAGTCGCCAACGTCATATGCAGCCTGCCGGACTTCACATAGTCGTGCGTCGGAATGCGATACCACGTATCCCGCTTGGCTTTTTCCAGCTCCTTCGCGGTTGCAACATGCGGCACACGATCCTGTGGTTCCGAGACTGCCAAAGCACAGCGGACGTCATCGATCTCGAACACCAAGCAACCAATGATGCCGCCCGTCGGCTCGCCGTACCCATGGCGGTTGGGGCGTTTTGAGACACTCACCCCGTGCCTACGGGCATCCGCTTCGCGGGCAAGCGCGTGCAGAAGCCTGAAGGCACGCGGACGAAGCGCCGCGCTGACGTGATCGAGCCGTTTGTCGGTTCTTAGTTCGGCAACGACCGGGTGCCATCTGCCGATGCGCTCCGGCAAGAACCCGCTTCTCCAATCGCGACTCACCCCCGACAGGCGCAGGACGATGCGGTCTGGCTTCAGCCATTCATGCAGGATGACTTGCTGGCTGTCCGGTGCCATCTGCCGACGATTGATGATGGATACCAGATGCTTGTAGTTCGTGTCATCGTCAGCGATGTTCCGTTCTAGGATTCCTCCAGCATCGACGATGTTTTTCACCAGTTGGTGGGTCGGCTTCAGCGCGGCTGCCTCTGCTAACTTGCGCTGGCGTAGCGGCTTCGCAACCGCGACTGGGGCGGTCGCCGGGGGCGTCGAGCGGACGCGGTGAAGCTTGTGCCCCGGCGGGTAGTTGCCGGTCACTAGATAATGAGTACCAGCAGGCAGTATCGACGCGTTCCAGACACCACCGCGCTTCGAGACCGCGACCAGTCCGCGCCATTCAAGTGCAGCCGCAGTTGTCTTATAGGTGTGGTCAGGCCATCGCTCTTCCTGGCACCCCTCACTAATCCATCGAAGGATGTCGATCTGTCGCTGGTTGAGTGGAGCATCAAGGGCCACAACACCATTGGATCAGCCGACGTGACGTCGTGCACGCGGAGATTTGTTCTCAGCGAGTGAGTGCCGTCCTCGGCGTGCCCTTTGGTCTCATATCCTTCGCTTGAGACGATTACCTCGCCGTTAGCGGCTTTGAGGTGAAATCGGAACTCTCCGCGTGTTTTTGAACACCTCAAACTTGCCTGCCGTCTCCTGTCCTTTGGCGATAGCCTCAAGCACCGTGGCGGCCGATTTGGTCTGGTCAAGCACGCTCCGCCACGGGAGAGATAGGTTGATGCCCACAGCGTCGATGTCGATGTGGCCCCCTAGGCCAGGAAGAGCCGCGCGCTGTGACGTATGCGGTTTCTGGTCGGCGTAGATGAGAAGCCCTCTCGGAACGCCCAGGGCCGCGCAGTAGGCAAAGAGCTGGTAAATGTCTGGCTGTTTGAAGTCGCCGATGTCATCGGTGCGTTTGTACTTGACGTCGGCGACCGCGACGGGCCTGCCGTCCTTCAGGACCACCAGGTCGGGGCGCATAGCGACACCATTCAACGGCTCATTCGAGTCGACGACCCGGGCTTGGTCGGTCAGTGCTACTGGTAGCTGTGGCTTCACCTCAAATCCAGCTTCCAAAAGCTCCTCGCTCACAACGATTTGGACGAATCGCTCGAACACGCGGTCCATTTGGACTGTGAATGCGCGTCCGACAATGCGCCCCGCCTCGTCGCGGAGCGAACGGAACGAGAGAATAAGCGTCGCTAGCCAGTACGCCGGTTCCCAGTGCGCGGTCAGGTGAGTGAAGTGCACATCACGGCGAAGATCGACTTCGGTGGGATCTGACTGGACTGTCGTAAACATACGACGATGTCGGTCGCGAACACGTGCGCTCAGCTCCGCGGCGAGCCCCGGAATCGCAAGCGCCGCCGAATGCGCCTCCTTCAGGATTCGATTCAGCGGGATGTCGTCGGTGTAGTCAGCGAAGCGGCATTCTAGGGGGTAGGGCTGTAGTTGCCGGCGGCGCAACTGCTCAGCAATGTCAATGCGACCTCGAATAGTCGCAAGGGTGTCGGATACCTCAAGGTAGTCGCGTGCAAGCCCAAATACCCTCATGCGCTCCATCTCGGCATCGAAAAACCGAACAAGGGACGCGAAGAGATCCTCCGTCTGCGCGAACGGGAAATACTCTGGGGCCCAGCGCAGACGACGTGCGTAGGACAGCAGAAAGAAGAGGTCGGGAATGTCCACCTTCGGTCGGATCAACACATTCACGGATGGCAAGACAACCGTGCCGACTTGGTTGCCCGCTGTGAGCTGGTAGCGCCCCTCAGCGGTTACCCCGAGCTGTAGCGACGCAGCCGTTGAAGCGGCAAGATCTCGTACTTGCTGAGCGTCGAGCGTCAGCTCCTTCTTCTCGTATTCACGAAGCGTAATCGTCGCGGGATCCACCAGCGATGCTTTCCTGTTGCATAGCCGGTTGATTGGACGCGGCAACGGA
This sequence comes from Mycobacterium sp., assembly GCF_036490025.1. Classification (GTDB taxonomy): domain Bacteria; phylum Actinomycetota; class Actinomycetes; order Mycobacteriales; family Mycobacteriaceae; genus Mycobacterium. The sequence continues at coordinate 7,275 of NZ_DASXEP010000072.1, read as the reverse complement.
CTTTCTGACGGCGGCGAGGGTGTAGCTTGACAACTTTTGCTCTTGGCCGAAGAGCTGGTCTTGCAGGAAGGGCTCAATGTCAGTTCGCCAAATGCGTTCAACCCTATCCTGATTCAGCGGTGCCGCACCGCGGGGACCAACGACAGGCGACCCAGGCATGAAGTAGCTGTGGCCGATTTGGAGCTGCTTGCCAGGGAAGTCCGCGGCAAGCTTTTCGTTGAGTCGGTCCACCCAGTCGGCGAGTTCCAGCATCGACGGCTCGTTGGCCTGAAGCCATCGTCTTAGGAGTCCGTCTAGCGGTGACACGTTGGGCGCAAGCTGCACGAAATGGAACCGCCGGCGGAGAGCTGCGTCGATCACCCCAATGGAGCGGTCGGCGGTGTTCATGGTCCCGATGATCACGAGGTTGCTCGGCAGAGTGAATCGCCGCTTTTCCCATTTGTCCGGGTACATGAGGTCTATTGATTGATCGCGGTACTCGAGCAAGTACAGCAGCTCGCCGAAGATCCGTGGGAGGTTGCCTCGGTTAAGCTCGTCGATGAGGAGCACGTACAGGTTGTCAGTGTCACGGGAGGCATCCGCCGCGAGCTTAGTAAGCGGGCCGTCCTCCGGCTCGTACCTCAGGATCCCTGTTTCGTTCACTCCCGGCCGGTAGCCACGGACGAAGTCCTCATAGCTGTAACTCGGGTGGAACTGCACGATGCGACGTTGTTGCGGGTAGGGGGCGAGGACCTCCATGAGGCGGTTGGCTATGAACGTCTTACCGGTTCCGGGCGGCCCATAGAGAACGATCTGGCCCTTCTCAAAGAGCATCTCGCGCAGTCCAACTAGGAACTGATCGTCACTCAGATAGAGCTCGCCAGCGAGCGAGACCAGGGCGGCATCGTCAAGCACAGCGGAAGTTTCGTCCGCATCGGCGGTGTCCTTGGCAAAAAACTCGGCGAAAACATCGCTCCACCAGAAGATGTAGGACTTCGCCCAATCCCACTCCCACCCGTATTCCTGTGGCAATCGACGTAGTACGCGGTCCCAAGCCTCGAACCGTGCGCCAATTGTTGCGCTAGCCGGCAGCGCGGGGAGCTTCCCGACGCGTTTGAGGATGGCTTCCTTGACGTGCATGCGATTCATGCCGCTGTGATTCGCCTGATCTACGAAGCACATAAGCATGCTGGGAACGGCCAAATCATCGGTGATGTACCGGCGGGGGCGTTGCAAAGCCAGCATTTCATCGACGCGCGTTGCGACGTTGCCGGTTCCGAAGAGCAACGTCTTCAACGCGCTCTTGAGTTTCGGTAGATCCTCCTCAAGTGCCCGCCAGGACTCGGCATTCGCGCGCTTCGGCGCGGGTGTTCCGGGGCCGAGCCGGAACAGACCCGTTTCGGCGTTCGTATGGCTATCGACTTGATTGAGAAAGGTAAAGAACCCGTCGGCCGTCAGCTCGTTAAGCGAATCCTCGGTTCCAAAAGTCGATTCGAAAACGGCCTTGGCGGCTTCCCAACCTTTGCGGTACTTGTCCAGTAGGGCCTCATCAACCGTCTCCTCGAACTTCGCGAGCGCCGCCTCCAGCGGGTCGATCGGCGGCGGTGCTTCTCCGTAGACGAAGTCGATCAGCGGTGCCACTGCATTTAGCAGCGAATACATTTCTTGGGCAATACCCGTGCCCAGCGCTTCAACCTCCTCGGGGTCGAAGTACCGCGATACGCTCGCGCCAGCGCCCTCGGGTGAGGCCGCGTAACTGAGCCAGTTTCGGAGGTCGTTGAACTCAGAGGCTCCTGCCTCGCTTCGCCACCGCTTGCGGAACCGGTATTCCGGCCCAAGCGACACTGCACTGATGATGGAGTCTGGAAGCTCTGGCAGACGTTCCCGCAGTTCGGCGAATGAAGCTTGAAGCCCGGCTAGCTTCTCGGCGGATAGTTGTGCCGATCCCGCACCGAGACAGAAACAGAGTTCTGCACCGTCCGCGCGGATAATGAGGGCGACCTGAAGAGCGAACGATTGATGACCTGCCGCGGTTGGATACGCACAACCCCAAAGGTCCGGCGGGGAGATCGCGTTGGGATTGACTCGAGACTCATAGTGGGCCAGCTTGGTGGTTCCTGGGTGTCCGCTGGCCAGCCAGGCGAACAGGTCCACGAGCGATGACCGAACGTCCTTGAAATGGGCACGATCTTCGAGCTCGACCCCAGCCGGCCAAGCGACCCTGTTGGTGTAGCGCTGGAATAGCGCGCAGTCCGCCGCACGGAATCGGACTGGTGGCGGTGACGTCGCTGCAACTGCGTGGTCGTACTTCATTGCCAGCTCGGCCACTTGGGGGACTTCTTGGTCGAGGTAGGCGGCCAGCCCATGGGAGATGCCTTCTGAGGCGCGCATCTGGCGCAGCTTCGGAAGTTGCTGAGATGCGCGCCATGGGTGGGTGGTGGGTTGGTCGCCCAGGATTTGCGCCATGTCGCGGCGCTGGTAGCCGAGTTCGCGGTCGGTGATTCCGTCGATGTCGCCGCGGGCGACGCGGCCGATAACCGTTGAGGCTTGGGCCAGCCATCGGTGCATTTCGTCGCGTACCTCCGGCGGTACAGGTGCGATGGAAATGTTTCCTCCGTCTCCAACAGATGCGATGTTGTCGTCAGTTCATCCCAGCTAGCTGCGAAACTTCACTGACCCTCCGCGGGTCCCTTGATACGACATTATTCCGAGCGAGGGAGTCCGCAGGGAGTGTCTGAGGAATCCTGGCCCGGCGTTCCTCCAACCCTCCTGAATGAAGCTGGCCCCACGAATCTCCCGATCCGCGGGGCCAGCCCGGCAAGGGGTCATCGGGTAACGATCCCCGTAGACAGCGAGGTGCAGCCCTCTGACGCCCGGCCTGTCCCGTGAGTGATCAGTCCGCTTTTTGCCGTAGAGGCTACGATCCGCCTGGTCGGCCATGGCCTACCTTTGTGGATCAGTAGCTCTGTCGGAGACGTTACCACAGGAGAAGGGAACCTAAACGCGTCTGAGCTGGTAATATTGGCAAAAAGGTCAGGCTGCTCCTAGGGTTGTCGATCAGTAGCCCATACCTCTGTAGATGAGACGGCCATACGTCTATGGATTACTTGCACCTACGTCTGCGGCGTATACTATGGAGGACTACATGAATTACCGTGTGACCCCCATATGCGAGGACCGATGGTATCAGAGAAGGCACGGGCCGACTTCGAACACCGAATAGCCCTGTCCCGCGATCACGCCGATGACATCGATAAGACATCGGGACGCCGGACAAGTGCCCCGGTCCGGCTTGTGTTCGCATGTAATCGCACTCAGCAGAAAGCGGATACGCCATTGGCGAAGTTGGTCATCACAGGCGGGCGCGGTGCGGACGTCGGCCTGAAGCTGTACCTCGCTTTTATATGGCGTAGCTCTGCCGAGCCATTTACGACGACCTTGCCTGCCCGCAAGTGGGCCGAATTGCTGGCGCTGCCAGAGCCCGACACCAACGGTGCCAGGCGAGTCGCGGACGCCATCAAGGCCCTGCGGGACAACCATCAACTCATCGCGGTCGACAACCGTCCCGGCGAGCCCTCACAGATCACCCTCTTGCACGAGTCTGGATCAGGTCAGCCCTACACAAGGCCCCGAGGCAGAACGGCTCCCGAGCTCTATCTCAACGTTCCCGCAGCGATGTGGACCAGCGGACACATCCAGCGACTCACCGGACCAGGGGTCGCCATGCTGCTGGCGGTTCTGTCCGAGCAATCCAAGCCCGGTGATCCCGTGTGGTGGTCAACGACTCGCTGGGCCGAACGGATTAGCCTCGCATCAGCGACTCGCGCTCGCGGTACACGCGAACTCAAAGACGCCGGGTTACTCACCGTGAAAAAACGCCCCATCACCGTCAACGGAAAGGGCTTCGCCGCCGAGCAGGTCCGCAGCATCTATGCCGTCACCGGGGCCGCCAAGCTCCCGACGCAACCAGATAGGGCAAAGACGCCCAAAGCGAACTCACCTAACAAGAGAATCCGAGAGACGAAGGCAGCAAGGACATCTACCTAGTCTCTACGGTTGGGGCTGCGTTCGTTACGCCGAACCACACGGGCGGGAACTTCCTACGGTGCCTGGAGATTGATAGCGGCACGCAAAAGACGCCCATCACCGTCGTAGCCGTCGACTAGCATCCCGCGCCATGGCGACGTTCAGCGACCTGTTCGCCCGCCTCGACCCAGACCCAAGGGTCCGAGGCAAGCAGTTCGAGCATGTCTGCAAGTGGTTCCTCATCAACGACCCGACGTATAAGAGCACCTTGCGGCGTGTGTGGTTGTGGAGCGAGTGGACGGGCCGGTGGGGTGGAGACGCCGGGATCGATCTGGTTGCCGAGGACCACGACGGGCGGCTGTGGGCGATCCAGGCGAAGGCGTACGCCCCCGAGAACACCATCACCAAGGCCGACGTGGACAAGTTCCTGGCCGAATCCTCGCGGGCGGTGTTCTCCTATCGACTCCTGATCGCCACCACCGACAAGTTGCACCACGTAGCTCGGCGCACGATCAACGACCAGGAGAAGCATGTCGCCTTCGTCGGGTTGAGCGACCTCCTCACTTCGGAGGTGAGTTGGCGCACCAACCCGTTCGACATCCGCCCGTCCCCGCCGCCGAAGCCGGCCAAACCGAGGAAGGATCAGCGCGATGCGATCCGCGATGTCGTCAAGGGGTTTAGAAGGTCGGATCGCGGCCAGCTCATCATGGCTTGTGGAACAGGGAAGACGCTGACCTCTCTCTTCATCATGGAGAAGCTGGACGCCGAGCGCGTTTTGGTCCTAGTACCCTCCCTGTCCTTGCTGAAGCAGACCATGCAGGTCTGGCGAGTCAACGCCACGACACCGTTCGAAGCACTGCCCGTCTGCTCCGACGAAACGGTGGGAAGGTCCGAGGAGGACGCGGCGGTTTCTCACACCAGCGAGCTGGGAGTCCCGGTTACCACCGATCCCGCCGACATCGCCGCGTTTCTGCGACGGCGGTCGGGACGGCGTGTGGTGTTCTCGACGTACCAGTCCTCCCCGCGCGTTGCCGAGGGGTTCGCGCTCGGACGCGTGCCCACTTTCGACCTGGTGATTGCGGACGAGGCGCACCGTTGTGCGGGTTCGGCATCGACGGCCTTCGCCACAGTTCTCGATCCATCGGAGATCAAAGCCAAACGGCGATTGTTCATGACGGCAACACCCCGGTATTTCACCGGTCAGGTGATAAAAGCGGCGCAGGAAGCCGATCTTGAAATTGCGTCCATGGACGACGAAACCGAGTTCGGCACCGTGTTTTACCGACTGACGTTCGGGGAGGCGATAAAGCGCCGCCTCCTGACCGACTACCAGGTCGTAGTTGTCGGCGTGGACGACGCCACCTACCTCCAGTGGGCGGAGAAGGGGATGGTCATCACCCGCGATGGAAAAAGGATCACCGACGCGCGAACCCTAGCTGGGCAAATCGGTCTGGCGAAGGCGATGCGGAAGTACGACTTGCACCGCACCATCTCGTTTCACTCCCGCGTCGCCCGTGCTCGCGAGTTCGCTTCGGAAATGCCAGAAGTCATCGCATGGATGCCTGCCCGTCAGCAACCGAAGGGTGCGCTGTGGTCACGACACGCCTCCGGTGAGATGTCGGCAGGTGAGCGTCACGTCCTCCTCCAGCATCTAAGCCGACTCGATGATGGCGAGCGGGGGCTGTTGACCAATGCCCGGTGCCTTTCCGAAGGGATCGACGTACCAACCCTGGACGGGGTGGCGTTCATCGACCCACGCCGCTCGGAGGTGGACATCGTTCAGGCGGTGGGACGCGCGATCCGCAAGTCTGACGACAAAGACATCGGGACCATCGTTATTCCGGTGTTCATCGACGCCGACACTGATCCCGAATCCGCACTTGACGACTCAGCGTTCAAGCCGGTGTGGGAGGTGGTCAAAGCCCTCCGCGCCCACGATGAGGATCTCGCTGAAATACTTGACAGCCTGCGGCGGAATCTAGGTAAGGGTGGTCGGCTGCGACTACCCGGCAAGATTCACCTCGACTTGCCGACCAAGGTTGGCGTCGATTTCGCCAAAGCCTTCGGTGTCCGCCTCGTCGAACAGACCACGGGTTTATGGGAGTTCTGGTACGGGCTGCTGGAGCGGTACGTCACGGAGAATGGGACGGCACAGGTCAACAAGGGCTACGAGTTGGATGGACACCAGCTTGGCAGTTGGTGTGCAAACCAACGCGCAAGGCACAGACGCGGCGAGCTGGCCGCCGACAAAGTGAACCGTCTCGATTCACTGAAGGGGTGGGTCTGGGATCGCCATGACAGTCGCTGGGAGGCAGGGTTCCAACACCTGCTGGAGTACGAGGATGAGAACGGGCACGCCCTCATCTCCTCGCTGGAGGTGTTCAAGGGATACCCACTCGGGGCTTGGGTGGCTATCCAGCGTCGCGACGGTCGGAGTGGGAAACTAAGTGAGGAGCGCCGGGATCGGTTGGACTCAGTCTCTGGCTGGGTGTGGGGCCTGGAGGATGAGCGGTGGGAGAAGTATTTCCGCCTTTTGCAGGAATACATCGCTGTCCACGGAAATCCGCATGTCACACAGACATACACCACCGATGACGGAGTCCGGCTCGGCGCTTGGGTCAACGCTCAGCGTGCCCGATACAACCAAAAGAGACTAGAACCTGATCGCGCAGAGCGCCTGGCGAAACTGCCGGACTGGGTATGGAAAGCGTCGGAAGCCAAGTGGGACCAAGGCTTTCAGCACCTTCGTAACTTTGCTGAGGCCCATGGCAATGTAGGGGTTCCGATCGGCTACGAAATAGACGGATTCAAGCTGAGAGACTGGCTAACAAATAACCGGGCCAAGTTCGCCAAGCTGACCCCAGACCGCCAGCGTCGACTCAAAAGTCTGCCCGGCTGGGACGAATACTCACAGGATGTCAAGTGGGAGGCGGGTTTCCAGCGGATGCTCGACTATGTAAGTGAGCATGGTGACGCCAAGGTCGAACGGCCCTACGTGGTCGATGACGGCTATCCCTTGGGTTCTTGGGTAGGCACCCAGCGGCAGCAGTTCAAAATCGGAATCCTCGCTCCCGGCCGCGCGAAGAGGCTGGCGAAGCTACCGGGATGGCGGTGGGAACCGCGCGCGGGTAAGTGGGAAGAGGGGTTTGACCACTTGGTGGCGTACATGAAGCGGAACGCGGGTGAATTTCCCCCCGGGGACTACGTGGACGACGACGACTACCGGCTCGGAGCCTGGGTTCACATGCAGCGAAACCTAAATCGAAAAGG
>NZ_DASXEP010000041.1:0-51211 GCF_036490025.1 Mycobacterium sp. | reverse complement strand
CCGCGGTGATGGTGAATGCGGCAACCTCGTTCACCGACGGCGAGCAGTTCGGGTTCGGAGCCGAGATCGGCATCTCGACCCAGAAACTGCATGCCCGTGGCCCGATGGGTCTGCCGGAATTGACCTCAACCAAATGGATCGTCTGGGGAGACGGTCAGACTCGCCCGGCCTGACTCAATTAGGAGAACGCAAAAGTGAGTGTGCCCGCGCGGCCTGTCCCGCTGTTCGCCGATATCGACGATGTCGGTCGCCGGCTGGCCGAAACCGGCTACCTGCCCGACACCGCCACCGCCACCGCGGTTTTCCTCGCCGACCGGCTCGGCAAGCCGCTGCTGGTGGAAGGCCCGGCCGGCGTCGGCAAGACCGAGCTGGCCCGCGCCGTTGCGCAGGCCACCGGATCGGATCTGGTCCGCCTGCAGTGCTACGAGGGCGTCGACGAGGCCCGTGCGCTCTACGAGTGGAACCACGCCAAGCAGATACTGCGTATTCAAACCGGTATTGCTGCCGGACAAGGCGACTGGGACCAGACCAAGATGGACGTGTTCAGCGAGGAGTTTCTGCTCTCCCGGCCGCTGCTGACCGCGATCCGGCGCACCGAGCCCACCGTGCTGCTGATCGACGAAACCGACAAGGCCGACATCGAGATCGAAGGCCTGCTGCTGGAGGTGTTGTCCGACTTTGCGGTGACGGTCCCCGAACTGGGCACCATCACCGCCGAGCGGGCGCCGTTCGTGCTGCTGACCTCCAACGCCACCCGCGAATTGTCCGAAGCCCTCAAACGCCGCTGCCTGTTCTTGCACATCGACTTCCCCACCCCCGAGCTGGAACGCCGGATCCTGTTGTCGCGGGTGCCCGAACTACCCGGACACATCGCCGAAGAGTTGGTGCGCATCATCGGGGGGCTGCGCGGAATGCAACTCAAGAAGCTGCCGTCGGTCGCCGAGACCATCGACTGGGGGCGCACGGTGCTGGCGCTGGGCTTGGACACTATCGACGACGCGACGATCGCCGCCACCATGGGGGTGGTGCTCAAGCACCAATCCGACCAGCAACGCGCCACCGGCGAACTGCGGCTGAACTGAGGCGCTGCTGATGGCCGTCCGCCGCGTTCGCCCCAGCCAGCCGCTGGCCCCTCATGGCCTGCCCGGCCATCTGGTCGGCTTCGTCGAAGCCCTTCGCGGACAAGGTATCTCGGTTGGTCCGTCGGAGACCGTGGACGCCGGCAGAGTAATGGGAGTCCTCGGACTCGGGGACCGCGAAATCCTGCGCGAAGGTCTGGCGTGCGCGGTGTTGCGCCGTCCCGAACACCGCGAGACCTACGACGCGATGTTCGACCTGTGGTGGCCGGCAGCGCTGGGCGCGCGAGCGGTGGTGACCGAAGACGCCGCGGCCGATCCGGAGATGCAGCTGCCGCCCGACGACGTCGAGGCGATGCGCCAGATGCTGTTGGATCTGCTCACCGACAACCCCGATCTCGCCGACATGGATGAGCGCTTGGTCGCGATGATCGCCCAAATCGTCGACGCCTACGGCAAGTACAACTCCAGCCGCGGCCCGTCGTACTCGTCGTACCAGGCGCTCAAGTCGATGGCGCTCGACGAGTTGGAGGGCAAGCTGCTGGCCGGCCTGCTCGCGCCCTACGGCGACGAACCCACCCCGACGCAGGAACAGATCGCTAAAGCACTTGCCGCGCAGCGGATCACGCAGCTGCGGAAAATGGTCGACGCCGAGACCAAACGGCGCACCGCCGAGCAACTCGGCCGCGACCATGTCCAGATGTACGGCATCCCACAGCTATCCGAGAACGTCGAATTCCTGCGTGCTTCGGGGGATCAGCTGCGTGCCATGCGCCGGGTCGTGCAACCGCTGGCTCGCACGCTGGCGACCCGGCTGGCGGCCCGACGGCGCCGCGCCCGCGCCGGGGCGATCGACCTGCGCAAGACGCTGCGCAAATCGATGTCCACCGGCGGGGTGCCGATCGACCTGGTGTTGCGCAAACCGCGCCCGGCTCGCCCCGAACTCGTGGTGTTGTGTGACGTGTCGGGGTCGGTCGCCGGATTCAGCCATTTCACCCTGCTGTTGGTTCACGCGCTGCGGCAGCAGTTCTCCCGTGTTCGGGTCTTCGCCTTCATCGACACCAGCGACGAGGTCACTCACATGTTCGGCCCGGATGCCGACCTGGCCGTGGCCATCCAACGGATCACCCGGGAAGCCGGTGTCTACACCCGCGACGGCCACAGCGATTACGGCAATGCCTTCGTCTCGTTCATTCAGGCGCACCCCAACGTGCTGTCGCCTCGCAGCTCGCTGCTCGTTCTCGGCGACGGGCGCACCAACTACCGCGACCCGGCCACCGACGTCTTGGCGCACATGGTTACCGCCAGCCGGCACGCGCACTGGCTCAACCCCGAGCCCAAACACCTGTGGGGCAGCGGCGACTCGGCCGTACCGCGCTACCAGGAAGTGATCACCATGCACGAATGCCGCTCCGCCAAACAGCTGGCCGCTGTGATCGACCAGCTGTTGCCGGTTTGAGCTGCGCCTCCGGTACGACGCTCAAGTAAGCTGGCAAACCGTGCAAAAGCGGCGGCTGGGAGTCATGGGTGGGACGTTCGATCCCATCCACAATGGCCACCTGGTGGCGGCCAGCGAGGTTGCTGATCTGTTCGACCTCGACGAGGTGGTTTTCGTGCCGACCGGCCAGCCCTGGCTGAAAGGCCGCCAGGTCAGCGCCGGCGAAGACCGTTACCTGATGACCGTGGTCGCCACCGCGGCCAACCCCCGCTTTTCGGTCAGCCGGGTGGACATCGATCGCGGCGGGCCCACTTACACCAAGGACACTCTGCGGGATCTGCACACGCTCAACCCCGACTCCGAGTTGTACTTCATCACCGGTGCCGACGCGCTGGCGTCGATCCTGTCCTGGCAGGACCTGCCGGAACTGTTTGCGGCGGCGCGATTCGTCGGTGTCAGCCGGCCTGGCTACGAACTGGGGGGCGAACATCTGGCCGACGTCCTCGACGGGCTGCCCGACGAGGCGTTGTCATTGGTCGAAATCCCCGCGCTGGCAATCTCTTCCACCGACTGTCGTCGGCGCGCGGCGGAGGGGCGCCCGCTGTGGTACCTGATGCCCGACGGCGTCGTGCAGTACATCTCCAAGCGCGAGCTCTACCGCAAACCCCCGGAGGACGTGTGACGGCCGCGCTCGAGGCGATCGAGATGGCCACTGTCGCCGCACGCGCGGCCGCATCGAAGCTCGCCGACGATGTCGTGGTCATCGACGTGTCCGACCAACTGGTCATCACCGACTGTTTCGTGATCGCCTCGGCGTCCAACGAACGGCAAGTCAACGCCGTCGTCGACGAGGTCGAGGAGAAGATGCGCGACGCCGGCTACAAGCCTGCTCGGCGCGAGGGCACCCGCGAGGGCCGCTGGATGCTGCTGGATTACGTCGACATCGTCGTGCACATCCAGCATCAAGACGAACGCGACTTCTATGCGCTCGATCGGCTGTGGCGCGACTGTCCCCTGGTCACGGTGGACGTGTCATGACGGTTCGCCGGTTGGTGATGTTGCGGCACGGCCAAACCGAGTTCAATCTCGGCAGCCGGATGCAGGGCCAGCTCGATACCGCGCTGACCGAGCTGGGCCGTACTCAGGCGGTCGCCGCGGCCGAGGCGCTGGCCAAACATCAACCGCTGCTCGTCGTGTCCTCGGATCTGCGCCGTGCTTCTGACACGGCGGTCGCATTACAGGAACGCACCGGCTTGGGGGTGCGGGTCGATGACCGCCTGCGGGAGACGCACCTCGGTGACTGGCAGGGCATGACCCACGCCGAGATCGACGCCGTCGCACCGGGTGCCCGGCTGGCCTGGCGTGATGATGCCAGCTGGGCACCGCACGGCGGCGAGAACAGGGTCGACGTGGCCGCGCGCAGCCTGCCGCTGATCGCCGAGTTGGTCGCCGCCGAGCCCGAGTGGGGCGCCATCGGCGAACCGCCGCGGCCGGTGGTGCTGGTTGCCCACGGCGGTCTGATCGCCGCGCTGACCGCGGCGTTGCTGCGGCTACCGGTGGGAAACTGGCCCTCACTGGGCGGCATGGGCAATGCGAGTTGGACGCAGCTGTCCGGGCACACTGCCGACCCGGAGTCCGGCACCGGCGACTTCGATGCCATCCGGTGGCGGCTTGACGTGTGGAACGCATCGGCACAGGTTGCGGGCGATGTGCTCTGATCAACGGTCCCGGCCGACCCTGCTGGTGTTCGCCGACTCTCTTGCCTATTACGGCCCAACTGGTGGGCTGACCGCAGCCGACCCCCGTATCTGGCCCAATATCGTTGCCGGACAGCTGGGTTGGGATCTGGAGCTGATCGGCCGGATCGGCTGGACGTGCCGAGATGTGTGGTGGGCCGCCACCCAGGATCCCCGCGCGTGGGCAGCGTTGCCCCGTGCCGGAGCGGTGGTCTTCGCGACGGGCGGCATGGATTCGCTGCCCTCGCCGCTGCCGACCGCACTACGGGAGCTCATCCGCTATGTGCGCCCGCCGTGGCTGCGCCGATGGGTTCGCGACGGCTACGGTTGGGTCCAGCCGCGATTGTCTCCGGTGGCAAGAGCCGCTCTGCCGCCGCACCTTTCCGCCGAATACCTCGAATTGACGCGCAACGCAATCGATTTCAATCGGCCGGGTATCCCGATTGTGGCGTCACTGCCGTCGGTGCACGTCGCCGAGACCTACGGAAAGGCCCACCGCGGCCGGACGGGTACGGTGGTGGCACTCACCGAGTGGGCCGGGCAGCACGATATTCCATTGGTCGACCTGAAAGCCGCTGTCGCCGAACAAGTTATGAGCGGTCGGGGCAATCCCGACGGGATCCACTGGAATTTCGAAGCGCACCAGGCGGTAGCGGAGTTGATGCTCAAGGCGCTGGCCGAAGCCGGCGTGGCGACGATGCAGAGCGCGGAGCGCGATGAGGAGGAGCCGCGCAATAGAGCCGGCGTGGCGACGATGCAGAACGCGGAGCGCGATGAGGAGGAGCCGCGCAATAGAGCCGGCGTTTTACCCGAGAATCCGCACGGCTGAATTCATGCCTGTCGTGGTAGTAACCGACTCGTCGGCGCGCCTTCCCGGCGAGTTGCGTCAGCAGTGGGGGATACGGCAAGTCCCGCTGCACATTCTGATCGACGACACCGACCTGCGCGACGGAGTGGACGACATTCCGGCCGACATCCACGATTACGGACACGCAACGACGGCCGCTGCGACGCCGGCCGAGCTGGCCGATGTCTATCGGCGGGCGCTGGCCGACAGTGGCGGCGACGGGGTGGTGGCCGTGCATCTTTCGGCGGCATTGTCCGGGACACTTCGTGCCGCCGAGGCCACCGCAGCCCAGATCGGTTCGGCGGTAAGGGTTCTCGATTCTAAATCGGCCGCGATGAATACGGGCTTCATCGCGCTGACGGCGGCCCACGCAGCCCGCGATGGCGCCGACCTGGACGCTGTAGCGCAGGCCGCCATCGCGGCGGTGAGCCGCAACCACGGGTTCATCGTCGTGCACCAACTGGACAACCTGCGGCGAAGCGGGCGCATCGGTGGCGCCGGCGCCTGGCTGGGCACCAAGCTGTCGCTGAAGCCGCTGCTGCGCATCGATGAGGGCAAACTCGTCCTGGCGCAGCGGGTACGCACTGCCGGCAAGGCAGTCACAACGATGATCGACCGGGTCTGCGACATCGTCGGGGACCGGTCTGCCGCGGTCGCGGTGCATCACGTCGCCAACCCGGATGGCGCGGCCGACCTGGTCGCCGCACTGGCCGAGCGACTGCCGGCGTGTGAGCCGGCGATCGTGACCGACCTGGGCCCGGTTCTCGCTCTGCACGTCGGCGCCGGAGCTCTCGCGGTGTGCGTCGAAGTAGCCGGGAACGTGCACCCGCCGGGCCGGGCATGACGATTGGCCGTACGGTATTAACGCTAGGTCAAAGGCTTGGCTAAACACGCGCTGATTCTGCGACACATCTGTAAGGTTGCTTGGACTCTGCTGAAAGTAGCCAGAGGAGCTACGAGGAGGTGGTATATGGCGGTAAAAACATGGGGCGGTCCGCACGTTACGGAACTCGTTCCGGCGTCACAGGACCCGGTTCCGATTACCCCCGGCAGTATGGCCTCCCGATCGGCGTGGGTCGAGCATTACTTCCAATGTGAATTCGCACGCGTGGACGTTCCGGCATGATGACGGACGTTGACACGGAATACGGACTCGGACGCTGGGTTGGTCGCGATGCGACCGAGTGCTTCCTGCACCATGACGAAATCCAAGAGCTCAATCGCGACCTTCGGATACTAATAGCATGCAACGGCACTCTCACTCGAATTCTCGGCATCGTCGCTGACGATGAGATCGTCGTGCAAATTGTCGAGCAGCAGATTCAGGACATGTCCTCGAGGATGCCGGGTTTCGAACAATTACCTCAAGGCCGGGTTCTTCGCCGCCGGATTCTCCTGAAGGGCCGCAGTTCAGGGCAGCCATTTATCGCTGCCGAGTCGCTGGTGGCTGTTGACTTGTTACCACCCGCGATTACGACAAGCTTGACTGAGACCGAGCGCCCCATCGGTGAGATCATGGCAGCCAGTTGCCTTGAAACATTCAAGGAGGCGGCTAGTGTTTGGATAGCACAGCCGCCCACTTGGCTCGCAGTTGCCGGCTACGAGTGCTCAGAACCAACAATTGTCGGCCGCCGATATCGTGTCATTGCCGACGCACAGCCTGCAATTATTATCACCGAGTATTTTCTTCGAAACGTATTCCAAGATGCTTCGTAAAATTCGAACGACATCGATACACGGGATTGGAAATCGACTTGCATCTACCGAGCGAATCCCGGGCAGTTTTTGGCGCTGACGACGTCAAGCCCGCTGTGCGAATGGCGCAGACGGCGCCTTTTGCCGTGCACGTGATTGACGGGGCGCGCTCACAGCGGCCGGCTGGAAGGCGTATCAGTAATGCGGAATGAGAATCTGGCGCTGCTATTGGCTGACGGAGCATCAGAAGCGGGATGGTATGACAGGCCCGCCTACTACGCGCCGCACGTTGTGACCCATGGCCAAATCCATGACGGCGCCGCACGGCTAGCAGAAGTGCTGCGACGACGCGGTATTTCCAAAGGTGAACGCGTCCTGTTGTGCCTTCCGGATTCGCCGGAACTAGTCGAGCTATTGCTGGCCTGCCTGGCTCGAGGAATTCTGGTGTTCCTGGCGAATCCGGACTTACATCCCGAAGACCACGCGTTTCAAGAACGTGACACGGAGCCTGCGCTCGTCGTCACGTCTGCCGCTCTCCGCGCTCGGTTTCAGCAGGCGAGCGTCGTGGAAGCCGAAGAGCTCCTGTGTGAGGCCGGCGGAGTCGGGCCAGGCGACTACGAACCGGTGAGCAGTGACGCTCCTGCCTACGCTACTTACACTTCGGGCACTGTGGGTCCGCCCAAAGCTGCGATCCATCAGCACGGCGATGTGGCGGCGTTTGTCGAAGCCATGTGTCGCCAAGCGCTACAGCTCACTCCCCAAGATATCGGGTTGAGTAGCGCACGTATGTATTTCGCATATGGGCTGGGCAATTCGGTCTGGTTTCCATTGGCGACAGGTGGTTCGTCGGTAATCAGTCTCTCCCCGGTCAGCCCGGACAAGGCTGCCGAGCTGAGTGCGAGTTTTGCGCCATCGGTGCTTTACGGCGTCCCGACCTTCTTCGCCAGAATTGTTGAGACATGCTCTCCCGATGTATTTAGCTCGCTACGGTGTGTCGTTTCAGCCGGAGAGGCTCTTGGGTCTGGGCTCGCCGGCCGGCTCGCGAGCTTCTTCGGCGGTGTTCCCATTCTTGACGGAATCGGGTCCACAGAAGTTGGGCAAACATTCGTATCGAACAGCGTCGACGAATGGCGTCCAGGGACCCTGGGAAAGGTACTGAAACCGTACGAGATTCGAGTGGCGGCCCCGGACGGCGAAAATGCCGATCCAGGGGTTGAGGGCGACCTATGGGTCCGAGGACCGTCGATCGCGGCCGGCTACTGGAACCGGCCCACAGATCCATTGACGAATGGGGATTGGCTCGACACGGGCGATCGAGTTTCTGTCGACGACGACGGATGGGTTAGCTACCGTTGCCGTGCGGACGATATCGAAATCGTCGGGGGCCTCAACGTCAATCCGGCTGAGGTAGAGCGACTCATCGTCGACGACGACAATGTGGCCGAGGCCGCTGTTGTCTCGGTGACCGAATCCGCCGGAGCGTCGGTGTTGCAGGCATTTCTGGTCCCGGCGGGCGGCCAATTCGTTGAGCAGCCGATTATCCAACGCATCCACCGCCGTTTACTTACTCAACTGTCTGCATCCAAGGTGCCGCATAGGTTTGCCGTCGTTGAACGCCTTCCTCGAACCTCGAACGGAAAGCTGTTGCGCGGTGTGCTTCGCGCCGAGCGCCCGGCGAAGCCCATTTGGGATCTGCCGAATCTGGCGCCAGGTTCGGACAACGACGCGATGACGGGTAGCGCACCGGCATCGAATTTTCAGGTTCCGGAGAACCTGGCCGGCGTCACGCTCAGCGAGCGGTTGGCCGTCTTGCAGGAAGAACGTCACCGGCTGGTGGTGGAGGCAGTCAGCACGGCGGCCGCCAAGATTTTGGGCCAGCCTGGTCCGCAGTCCGTAAATCCGAATCTCACCTTCGCGGAGCTGGGCTTCGACTCGCAGATGACAGTCGCACTTCGTAATCGGCTGGCGGCGGGGACCGGGCTGCGGCTGCCCGACACGCTCGGATGGGACTACGGCTCGGTTACCGGACTGGCTCGGTATCTGGAAGCTGAACTCT
Source organism: Mycobacterium sp. (assembly GCF_036490025.1). Classification (GTDB taxonomy): domain Bacteria; phylum Actinomycetota; class Actinomycetes; order Mycobacteriales; family Mycobacteriaceae; genus Mycobacterium. The sequence goes on along the minus strand of NZ_DASXEP010000041.1, from coordinate 42,363 downwards.
CCGGATCGGAAAGCCGGGTGGCGCTGCCCGCCCCGGCGCAAGCCGACGAGCCGGTGGTCGTGGTGGGGATGGGCTGTCGCTTCCCCGGTGGGGTGGATTCCCCGCGCGGGCTGTGGGAGGTCGTGTCGACGGCCCGGGATGTGGTGTCGGATTTCCCCACCGATCGGGGTTGGGATGTGGAGGAGCTATTTGACCCCGATCCAGACGCGTTGGGCAAGACCTACACGCGACGGGGCGGATTTGTCACGGACGTAGGCAATTTCGACGCCGGGTTTTTCGGGATCGGCTCCGGCGAGGCATTGGACATGGATCCGGTGCAGCGATTGCTGTTGGAGTGCTCCTGGGAGGCGCTGGAGCACGCCGGGATCGATCCGATGTCGCTGCGCGGCTCGGCGACCGGAGTGTTCTCCGGGGTCTTCGGGGCAGCCTATGGGGGCTCGGCGATCGACGCGTTGGAGGGGTATCGGCTGACCGGTACGGCGTCCAGCGTGGCCTCTGGACGGGTGTCATACGTTCTGGGGCTGGAGGGTCCGGCCGTGTCGGTGGACACCGCATGTTCGTCATCCTTGGTGGCCATGCATTGGGCGGTGCAGTCGCTGCGCTCGGGGGAGTGTGATCTGGCCATTGCCGGCGGCGCGACCGTGAACGCGTACCCGGGGGTTTTCATCGGGTTCAGTCGGCAGCGGGGACTGGCCGCTGATGGACGTTGTAAGTCATTTGCCGGCGCCGCTGACGGAACGGGTTGGGGTGAGGGCGTCGGGATCGTCGTGCTCGAGCGGCTGTCGGATGCGCGACGCCTGGGGCATTCGGTGCTGGCGGTAGTGCGGGGTAGCGCCATCAACCAGGACGGCGCCTCTAACGGCTTGACCGCACCCAACGGGCCATCCCAGCAGCGGGTGATTCGCACGGCGTTGGCCAACGCGGGGCTGACCGCAGCAGATGTGGATGTGGTGGAGGCCCACGGCACCGGCACCACACTGGGTGATCCCATCGAGGCGCAAGCGCTGTTGGCCACCTATGGGCGAGACCGCCCAGATGGGCGGCCGCTCTGGTTGGGCTCGATCAAATCGAATATGGGTCACACTCAGGCCGCGGCCGGCGTGGCCGGAGTGATCAAGATGGTGGAGGCGATCCGGCACGGGACGATGCCCGCGACGCTGCATGTCGATGCTCCTTCGCCCTACGTGGACTGGTCGAGCGGTTCGGTGTCGTTACTGACCGAGGCTCGGAGCTGGCCGGCAGACGGGCCCCCGCGCCGGGCAGGCGTGTCCTCGTTCGGCATCAGTGGCACCAACGCTCACGTGATCTTGGAGCAGGCCCCCGCCGAGATAACCGACAGTTCAACGTCTTCCGGCGGATCTGGCCGGTCGGGGATGTCGGAGCTGCCCTGGGTGATTTCGGCCCGATCTGCCGAGGCTCTGACCGCGCAGGCGGGCCGATTGTTGGCCTGGGTGGAAGCCGACGAAGGGCTGGACCCGGTCGATGTGGGCTGGTCGTTGGCGCGGCGGTCGGTGTTCGAGCATCGAGCTGTGGTGGTGGGCGCCGATCGTCAGCAGTTGACGGAGCGGTTGGCCGGGCTCGCCCGTGGTGAGTCGGGTGCGGGTGTGGTGACGGGCCGCGCCGGGTCGCTGGGCAAGACGGTGATGGTCTTCCCGGGCCAGGGCTCGCAGCGGATCGGAATGGGCCGCGAGTTGTACGGCCAGTTGCCGGTATTCGCCCAAGCCTTCGGTGCGGTGGCCGATGAATTGGATCGGCATCTGCGACTACCGCTGCGCGACGTTGTTTGGGGTGATGACCAGCATCTGCTCGACAGCACCGAGTTCGCCCAACCGGCGTTGTTCGCGTTCGAGGCGGCGTTGTTCACGCTGCTGCGCAGCTGGGGTTTGGGCCCTGACTTCGTGATGGGTCATTCGGTCGGCGAGCTGACCGCGGCGTACGTGACCGGCGTGCTGACACTGGCCGATGCCGCGATGCTGGTCGCCGCGCGGGGCCGGTTGATGCAGGGCCTGCCGGCCGGTGGGGCCATGGTCTCGGTCGGCGCCGGCGCAGACGTGGTAACGCCTCTGCTGCGTGACGGGGTGGTGATCGCGGCGATCAACACCCCTGGATCGGTGGTGATCTCCGGCGCACAGCCTGCGGTGAATGCCATTGCGCAGCAATTTGCCGAGCAGGGCCGGCCGGTCCGCCAATTGGCCGTCTCCCATGCATTTCATTCGCCGCTGATGGAGCCGATGCTCGAGGAGTTCGGGCGCATCGCCGCCCGAGTCGAGGTGCGTAAGCCGCAGATCGGTGTGGTGTCGAACGTGACGGCCAAGCTGGTCGGGTCCGGCTCTGATTTCGGGTCCGCCCGATACTGGGTGGAGCACATCCGCCGGGCGGTTCGGTTCGCTGACAGCGCGCGCCATCTGCAAACCTGCGGCGCCACTCACTTCATCGAGGTCGGTCCCCGTAGTGGTCTGACCGCCGCGATCGAACAATCGCTGTCGCCCGCCGAGATCGAGGTGGTGTCGGTATTGGCTAAAGACGGCCCGGAAATGGCGTCACTGATGAATGCGGCCGGTCAGTTGTTCGCCACCGGGCGGCCGGTGGACTGGCCGGCGGTGTTCGCCGGCTCGGGCGGACGGCGGGTGGAGCTACCAACCTATGCGTTCCAGGGGCGGCGGTTCTGGTCGATGCGCGACCCGTCTGCGGCCACTGATGCAACCGGCTTGGGTGTTGCGGGGACCGGTCACGCGCTGCTGGGGGCGGTGGTGGAGCGACCCGATTCCGGCGGGGTGGTACTAACCGGCCGGTTGTCGCTGGCGGCTCAGCCCTGGCTGGCCGATCACGTGGTGGGCGGAGCGGTGCTGTTTCCCGGGACCGGTTTTGTCGAGTTGGTCATCCGCGCCGGTGACGAGGTCGGGTGCGCGGTCATCGACGAGCTGATACTGGCGGCGCCGTTGGTGGTGCCGCCGGGCACCAAGGTGCAGCTGCAGGTGGTGGTGGGGCCCGGTGGTGACGCGGGCTCGCGCGCGGTGTCGGTGTACTCCCGGTGCGATCAGTCCGAGGCGCAGTGGTTGTTGCATGCCGAGGGCACGCTCGGAGTAGCCGCCGCCGAGGCCTCGATGGATTTGTCGGTGTGGCCGCCCGTCGGCGCCGAACGCGTGGACGTTTCGGATGGATACGCGCGGCTCGCGGACCGCGGCTACGGCTACGGGCCGGCTTTTCAGGGCCTGTCGGCGGTGTGGCGGCGCGAGTCGGAGATCTTCGTGGAAGCCGCCCTGCCCGTTGATGCCGGCTTGCAGGTCGACGGACTGGGAATTCATCCGGCGTTGCTGGATTCGGTCTTGCACGCCATCGGGCTTGCCGGCGAAACGACTGAAACGACTGAAACGATGCTGCCGTTCTGCTGGCGGGGGGTGTCGCTGCACGCGGGCGGAACGGCCCGGGTGCGAGCCCGGTTCTCCGCACTGGGCGGCGACGCGATGTCGATCGAGGTGGCCGACGCCGCAGGGTTGCCGGTGCTGACGGTCGGCTCGCTGGTGACCCGCCCGATGTCCGCCGACCAGTTGCAGGCGGCGTTGACGACGTATGCCGGCCGCCGCGATTGCGAACCGCTTGAAGTGGTGTGGTCTTCGATACCGCCCAAGCCCGACGCAACCGACGCGGCTGGCCAGCTCCCGGCGGTCTCCTGGGAGGACTACTGCGCGGGCGATCAGAGCGCTGATGCCGGTCGGGTAGTGGTGTGGCGGTGCGCATCTGACGGTGACGAGGTGGTGGGCTCGGTGCATACCACCACCCACACCGCCCTGTCGGTGTTGCAGCGCTGGCTGAACGCCGACCCGACGGGCACCTTGGTGGTTCTGACGCACGGTGCGGTGGGCCTGCCCGGTGAGGACGTCAGCGATCTGGCCGCCGCGGCGGTGTGGGGGCTGGTGCGTTCAGCGCAGGCCGAAAACCCGGACCACATCGTGCTGATCGACTCCGACGCAGAGGTCGATGCGGCGGTGCTCGCCGCTGTCGGGGAGCCCCAACTACTCGTGCGCGCCGGTGCGGTGCACGCCGCCCGGCTGGCCCCGGCGCCGGCGCTGCTGGCCTTACCGGCCGGCGAGCCGGCGTGGCGGTTGTCGACCGGCGGTGGCGGGACGCTGGAGGATTTGGCGATTCAGCCCTTCCGGCAGGCGCAGGCAGCTCTGCAGGCAGGCCAGGTCCGGCTGGCGGTGGCCGCCGCCGGGGTCAACTTCCGTGACGTGGTGGCGGCGCTGGGCATGTATCCCGGGCAGTCCCCGGTGTTGGGCGCAGAAGGTGCCGGGGTGGTCATCGAGACCGGTCCCGAGGTCACCCGTGTCGCCGTTGGTGACGCTGTGATGGGGTTGATCGACGGGGCGGGTCCGCTCACGGTGGCGGATCAGCAACGGCTGGTCAAGGCGCCGCAGGGCTGGTCGCTGACCCAGGCCGCGGGTGTGCCGGTGGCGTTCCTGACGGCCTTGTACGGGCTGGCGGATCTTGCCGCGATCCGTGCCGGCGAATCGGTCCTGATACATGCCGGTACCGGTGGCGTGGGTATGGCCGCGGTGCAGCTGGCCAGGCACTGGGGGGTGGATGTTTTCGTCACCGCCAGCAGGGGCAAGTGGGACACGCTGCGCGCCATGGGTTTTGATGACGACCACATCGCTGATTCCCGGACGTTGACGTTTGAAGAGAAAATCCTGTCCGTCACCGGGGGCCGCGGCGTCGATGTGGTGCTCGACTCGCTGGCGGGCGATTTCGTGGATGCCTCGCTGCGGTTACTGGTCCGCGGCGGGCGTTTCCTCGAGATGGGCAAAACCGACATCCGCGACGCGCAGGTGATTGCCGAGCACTATCCCGGCGTGCGCTATCAGGCGTTCGACTTGGTCGAGGCCGGCCCGCAGCGGATGGCGGCGATGCTGGACGAGTTGAAGGAGCTGTTCGACACCGGGGTGTTGCAGCGGCTGCCGGTGCGGACCTGGGAGGTGCGCTCCGCCGTCGAGGCCTACCGATTCATCAGCCAGGCACGCCACATCGGCAAAGTCGTCTTGACCATGCCCTCGGCCCTGAGTGCTGAGCTCGCCGAGGGCACGGTATTGATCACCGGCGGCACCGGCATGGCCGGTGCGGAGCTGGCTCGCCATGTGGTGAAGGCGTATGGGGTCCGTCATGTCGTGTTGGCCAGTCGGCGGGGAGGCCGCGGGGGGCAGACCGCTGAGCTGACTCTCGATCTGGCTCGGGCCGGCGCCCAGGTGCAGGTGCTGGCCTGCGATGTGGCCGATCGCAGTGCGGTGGCGGAGTTGCTGGCCCAGGTGGCTCGACGGTTCCCGCCGTTGCGGGGCGTGATTCACGCGGCCGGGGTGATCGATGACGCGGTGATCACCTCGTTGACACCGGAACGGGTGGATACGGTGCTGCGGGCCAAGGTGGACGCGGCCTGGAATCTGCACGAGCTGACCCGCGATCTGGGCTTGTCGATGTTCGCCCTGTGCTCGTCGATCGCCGGCACGGTCGGCGCCCCCGGGCAGGGTAATTACGCGGCCGCCAACGCGTTTCTGGACGGACTGGCCGCGCACCGGCAGGCGGCGGGATTGCCGGGGGTCTCGCTGGCGTGGGGATTGTGGGAGCGTTCCAGCGCCCTGACCGCTCATTTGAGCGGCCGCGATCTGGCCCGTCTCAACCGCGACGGGTTGGGCGCGATGAACGCCGGGCAGGCGCTGGAAATGTTCGATGCCGCGCTGGCGGTGGATCACCCCGTCGTCGTCGCCACCCGGTTGGACCGCGCGGCGCTGGACACTCGGGGCCTCAGCGGCGAGTTGCCGGCGTTGTTCAGCGGCCTGGCGCGCCGCCCACGGCGGCGCACGACCGACCACGTCGTCGATGCCACCGAATCGAAATCGATGCTGGCGCAACGGCTACAAGCGCTGGGCCCGGACGATCAGCACAGTCTTCTGGTGGAGACGATGTGCTTGCATGCGGCCGCGGTGATGGGTCACCCCGCACCGGAGGAAATCGACCCCGACACCCCGTTCCGGGATCTGGGGTTCGACTCGTTGACCGCCGTCGAGCTGCGCAACCGGGTCAAGACCGCCACGGGCCTCACCTTGTCGCCCACCTTGATCTTCGACCATCCGACCCCGAACGCCGTCGCCGTTTATATCGGCGGGCAATTCGCGGACGCCGGCGATTCCGATTGAGCCATCGAGATTTAACGTGCCTGCACCGGCATCGGAGCGGTGTTCTCCTCCTGAGCAACGTGCCTTCGGACAGGGTGGTCGCCACGCGGATGGACTACTAAGGGCCACCAGAACCAGCGGCCCAGCATGGTGGCCAGCGAGGGCATGAACAGCGTCCGTACCACCAGGGTGTCGAGCAGCAGTCCGATACAGACCGTCGAGCCGAACTGGCCCAACACTGTCAGGTCGCTGCCCAGCATCGCCGCCATGGTGAACGCGAACACCAGGCCCGCCGACGTCACCACCGCACCGGTGCCGGCCATCGACCGGACGTACCCGGTCTTGAGCCCTGCGTGTATTTCTTCTTTAAACCTCGAGACCAGCAGCAGGTTGTAGTCGGAGCCCACCGCCAACAGGATGATCACCGACAGTGCCACGACGATCCAGTGCAGGTGCATGCCGAACAGGTCCTGCCAGATCAGTACAGACAGCCCGACGGATGCGGCGATCGAACTGCTCGCGGTTCCGACGATGACCAACGCCGCCACCGCACTTCGGGTGAGGATCAGCATGATCATGAAGATCAGTGTCAACGCCGACACCACCGCGATCATCAGGTCGTACTTCTCGCCGTCGGCCATGTCGCGGAAGGTCGCGGCGGTGCCGCCGAGATACACCTTGGCGTCCGACAGCGAGGACTGCTTGAGCGCTTCCTGGGCCGCGGTGCGCTCGGCGTCCACGCGACCGATTCCTTCGGGCGACATCGGATCACCCTGGTGAGTGATGAAGAAGCGCACCGACTTTCCGTCGGGAGAGAAGAACAACTTCACGCCGCGGATGAACTCCGGGTTGGTGAACGCCTCGGGCGGCAGGTAGAAGAAGTCGTCGTTCTGCGACTTGTCGAAGCTCTGCCCCATCACGATGGAGGTGTTGCTCATCGCCTCCATCTGGTCAATCATCGCTTTGAACGTCTGGTACATGGTCAGTGTCAGACCGTGCGTCGTTTTCAACGTCTCGAGCATGATCGGGATCAGCAGCTCTAACTCGTGCGAAGCCTGTGCGGTGCGGGTGATATCGCCGGAGAGATCGTGGAACTTCTCGGCGAGTTGGTCGAAACCGTCGATCGAGTCGAACAACGACCGGAACGAGATGCAGACCGGGATGTCGTAGCAGTGCTTCTCCCAGTAGAAGTAGCTGCGGATCGGCCGGTAGAAGTCCTCGAAGTCCGCAATGTGGTCCCGCAGGGTGTCGGTGATCTCCGATGTTTCCTGTGTGGTTTTCGCGCTGTCGAGGGCGGCGCTGGCCAGATCATGAGTGACCTTCGCCTGGCGTTCCGTCACGTTGATCATGATCTGCATCTCGTCGGCCATCTTCAGAATGTCTTTCATTCTGTCTTTGAGGAAGTCCATGTTCTGCATGGTCGTCTGGCTCTGGATGCTGTTCTGGAACGGAATCGAGCTGTGCTGGATGGGAATTCCCAACGGCCGGGTGATGTCCTGGATCATCGCGATGCCCACGGTGCGGATCTCGTTCTTGGCGACTTTGTCCAACACCAGCATGTCGGAGGTGTTGCGCATGTCGTGGTCGGCCTCGATCATCAGCAGGTCCGGATTCATCCGGGCTTCGGAGAAGTGCCGATCGGCCGCGGCGTAGCCGACGTTGGACCGCGCTGATTCGGGTAGATAATGGCGGTCGTTATAACTTGGTTTGTATCCGGGTAAGGCGACCATACCGACCAGGACAACAGCTGCGCTCACCGCGAAAACCGGTGCGGGCCAACGCACGACCGCGGTACCGACCCGCCGCCACAGCCGGCCGCGGGCCTGACCCTTCTTTTCGAACAGCCCGAATCGGCTGCCCACGAAAACCACGGCCGGGCCCAGCGTCAAGCCCGCCGCCACCACGACGATCATGCCGATGGCCACCGGGTCGCCCATGGTGTGGAACCAGGGCAACCGGCAGAAGCTGAGGCAATACGTCGCGCCGGCAATGGTCAGCCCGGACCCCAGCACGACAGGCGCTACGCCCTTGAATGTCGTGTAGTACGCGGTTTCTCGGTCTTGGCCTTGGCGGAGTGCCTCTTGATAACGACCGATGAGGAAGATGCCATAGTCGGTGCCGGCCGCGATCGCCAGCATCGTCAGGATGTTCGCGGCGAACGTGGTGAGCCCAAAGGCGTTGTTGTAACCAAGAACCGCGACGATTCCGCGCGCACACGCCAGCGCGACGAAGGTCATGAACAGCTGAATCAGCGTGGTGACGAACGAGCGGTAGACCAGCAACAGCATGATCGCGATCGCGCCAAGGGTGAACAGCGTGATTTTGGCCAAGCTGTCATTGCCGATGACGTGCATGTCGTCCGACAGCGCCGCCGAGCCGGTGACGTGAGCCTTGACCCCGGGCGGCGCAGGCTCGTCGTCGACGACCTTGCGGACAGCCTCGACGGAGTTGTTGGCCTGGGTGGTGCCCTGATTACCGGCGATATTGACCTGGACATAGGAAGCCTTGGCATCGGCGCTCTGCGCGCCCGCCGCGGTGAACCTGTCACCCCAGAAGTCCTGGATGTGCTGGACGTGCTTGGTGTCCTTGCGCAGTTTGCGCACGATGTCGTCGTAGTAGTGGTGCGCGGCGTCGCCGAGCGGCTGCTGACTTTCCACTACCACCATGACCGTGCTGTTGGAACTGAACTCGTGGAAGTTGTGACCCATCCGCATCATCGCCTGATTCGACGGTGCTTCCAGGGGCGCCATCGGCGCGGAATGGCTTTCGCCGACGATTTCCAGGCTGGGAACGGCGACGTTGACCACGACGGTCAGCGCGACCCAGCCCAGGATGATCGGAATCGCGAAGATGCGAATGAAGTGCGGGATGAAAGGGCGGTGCGGTTTGGCTGCTCTGCTCTGAGTGTCGGGGTAGGTCATGCGGACTTCACCAGGCAGAACGTCTGGGCGTTATGACCGTCCGAGCTGCGGTGCTCGCGTAGCTCTCCGTCAACGGTGATGCGGCAGCCGATGTAGCCGGCATCCGTCTGCGCCATGATGTTGGCGCTCACCGCGGGCAGAGTGGTGGAAATGGTGTACGACCATGGCAGCGATGCGTTGTTGATCTGATGGGTGTTGGCGTCGGCGTCCCAGTAGTTGATGTTCGCGACGCTGCCGGGCGGCCCGTCGATCTCGTACTTCACCACTTTGGGGTTGAACTGCACGATCTTGATTCCGGCTCCCGAGTTCGCGTTGAGGTCCTGTGATGCGAACACCTTGTGCAGGCGCGTCACGGAGAGCGCGGAAACCGACAGCACGACCACCAACAGCAGAGGTATCCATGCACGTTTGAGCAGACCGCTCATCGACATCGCCCTCACTCGGTCTCCTCCCGCCGCCCGCCGATGACGACCAGAACCTTCGCTCGGCTAACTATGCTAGACGATAGGGCACGCCCGCGTTCCGCTAGGTCTCTTCGCTTTGCCGGGGCTCGCACTGCTACTGGGCGGCTCGGCCCGTGACGGGCGGAAGGTCGGCCAGCGTGACGATCCCGGGTTCGGCCGCCACCACTGCGGGAACCGCATTGGTGACCGGCATTGCGGTGTAAATCATGCCCAGGCCCATGAATCCGGGCTCGGTCCAGCCCTTGGGCGGTAGACAGTGCACCACCGTGCGCATGTTCGGCACACCGAAGACTTGAATGACATGGCCGTGCTCGAGTGGTTTGGGCGGCACCACCTGATCACCCATCGTCCAGTTGAACCCGACGCTGACCACATTGCGGTCGCCGACCCAGCCGCGGTGGTAGCCGAAGACGCTGCCGACCGTGCCGGCCGGAATCTTCATGAAGCCCAAGTCGGAATCACCGGTGGCCGCGGTGAAGGTGACGTCGAATGTCATCTTGTCCAGTTTCGCCCCGATCGCATCGGCCATCATCGCGGCCGATTCGGCGAAGACTTCGCTTTCGCGTCGCACATTCTCGGCTAACCCGGGTGTGTCTGGGTCTTGCGAAAAGCCCATGGCTGTCTGGGTTTCCGCCGATTCGTAGGTTGAGCAGTCCACCGATTCGGTGATCCGGATTTCGTCGACGCGTTCGCATGAGCCGCTCAGCGCCATGCCGACCAAGTTCGTCATCCCGGGGTGGGCGCCGCTGCCGAAAATCGTCGAACCGCCTCGCTCGCAGGCGTCGAGGATCCGCTTGCGGTCCTGCGGGGTCTGCTTGCCACCGGTGATCCACGCCGCGCTCGTGCATACGTTAACTCCGGATTCGAGTAGTCGAACCAACTCGTCGACGCCTGCCCACAACGGGTTATAGCAACACGCGTCGGGTCGAAGCGCCAACAGCGCATCGATGTCGTTGGTGGCTTTGACACCGGTCGGCTCCGGCCACCCGGACAGCGCCGCGGCGTCCACCCCGACCTTGTCTTGCCCGTGTGCGTAGACACCGACCAGTTCCATGTCTGGTCTGCCGATGATGGCGTGCAGCGATCGCCGTCCGATATTGCCGGTGGTCCACTGGATCACCCGAAGCGGATGGTCTGCTTTGGTCGCGCTCATCTGGGGCTCCTTCGCCGGTTGCATTGGACTCATTATGTTCAACCGCCCGGCACTCACTCGTGCCGGGCATTCCTCTGTGTCAGAGAAAGGTCAAAGCCCGCAGGCACCGACCGCGAGGAACGCACAGCCGATCGCGGCCAGCAGGATCGCGACGTCGCGGCGGCGACGCGATCGAATCCAGTCGTGCAGTACGGTCACCGACCGGGCGGTTGCCTTGGGCGCCAACAGATAGGCCACCAACGGAATCTCGACAAGGGCGAAGGCGACCATGTTGAACATCACCAGCGCCGCGACCTGTGTCAGGGCCGCCGTCCGCGAGGCCAGGATGACAGCCAGCGCGCCAAGATAGTCGACCGATGGCAGCGCGATGCTGAGACCTGCGATGCCCGCGACCGACAGCGAATCCCCCTTGAGCAGTTTGCGGGCCGGCGTCGTCAACCTCGCCGGCCCCGCACCCAGCCGGCCGAAGACGTCGACGGCCACTATCGCTGCGACGAAGAGAAGCAGCAACCCGATCAGGATCTGGACCCTGGGCACGGTGACGTAGTTCGTCCCGAGCAGTATGCGTCGAAACAGGAACAGCACAACCAGGCCCACCGTCGTTCCCATGGCGAAACCGCCACACAGAAACGCGAGCAGGTGCAGCGCGGGCCTGGGTCTGTTCAGCATCAGCACGGTCATACCGATCCGGAATGGTTCGACACTGACGGCAAGGGCCATTACCAGGACGGTTGCCAGCATGAATTAACCCGGGTTGCGCGACCCACCGGCCCGGGCTAGGCGTCCAACCGTGTGAATTGGTCCTGTCGGTACTGCTCGACGCAGGCTGCGCGCCGGATCTTGCCGCTCGTCGTGGTGGGAATCGAGCCGGCCGACACCAGAACCACGTCACCGACATTCAGCCCGTGCGCATTGGAAATCGCCGACGTGATGTCGCTTTTGACGCCGCTGAGCCGGTGCAACGCATCCTCGCTGGGCTCGCCCCGGTTCTTCTTCACCTCGATGACGGTGACCAGTTGCTCGGTGCTGCCCACCGGGACCGAAATCGCCGCGACCCGACCCTGGGTGACCTCTTGGACCGTCGCCTCGATGTCCTCGGGATAGTGGTTACGCCCCCGGATGATCAGCAGATCCTTGATGCGGCCGACGATGAACAGGCCACCCTCGTGGATGAAACCGAGGTCGCCGGTTCGTAGCCAGGGCCCGTCCGGGGTGCCGGGCGAAGGGTCGAAGAGCGTGGCGTGGAAGCAGCCCTGCTCTTCCGGCGGTTTGTGCCAGTAGCCCTCGGCGATGTTCTCGCCGTGCACCCAGATTTCGCCGATCGAGTCCGACGGGCACTCGCGATGCGTCTCGCTGTCGACGATTCGCAGCTTGGGTGATTGCGGCACTTCGTATCTGACCAGCGAGGTACCGTTCCCGGGCGCACACCGCTCGACACGGCCCGTGCCGAGCTCGCCGACGTCGAAGTGAACTTCCGACGCGGATTCACTCCAGGTGCCGGTCGCCACGAAGACGGTCGCCTCCGCCAAGCCGTAGGACGGACGCATCATGGCGTCCCGGAAATTGAAGTGCGCAAAGCGATCGACGAAGCGGCGCATCGTGGCAGGCTCGACGCGCTCGGCGCCGCTGATGATGCCCAGGACTCCGCCGAGGTCGAGCCCGGCAAGGTCGCTCTCGGTTGTTTTGCGGGCGGCCAAGTCGAATGCGAAATTGGGCGCCGACGACCACGCATGAGGATTCTCGGCCAGCGATCGCATCCATCTGGCCGGCCGCTCCAGGAAACCGACTGGACTCGTCAGCTCCGCGTGATAGCCACCCAAGATCGGCGCGCAGACCCCCAGCACCAAACCCATGTCGTGGTAAAACGGCAACCACGACACAATCGTGGTATCGGATGGGACTTTCGAGTCCGCGAAGAAGCTGAGCATCAGCTGCTCGAAATTCACCGTGAGGTTGCGGTGCGACATCATCACCCCGGTCGGCAGCCGCGTCGAACCGGAGCTGTACTGCAGATACGCGATGCCGGGTGAATCAGCTGTCTGAAGGCTTGGTCCGCCCTCGGCGTCCAGATTCAACGAATCGATCGTGACGATCTTTGGCGCGGTGTCCATCCGTGATTGATCGACGTAATCGCCGACGTCTTCTGCCGCGGCAGATGTCGTGAGAACAACCGCGGGTGACGTATCGGCAAAAACGGCGCCGACCCGCTCGTAACTCGAGCCGCGGTGGGGCAGCGGCAGTGGAACCGCGATCAGCCCGGCCTGCATGGCTCCCAGGAAAGCCAGGATGTATTCAATGCCCTGCGGCGCCAGGATTACCGCCCGATCTCCCACCGACCCGTGCAGGCGGATTTCGCGCGCCACGTTCATCGTCCGGCGGGATAGCTGCGACCAGGTGAGGCTCTCGGGAATGCCGGCCCAGTCTTTCTCGTAATCGGTGAAAGTGAACGCGACGTCATGCGGGCGCAGACTGGCGCGTCCATGCAGCATCGACAGGATGGAGGATTGGGACATACGCGTCACATTACGTCCGTACTGATAGTGGAGTCGGCGGCATCGGAGTCGGTGGTCAGCTGCTTCCCGCTTCTCCTGCGCCGTGCGACAACACGGACATCGCACCGGCGATGATCTGCGAGAACGGGTCGGCGCCGCCGCCGAATGTCGCCTGGTTGGCCGGTGCGGTGGCCTCGGCGGGGTCGAAGCCGTTGACCGGGTCCACCTGAATCGGAGCGGTCGCCGGGTCGTCGTTACGTGAATAGGCCGGATTCACCCGCGGGATCAGGATCGCGTCGAGCTTGTTCAGCGTGCCTTCGTCGATCCCGATGTACTTCAGCGGCATTACCAGCGGAAGGTGCTTTTGCGGGACCATGATCGTGGTGTCTTTCGCGCCCCTGGAGTTGATCGTCGTTCTGATGTTCTGCGGCGGCGCCATGCTTGCGTTGGTGAAGGCCACCGCGGTGTGACCGGTGGCGAGGCCCATCAGCGTGTTGGCGAAAGCGAACAGGTTGTCCGGCCGGTCGGGGAAGTCCGCGATCGAGTCGTAGGCAGCCACGAACCGATAGGTGTCGTACTGGCTCTCGTACGGCGGCGGCATGGTGTAGTCGAGTGCGGGGACAACGCTGCCGACCGGGAACGCGGCGGACAGGAAACTCTGACCGAAGGCGTGATGCCCGATCGGGTCGCCGAATGTGGCGAAGTTCAGCGTGTTCGGCGGGGGAGCATTCGGGTCAGTCGCCAGCCGGGCCTGCGCGCCGTCGACCACGAACCCACCCTCGGACAAGCCGATTGCCGTGCCGGGGCGACCGGTTTTGCGGATCGCCGCGACGAGGTTGTCCACTCCCACATCGACCGACTCACCCACGCTGGGGCCGTCCACCCCTAGGCCGGGGAACTGCTCGTCGATCTTGCCGATGCCCGGGAAGAGCCGGTCCAGCACGTGGCCCTGAACTTGCCCCGCCGGGTAGGGAACTATCTGTCGCTGCTGGCCGGGGAACCACTGGGCGCCCTCCATGCGGATGTACTGGTCGTAGGGAATGCCCAGGACGTGTGCACCTCCGAGGGCGTAGGCGGTCTGGTCGCCCGGTGCGCCGGGACTTGGCGGCCCGGTGATGGGGGTGTCGTCGGCCGAAGCGGTCCCGAGCCCGAAAAATCCTGTGGCGCCGACACTTACCAGCACCGAAACTCCTGCGAGTAGTTTCTTCATCCCTACTCCTGACCGCTTGGATATGTCTCGTAGTTTCACATACATCAGGGCGTATCCCCTAACTCGCTTGAGGCTGGGCGCGGCCCGCTGCCCGCCGCCGCCTGCCCACTCGGGATGGCCACCAGTTTGCCTGACCGACCAGCGCGGCGATCGCGGGAACCGTGATGGTCCGCACCAGGAACGTGTCCAGCAAAATTCCCACACCGATCACGAAACCGCCTTGCACCACGGTGCCGATGCTGGAGAACAGCAGACCGGCCATCGAGGCGGCGAAGATCAGGCCTGCCGCGGTGATCACGCCGCCGGTCGATTTCAGGGTGCGAATGATTCCGTAACGCAAGCTGTGCGGGGACTCGTCGCGCATTCGCGAGACCAGCAACATGTTGTAGTCCGCTCCCACCGCCACCAGCACCACGAACGCCAGCGGCGGCACGCTCCAATGCAGTTGCTGACCAAGGATGAATTGGAATGCCACCGCGCCGATGCCCACCGCCGACAAATACGAGACCACCACGGACGCAACCAGGTACAACGGGGCGACAATCGCACGCAGCAGCACCATCAAGGTCAGCAACACAACGATGAGGGTGACCGCGATGATGAATCTGATGTCGTGTTGGTAGTAGTCGCGGGTGTCCTTCAGGCCGACGGTGTATCCGGCCATCGATATCTTGGCGTCCGACAACGCGGTATTCGGCTGGGCTCCCTTGGCGGCGGCAAGGATTGCGTTGACCTGATCCATCGCATCGGTGCTGAACGGATTGAGTTTCGTTTGCACCAGGTACCGGACCCAATGGCCGTCCGCTGACATGAATACCTTGGAGGCCTTCTGGAACTCATCCAGGTGCAGCAGCTGCGCCGGGATGTTGAATCCGGCCATCGCCGGTTGCGCCGCATCGTGCTTGAGTGACAACAGGAACGTCGCCGACTCACTGAGCCCGGCACCCAACTGTTTGACCTGGTCGACCAGGAGGTTGACCGCTTCAGAAATCTGCCGACTGCCACCGGCGAACTGATCGGCGTCACCTTGCAACTGGTCCAGGTTCGCCTGCATCCCGCCGGGCTGGTCCATCCCCATGGAGCGCAGCACGTCGGTGAGCTTCCCGACCGCCGCGCGCAGCCGGTCCGTCGTTGCTTTCAGGGTCTGTTTGTCCGGGTAGTCCGCCAATTGATGGGACAGGTCATTGATTGCGTCGAGGTCTTCCTGATCGCGCGAGCCAACCAGCTGCTCGAACACCCCGCGGGTGGCGCTGCACGACTCGTCCATATCGCAGATCGGGTTGCCTCGTAGCGAAGTCAGCACCGGGCTTATCCAGTCGAAGACGTTCTTGGCGGCGGTGTAGTTCCAGCCCATGTTGTTGCTGAGCGAGTTGACGTGGTCAATGAGTCGGGCCGTGATGTCGACCTGATGGACCAGAGTGTCGCCGCTGTACTGGTCTTTCGTCGACGAGAGGGTGTTCTGCAGCTCCTGCACGCTGGCAGCGAGCTGGCTGACTTGACCGCGCACGTCGTCGAGATGGTTAGCCAGTGTGCCGGCCCCTTCGGACAGCTGGTTGAGGTCGTTGGTGTGGTCGTTGATCAGCGTGGACCCGCCTTCGAGAAAGCTCCCGATGGCGCCGGCCTGATAGGTCGCCCGGAATTGCTCCGGCACATTGCCGGTCGGACGGGTGATGCCGCTGATGGCGGCGACATTCGCCAGCTGGCTGACCCGGTCGGCCATTTGTTCCAGGTCCGCCAGCGCCTGTGGTGTGCGCAGATCACGTGGCGATTCGACGAGGATGTACTCCGGAATGGACTGATTCACCGGGAAGTGGCGGTCCAGGGCGGTGTACCCGATCGAGCTCGGCGCAGAAGACGGCAGTGCCTTGCGGTCGTCGTAGTTGTAGCGCACCAGCGCGGCGCAGCTGGCCAGGCCGGCCAGCACCAGCAGGCTGACGACCAGGTGTGTTTTTGGCCGGCGCACGATCCGTATGCCCGAACGCCGCCAGAACCGCGCGGTCAGCTCGCGTCGCGGCTTGACCCAGCCGCGTGGCCCGGCGAGCACGAGGATCGCCGGCAGCAACGTCACCGCGGCCAGGTATGCCACCCCGACCCCGATGGCCGACGCGATGCCGACCGTTTTGAACACGCCCATCCGGGCGAAGCTGATGACGAGGAACGTGATGCCGACCGTGCTGGCCGAGGCGGTGATCACTTTTCCGATCGAGATCAACGCCCGCTTGAGCGCCTGATCGAAGTCCGCGCCTGACCG
Organism: Mycobacterium sp.; assembly: GCF_036490025.1. GTDB lineage: Bacteria > Actinomycetota > Actinomycetes > Mycobacteriales > Mycobacteriaceae > Mycobacterium. Next base: position 25,708 of record NZ_DASXEP010000041.1, on the reverse strand, counting down.
CAGGTAATCGTGATAGCGGCTGATGAGAAAGACCGCGTAGTCCGTGCCGGCCCCGGCCATGATCGCGCTGAGAAAGACGATGGACTGGTTCGAGACGCCCGAGCCCGTCAACGCGGAGTAGCCGGCCACCACCGCCTGCGCGATCACCAGCGACAACCCGATCGTGATCAACGGCAGCACCATGGTGATCGCGCTGCGGTAGACGATCAGCAAAACAATCAGGACCAGCACGCCGATGGCCAGCTCGATCGGCATCCGATCCTGTTCGCCGGCGACCGTGAGGTCGGCGACAGTTCCGGCGGGACCGGTGAGATTCGCCTTGAGCGACGATCCGGCCACGGTGTGTTTGACGGTGTCGGTGATCTGCTTGAACGCCTGGTAGGACCGTGGCGTGCCCAGCTCGCCCGCGACGCCGACCGGCAGCACCCAGGCTTTGTTGTCCTTGCTGGTCACAATCGACCGCAGCGGCGGCGTGCTGATGAAGTCCTGCAACATCACCACATTGCGGGTGTCGTTCCGCAGCGTGTCGACCAATGCGCGGTAGGTGTCCTCATCGGCGGGGCTGAGCCCCTTGTCATCGGTCAGGACGACCAGCAGCAGGTCTTCTGAGCCCGATTCGTGAAACGCCTCGGTCATCTTTCGGGCGGTGACGCTGGACGGCGCGTCGTTGGGCAAAATGGCGAGCGGATGCTTCTGTGCCATCTCATTGAGTGATGGGGAGGTCAGTGTCAAGGTCACCGCGGTCGCGATCCAGAGCCCTATCACCAGCCAGGGCCATCGCACCACAAAGCCAGCTAGCCGTCGCATAGCGCCCCCGCCCCCGTTCGGCCCACGCATCTGCGCCCGTCGGCGACGCTCGCCGACGCATTACCCACCGTTTTAGCCATCCGCCTGCTCACGCTATGCGACGCGACCCCAGTGCCCGCTGTCGGCGACCCGCGAGCACACCGATCGCATCGCCTCCATGTAGCGGGTCACCGATTTCTGGGCGACCGGATTATCGGGATGCATGATGGCCATGACGGTGCCTTCGCCGTACCGGAAGATGTAGATCGTCATCTGGTACGAGAAACGTCCGTCGGGATAGATCCCGACGTTGTCCGCAAGGCCCAGGTCAGCGGCGGCGAGAATGGCGTTGAGCGGCGCGGCTCCGCCGTGCAGGAAGTTCGACACCGGAAAGTTCGGTTGCGGCCACTTCAACCACGGCGCCAATTCCAGTACCCGGTAGTAAGGCACCCGCGCCATGTCCAGACCTGAATCGAACGAAGACTGCGCTGCCCAGGCCGCGTCGGCGAACGAGGCCGCGGCTATCGGCACGGTGATCGGGATCAACCCGGTGAACCACCCCTGTGTCATGAAATTGTCCGCGCCGGTGCGGGAATCCCTCGGCGTAAGTCCGTAGTACGTCACAGCACCGGTGAACTCGTGCTCCACCAGTGCGAGGCAGGCGAACAAGCCGCCGACGAAGCGCGCGCCGGCGGCGTTGCAGGCCGATTCGAATCGTTCGGTCTGCGCCGGGTCCAGCAGGAGCTCGGAGGCCATGTCGCTGCTGGTCGATTCCGACGGATTACCCAGTGGGAGCGGGAACTCGGGGAAACTGCCGTTGTTGTTCTCCGCATAGTCGATCCAGGCGTTCACCCCGGGCGAATCCACGGTCAGCGTCGAGGTGAACTCGCGCTCGCGGACACAAAAATCGGCGTAGCTGCCGGCATCGGGAAGCTGTAGTGGCTCACCGCCGCTGCTCAACGCGGCATACATGCCGTTGGCTTCCATCATCGTGGTGCCGATCAACGTCGCGTCGCCGTGCACGTGGTCCATAGCGACAAAGAAGGTGAAGTGGCCCTCGCGTTGGACGATCCCGAAGGTGAAGCAGCCCCACTCCAACGGGTTCGGTATACCCACGACGTGAGCGCGAATTTCGTCCTCGGTCATGGTGCCGTGATTGATCGGCTCGAATTCGATGTCGGCCGGGTCGGTGATGGTGTGCCGGACGAACTGGTCATCACTGGTGTGCTCGAACCAACTCCGGAACGTATCGTGCCGACGCAGGTAGGCGTTGAGGGCGACATCCATCGCGGCGATATCACACTCGCCCGACGCGTCACAGCTGGCGATGATTTGGCGGGAGAAGTTCAGCCCCGCGGCGGTCCGGTCGCTGTAATTTCGCAGATGCTGGCCCTGCATGTAACTGACCGGCACCGAACTGGCCGGCGCGTGCCGGGCCTTCTCTGCAGCCACGGGCGTCGGGTGCCAAGAGGTGACTGAGCCTGGAGCCAGCACCCATTCCTTGAGCGAACCGACGGTGATCTTCCCGATGCGCAACTGCGTCCTCCTGATTTTTACGGCTCCCGTGCAGCCGCTGCTTGCAGCGAGACCCAAGATAGCCCGCTCGGCAGACACTGTCGCCCAGTATCGCCGGCGTCTGACATCGAACCATCCGGCGTGAAAGGGCCTCGATAGCCGTACCTGGGGGTGTACGGTGCCGGATATCCGCCATCGCCGCCGGCACGCTATTTGCAATACTTGCCCCCGGCAGCAATTCTGTTGCGCACCCGGGCCGAACGCGGCAACCGAATCTTTCACAGTCCCCCAAAAGTCGAGAGGACCCGCATGGCATCTGTCGAAGGCCAGCAGCAGCCAACATCGAGTTTTGCGATCGTCGGCTACGCGGCGCGCTTTCCGGGTGCCGCGGATGCGGCCGAGTTCTGGGATTTACTCCGCGAAGGCCGCGACGCGGTGTCGGAGATACCGGGTGACCGGTGGGATGTCGACGAGTTCTTCGACGCGGACCCCGACGCGCCCGGCAAGGTTGCGACCCGTCGGGCAGGCTTCGTCGATGACGTGACGGGGTTCGATGCGCCGTTCTTCGGCATATCGACGCGCGAGGCCAGACTGTTGGACCCGCAGCATCGGCTGTTGCTCGAGACGGCGTGGCTGGCGGTGGAGCATTCCGGCACCGCTCCAACGGCTCTGGCGGACACCAACACCGGTGTCTTTGTCGGTCTGGCGACCCATGACTACCTGGGAATGGCATCGGGCGAGCTGACTTTCCCCGAGATCGAAGCCTATATGGCGATCGGGACGTCGAACGCCGCCGCAGCGGGCCGGATCAGCTACCGGTTGGGGCTGCAGGGCCCCGCGGTCGCCGTCGACACGGCGTGCAGCTCGTCGCTGGTGGCGATTCACCAGGCATGTCAGGCGCTGCAACTGGGCGAGTGTGACCTCGCGCTGGCCGGCGGCGCGAACGCCATGCTCACCCCGGCGACCATGATCACCTTCTCCCATGCGCACATGCTGGCTCCGGACGGGCGATGCAAGACGTTCGACGCCGCCGCGGACGGTTACGTGCGCGGCGAGGGTTGCGGTGTCATCGTCATCAAGCGGCTCGAGGACGCGGTCCGCGACGGCGATCGGATCCGGGCCGTGATCCGCGGCAGCGCAATCAACCAAGACGGCGCGTCGGGTGGTTTGACGGTGCCCAATGGTATCGCCCAGCAACGGGTTATCGCCGATGCGCTGAAGCGCGCCGGTCTGGCACCCGCCGACGTCGACTACCTCGAGGCGCATGGCACCGGGACATCGCTGGGTGACCCGATCGAGGCTCAGGCCGCCGGTGCGGCCCTCGGCGCGGGCCGCGAGGCCGGCGAGCCGCTGTTGATCGGCTCGGCAAAGACGAACATCGGGCACCTGGAAGCAGCCGCGGGCATCGCGGGCGTCATCAAGGTCATCCTGTCGCTCGAGAACGAGTTGCTGCCGCCGCACCTGCACTTCACCAACCCGTCGCCGCACATTCCGTGGGACCGGCTGCCGTTGCGGGTTGTCCAGGAGGCCACCCCGTGGGAACCCAACGGGCGGCCGCGTATCGCGGGGATCAGCTCGTTCGGGTTCGCCGGGACCAACGCCCACGTCATCCTCGAGGAAGCACCAGCTCAAGCAGTCGCCGCGGCACCGGAGCCGGCCGACCACCGCCGGTTCAGCATCCTGCCGATATCGGCGCGCACGCCCGAGGCGCTGGTTCACATCGCCGACCAGTACCGCAGCTGGATCGGCGCGCACCCGGAGGCCACCTTGGCCGACGTGTGCCTGACCGCCGGGGTCGGGCGGGCACACTTCGAGCACCGGGCCGCGCTGGTGGTCAATTCGATCGAGTCCGCCAGCGAGTTGCTGGGCGCACTCGCCGACGACCGCCCGGCGCCCGGTCTGGTGCGCGGAGTGTCCGATGACACGCCCAAGACCGCGTGGCTGTTCACCGGTCAGGGCAGCCAGTATCCCGGCATGGCACGGGAGCTGTTCGACACCGAGCCGGTGTTCGCCGAGACGTTGAACCGCTGCGCGGCCGCGGTCGCCGATGTCCTCGAAAAGCCGTTACTGGACGTCATTTTCGATACCGACAGTCCGGACAGCGAAGAAACGTTGCGGCAGACCTCCTACGCCCAGCCGGCGTTGTTCGCGGTGGAGATGGGCTTGGCCCGGCTCTGGCAGTCCTGGGGCTTCGACCCCGACGTGGTGCTGGGTCACAGCGTCGGCCAGTATTCGGCCGCTTGCGTCGCGGGCGTATTCAGCCTCGAGGACGGCGCCCGGCTGATGGCCGAGCGCGGCCGTCTTTTCGGCAGTTTGCCCGCGGGTGGCCGGATGGTCGCGGTCTTCGCCGGCGCCGAGCGCGTCGAGGGCTTCGTCGACGAATTCCCGAGCCTGTCCGTTGCCGCCTACAACGGTGCCAACACCGTATTGTCCGGGCCGGCAAAGGATCTGGAGCCGGTAGTAGCCAGGTTGCAAGCCGACGGCGTCCGCTGTGATTGGCTGGAGACCAGCCACGCATTCCACTCGTCGCTGCTGGACCCGATCCTCGACGAGTTCGAGGCGTATGCGGATCGAATCAAATACGCGTCGCCACAACGGATTCTGGTGTGCAACCGGACCGGCGTCGCGATCGGCAGAAGTGTCAAACTGGATGGCAACTACTGGCGCCGCCATGCGCGGCAACCGGTGGAATTCGCCAAGAACGTGCAGACGCTCTCCGACCTGGGTTGCAAGGTGCTGCTGGAAATCGGGCCGCAACCGGTGCTCACCGCCGCAGCTCTGCGGGCGTGGCCCGACCCGGCCACCACGCCGCGGGCCATCGCATCACTGCGCAAGAACACCGCCGATCACCGGCAGATCACCGAAGCCCTTGCCGACGCGTACGCGCTAGGGCATCTGCCCGACTTCGGCGCGGTCCTGCAGGGACACCCGCGAAAGCTCGACCTGCCGACCTACCCGTTCCAGCACCGCCAGTACTGGTACCGGGACAAGCGAGAGCTGCCCAACCAGCAGTCACACATGGGTGGTGCGCGTACCCAGGCCATGCGTCTTCTCGAGGACGGCCGGATCGAGGAACTTGCCGGCCTACTCGGTGGAGCCAGCGGCGACGGTCAGACCCTGCAAGTGCTGACAAAGCTTGCCGCACAACACAACCAACAACGCAAGACGCAAGCCATCGCGGACGACCGCTACGAGATCCGTTGGGAGAAGTCCACTACCACGGCCTCCGATACGGATCCCGGCGAGACGCCTATCTGGCTGCTCATCGGCGATGACAGCGAGGCGATCCAGTCGTTGACCGAAGCGCTGACGGCGCAGGGCCAGCAGCATCAGCTCCTCGGGTTGCCGGCCTCCGACGCGGACGAGGAACAGCTCGCGGTGGCGCTGCGCGCCGCGGCGACAGACCAACCGAACCTGCGCATCGTGCATGTCGCGGCCCTCGATTCCGACACCGCGCCGTCGATGCGGTCGTTGCTGCGGATGCAGCACCAAGTCCTGGGCGGAACAAAGCGACTCTTCCGCGCCGCGGCTGCGGCCGAACTTCGCCTGCCGATCTGGCTGGTAACCCGTGGCGCACAACGGATTACCGACGCGGACGTCGTGTCGCCGGATCAGACCTGCCTGTGGGGATTCGGTCGTGCCGCCTCGCTCGAGTATCCGCAACTATGGGGTGGGCTGGCCGATCTGGCTGACGGTACTGCTGACGAATGGTCGCGGTTCATCACCCGGCTCGCGGCCGCACCGGCCGGCGAAGACCAATTCGCGTTGCGTGATCAAACGGTCTATGTGCCCCGGTTGCTTCGACGGGTCGGGGCGCCGAGCGCAACGCCGCTGGCGTTGCGTGATGACGCCACGTACTTGGTAACCGGTGGACTGGGGTCGATCGGACTGGAAATCGCCGGATTCCTTGCCGCGCAAGGCGCCAAGCATCTCGTGCTGACCAGCCGGCGCTCGCCCAGTGATGCCGCGCAACTGCGCATCGATGCCTTACGCGAGCAGCATGGCAGCGACATCCGGGTCGTCGCGGCCGATGTCGCCGATGCGCACGACGTCGCGCGGTTGTTGGCCACCGTCAAGGCCGAACTGCCGCCGCTGGCCGGCATCGTTCATGCCGCAGGCGAAATCGGCACCACGCCACTGAGCAACCTCGACGACGCCGAAGTCGATCGTGTGTTCGCCGGAAAGGTCTGGGGTGCTTGGCATTTGAGCGAAGCAGCCGTGGATTTGCAGCTGGACTTCTTCCTCAGCACGTCGTCGATCGCCTCGGTATGGGGCGGATACGGCCAGACCGCCTACGGCGCGGCCAACGCCTTCCTCGACGGGCTGGCCTGGCGGCTGCGCGGGCAGGGCGTGGCCGGGGTCAGCGTCAACTTCGGCCCCTGGGCCGCGGGCATGGCGGATGAGGAGTCTCGCGCGAAACTGGCCAAGCGCGGAGTCCGCACGCTGTCACCTACCGACGCGCTGGCGGGTATGGCCGACCTGATGGCGGCTTCTGCGCAGGGTGCAGCGGCCGGCTGCGCACAAGGAATAGTGGCCCGGATCGACTGGGCCCGCTTCCTGCCGCTCTACCAGCAAGCGGGGCGGCGGTCATTCCTGTCCGAGCTGGAACGCGAGGTGCCCAACGCGGTGCCGGTGACCACGTTGTCGGGCAAGACTCAGCTTGTCGAGCGGCTCACCAACGCCCCGGTGCAGCAGCGCCGCAAACTCATGGCGGACTACCTGCGTGACGCGGTGGCCGAGGTGACCCGGGTCGACGCCGCAGAGATCCGCGAAGATGCGGGATTCTTCGATCTCGGCATGGATTCGCTGATGGCCGTCGAATTGCGGCGCCGCATCGAGCAAGGAGTCGGCAAGGAGATCCCGGCGACGCTGGCGATGGATCACCCACGGTTGTCCGACGTGGTGGATTACCTGCTCGGCGATGTGCTCGAGCTCAGTGAGCAGGCGGCCAAGTCCGGGCCTTCGCTGGCAACAGCAGTGACGACGCGCACCGACGAGCCGATCGCGATCGTCGCGGTGTCGTGCCGGTTCCCCGGCGCACCCAATCCGGAAGCTTTCTGGGACCTCTTGTCTGGCGGTGTCGATGCGATCCGGGAAATTCCGGAGGACCGATTCGACATCGACGAGTTCTACGACGCGGATCCGGATACGGCGGGCAAGACCTACACGCGCTTTGGTGGATTTCTGGACGGAATCGACGGATTCGATCCGGAATTCTTCGGTATCTCTCCGCGTGAGGCCGTCTGGATCGAGCCGCAGCAGCGGCTGATACTCGAAACGGTGTGGGAAGGCCTCGAAAGGGCCGGGTACGCGCCGTCCGCATTGCGCGGCAGCCGAACTGGCATCTTCGCCGGGGTGGCCGCCAACGAATATGCGCATCTGCTGTCCGCCGAGCCGATCGACAAAATCGAGCCCTACTTCATCACCGGCAATGCGCTCAACGCGATTTCCGGTCGGGTTGCCTTCGCGCTCGGGCTCGAAGGGCCGGCAGTGGCGGTCGATACCGCGTGCAGCTCGTCGCTGGTGGCCGTCCATCAGGCCTGCCAGGCATTGCACTCCGGTGACTGCGATCTGGCGCTGGCCGGCGGCGTGAACGTCCTGCTGAGTCCGGTGACCTTTGTCGCCGCCTCACGCGCCAGGATGCTGTCGCCGGTCGGGCGCTGCAAGACTTTCGACGCGTCGGCCGACGGCTACGTGCGCAGTGAAGGCTGCGGGATTCTGGTGCTCAAGAGGCTCAGCGATGCGGTGCGCGACGGCGACCGGGTTGCCGCTGTGATCCCGGGCAGTGCCGTCAACCAGGACGGCGCGTCCAGCGGTTTGACCGTGCCCAATGGTGGTGCACAGCAACGGCTTATCGCTACGGCGCTGGCCCGTGCGGGTCTGGCCGGCGGAGATGTCGACTACCTCGAGGCGCATGGGACAGGCACCCCGCTGGGTGACCCGATCGAGGTGCAGGCGGCCGGGGCGGTTTACGGCACCGCCCGTGATGCGGACCGCCCGCTGCTGATGGGATCGGTGAAGACCAACATTGGTCATGCCGAGTCGGCCTCCGGGGCCGCCGGTCTGATCAAGGTCGTGTTGTCGCTGCAGCACGGAGTACTGCCGCAGAGCCTGCACTTCGACAACCCGTCCCCGCACATCCCGTGGGGCTCGTTGCCGGTGCAGGTGGTGGACAAGTCGACTCCGTGGGAAGCCAGCGACAGGCCGCGGCGCGCCGGTGTGAGTTCTTTCGGCTTCACCGGCACCAACGCCCACGTGTTGATCGAGGAGGCGCCCACACAACAACCGGTCACCGCCGACGAACATCCGGCAGACGACGTCGCGGCGACACCGGAGTCGGACGGTCACGAAGAGTCGGTGCATGTGCTGGCGCTGTCGGCGCGCTCATCGGAGGCGCTGGTGGAGTTGGCCCAGCGGTATGGGTCCTGGTTGAGCGACCACCCAGAGGCCGACATCGCCGAGGTGTGCTACACCGCCGGGGTCGGTCGCTCGCATTTCGAACACCGGGCCGCGCTGGTGGTGGATTCGGTGCAGGGCGCCGGCGAGGGCCTGACCGAGCTGGCCGAGAATCGGCTACGGCCCGGCGTGGTACGTGGCGAGTGCACTGACCGGCCGACGACGGCCTGGCTGTTCACCGGACAGGGCAGTCAGTATCCGGGCATGGCACGCGAATTATTCGATGCTGAGCCAGTTTTCGCAGAAACAGTGAAGCGTTGCGCGGACGCGGTCAGCGAGATACTGCCGCGCCCGCTGCTCGAGGTGGTATTCGCCACCGACCGCGAGACCGGTGGTCAGGCCGGAGAAACACTGAAGCACACCTCATTTGCACAGCCCGCGCTGTTTGCCATCGAGATGGGCCTGGCCCGGTTGTGGCAGTCCTGGGGCATCGAGCCAGATGTGGTGCTGGGGCACAGTGTCGGCCAGTACGCGGCGGCCTGCCTGGCCGGAGTGTTCAGCCTCGAGGACGGCGCGCGGCTGATGGCCGAGCGTGGACGGCTGTTCGGCAGCCTGCCCGAGGGCGGACGGATGGTGGCGGTATTCGCCGACCCCAAGCAGGTCGAGCAGGTCGCCGGCGAATTCTCCCGGGTGTCGGTCGGCGCGTACAACGGCCCCAACACAGTGCTGTCGGGCCCGGCAGAGGACCTGGAGCAGGTCGTCGCCAAGTTCGGCAACGACGGGGTCCGCTGCACGTGGCTGGAAACCAGCCACGCGTTCCATTCGGAGCTGCTGGACCCGGTGCTCGGCGAATTCGAGTCTTACGCAGCGCAGTTCGAGTTCGCTGTGCCGACGTTGCCGCTGGTCTGCAACCGCACCGGCGCCATCCTCACGACGGAAACCCCACTGGACGCCCAGTATTGGCGGCGGCATTCCCGCCAGCCGGTGCAGTTCGCCGAAAGCGTGCGCACCGTTGCGGCGCTCGGCTGCTCGGTGCTGATGGAGATCGGTCCGCAACCCGTTCTGACCGGCGCCGCGGTGCAGGTCTGGCCGGAGCATTTGGCCGCGCCGCGTGCGATCGTTTCCCTGCGCAAGGGCGTCGGCGACCGTCGCCAGATCGCCGACGCGCTGGCCACGGCGTATGTCAGCGGCCACCGGCCCGAATTCGGTGCGCTGCATCACCAACACGGCCGTAGGCTCGAGCTGCCTACGTATCCGTTCCAGCGCCGTCGCTTCTGGCCGAAGACGTCGTCTATCACCATCGACGGTCCCGCGATGTCTGGATTGCTGGGTAGCGCAAAGGATCTCGCCTCTGGTGACTGCGTGTACACCAGCAGGCTGTCGGTCAAATCGCAGCCGTGGCTGTCGGATCACGTCATCTATGGCACCGTCGTGGTCCCCGGTGCGACGTATGCGGCGATGGCCCTTGCCGCCGTCGGTCCGCCGGCGCGGGTCAAGGATGTCTTCTTTTACGAGCCGATCATCCTGCCGGAGAAGAGTTCTCGCGAGGTGCAGCTGACGTTGCATCCGATCGAAGAGGATGGCGACTTCACCTTCAAGGTGCACAGCCGCCCATACGGTGTCAGTGACGCGGAGTGGTCGTTGAACGCCGACGGCACCGTCGTCACCGGTGTCGACGACCAGCCGGCACCCGATGAGCCCGTCGACGCGGCGATCGAGCGGCTGGAGCGCATGCGTCCGCAGGAGTTGTTCGAGACCTTCGCCGACATGGAGCTGGCGTGGGGCCCGAACTGGTCCGGTTCGCTGAAGTCGCTGTGGCTCGGCGAGGGTGAAGCTGTCGGCGATATCACCGTCGGCGAAGAACTCGCAGAACATCTCGGAACCGAGCCGATGCATCCGGTCCTGATGGACCTGTGCACCGGTGTCGCCTTCCCGGCGTTCCCGGCACTGCTTGCGGCCGAACAGGGAGTCAGCGATCTGTTCTTGCCGTTGCGGTACGGCCAAGTGATGCTGCGGGAGAAGATGCCGCGACGGTTCTACTGCCGCGCGCGCTGGCACACCAATGAACTCAACAACGAAACTCAGGTCTTTGACCTCGATTTCGTCGACCGGGATGGCCGCCTGCTGGGCGGGATTCGCGAGTTCACCGTCAAGCGGGCGCCCCGAGAGGCGTTGCTGCGCGGGCTTGGCGGCGACGCCACTCGGCTGCTGTACACCCTCGGCTGGCACGAGGTGCCGCCGCCGGCCGATGAGGCTGGAAATGTCAGCGGCACCTGGCTGATCGCCGGATTCGACGATCTGGCGGCCGACCTGCCGGGCTGCATCTCTTTTGACCGGACCACGGATCCGGAGCTGTTGGGGGAGCTGCTGGTGCAGGCGCAAAAGCGCGGCGTGCCGATCTCCGGCATCGTCTGGCGTAGCACCGGACCGAGTGCAGAAGAGTCGAGCGCCGAATCTGCCGCGCGGCTGGAGGCCGAAATCGCCGGCCTGCTCAGCGCCGTGCACACGCTCCAGGCCAACGAGTCGGTGAAACTTCCCGGTGGACTGTGGATCATCACCGAACGAGCTGTGGCGACCGAATCCGGCGAGCCGGTCGATCCCGTGCAGGCTGCGCTGTGGGGACTCGGGCGCACCATCGTCAACGAGGAACCGGGCCTGCGCTGCCGTCTGATCGACATCGACGGGGCAGACGGGGCGGCGCGCTCGTTGGCCGGCTTGCTCGGCACACCGACCGACGAGCCGGAACTCGCACTGCGCCAGGGGAAGTTCCTGACGTCCCGGCTATTGCCGTGGGCGCGCAGCGGCAACCTCACAGTCCCGCGGGCCGACGATTACGCCCTGCTTCCCACCGAGCGCGGCGCGATCGACAACCTGCGCCTGACCGAGAAGGAAGTGCCGCCGCCCGACGAGGGATACGTGCAGGTACGGGTTGAGGCCGCCGGCCTGAACTTCCGCGATGTGCTCAACGTGTTGGGCCTGTACCCCGGTGACCCGGGGCCGGTCGGTGGCGACTTCGCCGGCACCGTCACGCAATTGGGCGAGGGCGTGACCGGACTGGAGGTCGGTCAGCGGGTCTACGGCTCCATGCAGGGTGCTTTCGCCAGCCGGTTCAACGCGCCGGCCCAGTTCGTGGCGCCGATCCCGGACGGGGTGAGCGCCGTTGGCGCGGCGACCATTCCGGCCGCGGCGCTCACCGTTCGGCTCTCGTTCGACTGGGCGAAGCTGAATCCGGGCGACAAGGTGCTCATCCACGCCGCCAGTGGTGGTGTCGGATTGGCCGCCATCCAGATGGCGCAACAACACGGTGCAGAGGTGTACGCGACGGCGAGCACCTTCAAGCGGGCGACGCTGCGCAAGCTCGGCGTGAAGCATGTGTACGATTCGCGCACAACCGATTTCGCCGACCAGATATTAGAGGATACCGGCGGCTCGGGTGTAGACGTAGTACTCAACTCCCTGACCAGCGAAGGGTTCGTCGAGGCGACCGTGCGGGCCACCGCCAAGAACGGCCGTTTCGCCGAGATCGCCAAGCGCGACATCTGGACTCCCGAGCAGATGGCCGAGGTCCGACCCGACATCGCCTACGAGATCGTCGCGTTGGACACGGTGATGTTCACCGAACCCGAGCGCATTCGTACCTTGCTCACCGAGGTGTCGGAAGGGCTGGCCAAGGGGGAGTGGACGCCACTGCCCGCCGAGATCTACCCGCTGACGGAGGCCAGGACGGCGTTCCGCCGCATGCAGCAGGCGCGGCACATCGGAAAGATCGTGTGCCAGATGCCGACTCCGCTGCAGCCGCGCGGCGATCGCAGCTACCTGATCACCGGTGGTCTCGGTGCGATCGGTCTGCACACGGCGTCGTATCTGGCGCAACTCGGCGCCGGTGACATCGTGCTGACCAGTCGACGCGAACCCGATGCGGAGACGCAGCAGGTAATCGACGACATCACCGAGCGCTGCCGTTGCCGCATTCACACGTTTGCGGCCGATGTCGGCGACGAGGCGCAAGTCGCGGAACTGCTGGATCGGATCCGCACGGAGTTGCCACCGCTGGCCGGGGTGGCACATTTTGCGGGTGTGCTCGACGACGCGCTGCTGGGTCAGCAGGACCTGGATCGGTTCCGGACGACACTGGCGGCCAAGGCATTCGGTGCGTCCTATCTAGACCGGTTGACCAGAAACGACAAGCTCGACTTCTTCATCGTTTCCTCCTCGGTGTCCAGCTTGCTCGGTTCGCCTGGCCAGGCCAACTACTCGACGGCCAATGCGTTGCTCGATGGTTTGGTCGCGGACCGCAAGGCGCACGGCCTTCCGGCGACCGGGGTCAACTTCGGTCCCTGGGGTCAGGGCGGTATGGCGTCTTCGGACGCCGCGCGCGCCAATATCGGTGCGCAGGGCCTTGTTCCGCTGGAGCCCTCGGCCGCCCTCGGTGCGCTCGCCGAGGTCGTCGCCAACGGGACCGGCCAGGCTACCGTCCTCAAGGCCAACTGGCAGCGTGCAGCGAAGGTGCTGGGCAGTTCGCGTCCACCGATTCTCGATCTCGTGCTGCCGAGTGCGGCCGGTGAGGTCATCGGCGACAGCGAGTTGCTCAAGCAACTACAGGAGATACCGGTAGCGCAGCGAGCCGGGTTCATCACCGAATTCCTGCAGCGCGAAGTGCAGCACTTCCTGCGGCTCGCGCAACCGCCGGCGGCTACCAGTCGATTCCTCGACCTGGGTACCGACTCACTGATGGCAGTCGAACTCCGAAACCGGTTGCACAGCCAGTTCGGTGGCAAGTTCACTATCAATGCGACCGCCGTGTTCGACTACCCGACGATCGGCGGGCTGGGCGAATACCTGGCGGCTCAGCTGCCCGACGCGGAGTCGGACTCGGGCGAGGCGGATTCCGCTGCAGCACCCGAGGCGAGCCCGGAATCGAATGGCGCGTCCGAGGCGAAATCGGAGTCAGCCGCCGAGCCGGGATCCAATGGGGCGCACTCGGAGACGGTCGCGTCGGAGCCGGAGCCGGAGCCGGCGCGGGAGTCGAGTTGACGTGTGGCGGATTCAGCGCCAGCCTTACAGGGTCACAACGTCGTAGTCGCCGACCTGATCGATCAGCACATGCAGCTGGTCTTGCGACGATCCGAGGGTGTGCTCGATCGCGGTCAGCCGCGCCGCGTAGTGGCCGACCGGGTACTCGGCGGTCATCCCGATACCGCCGTGCAACTGGATCGTCTCCTGGCTGATATGGCGGCCGGACCGGCCGATCTGCAGCTTGGCCCGCGCCGCGACGACCGGGTCGAAATTGCCGTCCGCGACCGACAGACCGGCGTAGAGGTTCATGCTGCGGGCCAACTCCAGCGAGACGTACATGTCGGCGGCACGCTGGGTCAGCGTCTGGAAGGTGTTCAGGGTGACCCCGAACTGCTTGCGCTGCTTGAGATAATCGGTCGTCAGCCGCAGCGCCTCTTCCATCGCGCCAACCGCCTCCGCGCACAACGCGGACTGGATACGGACCAGACCGTTGCTGATGGCCGCAGATGCGTCCACCGCATCGCCGAGCGGTTCGCCGTGAGCCTGGTCCAGGTCGATCTGGGCGGCGCGCTGCCCGTCGAATGTGCGGTAGGCATGACGGATCACGGCCTCACCGTCAACCAGGAACAACCCGACGCCGCCGGCCGGCAGCTTTGCGCTGACGACCAGGGTGTCGGCGGAGTCGCCGGCCAGCACCGGATTCTTCCGTCCGCTCAGCACCCATGAATCACCTTGCTGCACAGCGGTTGTCGCGACGTGTTCGGTGAACGACCCACGTGCGCCCGGCTCCAGGTGGGCGAATGCCAGCAGCCGGTGACCTTCGGCGACCTCGTCGAGCAGCTGCTTCTGGGTATCGTTGCCTGCTTCGGCGATGATCGCCCCGGGCCCAAGTGCACCGTGCACGACGGGTTCGGGCGCCAGCCGGCGACCTACCTCGGTGAGCACAGTGATCACTTCGATCTGCCCGGCCTCGTCGGGGTCGAATCCCAGCCCGAGGATTCCGATTTCGGCCAGCTGCGTCCACACCTCACGGCTCCAGCCCAGATCGGAGGCGATCACCTTGTTGCGACTCTCCGCGTCGTAGCTGCGCGACAGTAGGTCGCGGGTGGTGTCGCGCAGCAGCACCTGCTCGTCACTCAACTGAAAGTCCATGTCGCTACCTCGTTTTCTGTCTTACAAGCCGAGAATGGTCGACGCGATGATGGTGCGTTGCACTTCGTTGCTGCCGCCGTAGATCGACGTCTTGCGGTAGTTCAGGTAGCGCGGCGCACTGCCCTGCGCCCAAGGCGGCGTAGCGATGTCGTCGCCGGCGTCGAACGGCAGCGCGTCGGGACCGGCGACCTCGACGAGCAATTCGGTGGCGGTCTGTTGCAACTGGCTGCCGCGAAGTTTGAGCACCGACGATGCGGGGTTGGGCTTCCCGGCTTTGGACCCGGACGTGACTCGCATCTGGGTGAGTTCTAGTGCCAGCAAATCGTTTTCAGCTTCGGCGACCCGGGCGGCGAACAGCGGATCCTCCAGCAGGCCGCTGTCGGCGGCGCGCTTTTTGACGTCGGCAAGCCTGACCTTGGTGCGGCCTACCTGGGCGATCCCGGTTCGCTCGTTGCCCAACAAGAATTTCGCGTAGCTCCAGCCCTGATTCTCTTCTCCGACAAGCTGATCGGCGGGCACCCGGACGTCTTCGAAGAACACCTCGTTCACCTCGACGCTGCCGTCGATCAACTTGATCGGGCGCATCGTGATGCCGGGGGTGTCCAGGTCGATGAGCAGAAACGAGATGCCGGCCTGCTTTTTGGGCGCCTGCGGGTCGGTGCGCACCAAGCAGAAAATCCAGTCGGCGTACTGGCCGAGTGTGGTCCACGTCTTCTGCCCGTTGACGACGTAGCTGTCGCCGTCGCGCAAGGCGGTGGTGCGCAGCGACGCCAGATCCGAGCCGGCTTCCGGCTCGGAGAACCCCTGGCACCACCAGATGTCCAGGCTGGCCGTCGCCGGGAGGAATCGTTGCTTGGTCTCTTGCGAGCCGAACTCCGCGATCACCGGGCCGACCATCTTGGCGTTGAAGTTCAGTGGCTCGGGCACGCATGCCAGCTGCATCTCGTCCAGCCAGATCTGGTGCTGAGCCGGTGTCCAGTCTTTACCGCCCCATTCGACCGGCCAGCCGGGCACCGCCAGACCGTGTTCGTTGAGAATTTTGTGACTGGTGGCGATGTCGTCGCGGCCGAGGCCTTCGCCCGAACGGGTCCGCTCCCGGATTTCCGCCGGGATCTTCGTCGTATAAAACGTGCGCAATTCGTCGCGGAAGGCGGTTTCATCCGGTGTGAGCGCCAGTTGCATGGCAGTCTCCTCTGCTGGATCTGACGGTCCTCTCTGCACGTTATCCGGCGCCCCGAGCAACCAGTGAGGCGGCTCGCTCACAGCGACGCGGTGAGCGCCTGCAATGTTTCCGCAGCCGTGTATTGCGGCGTCCACCCCAGCTGTGTTCGGGCTTTCGTGGTGTCCATGACCATCGACGTCCGGGCGCTGTGCAGCCATTCGGCGGCCGAGGGGACCAGCGGTAACCGGGCCAGGACTGCCGAAGCCGCAGTCGCCGCGACGGCCGGCACCCGCACCGGCCGGCCGCCGAGCGCCGCGACCACATCGGACACCGAGAGCAAACCTTCTCCGGCGATGTTGTAGGCACCCGCCGGGGCCGATCCCGTTGCGGCCAACGCGACGGCGGAAGCGACATCGTCGTGGTGCACCAGCTGCAACGGGACCCCGGGGTCAGGAACAACCGGTTTGAGCACCGGCAGCAGCCGGCTCGCGGTGTTCAGGTAGGGCACCCGATTCCAGGGCAACGCGTCGACCATGGCATGGGCTTTTGGCCCCGCGACGATGCACGGCCGCAGCACGAACACCTCCAGCGGTGATTGGGCCGAGACTTCGGCAAGCGCCGTTTCGCACGCGGCTTTTTGCTCGGAGTAGTAATGCTCGGGCGACCCCCGGGCAGGAACGTCCTCGGTGAGCGGCACCGGGTTGTCGGGGTAATAGCCGTAGGCGGCCACCGACGAGGAATACACCAGCCGGCGCGGTCGCCCAACGTCGGCGCCGGCGGCACACGCTTCGAACACGTTGCGGGTGCCGCGCAGATTGACCCGCTCACTGTCGTTCCGCGAACCCATGATGACGAATGCCAGATGAACCACCACGTCGGCCTCGGCGGCCAGCGCGTTCACCGCATCGCGGTCGAGGATGTCGCCCCGTCGGTAGACCGTCTTGGTCCACCCCTGCGAGTCGGGGTCAAACGGACGCCGCGCCATTCCGATGATGCGCTCGACGTTCCGGTCCCGTTCCAGCGCCGCGACGGCCGCGATGCCGATATCTCCGGTTGGCCCGGTAACGGCCACGGTGAGTCCGGCTGCCACATCCATGGCGACCGCCTACCCGCATGGCCAATCGCCAAACTCGACACCACCCGTCAACACCCGGCCGTTGATACACAGCCGGCAGTTTTCTGCCCTGCGACAGCATCGCTGCGACGGCCGGCGCACATACCGTCTGCGCATGCGAACAGAACTGCCCGCCGAGCGTCTGCACCGGCGGCTCGGCGCCCGGCCGGACGAGGGCGCGCAACCGGACCGCGACGCCGACGACAAAGACGCCGACAACGACCCGAACTCGCTTCTGCCGCGCTGGCTTCCGGACGCTTCGGCGCGGCACGACGACGGCTGGCTGGCGCGGGTGCGGGCCGACCCCGGTCGTTCGGGCGCTATCGCCTTGGCGGCGATCGCGGCGATCGCGGTTCTGGTCACCATCTTCACCCTGATGCGTGAGCAGCCCGCACCGGTGGTGTCGGCGAAGCTGCCGCCGGTCGACATGGCATCCACTGCCAGCCGCGGGCCGAGCCCGAGTCCGTCGGCGCGGGCCAACCAACCGGTGGTGGTGAGCGTGGTGGGCCTGGTGCACACGCCCGGCCTCGTCACCCTGGCGCCGGGCGCGCGAATAGCCGATGCGCTGAAAGCGGCCGGCGGCACCACCGACGGCGCCGACACCATCGGGCTCAACATGGCCCGTCAGGTCGACGACGGCGAGCAGATCGTGGTGGGGATCGCGCCGGTCAAAGGGCAGCCGGCGGTCCTCGGCAGTTCGGTGAGCCCCGGTTCGGCCGGTCCCGGTCCGACCAGCTCGGCGTCCCACCCGGCGAAAGGCGCACCCGCACAAGCGATCAACCTCAACACCGCGACCGTCCAGCAGTTGGACGCCCTGCCCGGGGTCGGACCGGTGACGGCGGCCGCCATCGTGGCCTGGCGGGAGGCCAACGGCAAGTTCAGCAATGTCGACCAACTGGGGGAGGTTGACGGCATCGGCCCCGGGCGCCTGGAGAAGCTGCGCCCGCTGGTTCGTGTCTGAGGCCGGTGGCGCAACCATCCAGCGCCGACCCCACGGCGGCGCGGCTGGATGCGCGGCTGGTGCCGGCCGCGCTGACCAGTTGGGTCGTGACAGCCGCGGGAATCTTGTGGCCGATCGGAAATATCGTCGGAATGCTTTGCCTGGCAGGCAGCATGTCAGGCGCATTGTTGTGGCGCGCCGGACCCCAACGGCCGCGGATGCGCGCGATCGGTATGGGGTTGGCGGCCGCGGGCATCGTCGGCGCGGGCTTCGGATTCGCGATTGCATTGCGCGCCAACGCGGTCGCGCACCACCCCGTCGTTGCGGTATTCGGCACCAGCATGGAGGTGGCCGTCACGCCGACCGAAAGCGCGGTGTCGGTGGGTCACGGCCGGTTGCTGTTCAGGGCCACGCTACGGCAGCTCGGGCGCGACGAGACATCTGGCCGCGCAGTGGTTTTCGCGCCAGTGCGCGACTTCAGCACGGTGATGGTGGGTCAGCCGATGCGCTTTCGCGCCAGAATCACCCCGCCCAGCCGTCGTGACCTCAGTGTGGCAGTGATCAATGCGATCGGTGCGCCGACGATGGGTCGCGCCGGGCCCGTGCATCAGGTCGCGTACGCCGTTCGTGCCGGTTTCGCTGGCACGGCTCGTCAGGTGCTGCCCGCAGACCAGGCGGCGATGCTGCCGGCGCTGGTGCTCGGCGACATGTCGACGGTGACCCCGGTGACCGGCCAAGAATTCCGCACCGCCGGCCTGACGCACCTCACCGCGGTGTCCGGGGCCAACGTCACGATCGTGTGCGGCGCCGTGCTGTTTTCGTCGCGGCTGATCGGCCCGCGGGCCGCGGTGGGCCTGGCCGCGCTGGCTCTGGTGCTCTTCGTCGTCGTGGTGCAGCCCACCGCCAGCGTGTTGCGCGCGGCGGTGATGGGCGCGATCGCGCTGGTGGGGGTGTTGTCGTCGCGGCGCAGGCAAGCGATCCCGGCTCTGGCGGCCACCGTGTTGCTGTTGATGGTGGTCGCGCCTCAGCTGGCCGTCGATGTGGGCCTGGCGTTGTCGGTGGTGGCGACGGCGGCGCTGGTGGTCATCGCGCCGATCTGGTCGCGACGTCTGGTGGCAGCGGGTTGGCCCAAGGCACTGGCCGACGCGGTCTGCGTGGCGTGTGCCGCGCAGCTGGTGACGGCGCCGCTGATCGCCGGTATATCGGGCCGGGTGAGCCTGGTGTCGGCGGCGGCCAATCTCGCTGTGGCCGCGCTGATCGCGCCGATCACCGTGCTCGGCAGCGCGGCGGCCGCGCTGTGCCTGTGCTGGCCGGCCGGGGCGCAACTGCTGATCCGGTTCACCGGCCCCGAGCTGTGGTGGTTGTTGCGGATCGCGCATTGGGCCGCGAACATCCCGGCCGCGAGCCTTTCGGTGCCCTCGGGCCTCGCCGGGGTGCTGGTGGTCGGCGCCGCAGGAGTACTGACGGTGCTGCTGTGGCGCTGGCACTGGTTTCGCGCGGGAATGGCGCTGGCGGCCTGCGCGCTGCTGGCCTGGTCGTTGTCGGGCCTATTGGCGGGGGTCGGCGGGCCTGTCGGCCGGACATGACACGATCGACCGGTGAGCCAGCAGGATTCGGCATTGCATCTGGTACTCGGGGATGAGGAGCTGCTGGTCGAGCGCGTCGTCGCGAGCGTGCTGGGGGCGGCACGCAAGCGCGCAGGCACCGACGATGTCCCGATCGACCGGGTTCGGGCCGGCGATGTCGGGGTCTATGAGCTGGCCGAACTGCTGAGCCCGTCGCTGTTCGCCGACGAGCGGGTGGTCGTGCTGGAATCCGCCGGTGAAGCCGGCAAAGAAGCCGCCGAATTGATCGCCGAAGCCGCCGCGGACGTCCCGCCGGGCACCGAACTGGTGGTCGTGCATTCAGGCGGCGGACGTGCCAAGGCCTTGGCGAACCAGATCCGCGCGCTGGGCGCACAGGTGCATCCGTGCGCGCGGATCATCAAGCCCGGCGAACGGTTGAACTTCGTTCGCAAGGAATTTCGCTCACTGAAGGTCAAGGTCGACGACGACACGGTTGCCGCGCTGGTTGATGCGGTCGGCTCCGATGTCCGCGAACTCGCTTCTGCCTGTTCGCAATTGGTCGCTGACACGGGTGGATATGTCGATACTGTCGCGGTCCGGCGGTACCACAGCGGCAGGGCAGAGGTGAAAGGGTTCGACATCGCCGACAAGGCCGTGGTGGGTGATGTCGCGGGAGCTGTCGAGGCGCTGCGCTGGGCGATGCTGCGTGGCGAGGCGCACGTGGTGCTGGCCGACGCGCTGGCCGAGGCCATTCACAGCATCGGGCGGGTCGGGTCGCTGTCGGGCGACCCTAACCGGCTGGCTGCCGAGCTGGGGATGCCGCCGTGGCGGGTGCAGAAGGCGCAGAAACAGGCCCGGCGCTGGTCACGGGACTCGGTGGCTACCGCGATGCGACTGGTGGCGGCGCTGAACGCCGACGTGAAGGGCGCAGCCGCCGATGCGGACTACGCCCTGGAAGCAGCGGTGCGAAAGGTCGCCGAGTTAGTCGCGGACTAGTAAGCGATCAGAGCTTTTGGAGGGTGTGCGCCAACGCCGACTTCTTGTTGGCCGCCTGGTTCTTGTGGATCACGCCTTTGGTGGCGGCCTTGTCCAGCTTGCGGCTGGTGGATATCAGCAACTCGGCGGCTTTGTCCTTCTCGCCGGCCTCGGCGGCCTCGCGGAATGCGCGGACAGCCGTGCGAAGCGCCGACTTCACCGACTTGTTGCGCAGTCGGGCGCGCTCGTTGGTGCGGTTGCGCTTTTGCTGCGACTTGATGTTGGCCACGCGTAATTCCTTCGATACATTTTGGGCGGCTTGCTGGTGTCACGGTTTGCCGCAGCGTTCTGACGCTTGAGCGGCGACTGCTCAGGGTATCAGTCCGTCGTGCATTCCCCCAAAGTGAAGGCACAACCCCTGCGAGGGTGCGTTTTCTGATGCAGCATGACAACGTGGCCCTCCGAACCGTTCCCGCTGAGACCAAGCGGCAGCAGCGCAGTAAGTCGCAGCCGCCGCAGCCCTACGCGCACATCTTTGACGGCTATAACGCCTCGGACGGTTACGCGGAAGCCTTTGATGAGATGTTCGACGGTCAGGGCAACGTCCGTGGACCCTACAAGGGCATCTACCGGGAGCTGGCGCCATCGGATGCCTCCGACCTCGACGACCGCGCCGAGGCGCTGAGCAGGGCGTTCAGCAATCAGGGCATCACATTCTCGCTGTCCGGCCAGGAGCGGCCGTTTCCGCTGGACCAGGTTCCACGCGTGATCGCCGCCGCTGAGTGGACGCGGTTGGAGCGCGGCATCACGCAGCGCGTAAAAGCGCTCGAGATGTATCTCGACGACATCTACGGAGATCAGGAGATTCTGAACGACGGCGTCATCCCGCGCCGGTTGATCACCTCCTGCGAGCACTTTCACCGCCAGGCCGTTGGCATCGTCCCACCCAACGGGGTGCGCATTCACGTCGCCGGGATCGACATGATCCGCGACGAGAAAGGCACCTGGCGGGTCCTCGAGGACAACCTGCGTTCACCGTCCGGGGTGTCCTACGTGATGGAGAACCGGCGCACGATGGCGCGGGTCTTCCCGAACCTGTTCGCCACTCACCGGGTCCGCGCCGTCGACGACTACGCGTCGCAGCTGCTGCGGGCGCTGCGCAACTCCGCGGCCACCAACGAGGCCGACCCGACGGTGGTCGTGCTGACCCCCGGCGTCTACAACTCGGCGTACTTCGAGCATTCGCTGCTGGCCCGGCAAATGGGTGTCGAGCTGGTCGAAGGCCGCGACCTTTTCTCCCGGGACAACCAGGTCTACATGCGCACCACCGAAGGCCAGGTGCAGGTCGACGTCATCTACCGGCGCATCGACGACGTCTACTTGGACCCGATGCAGTTCCGGCCCGATTCGGTGCTGGGTGTGGCCGGCCTGCTCAATGCGGCCCGGGCGGGCAACGTGGTGATCTCCAGTGCCATCGGCAACGGAGTGGGCGACGACAAACTCGTCTACACCTACGTGCCGACCATCATCGAGTACTACCTGGGAGAGAAGCCGCTGCTTGCCAACGTGGACACCTTCCGGTGCTGGCTTGACGACGAACGCGAAGAGGTGCTCGACCGGGTCGACGAACTGGTGATCAAACCCGTCGAGGGTTCGGGTGGCTACGGCATCGTCTTCGGTCCGGAGGCGTCCAACAAAGAGCTGAACGCGATCAGCAAAAGCATCCGCGACGATCCGCGCGGCTGGATCGCTCAGCCGATGATGCAGCTGTCGACTGTCCCGACGCAGATCGGTGACACCCTCACGCCCCGCTACGTCGACCTGCGGCCGTTCGCGGTCAACGACGGCGACGACGTGTGGGTGCTCCCTGGTGGCCTGACCCGGGTGGCGCTCGTCGAAGGGTCGCGGGTGGTCAACTCGAGCCAGGGCGGCGGATCGAAGGACACCTGGGTGCTGGCGTCGCGCACGTCGGCGGCCGACCGTGAGCTGGGTGCCGCCGAGGTGGTCAAGGCATTGCCCACGCCGGCCACGACGGCCGGCACCGAAGCGGACGGCGAAAAGCCGTCCCAGCAAAAGCAATTCCAGCAACAGAGCCAGTCGCAGACACAGTCGGCCCAGCAACAACAGCAGGCGGTGATCCGCTGATGCTCGCCCGCAACGCCGAAGCGCTGTACTGGATCGGTCGCTACGTCGAGCGCGCCGACGACACAGCGCGCATCCTCGACGTCACGGTGCACCAACTGCTGGAGGATTCCAGCGTCGACCCCGACCACACCTCGCGAGTGCTGTTGCAAGTCTTGGACATTGAGGAGCCCGACACTGAGCTGGATGTCTGGTCGTTGACCGATCTGGTGGCGTTTCGCCGTAACAACCCAGGCGGCGGCTCCTCTATAGTCGACGCCATCACGGCCGCCCGGGAGAACGCGAGGTCTGCCCGGGAGGTGACGTCCACCGAGACCTGGGAGTGCCTCAACACCACCTTCAACGCGCTGGGTGAACGCGAGCGGGCCGCCAAACGTCTTGGCCCGCATGAGTTTCTGTCGTACATCGAGGGACGCGCCGCAATGTTCGCCGGCCTGGCCGATTCGACGCTTTCGCGCGACGACGGTTACCGCTTCATGATGCTGGGCCGTGCGATCGAGCGTGTCGACATGACTGTACGCATGCTGCTGTCGCGGGTGGGTGACAGCGCGGTGTCTCCGGCGTGGGTGACCGTGCTGCGCTCCGCAGGTGCCCATGACACCTATCTGCGGACCTATCGCGGTGTGCTGGACGCCAATCGGGTCGTCGAGTTCATCCTGCTCGATCGCCTGTTCCCGCGGTCGATCTTCTATTCGCTGAAGCTGGCCGAGCACAATCTCGACGAACTGCTGCACAGCCCGCACAGCCGCGTCGGTGCCATTTCCGAGGCGCAGCGGCTGCTGGGCCGGGCCCGCAGCGAACTCGAATTCGTGCGGCCGGGGGTGCTGCTCGAATCGCTGGAGATGCGGCTGGCCGGTTTGCAGAAGTCGTGTTATGACGTCGGAGACGCGTTGGCAGTGCAGTACTTTCACGCCGTACCGTGGGTTGCCTGGTCTGATGCCGGCTACCGCGAGCCGTTGCCGACCAAGCGGGGGAAGAACTGATGTGGCGCAGCCGTGTGTTGCACGCGACCGGCTACGCCTACCCGTCGCCGGCCACGGCCTCCTTCAACGAAGCCCGGCTGACACCGCGATCGGATTCCCGGCAGAACGTCGTCCTCAATCGCGTCGAAACCGTGCCGGCGACCAGGTCGTACCGCTACGTCGACTACTGGGGCACCGCGGTGACGGCGTTCGACTTGCACGCGCCGCATACCGAGCTCACCGTGACTTCCGCGTCGGTGGTGGAGACCGAGCGTCCCGATCCCCCGCCTGAAGAGCTCACCTGGTCTGACCTGCAGAACGAGACAGTCATCGACCGGTACGACGAGGTGCTCAGCCCCACCGGCCACACGCCGGCGAGCAAACGTATTGCGGCCGTGGGCAAGCGGATCGCCAAGGAGCACGAGCCCGCCGAAGCCGTTCTGGCGGCGGCAGCATGGGTGCGCGGCGAACTGAAGTACGTCAAGGGCACCACCAGCGTGCATTCGTCGGGCCTGGACGCGCTCCGCGAGGGCAAAGGCGTCTGCCAGGACTTCGTCCATCTATCGCTGATGCTGTTGCGCAGCATGGGAATTCCCGCGCGCTACGTGTCGGGCTATCACCATCCCAACGCCGACGCGGTGATTGGGGAGACTGTCGACGGCCAGAGCCATGCCTGGATTCAGGCCTGGACCGGGAGCTGGTGGAATCACGACCCCACCAACGACAGTGAGATCAACGAGCAGTACATCAGTGTCGGTGTCGGCCGGGACTATTCCGATGTGTCCCCGCTGAAGGGCATCTATTCCGGGCGCGGCGCCACCGATCTCGATGTCGTCATCGAAATGACCCGATTGGCATAGCGCGGCTACGTGCGGCATCTTTATGCCTTAAGGTGATGCTAAAATGCCACAGTGCGCACTACCATTCGTATCGACGACGAGCTGTACCGCGAAGTGAAGGCGAAGGCCGCGCGGTCCGGACGTACGGTGGCCGCGGTCCTCGAAGATGCCGTGCGACGTGGGCTCAATCCGCCTGAGCAACGGGTACCGAGTCGTTACCGGGTCCGGCCAACGGGCAGGGGAGGGCTTCAACCCGGAGTCGACCTCTCGTCTAACGCCGCTGTCGCCGAGGTGCTGGACGAGCACGCGTCAGTCGATGCTCTGCGTTGACGTCAACGTGCTTGTTTATGCACACAGACGCGACCTCGACGAACATGCGGACTATCGTGCCTTGCTCGAACGGCTATCCAACGACGATGAGCCCCTTGGGATTCCGGACCTTGTGCTCGTGGGATTCGTCCGAGTAATGACCAACCGGCGGATTTTCGCCGAACCGGCAAGCGCCGACGAAGCGTGGACAGCCATCGATGCACTACTTGGCGCTCCTGCGGCCATGCGACTTTCACCCGGCGAGCGCCACTGGACTTTGTTTCGCGGGCTCGCTGCCGACATCGGTGCGCGCGGCAACGATATTTCAGACGCCTATTTGGCCGCCTATGCCCTAGAAAACAACGCGACTTGGCTCAGTGCCGACCGCGGCTTCGCGCGCTTTCGACGACTGCGGTGGAGTCACCCGCTGGATACCTAGTGATGGATATCGGACTCGAGGTGTGAGGTGGTCGAACTACTCGCCGTGCTGTGCATTGCGGTGCTCTTCGGTGGTGTGGCCATCGGCGTCGCGCTCGGCGGCGTTATGCCGCTGCCGTACGGGCCGGTCGCCCCGATTGAGCACTACGTGCGAACACAACCGTCGGCGGTGCACATCATCGCGCTGGCGGTGTTCGTGTCGTCGGTGCTGCTCGCGCTCTTTGCCGCGACTGTCAGTGCCCGGCTTCGCGGGCTCGGCGTCACCGGCGCGGGCCCGACGATCGCGTTGACGGGCGGGATCTTGGCGGCCGGGAGCCTGGGCCTGACGGGGTTGCTGGGCTGGACGTTGTCGCGACCGGAGATCACCGGGGACGCCGCGTTGGTCCGGGCGCTGTAT
>NZ_DASXEP010000035.1:0-61218 GCF_036490025.1 Mycobacterium sp. | reverse complement strand
CAACACCACCGCCGTACCCGGTGAGGCTGCCACTGGCACCGATCACCCGGTGACACGGGACGACGATGGCGATCGGGTTGTGGCCGTTGGCCAATCCGACGGCGCGGGCGGCGCCAGGCGCGCCAATCTGTTCTGCGATGTGTCCGTATGACCCGGTCTCTCCGAACGGGATCGTCAGCAGCGCCTGCCAGACCCGCCGCTGAAACTCGGTGCCCCGCAGATCGAGCTCGAGGTCGAAGGTGGTGAGCTGGCCGTCGAAATACCCGGTCAGTTGATCCACGGCGTCGCTGAATGCCGTGGGATTGGAGGACCAGCCGGTGCGGCTCGGTTCGTAGGTCTGGTCGACCATCCGCAGGTTGGTGAGGACCTGGTCGTGGCCCGCCAGTGTCAAGAGTCCGATCGGACTGTCGATGGTGCGGTAGTGAGTCATGCGATCTCCTTGGATGGCCAGTGGTTCACCGGATGCTCCAGCGCTGTCCACAGATGCTGGGTGGCGTAGGAACGCCAAGGGCGCCACCGGCGGCTTCGCTCGCTCAGTTCTCGGTGATCGCTCGCCAACCCCAATTGTTCGGCGGCCAAACGTAATCCGAGGTCGCTGGCCGGGAAGGCGTCGGGATCCCCCAGACCGCGCATTGCGATCACCTCCGCCGTCCACGGACCGATGCCGGGCACCGCGAGAAGTTGACTGCGAGCCTCCTCCCAATCGCAACCGGCGTCCAACACAACACTGCGATCGGCCAGCCCGGCGATGAGGGCGGTGACCGTTCGCCGGCGTGCGTTCGGCAGGGCCAGATGGACGGGATCGACTTCGCGGAGTTGCTCGATTGACGGAAATGTATGCGTCAGTGCGCCGTTCGCGTCATCTAGCGGATCGCCGTAGGCCATCACCAATCTGCTGGCATGGGTCCGCGCAGCCTTGATTGATACCTGCTGGCCCAGCACCACCCGGACCGCGAGTTCGGCCTCGTCCACGGTGCGCGGTATGCGCTGTCCGGGTGCCTTGGCTACCACCGGGGCCAGGGCGGCATCGGAACTCAATAGGTCGATGACGGCATCCGGGTCGGCGTCGAGATCGAGTAGTCGCCGGCAGCGCGCGACCGCGGTGGTCAGGTCACGGAAATCGTCGAGCACCAGAACGCATCGGACATGATCCGGTGCCGGTGTCAGGCTGGCGATTCCGTTGCCGAATGGTAGCCGGAGGGTCCGTCGATAGGCGCCTTCGCGCACCTCCTCGCATCCGGGGACCACGCTGGCGGCAAGATGGCCGAATACTCCCTCGTAGGCGAACGGAACCCGCACCGGCAGCCGCAGCGACACCGTTCCCGGTGATCGCAGATCCATTGCGGCACGGCCTGGTCGAGCGGTCGCGCGTCTGCGCAATTCTGTCGGGGTGCTGTCGCACACCAAGCGCACCGTGTCGTTGAATTGCCGGATGCTGGAAAAGCCTGCGGCATAAGCGACGTCGCCGAAAGGCAAATCTGTCGTCTCGATCAACACCCGTGCGGTCTGTGTGCGCTGCGCGCGGGCCAAGGCAAGCGGACCGGCGCCGGTCTCGGTTTGCAGTAATCGCTGCAGCTGTCGTGTGGTGTAGCCGAGGTGGGCGGCCAGGGCTCCGACGCCCTCGCGGTCGACAATGCCGTCGGCGATCAGCCGCATGGCCCGCGCGACGAGGTCGCCGCGAACGTTCCACTCCGGCGAGCCAGGTGAGGCGTCCGGGCGGCAGCGCTTGCACGCCCGGAAGCCGGCGCGCTGCGCGGCTGCCGCAGTCGGATAGAACCGCACATTACGGGCGAACGGTGGCCGGACGGGACAGCTGGGGCGGCAATAAATCCCGGTGGTCTGCACTGCGGTGACGAACCAACCGTCAAACCGAGCGTCCTTGGATTGGACGGCGCGGTAGCAGCGATCGAAGTCTTCGTGCACGGTTCGACAATTACACCCAGCCACCGACATTACTAGCGGAAAAGCGACATCGTGGTTCGACGCGCCACAGCCAGGATATTCGCCGCGTGCCGCAACGTGTCGCGAGTCCCGACAGTGCCGCCCACCGGAACGCCGGGCGGTTCGCGGCCCATGACCTCTTCGACGAAAAAGGCCTCCAACGGGTCGGTGGTGTAGTCACGGGTCAGATGCAGTCCACGCCGAGCGATCTTCTCGGTCAGAACCGCGCGGTCGAGCATCAGCACCGACGCGGCGTAGGCGGTGATCGAGGCAATGATCAGAGGAAACAGCGCGGGCCAGGCACGGGTGAGTTCGAGGGTGAATACGATTCCGGTCAGCGGCGCGCGCATCGTGCCGCCGACCACGGAGGCCAACCCTAGAATCGCCCAGAACCCAGGGAACACGGACGGGAACCATTGTCCGACAAGGGCTCCGAGCGCGCCACCGATCATGAATACCGGCGCCAGCACGCCGCCTGAGGTGCCGGAGCCCAGCGACAACGACCAGATTGCCGTTTTCACAATGAGAATCCCGACTATGAGCGACAGGGTGGCGTGGCCAGTCAACAGCGCGTCGATGACGTCGTAGCCGACGCCGAGTGCTCGCGGCTCGATTAACCCGCCTAGCCCGATCACGATGCCGCCGATCGCGGGCCACCACGTCCAGTGAATTGGCAGCCGCGAAAAAGCATCTTCGGACAGGTACACCAATCGGGTGGCAACGATGGCGACCGCGGCACCGCACGCACCGATGACAAGTGCCAACAGGTCAATGTTCCAATGGATTTGGGCGACGTGTGCGTTCACCGGGAACATCGGGTCGGCGCCCAGGATGAGTTGGCGCACGACCGTGGCGACTGCGACTGCGGCGCTGACCGCAAGCACCACGCCGCACCTGCTGCCAGCGCGCCGATGGGGACGGCGAGCGCTGCTATGAGCAGCATCCGGCGATCGACCACGAAGTCCGCCAACCGAGTGCTCACAATCGGACCCCATCGCAGTTCGGCACGCCGCATGCGTCCAACCGGCACGTCAAGCCGGCATGAAGATCATCGACCACTTCCGCACTATCGCGCACCATGCTGGAGCGCTCCTGCGGGGTACCCGGCGCGTGAGCGGCGACTGACGACACTAGACGGGTGCCGCCAGCTGCGTCGGCTGATCATGACCACGCAGCGTCACGGTTTCGCCCAAAGACCAATGGGCCTGCTCGTCGTCGCTCGCGGCGTTGACGGTGTCCGAAGACGCCAATAGTCGATTCGGCTCATTTTTGGCCAGCTCGCACAACCGGGCGGCCTCGTTGACCGGCTCACCGATCACGGTGTATTCGAACCTCTCTTTGGCGCCGACGTTGCCGGCGACGGCTTGCCCGGCGGTGACCCCGATGCCGGCCGGGCACTCGGGCACCTCACTCTCGAGGCGTCGGGCAATGGCGCGGGCGGCACCGAGCGCTCCATCTTCCGGTCGGTCGAGGTGGTT
Organism: Mycobacterium sp.; assembly: GCF_036490025.1. Taxonomy (GTDB): domain Bacteria; phylum Actinomycetota; class Actinomycetes; order Mycobacteriales; family Mycobacteriaceae; genus Mycobacterium. The sequence continues at coordinate 57,799 of NZ_DASXEP010000035.1, read as the reverse complement.
GGGCGCGCCGAACACCGCCAGCGCCGCATCGCCTTCGAATTTGTTGACCAGTCCGCAGTGCCGGTCGACCTCTTCGACGATGACCGCAAAAAACCGGTTGAGTAGCCGCACGACATCCGCGGCCGGCCGACTCGTCACTAATTGCGTCGAGCCGACGATATCGACGAAAACCACTGCGACATGGCGTTCTTCGCCACCGAGTTCGGGCTTGTCCCGTTCGGCGGCGGCGGCGACTTCGCGTCCGACGTGACGGCCGAACAAGTCGCGCACCCGCTCGCGCTCGCGCAACCCGTCGACCATTGAGTTGAATCCGCGTTGCAGCTCACCGAGTTCGGTGCCGTCGAAAACCACCAAATCGCCACGCAGATCACCGTCTTCGACACGCTTGAGCGCCGCCCGCACCACCCGTACCGGTGTGGCCGTCAACCAGGCCAGAATCCACATCAAGACAAAGCCGAAAATCAGTGCGGCGGTTGATATCACCAAGACCGCGACCGCTAATTGGGTCTTGCTCAGATTGCGGAGCAGCAGGCCGCCCAACAACGCGGTAAGGGCGATACCGAACACCGGGACACCAGAACCCAGCAGCCACACCGTCAAAGTCCGGCCCATGATCCCGGGAGCCAATCGTCGTGGAGCGCGTCCCGCTTGGAGGGCCTGCGCAGCCACTGGGCGGAGCGCGAACTCGGTAAACAGATAACAGGCGGTAGACACCAAGATGCCGCAGAAGCTGACGCAGAGACCGACGATCGGGATAAAGGTGCTGTCGGCCAAGCCGTAGAGCGTCGTCAGCAACACCGCGCCAACGACCCACAACACCAGCACACCGAACGCCAACCAGAACGGAGCCACGAACGTGGCGCGTTCGTCGGAAGGGGTGGGTTCGCATTCTTCGATCGCCCACCGCAGGGCGCCGATGGTCCGGCGGGTTATCCAGTAGGTGCCGAGCGCCAGCGCGCCGACGCAGTAGGCCGGCATGACGGCGAAGGTGATCCACAGTGGCGCGTCGCCGAAGATACTCGGGGCGGGGAAGGCGACGGTCAACAGGAGTCCCGTAACGCCGATTCCGATCACGTTCGCCCCGACGATGAAGACGGTCAGGATGAGCTGGATACGCACTCGCCGGCGGCCCTGGCTCTCCGCGACTCTTCCCAGCAACCAAGAACCGTAGGCTGGGGTTTCCGGTAGCCGACCGCTCTGCCGGGTGACCACCTCCAGCAGTCGACCCAGACGCTGCGCGAATGTTCTTGTGGCCATCATGGTGGCGTCAGCCTAATTGCTGCTGCCGCCTGCGTTTAAGGTGAGTCGCGTGCGCCTCGTCATCGCCCGATGCACGGTGGATTACGTCGGACGACTCACCGCTCATCTGCCCTCGGCACGCCGGCTCCTGCTGTTCAAGGCGGACGGCTCGGTGAGCGTGCACGCCGACGACCGCGCCTACAAACCGCTGAACTGGATGAGCCCGCCGTGTTGGTTCACCGAAGAGCTCGACGCCGAGGTGCCGGTCTGGGTGGTGCAGAACAAAGCCGGCGAGCAGTTGCGCATCACCGTCGAGGACATCGAGCATGACTCCAACCATGAACTGGGGCTCGATCCGGGGCTGGTCAAGGACGGCGTCGAAGCCCATCTGCAGGTGTTGCTGGCCGAGCACGTCGAGCTGCTCGGAGCCGGCTACACCTTGGTGCGCCGCGAGTACATGACGCCAATCGGGCCGGTCGACCTGTTGTGCCGCGACGAAGAGGGCCGCTCAGTCGCGGTGGAAATCAAGCGGCGCGGCGAAATCGACGGTGTCGAGCAGCTCACCCGCTACCTGGACTTGCTCAACCGGGACAGCCTGCTGGCGCCCGTGAGTGGGGTGTTCGCCGCGCAACAGATCAAGCCGCAGGCGAAAACTTTAGCGACGGACCGCGGGATTCGTTGTCTGACACTGGATTACGACATGATGCGCGGTATGGATTCCGACGAGTACCGGTTGTTCTGAGTTGCCTCACTAGACTGGTGCGATGGCTCGACGCCGCAGTTCATCGCGTCGGCAGCAGCCTTTTCGGCCGCTGCCGGTGCCGCGCCGGATCGAGAGCGGGCCGGACGGCCGCGACTACGAGGTACGGCCGGTAGCCGCCGCGCGAGCATCCAAGACGTATCGCTGCCCGGGCTGCGATCACGAAATTCGTTCGGGCACAGCACATGTGGTGGTGTGGTTAGCCGATTTCGATGAAGTGGCCGTCGATGACCGGCGGCACTGGCACACGCCGTGCTGGGCCAACAGGTCGACGCGCGGGCCGACGCGCAAGTGGTCGTGAAAAGTCAGTTCGCGGGATCTGAGTCGGTGGCCGGTTCGACCAGCTCGATCAGGACGCCGCCGGCATCTTTGGGGTGGATGAAGTTGATCCGCGAGTTCGCTGTGCCGCGCCGGGGCGCTTCGTAGAGCAGCCGGATTCCCTGCTCGCGCAGGCGCTCACTCAGCACCTCGAGGTCGCTGACCCGGTACGCCAGCTGCTGGATGCCGGGCCCCCGCTTGTCGAGGAACTTCGCGATCACCGACGACTCGTCGATCGGAGCCATCAGCTGAACCTGCGCGCTGCCGACCGCTGCTCCGCGCACCGACAGCATCGCCTCGCGAATTCCTTGATCGTCGTTGACTTCTTCATGCAGCACGATCATGCCGAGGTGGTCGTGGTACCACGCAATCGCTGCGTCCAGGTCGGGGACCGCGATGCCGACGTGGTCGACCGCAGTCACCAGGGCGGTGCTGAGCACTCGACGGGCGTCAACTTGATCGGTGGTCATAACGTAACGGTAACCTGACGGGAAAGAATCCGCTTCTCCCGATCTTCTCGGTCGGCTGTTGAACCCCGCTGTGGAGGTAGTCATGACGACATCGGTGATCGTTGCTGGAGCACGAACGCCGGTCGGCAAGCTGATGGGCTCGCTGAAGGACTTCAGTGCCAGCGATCTGGGTGCCGTCGCGATCCGGGCAGCGCTGGACAAGGCCAACGTGCCCGCCGCGCTGGTCGAGTACGTGATCATGGGCCAAGTGCTGACCGCGGGGGCCGGCCAGATGCCGGCCCGGCAATCCGCCGTCGCGGCCGGCATCGGTTGGGATGTGCCGTCGCTGACCATCAACAAGATGTGTCTGTCCGGCATCGACGCCATCGCCCTGGCTGACCAGCTCATTCGGGCCGGCGAGTTCGACGTGGTGGTGGCCGGCGGCCAGGAGTCCATGACCAAGGCTCCGCACCTGCTCGTCGACAGCCGGGCCGGCTACAAGTACGGCGACGTCACCGTGCGCGACCACATGGCCTACGACGGCCTGCACGACGTGTTCACCGATCAGCCGATGGGTGCGCTCACCGAGCAGCGCAACGACCTCGACAAGTTCACCCGCCTCGAGCAGGACGAGTTCGCGGCGCGCTCGCACCAGAAGGCTGCTGCAGCGTGGAAGGACGGCGTCTTCGCCGACGAGGTCGTGCCGGTCAGCATCCCGCAGCGCAAGGGCGATCCGCTGCAGTTCGCCGAGGACGAGGGGATCCGGGCCAACACCACCGCCGAATCGCTGGCCGGTCTCAAGCCGGCGTTCCGCAAGGACGGCACTATCACCGCCGGTTCGGCATCGCAGATCTCCGACGGCGCGGCAGCGGTTGTCGTGATGAACAAGGACAAGGCCACCGAGCTGGGGTTGACCTGGCTGGTCGAGATCGGCGCGCACGGCGTGGTCGCCGGCCCGGACTCGACGCTGCAGTCACAGCCGGCCAACGCGATCAAAAAGGCGCTGGGCCGCGAAGGTATCTCCGTCGACCAGCTCGACGTGGTGGAGATCAACGAGGCATTTTCCGCGGTGGCGCTGGCGTCGACCCAGGAACTCGGCATCGATCCCGAGATCGTCAACGTCAACGGCGGCGCGATCGCGATCGGGCATCCGATCGGCATGTCCGGTGCCCGGATCACCCTGCACGTTGCTCTCGAGTTGGCGCGCCGCGGATCCGGGTACGGCGTTGCTGCGCTGTGTGGAGCCGGCGGTCAGGGCGACGCGCTGATTCTGCGCGCTGGCTAGTTACCGGCCAGTACGCCCAGTCGCCGATGAATCTGCTGCGGCCTCGGGACGTTTGCTGGCGTCGTAGTCGCCATGGTGCGTCGACGGTGAATGTGACGTTGGTCATAAGACCGGCTGAACCGGATGAAACGCGATCGACGGCTGCGTGCCAGACTTGATCACGTGAGCCGTCCTCGACCTCCGATCGGGCCCGCGTTGAACGGCGCAGTCGATCTGTCCACCCTCAAACAAAGCCCGCCTGCCGCTGGCGAGACCCATGGCGACGGGTCGGCGGCAGCCGCCGGCGTCGAGGTCAACGAGGCCAACTTCGAACAAGAGGTGCTGCTGCGCTCCAACCAGGTGCCGGTCGTCGTGCTGCTGTGGTCGCCGCGCAGCGATGTCTGCCTGCAGCTGGCCGAAACCTTGTCCGGCCTGGCCGCCGCCGACAACGACAGATGGTCACTCGCGAGTGTCAACGTCGACGTGGCGCCCCGGGTAGCCCAGATCTTCGGCGTCGAAGTGGTCCCGACCGTCGTGGCATTGGCTGGCGGACAACCACTTTCCAGCTTCCAGGGCATGCAGCCGCCCGAGCAGCTACGCCGCTGGATTGACTCGCTGCTGTCGGCTACCGACGGAAAGCTCGGCGATGCGACAGAATCCGACGAGCCAGAGGAAGTCGATCCGGCCCTCGCACAGGCGCGCCGGCAGCTCGAGGACAACGACTTGGCCTCCGCCGCGGACTCCTATCAGGCGATCCTGGACGCCGACCCGAACCATGCCGAAGCCAACGGCGCGGTGCGCCAAATCGCATTTCTGGTGCGGGCGACCGCGCACGGGCCGGATGCGGTCGCCGTCGCCGACGCCGCGCCCGATGACATCGAGGCGGCCTTCGCCGCGGCCGACGTCCAGATCCTCAGCCAGGATGTCGAAGGCGCCTTCAACCGTTTGGTCGCGTTGGTGCGACGGACGGCCGATGACGAGCGGACGTCGGTGCGCACCCGGCTGATCGAGCTGTTCGAGCTGTTCGATCCCGCCGACCCGAAAGTCATTGCGGCCCGGCGCAACCTCGCCAACGCGCTGTACTGACCGACTATTCGGGCTCCAGCCACAACGCCGACATCGGCGGCAATGCCAGCACCGCCGACGCCGGGCGCCCGTGCCACGGCTCACCGGTCGCGTCGACGCCGCCCAGGTTGCCGATACCACTGCCTTTGTAATCGATTGCGTCGGTGTTGAGCACCTCGCGCCACCGCCCGACGCTGGGCAGGCCGAGACGGTAGCCGCTGTGCTCGGAGCCGGCGAAGTTGAACACGCAAGCCATCACCGAGCCGTCGCTGCCGTAACGCAGAAAACTCAGCACGTTGTTGGCGGAGTCGTTGGCATCAATCCAGGAATAGCCCTCCGGCTTGATGTCTTGGCTCCACAGCGCGGAGGAGTTTCGGTAGATCGTGTTGAGGTCTTGCACTAAACGTGAGATCCCGGTGGAGAAGCTGTTCTCGTCGAGTTGGAACCAATCGAGGCCGTGTTCCTCGGACCATTCGGCGCGTTGCCCGAATTCCTGCCCCATGAACAGCAGCTGCTTGCCCGGGTGCGACCATTGGTAGGCCAGCAGGCCGCGCAAACCGGCGGCCTTCACGTGGTCGTTGCCCGGCATCCGTCCCCACAGCGTGCCCTTGCCATGCACGACCTCATCGTGGCTGATCGGCAGGACGAAGTTTTCGCTGAACGCGTACAGCATCGAGAAGGTGATCGCGTGGTGGTGATAACTGCGATACACCGGATCGCGACCCACGTAGTCCAGCGTGTCGTGCATCCAGCCCATGTTCCATTTCATCGAGAAGCCCAGGCCGCCAACGGTCGTCGGCCTGGTGACGCCCGGCCACGACGTCGACTCTTCGGCGATGGTCACGATCCCAGGCGCCGCTTTGTGGGCCGTGGCGTTCATCTCCTGCAGGAATTGGACGGCTTCCAGGTTCTCGCGGCCGCCGTAGATATTCGGCGTCCACCCGCCTTCCGGGCGTGAGTAGTCGAGGTAGAGCATCGACGCGACGGCGTCGACCCGCAGGCCGTCGATATGGTATTCCTCGAGCCAGTACAGCGCATTGGCTACCAGGAAATTGCGCACCTCGGCCCGGCCGAAATCGAAGACGTAAGTGCCCCAATCGAGTTGCTCGCCGCGGCCGGGGTCGGAGTGCTCGTAGAGCGGTGTGCCGTCGAAGCGGCCGAGAGCCCATGCGTCCTTGGGGAAGTGGGCGGGCACCCAGTCCACGATGACGCCGATCCCGGCGGCGTGCAGCGCGTCGACGAGCGCGCGGAATTCATCGGGCGTGCCGAATCGGGACGTCGGCGCGTAGTACGACGTGACCTGGTATCCCCATGACCCGGCGAACGGATGCTCGGCGACGGGCAGCAGTTCGATGTGGGTAAACCCATGCGCCAGAACGTAATCCGTCAGCTCACGAGCAAGGTCGCGATACGACAGGCCCGGTCGCCACGAGCCCAGGTGGACTTCGTAGGTGCTCATCGGCTCGAACACCGCGTTGCGCTTGGCGCGCGCCGTCATCCAGGCGCCGTCAGCCCAGCGGTAGTCGCTCACGTTCACCCGTGAGGCGGTGTGTGGAGGTACCTCGGTGGCGAACGCCATCGGGTCAGCACGGTCGGTGATCGAGCCGTCGGCGCCGTGCACCCGGAATTTGTACAACCCGTCGCGGGGAAAGCCGGGCCAGAACAATTCCCACACACCCGACGAGCCGAGCGCCCGTAACGGGGCATCATTACCGTTCCAGCCGTTGAATTCCGCGATCAGGCTGACGCCCTTGGCGTTCGGCGCCCACACGGCGAAGGACACACCTTCGACCACACCGTCGGCGGTGGTGAACGAACGTGGATGGGCGCCAAGGACTTCCCACAGCCGCTCATGGCGTCCCTCGTTGAACAGATGTAGGTCGACTTCGCCCAATGTCGGCAGGAAGCGATAGGCGTCGGCGCCTGTCTGTGGGCCGGCGTCGTCGTAGATCACTTCGAGGCGGTAGTCGATGAGGTTGGCGAACGGCAGTGCCACCGCGAACAATCCGGAGTCGATGTGCTGCAACGGGAACCGGTCTCCGCCGACGAGTGCGACCACGTTGGTGGCGTGCGGTCGGAAGGCGCGGATGACGGTGTGGTCGCCGTATTCGTGGGCGCCGAGGATGCCGTGCGGGTTGTGGTGCTCGCCGGCTACCAGCCGGGCCAGGTCACTGGGCTCGGGCGCCAGGTGGGTCCTGGCGAGTTGGTCAGTGGACTTCATCGCGGCGTCACCTCCGGCGCAGCAGGCTGATTCGTGATTCGGACGGTATGAGCGGCATGTTGATGATGTGAGCGACGGCGTGACCAGGATCGATGCGCGCGTAGTTGGCCGCTCCCCACTGGTATTCCTCGCCGGTTATCTCGTCTCGCACCCAAAACCGCTCATGGTGCTCCATACCCAATGCGGCCATGTCCAACCACAGCGTCGCGTCTTCCGGCCCGAACGCGTTGAGCGTCACGACGACCAGCACGCAGTCGCCGGTGATCGGGTCGAACTTGCTGTAGGCCAGCAACGCGTCGTTGTCGATGGCGTGGAACGTGATGTTGCGCAGTTGCTGAAGTGCCGGATGCAGTCGACGAATGTTGTTCAGCCGTGCGATGAATGGCTCCAGTGATCGCCCGACCGCCAGCGCGCCAGCGAAGTCGCGGGGCCGCAGCTCGTATTTCTCCGAGTGCAGGTATTCCTCGCTGCCCTCGACCACGGCGCGGCTCTCGAACAGCTCGTAGCCGGAATACACCCCCCAGGTAGGGCTCATCGTCGCCGCCAGCACCGCACGTATCGCGAACATGCCCGGCCCGTTGTGCTGCAGGCTGGCATGCAGGATGTCCGGGGTGTTGACGAACAGATTCGGCCGCCGATAGTCGGCGATCTCGGGGATCTGCCGGCCGAACTCGGTGAGCTCCCACTTGGATGTGCGCCAGGTGAAGTAGGTGTAGGACTGGGTGAATCCCAGCTTGGCGAGCCCGTACTGGCGTGCCGGCGGAGTGAACGCCTCGGATAGAAACAGCACGTCCGGATCGGCTGCCTTGGCCTGAGCGATCAACCAGGCCCAGAAGTTGGGCGGCTTGGTGTGCGGGTTGTCGACGCGAAAGACCTTGACTCCGTGGTCCATCCAGTACCGCACCACCCGCAGCACTTCGTCGTAGAGGCCGCCGGGGTCGTTGTCGAAGTTGATCGGGTAGATGTCCTGATACTTCTTCGGCGGGTTTTCGGCGTAGGCGATGGTGCCGTCCGGCAATTCGTTGAACCACTCGCGGTGGTTTTTGGCCCACGGGTGATCCGGCGCGCATTGCAGCGCCAGATCCAGGGCCACCTCCATGCCCAGGTCTTCGACGGCTGCCACGAACTTGTCGAAGTCTGCGATGGTGCCCAACTCCGGATGCACCGCGTCGTGACCGCCCTCGTCACTGCCGATCGCCCATGGCGAACCGACGTCACCGGGGACGGCCGTCGCGGTGTTGTTGCGGCCCTTGCGATGAACCTTGCCGATCGGGTGGATCGGCGGCAGATACACGACGTCGAAACCCATCTGCGCGATCCTCGGCAGTGCCGCCGCCGCCGTGGCGAACGTGCCGTGCACCGGGTTGCCGTCGGCGTCCCAGCCGCCAGTCGAGCGGGGGAACATCTCGTACCACGACCCGAAGCGGGCCAGTGGCCGGTCCACCCACACGCCGTACTGCTCGCCGCGGGTCACCAGCTCGCGCAGCGGATAGTGCGTCAGCAGCTCGTCGACGTCGGCGGTCAGCGCCGGGGCGGCACGAGAAACCGGATCGCCGGGAGCTCGTAGCGCAGCCGCGGCCGCCAGCAGCGGCCCGCGCCGGCCACGTGGCACCCCGGTCGCGGCGCGCTCCAACAGCTGCGCGCCGACCAGTAGGTCGTTGGACAGTTCGCTTTCGCCCTGACCCGCGTCCAGCTTGGCTTCGACGGCGTGCCGCCAGGTGCGAATCGGATTGCCCCAGCCGTCCACCCGGAACGTCCACAGCCCGGCTGCGTCCGGTGTGAACGTCCCGTGAAAGACGTAGGGTTCCTCGCCCTCGGTCATCGCAACGTGCAACGGCTTGACCCGGACGACCGGGTCGGTGGTGGGTTCGGCCACGGCAGGGGCCTGCACCGCCTTGAGTCGCCGGGTTTCACCGACCTGCGGGTAGCGCAATCCCAAGTAGCGCACCACCAGCGTCGCCGCCACCGCGTCATGTCCTTCGCGCCATACCGACGCACGGACCGGGATCACCTCGTCGACGACGGCTTTTGCCGGATAGGCGCCGCACGACACGACAGGCGCGACGTCATCGATTTCGACACGACCGGGCACCGAGTGTCCCTTCGTTAGTCGGTTGCCGTTCTGGGCGCCGCTGAACTGCTCGCCATCTTCAAACTGCTGTGCGCCCAATACCCACCGTAGTGTCGAGCCACACCTGAGGTCGGGTTGCGCGCGTTGTTGGGAAGCGAAACCTCCCCCGACGTCAGTAAGGTAGTGACGCGTGAAAGCCCTCCGTAGGTTCACGGTTCGTGCCCATCTCCCGGAACGCCTGGCGGCGCTCGAACAGCTGTCGATCAACCTGCGATGGTCGTGGGACAAACCCACGCAGGAACTCTTCGAGGCGATCGATCCGACGCTGTGGAGCCAATCCGGTCGGGATCCCGTTGCCCTGCTGGGCGCGGTGAGCCCGGCGCGGCTCGACGAGCTGGCGATCGACGGCAGCTTCCTGGACCGGCTGGATGGGTTGGCGGCCGAACTCAACGATTATCTGAGGCGTCCGCTGTGGTACCAGCAGCAACACAACAACGGAACCCCGATGCCCAACTGCATCGCGTACTTCTCGATGGAGTTCGGCGTCGCCGAGGTGCTGCCGAACTATTCCGGCGGTTTGGGCATCCTGGCCGGCGACCATCTGAAGTCCGCGTCGGATCTCGGACTGCCGCTGATTGCGGTGGGGCTCTACTACCGCTCGGGCTACTTTCGGCAATCACTGACCGCCGACGGCTGGCAACACGAGAACTACCCTGCGCTGGATCCGCAAGGTTTGCCGTTGCGACTGCTCACCGACAGCGCAGGTGCGCCGGCTCTGGTCGAGCTGGCGCTGCCGGAATCCGGTCTTCTGCGGGCGCGTATCTGGGTCGCCCAAGTCGGTCGGGTGCCGCTGCTCCTGCTGGACTCCGACATCCCGGAGAACGAGCACGACATGCGCGGGGTCACCGACCGCCTGTACGGCGGCGACCAGGAGCACCGCATGCAACAGGAGATCCTCGCCGGGATCGGCGGCGTACGGGCGATCCGCGCGTTCACCGCGATCGAGGGGCTGCCGGCGCCCGAGGTGTTCCACATGAACGAGGGCCACGCCGGATTCCTCGGCCCCGAGCGGATCCGCGAACTGGTCGACGCCGGTTTGGATTTCGATACCGCGCTGACCGTGGTGCGCTCCAGCACGGTGTTCACCACGCACACCCCGGTGCCTGCCGGAATCGACAGGTTCCCGGTGGAGATGGTGCAGCGGTATTTCGCCGGCAGCACGGCAGACGGCGCGGGCGTTGCGGCCGGGTCGGTGCTGCTTCCCGGCGTGCCGGTGGCCAGGATCTTGGCGCTGGGCGCCGAGGACGATCCGGAGAAGTTCAACATGGCCCACATGGGTCTGCGGCTTGCGCAGCGCGCCAACGGCGTTTCGTTGCTGCACGGCGAGGTGAGCCGGGCGATGTTCAACGAGCTGTGGCCCGGTTTCGACCCGAACGAGGTGCCGATCGGGTCGATCACCAACGGCGTGCATGCGCGCACCTGGGCGGCCCCGCAATGGTTGGAGTTGGGCCGCGAGCTGCTTGGATCGGACTCGTTCAGTGACCCCGGCGTCTGGCTGCGGGTGAACCAGGTCGACGCGGGCCATCTGTGGTGGATTCGATCGCAACTGCGGGCGCTGCTGGTCGAGGATGTCCGTGCGCGGCTGCACCGCTCCTGGCTGGTCCGCGGCGTATCGGAGGCCGAGCTGGGCTGGATCTCGACGGCGTTCGATCCGAACGTGCTGACCATCGGCTTCGCCCGCCGGGTGCCCACCTACAAGCGACTGACGCTGATGCTGCGCGACCCGGACCGGTTGGAGCAGCTGCTGCTCGACGAGGAAAGGCCGATCCAGCTGATCGTCGCCGGCAAATCCCACCCAGCCGACGACGGCGGTAAGGCGCTGATCCAGCAGGTCGTACAGTTCTCCGACCGGCCCGAGGTGCGCCACCGCATCGCGTTCCTGCCCGACTACGACATGTCGATGGCCCGGCTGCTGTATTGGGGATGCGACGTCTGGCTGAACAATCCGCTGCGGCCGTTGGAGGCGTGCGGCACATCGGGGATGAAGAGCGCGCTCAACGGCGGGCTGAACTTGTCCATCCGCGACGGGTGGTGGGACGAGTGGTACGACGGCGAGAACGGCTGGGCGATACCGTCGGCCTCCGGCGTTGTCGACGAGGAGCGTCGCGACGACCTGGAGGCGGCCGCACTCTACGAGCTGTTGCAAAAGTCGGTGGCACCGAAGTTTTATGAGCGCGACGAGCAGGGCGTGCCGCGTCGGTGGATCGAGATGGTACGACACACCCTGCAGACGCTCGGTCCGAAAGTGTTGGCCTCGAGGATGGTTCGCGACTACACCGAGGGCTACTACCTGCCGGCGGCGGAGTCGCTGCGCAGGACGGTCGCCGTCGACGGCGACGGCCAGGCCGCTTTCGATCCGGCCCGCGAGCTCGCCGCCTACCGTCGACGCGCGTTCGAGGGCTGGCCGCAGATCCGGATCACCGACGTCGACAGCACCGGGCTGCCGGACGCTCCCGTACTCGGCTCCAAGCTGACCCTGACCGCGACGGTCCAGTTGGTCGGGCTGCGGCCCGACGAGGTCACCGTCCAGGCCATGGTCGGCCGGGTGGACACCAATGACGCGCTGATGGACCCGGTGACCGTCGAGATGCCTTACACCGGCACCGCCGCCGGGGGCGACCACGTCTTCGCCACGACGACGCCGCTGCCGGTCGCCGGCTCAGTCGGCTATACGGTGCGGGTGCTGCCGCATAATCCGATGCTGGCGTCGGCGGCCGAGCTGGGTTTGGTCACGCTGGCTTAGGGCCGCCGACGATGCGGGCATCGGCCCGAGGAGGAGGCGGGCAATCGGCCTGAGCCGGGCTTGCGTGAGGCTGCCGCTAGCTCGCAAGCGCCTGGCGTAGATTCGTCGTATGATCACGACATGAGTACGACAGCTGCTGTTGGCTTGTCGGACCTCCTGCGCGAGGCCAATGAAGTGACCGCGCTGTTGCAGCGATCCGCGACGGTACCCGACCGGGTGGTCGAGGTGCTCGACGACTTCGCCGCGGCGCTGGGTGCTGCGGCCCTCTCGCGGTCCGGGGCAGACCCGCAGCAGGCGGAAACCTTGTCGCTAGCAGCGCTGCACGCGCAAAAGGGACTGCATACCGACAACGACAAGGCGAGGCGTCACGACGTGCGGGTGGCGTTCGAACAATTCCGGCAGGTGCTGCGCGACATTGTCGAAAACCAGCCCTACGGCGAGGAGTCGCCGGTTCGCGACGTCCTTGCGCGCACCGTCGAGACACTGGCCGCCCCGCAAAAGACGGTGGCCGAGCTGCTCGGAGTGTCGGTCCGCCAACTCCAACGCTGGCTAGCCGATGAGGGAGCCGACCCGGCCGGCAACGATGCCGCACGGATCCGCATCGTCGGGCAGCTCGTCAACCAGCTGCGCCACGCGTTCACCGGCCCTGGTGTGGTCGCCTGGTTCACCCGTCCGCATCCGGTTCTCGGCATGCCTCCGATCGAATTGCTCGATGATCCGCTGGCGTACCCGCAGGTCATCAGAGCCGCGACCGCGGCTCGTGCCCAAATGGCATGAGATTCATAGTATTTCGGCACGCCGCATACGACACGCCCTGGCGGGCGCTATCCAGTCCCGCGGAAGGACGCTTCAACCGGCCCGGGCAAGACATCGTGCAGTACTTGAGCCTTCACCCCCTTGGCCCAGCGGCCGAAATGCTGCGCCACAACGTGGGACCCGGCGGAGATCCCGACGACGTCCTGTTGAATCTGTGGACAGCGGTCGTCGACGTCGACGAGGTGACCCGGATCGACTTCGATGATTGCGCGGCACATGGCATCACGGTTGACGAGCTCGTCGGGGATGACTACCGACCGACCCAGGCTCTCGCCGCGGCGGTGCTGGCAACCGGTGCAACCGCCATGGTCGCGCCGTCGGCAGCGCTGCCGGGCACGCACAATCTGATGTTGTTCGGGATTCGTTTCCTGCATCCCTATCTGTGGGCCCCGCTGACGGACGACGACATTCCCACCGGACACCTCACCGACGGGGCGCGCCCCGCCGCCGAGGTGGCTGCCCACGTCCGGTGGCGGGGGACCACGCACAAGGCGGCCGAGCAGTGGAAGGCGACCGGCGCCTATGACCTGTTCGAGGATCCCATCGCCACTCGTTGAGTGGCTAGGTTGCCGGGTTAGTCAGCCTGGCCAGCGCGGCGCGTACCGCGGCGGCATCGGTGGTCGGCCAGAACGGCGGCAGCGAGGCCCGCAGGTAGCCGCCGTAGCGGGCGGTGGCCATCCTGGAGTCGAGCACCGCGACAACCCCTCGGTCGTCGATGCCGCGCAGCAGCCGCCCGGCGCCCTGGGCCAGCAGCAGCGCGGCGTGGCTGGCCGCGATGGCCATGAAACCGTTACCCCCGGCGGCGGCCACCGCCCGCTGCCGGGCGGACAGCAGCGGATCGTCGGGCCGCGGGAACGGGATCCGGTCGATGATGACCAACGACAGCGACGGGCCGGGCACGTCGACGCCCTGCCACAGCGACAAGGTGCCGAACAGCGACGTCGATGGGTCGGCGGCGAACTGCTCGACCAGCGTGGCGGTGGTGTCGTCGCCCTGACACAACACCGGCGTCGACAGCCGCTCGGACATCGCCTCGGCGGCCGCGCGTGCCGCACGCATCGACGAGAACAGCCCGAGCGTTCGCCCGCCCGCCGCGGTGACGAGCTCGGCGATCTCGGCCAGCTGCTCGGCCGAGCCGGTGCCGTCGCGGCCGGGCGGCGGTAGCTGGGCCGCGATGTAGAGGATGCCGGCCTTGTCGTGTTGGAACGGCGATCCGACGTCCAGTCCACGCCATGGCATTTCGGTATCAGCGAGCCCCCACGCTTTGGCCATCGCATCGAACGAGCCGCCGACGGTCAACGTCGCCGAGGTCAACACCGCCGTCGACTCGGCGAACAACCGGGTGCGCAGCAGTCCGGACACCGACAGCGGCGCTACCCGCAGCACGGTTCGCGTCGCGCCGCGGTTGTCCTCGTGGTCCAGCCAGACCACGTCGGTCCGGTCGGGGATCGCCGGCGCGAACGACGCCAGGATGCGCGTTGCGGTGTCGGCGATCTCGGCCAGGCTGGCGACGGCCTCGGCGCGGGCCGATGCCGCTTTGGCGTCGGTGGGTGACGTGTCGATGGTCGACCGCGCTGCGGCGGCCGCGTCGCGCAGCGCGGCGAGGTGCGTGGCGAGCTCGTCGTCGAGGTAGTCGATGCGCCCGCCGGACGCGTCCTGGATGGCCGCGGTGAAGTTGGCCGAGGTCCGTTCCCACCGCTGCATGAACTCCGGTTCGAGGAGCCTGGCAATTCGCCGCGAGGCGACCCCGAGCGTGCTCGCCGTGAGCTCGCCGGTGGCCACTGCGGTGACCCGGTCCACCAGGTCATGCGCTTCGTCGACCACCAGCAGCCGATGTTCGGGCAGCACGGCCGAGTCGGCGACGGCGTTGATGGCCAGCAGGGCATGGTTGGTGACGACAACGTCGGCCCGGGCGGCGGCTCCTCTCGCGCGTTCGGCGAAGCATTCGGTGCCGAACGGGCAGCGGGACATGCCGAGGCATTCCCGCGCGGACACGCTGACCTGCGACCACGACTTGTCGGCGACGCCCGGCTTGAGGTCGTCACGGTCACCGGACTCCGTCGTCGACGCCCAGGCCGTGAGCCGCTGCACGTCGCGGCCCAACGCGGAGGCCGCCTGCGGCACGAAGAGTTCGTCCTGCAACTCGTCGCCGGAGTCGGCCGCGGCGCCGCTGTGAATTTTGTTGAGGCACAAGTAGTTCTGCCGGCCCTTCAGCAACGCGAAGCGCGGCTCGCGGGGTAGCGCATCGGTGAGGGCGTCGACCAGCTGGGGCAGATCACGATTGACCAGTTGGCGTTGCAGGGCAATCGTCGCGGTCGACACCACGACCGGCGCGTCGTCGGACACCGCGCGGCTGATCGCAGGAACCAAGTACGCCAACGACTTTCCGGTGCCGGTGCCCGCCTGCACCGCCAGATGCTCGCCGGTTTCAAAGGCGTGCGCGACCGCGGTCGCCATGTCCAGCTGACCGCTGCGTTCACTGCCGCCCAGCGCTGCCACCGCAGTGGCCAGCAGCTGTGGGACGGGCGGTGGCACGTCGTCGGTCGTGGCTACTCCTGCTGGTCGGCCGGCGGGCGTCGGGCCGGGATTTGCGTCGTGGGAATCGCCGGATCGCCGTGCGACAACATCAGACCCTCCCACGGCAAGCTTCGCAAGCCCGATGCCACCAGGTCGCGCGCCACGCCCAGATCGGTACCTATGACCGATTCGCCGTTGCGCGCCAGCGGAACCGTCAACACCCGCGACGGCCCGGCGCCCTCTGGTGGATGGCCCGCGGGGTGCACGATCTCCTCGGTGATGGTGCCGCTCGTACGCGACAGCCGCAGCGCCTCTTTGCCGCCGCCGTGGGATTCCTTGCGGACGCTGCGCTTCTCGACCGGTACGCCGTCGACCTCGACCAGCTTGTAGACCATGTTCGCGGTGGGCGCACCGGATCCGGTGACCAGCGAGGTGCCGATCCCGTAGAGGTCCACCGGTTCGGCACGCAAACCCGCGATGGCGAACTCATCGAGATCGCCGGACACCACGATGCGGGTCCGGGCGGCCCCCAGCCGGTCGAGCTGCTCGCGGACCTGGCGGGCCAGCACGCCCAAGTCGCCGGAGTCGATGCGCACCGCGCCCAGCCCGGTGCCGGCGGTCGCCACCGCGTTGGCCACGCCGGTCGTCACGTCGTAGGTGTCGACCAGAAGCGTGGTGGCTGCGCCCAGCGCAGCGACTTGTGCCGCGAATGCGCCCGGCTCGTCGGGCCCGTCGAGTCCGTCGTAGAGCAGCGTGAAGGCGTGCGCGCTGGTGCCTTCGGTCGGCACGCCGTAGCGGCGGTGCGCCTCCAGGTTGGATGTCGCGGCGAAGCCCGCGAGGTAGGCGGCGCGGGCCGCGGCGACGGCTGCGCGCTCGTGGGTGCGGCGCGAGCCCATCTCGATCAGCGGCCGTCCCTCGGCAGCGCTGACCATTCGCGCCGCCGCCGACGCGACGGCGGTGTCATGGTTGAAAATCGAGAGCGCCAGCGTCTCGAGCGCCACGCATTCAGCGAAGCTGCCGCGCACGGAAAGTACCGGGGAGCCAGGGAAATACAGCTCGCCCTCGGCATAGCCGTCGACGTCACCGCGGAACCGGAAGTCGCGCAGGTAGGACAGCGTGTCCGGATCGAGGAATTCCGCCAGCGATTCGCACGCCACGTCGTCGAAGCAAAATTCGGGTAAGGCTTCCAGAAACCGGCCTGTTCCGGCCACCACACCGTAGCGACGTCCGTTGGGCAGCCGGCGAGCGAACAGCTCGAAGGTGCATCGGCGGTCCGCGGTACCGTCGCGCAGCGCCGCCGACAGCATGGTCAACTCGTATCTGTCTGTCAGCAGCCCGGCGTAAACTGAGTCGTTCACATCGCAACGGTATCGGTTGCGATGTGGCAACTCGGTATCCTGGAAGCCATGGTTGCCTCAGCCCCGACAAAACCGGGAACCACCGGGCAACGGGAAGCCGACTCGCTCGAAGCGTCGGCCTCCCCCTGGGTGACTATCGTCTGGGACGATCCGGTCAATCTGATGAACTACGTGGCATACGTCTTCCAGAAGCTGTTCGGCTACAGCGAGCCGCACGCCACCAAGCTGATGCTGCAGGTCCACAACGAAGGTAAGGCCGTGGTGTCGGCGGGCAGCCGGGAATCCATGGAGGTCGACGTAACGAAGCTGCATGCGGCCGGGCTGTGGGCCACCATGCAGCAGGATCGCTGAGATCGAGGGTTTCCGGGTTCCCAGGTGCGTAAGTGGAAGCGGGTTGAGACCGCCGACGGTGCCCGTTTCCGGTCCGCGTTTGATGCGCACGAGGCTGCGCTACTGAAGAATCTGGTCGCCTCGATGATCGGACTGCTCGACGAACGTGAATCGTCGTCGCCGCACGACGAACTCGAGCAGATCACCGGCATGAAAACCGGTAACGCCGAGCCGCCGGACAATGCGACGCTGCAGCGGCTGCTGCCCGACTTCTCCAAGCCGGACGACGCGGCGCCCTCGGATGACGAAGCTGCCGGCAGCCTGAACGCCGCCCTGCGCAGCTTGCACGAGCCATCGATCATCGAAGCCAAACGTGTTGCAGCACAAGAACTATTGGACACTCTGCCGGACCGCGGCGGCAAACTCGAGCTGACCGAGGACGCCGCGAATGCCTGGATCGCCGCCGTCAACGACCTACGCCTGGCGCTGGGAACCATGCTCGACATCGGCGCGGGCGGCCCCGACCGGCTGCCCGATGACCATCCGCTGGCTCCGCATCTCGACGTCTATCAGTGGCTGACCGTGCTGCAGGAGTACCTGGTGTTGGCGCTGATGGGGTCCCGGTGAAGGCTATGAACGCGATTACCGGCGTCGCGGGCATCCTGGTCGGCCACCACCATCGACTCGACCCCGACGCGACGATGGGCACCGGCTGGGCCCGCGGCGTCACCGTCGTCTTGACGCCGCCCGGCACCGTCGGCGCCGTCGATGTCCGCGGCGGTGCGCCCGGCACCCGGGAAACCGATCTGCTGGACCCGGCCAACAGCGTGCGCTATGTCGACGCGGTACTGATCGCCGGCGGCAGCGCCTTCGGGCTGGCGGCCGCCGACGGGGTGATGCGCTGGCTCGAGGAGCAGGACCGCGGCGTGGCGATGACCGGCGGGGTCGTGCCAATCGTGCCGGGAGCAGTGATCTTCGACCTCGACGTCGGCGCCTGGAGCAACCGGCCGACCGCCGAATTCGGGTATGACGCCTGCCAGACGGCTGGAACCGATGTCCCCGTCGGCACGGTCGGTGCCGGGGTGGGGGCGTGCGCGGGAGTGCTCAAAGGCGGCATCGGGAGCGCGTCGACGACGCTGCCGTCCGGGGTGACGGTAGGAGCCCTGGTCGCGGTGAACTCCGCCGGCAACGTTGTCGACCAGAGCACCGGCTTGCCCTGGCTGAGCTACCTGGTCGACGAGCTCGGCCTGACGGCGCCGCCCAGTGATCAAGTCGCTGCGCTGGCGGAGCTCGAGTCCCCGCTGAGCTCGCTGAACACGACGATCGCGGTCATCGCGACCGACGCCGCACTGAGCCCGGCGGCCTGCCGGCAGATCGCGAGCACTGCTCACGACGGGCTCGCCCGCGCCATCCGGCCCGCACACACACCGGTGGACGGCGACACCGTGTTCGCGCTGGCCACCGGTGCCATCGAGGTGGCCCCGCCGGCCGACGTGCCTGCCGCGTTTTCGCCAGAGACCGCGCTGGCCAGCGCCGTGGGCGTGGCAGCGGCCGACTGCCTGGCCCGCGCTGTCGTCGGGGCGGTGATCGCCGCCGACCCGGTGGCCGACATCCCGACCTATCGTGGACTGTTGCCGGGAGCATTCCGGCTGACGGAAGGGCAGGCACCGGCATGAGCAGCCACACGCATCCAGCAGTGCCACCGGCGAAGAAGCGATCCGCGAGCATCGTTGGCGGGGCCACCATCATCAGCTTCGTGGTCTTGCTGTACATCGTCGAGGCGTTCGATCAGCTCAACGGGCACCGACTGGATGACAACGGCATCCGCCCGCTGGAGACCGACGGCCTGTGGGGAATTCTCTTCGCCCCGCTGTTGCATGCGAACTGGGCGCACCTGGCCGCCAACACCGGGCCGGCGCTGGTGCTGGGCTTTCTGGTCACCTTGGCCGGGCTCTCACGATTTCTCTGGGCAACCGCGATCGTGTGGATCGTCGGTGGCTTGGGCACCTGGCTGATCGGCAACATGGGCTCGCCCTGCGGCCAGACCGACCACATCGGCGCCTCGGGCCTGATCTTCGGCTGGCTGACCTTTCTGCTGATCTTCGGGTTCTTCACCCGATCGGGCTGGCAGATCGTCATCGGGCTGGTGGTGCTGGTCATGTATGGCGGAATTCTGTGGGGGGCGGTGCCAGTGCTCAACGTCTGTGGAGGAGTTTCCTGGCAGGGGCATCTGTGCGGCGGAATCGCCGGGGTGCTCGCCGCATACCTGTTGTCCAGGCCCGAACGTGAAGCTCGCGAGCGTCGCGGTCGAGCGCCGCAGCGGTCCGGAGAATAATCGAGCCGACATGAGTAACGCACTGGCGCCCATCGGGGTGTTCGACTCCGGCGTCGGAGGGTTGACGGTGGCCCGCGCGATCATCGACCAACTGCCCGACGAGGACATCATCTACGTCGGCGATACCGGTAACGGTCCCTACGGTCCGCTCACAATTCCCGAAATCCGCGCGCATGCCCTGGCCATTGGCGACGACCTTGTCGACCGGGGCATCAAGGCGCTGGTGATTGCCTGCAACTCGGCGTCATCGGCATGCCTGCACGATGCGCGCGAACGCTACGGCGTGCCGGTCGTCGAAGTGATTTTGCCTGCGGTACGCCGGGCGGTTGCCACCACCCGAAGCGGGCGGATCGGCGTGATCGGCACGCAGGCCACCGTCGCCTCCGGCGCCTACCAGGACGCCTTCGCCGCCGCCCGCGACGCCGAAGTCACCGCGGTGGCCTGCCCGCGGTTCGTCGACTTCGTCGAGCGCGGTATCACCAGCGGTCGCCAGGTGCTCGGGCTGGCCGAGGGATACCTCGAGCCGTTGCAGCGCGCCGACGTCGACACCCTGGTGCTGGGCTGCACCCACTACCCGCTGCTGTCCGGGCTGATCCAATTGGCAATGGGCGACGGGGTCACGCTGGTCTCCAGTGCGGAGGAGACCGCGAAGGAGCTTCTTCGTGTGCTGACCGAGCTTGATTTACTGCATCCCCACCCGAATCGGCCCGAAGTCGCTTCTCCGCTGCGCGCGTTCGAAGCGACCGGTGACCCCGATGCGTTCCTCGCACTTGCGTCACGGTTCTTGGGGCCGGCCATCACCGGCGTCGAGTCGGTCCACCGTCACATCGCTGCGCCCGGCTGAGCTTTCTCATGGAGGAAAGCCGGGATGTTTTCAACAACTTGACGCCGGGCATGGCACAGTAGTGACCGTGCGAATTACCGTGCTGGGCTGCTCCGGGAGCGTCGTCGGCCCGGATTCGCCGGCATCGGGTTACCTGCTGAGGGCACCGGACACCCCACCGTTGGTCATCGACTTCGGTGGAGGCGTGCTTGGCGCCCTGCAGCGGCACGCCGACCCGGGTTCGGTCCACGTGCTGCTCTCGCACCTGCACGCCGATCACTGTCTCGACTTGCCCGGGCTATTCGTCTGGCGCCGCTACCACCCGACGCCGCCCGCAGGAAAAGCGTTGATGTACGGGCCCAGCGACACGTGGTCGCGGCTCGGCGCGGCGTCGTCGCCGTACGGCGGCGAGATCGACGACTGCTCCGACATTTTCGATGTTCACCACTGGGTCGACGGCGAGGCCGTGGCGTTGGGCGCGATCAGCGTCGTGCCCCGGGTGGTATGCCACCCGACCGAGTCCTATGGCATGCGGATCACCAATCCGGCCGGAGCGTCATTTGTCTACAGCGGTGACACCGGCTACTGCGACACGATCATCGACTTGGCCCGGGACGCCGACGTGTTCCTGTGCGAGGCATCCTGGACGCACTCGCCCGACCGTCCGCCCAACTTGCACCTGTCCGGCACCGAGGCCGGCCGGATCGCGACCGCGGCCGGGGTGCGGGAGTTGTTGCTGACCCACATCCCGCCATGGACCTCGCGTGAGGACGTGATCAGCGAGGCCAAAGCCGAATTCGACGGCCCGGTGCATGCCGTGGTGTGCGGCGAGACATTCAACGTCGGGCGCTCTTGAGCGGCTGACTGCACGCTAGGGCTGATGGCCCGTTTCCTCATCACGCCGTTCCGGCGTGCATCGTCGCCGGGCTATGGTTGGCGCGTGTCAAAACGAGAAGACGGCCGCCTCGACGACGAGCTTCGACCGGTTGTCATCACCCGCGGATTCACCTCCCACCCGGCCGGTTCGGTGGTCATCGAATTCGGTCAGACCAAAGTCCTGTGCACGGCGAGCGTCACCGAGGGCGTGCCGCGCTGGCGCAAGGGATCAGGGCTGGGCTGGCTCACCGCCGAATACGCGATGCTGCCGTCCGCCACCCACACCCGCAGCGACCGGGAATCGGTGAAGGGCCGTCCGTCCGGACGCACCCAGGAGATTAGTCGGTTGGTTGGCAGATCGTTGCGGGCCTGCATCGACCTAGCGGCCTTGGGAGAGAACACGATTGCCGTCGACTGTGATGTGCTGCAAGCCGATGGTGGTACTCGCACCGCGGCCATCACCGGCGCGTACGTCGCGCTGGCCGATGCGGTGACCTACTTGTCTGCGGCCGGCAAGCTCTCCGATCCGCGGCCGCTGTCGTGCGCGATCGCTGCGATCAGCGTCGGCGTCGTGGACGGCCGGGTACGGGTCGACCTTCCCTACGAGGAAGACTCCCGCGCCGAGGTCGACATGAACGTCGTGGCCACCGACACCGGGACGCTGGTCGAGGTCCAAGGCACCGGCGAAGGTGCCACCTTCCCGCGGTCGACACTGGACAAACTGCTCGACGTCGCGCAGGGGGCCTGCGAGAAGTTGTTCGTCGCGCAGAGCGAGGCATTGGCGTTGCCCTATCCGGGTGTGCTGCCGGAAGGTCCTGCGCCGCAGAAGGCGTTCGGAAGCTGACCCGACTTGCGGCGGCGGTCTACCCCTAACAGTTGCCGGGGATGCCGGTGAACATGTCTGTGCCGCACGGCGGTTCGGAGTCGGGCGGTGGGACCTCTCCGTCCCAGACGTCGCTGGGAAGCTTGCCGTTGTACGGCACATTGCCTTTCCCATTGCGCACCCGGAACCAGGTGTGGCAGATGTTCATGTCCCAGTCGTAGCCAACGTTGGGCCCCGTCGGATAGTTCATGGGTTGCCCTGGGCACCAGTTGTGGGGTTTGTGCGCCTGAGCGATACCTGCGTGCCCCAGCCCACCTGCCGTGAGGCCGCCGGTCAGCAGCACGCCGGCGATGATGCGTGTCGGGGTGCGGTTGGTCTTCATGTCGAGATGCCCCTTGTTCTTGGCGACCGCGAACGGCCCCCTTGAGCGAATTCTGCGCTCCGGCGGGCGCAGAAAGCATGGGGCATTTGCCCCATTTTGTGTGCCGGCTGCCGAGTGGCTTGCCCTGCGCAGCCCTGGATTACGCTGACCTGGTGACCCGTCTGCTCGTCGCCAGCCGCAACGCCAAGAAGCTGGCCGAGTTGCGGCGGGTGTTGGACGCAGCCTCGCTCTCGGGGCTGACGCTGGTGTCACTCGACGACGTACCGCCGTTCGACGAGAGACCGGAAACCGGCGCGACGTTTGAAGATAACGCTCTGGCCAAGGCTCGCGACGGGTTCGCCGCGACGGGATTTCCGACCGTCGCCGACGACTCGGGGCTGGAGGTGGCTGCGCTCAATGGCATGCCCGGTGTGCTGTCCGCGCGGTGGTCGGGCACGCACGGCGACGACGCCGGCAACACAGCGTTGCTGTTGGCGCAGCTGCGCGAGGTGCCTGACGAGCGTCGCGGTGCGGCCTTCGTGTCGGCCTGCGCGCTGGTGTCCGGCTCGGATGTGGTCGTCGTCCGCGGCGAGTGGCCGGGCGTGATCGCTCGTGGGCCACGAGGCGACGCGGGCTTCGGCTACGATCCGGTGTTCATCCCGGACGGCCAAGATCGCACTGCGGCGCAGCTGACTTCGGCGGAAAAGGACGCTGCGTCGCATCGCGGTCGCGCGCTTGCCCTGCTACTGCCAGCGCTGCGCGCGCTAGCTGGTCAGGCCCGCTGACAACGCGAATTATGTTGGCTTACAAGCCAAATTGGGCCTTGACGGCCTTCGTCTGGAAATGCTCGACGATGATGCCGAGTAGTGGGATCGTTCCAGCGAGTAACACCCCGATGGTCTTGCCGATCGGCCACCGGACTTTGACGGCCAGATTGAAGGCCGCCAACACATAGATGAAGTAGACCCACCCGTGAACGACTTCGATCCAACGGATTTCGTGGTGGAAGACCACGTGGGAGACGATCTCGTAGCACAAGGCGATAAGCCATAGACCCGTCGTCCACGCCATCACGCGGTAGGCGAGCAGCGGGGTGCGGATGTTTTCTCCGGGCTTAGCCTGCTGCGCTCCGGGTGTCGTCATGCCGTTGTCCTGTTCTGCTTTCGATGGTTTTCGTTGTCCGCCTTGGCAAGATCGGCCAGATATGCGTTGTACTCGCGGAGCGCTGGATCGTCGTGGTTCTGTTGTCCGGGTATGGGCCGCTCGGGCAGCAATCCGTCCGGTACCTCGGTGACGGTGCGGGTACTCTGATGCTCCGGCGGCGCGTCTTCGTAACGGACGAATTTGCGGTAGGCGTAGACGCAGAATCCGGCGAACGCCGGCCATTGCAAGGCGTATCCGAGATTCTGGAAGCTGCCCGACGCCGATTGAAACCGCGTCCACTGCCACCAGCCGAGGGCCAGGCAACCACCGGCCGCAACGATCACCAGCACGATCAGCGCGGGTCTCCGACGATGCGTAGTGGACACCCCTAGAAGGTACCCCGGGGTAGTCGGCGCGCGTCCGTCACGCTTTTGGTCCGACGAATTCGTCAAGGCGCGCCGTCGCGGCCTTGCGATAGACGGCGACCTCGAACCAGCGCGGCCGCGTCCACGGGATACCGAGTTCATCAAGTGCGGCGCAGAACAGTCCGCGAATGTCTTCGGATCGGTTCGAGAAGTGGTAGCGGACGCTTTTGACGCCGCGATCGTTCGCCACCACGCGGCAACCATCGCTGTCGATGAGGCCCGGCACAAATTCTTCGGTGGCTTCTTTGACGAGTACTTCCTGCCACGACTCGAGCCGGATCGGTCGTAGATGCTTCTTGCCCGGGCGATGTTGTGGAAACAGACACGGCCAATGTTTGGAGCACATCGAGACCTCGATGCAATGATCCGAGCGACGCAGCGTCGCCGCCCGCTGACCCGGCATCAGGGCGTCCATGGCCTCGCGGCATCGCTCGATGATCCCAGGGAACTTGTCGTCGAGAACGATTCTTAGCCGCCAGGCTCGAGGGTGCCGTGAGATGCATCCGTCACCCAGGTACAGACCGAGTAGATAGCTGTACGCTTTCGCCGGTAGGCGGGGGACATCGTGGGCGCATGGTGACCCACGCGAATCTCTAGATCGAAGCTGCGGTCGGCATCGCCAGTCGCGCACCGTGCGTCGAGGAATGCCGGTCTGGCGGGCGATCGCACAGTCATTCACACCAGCGGCAATGAGGCGTTGTACGGCGTCGAACTCCTCTCCGGATCGCACTTTTTCGCTCCTCCCGCCGCTCGCAGAACCAAGGTATGGGGGATCACCGACAAGATTCATCAGCGAGCGGAGCAGTAGGATCGCTGGGCACGCGGGCGTGGCGAAATAGGCAACCGCGCGGGTTTTAGGTGCCCGTGCTCGAAAGAGCTTGAGGGTTCGAGTCCCTCCGCCCGCACAAGAGTTTATGCAGCTCAAAGCATGTTTTGGTGTTTGCTAGCTAACTCTGTGGGCACTCCGTGGGCACATTTTGGGCACACTTTCGAGTAACTTCGCGTGAGTACCGGGCATGCAAACTGGCCGAAACTGCGTCCAGATCGTCGTCAAACAGGTCCGTGTAGGTGTCCGACGTGGCCTTGGCCGACTGGCGTCCAACCATCCGTTGCAGCGCAAGCGCACTGGCTCGGCACTGACCGCGAGATCGTGCAGACCGTCGATACCCATGGCCGGATTAGCAGCTAGCCGTTTACCTTTCACTGCGCCAGCGAGAATGCCCGACAGCACACCGTGGGCACGCGGTACCGTCGCCCTGGCAGATCGCACAGTCGCGAACATCAGGCGGGAATCGATCGACTGGTGTATGGACGGTGTCTAGGTGTAAAGCCCGTGTGCGCTCAAGGGACGGTTGTCGGGCGGGCATCACCCTAAAGGAAGAGCCAGATACCCTCCATTGGGTCTATAGCCCGGACGCTTCCATTACTAGGATGTCCTAGTAACCCGCCGACTTCTTTTCCGTATCCGAGGGCAGCCATGACCGCACAAATTACCCATTTCATCGATGGCAAACGCACTGCCGGGCAGTCCGGTCGCACTACTGAGGTGTTCGACCCCAATACCGGCCAGGTGCAGGCGATGGTCCCGATGGCGAGCATGGCCGAGCTCGACGCCGCGGTGGCGTCGGCGGCCGAGGCCCAGAAGGGTTGGGCGGCGTTCAATCCGCAGCGCCGGGCACGGGCGATGATGCGGTTTGTCGAGTTGGTCAACCAGCACATGGACGAGTTGGCCGAGTTGCTCTCGCGCGAGCACGGTAAGACGGTGCCTGATGCGCGTGGCGATGTGCAGCGCGGTCTCGAGGTGATCGAGTTTTGTATCGGCATCCCGCATCTGCTGAAAGGGGAATACAGCGAGGGCGCGGGCCCGGGTATCGATGTGTATTCGCTGCGCCAGCCGCTGGGGGTGGTGGCCGGGATCACGCCGTTCAACTTCCCCGCGATGATCCCGCTGTGGAAAGCGGGTCCCGCGCTGGCATGCGGAAACGCCTTCATTCTCAAGCCTTCTGAGCGTGACCCGTCGGTGCCGGTGCGGTTCGCGGAGTTGTTCATCGAGGCCGGTCTGCCGCCGGGGGTGTTTCAAGTGGTCCACGGCGACAAGGAAGCCGTCGACGCCATCCTGCACCACCCCGACATCCAGGCCGTCGGTTTCGTGGGCAGTTCGGATATCGCCCAGTACATCTATGCGACGGCGACCGGCACCGGTAAGCGCGCGCAGTGCTTCGGCGGGGCGAAAAACCACATGATCGTGATGCCCGACGCCGACCTGGACCAGGCTGTCGACGCGCTGATCGGCGCGGGCTACGCCAGCGCCGGCCAGCGGTGCATGGCGATATCCGTCGCGGTGCCCGTCGGCGAGCAAACCGCGGATCGGTTGCGAGGCAGGCTCATCGAACGCATCAACAACCTGCGGGTCGGACACAGCCTAGACCCCAAGGCCGACTATGGGCCGTTGGTCACCGAGGCCGCACTCAAGCGGGTGCGTGATCACATCGGCCAGGGCGTCGAGGCGGGCGCCGACCTGGTGGTCGACGGGCGTGGGCGTGCCAGCGACGACCTCTCGTTTGGTGATGCCAGCCTGCAGGATGGATTCTTCATCGGGCCAACGCTGTTCGACCACGTCACAACCGACATGTCGATCTATACCGACGAGATCTTCGGTCCGGTGCTGTGCATGGTGCGCGCCCACGACTACGAAGATGCGTTGCGGCTGCCCTCTGAGCATGAGTACGGCAACGGGGTGGCGATTTTCACCCGCGACGGCGACACAGCGCGCGATTTCGTCTCCCGGGTGCAGGTCGGCATGGTCGGCGTCAACGTGCCGATTCCGGTCCCGGTGGCCTACCACAGCTTCGGTGGCTGGAAGCGTTCGGGTTTCGGCGATCTCAACCAGCATGGCCCAGCATCCATCGAGTTCTACACCAAGGTCAAGACCGTCACCTCACGCTGGCCGTCGGGCATCAAAGACGGCGCCGAATTCGTCATCCCGACAATGAACTAGTGCTTCGATGCAACTCTTTTATCTGGATGACGACGAGCGGGTGATCACCGAGACGGCGGCCGCATTCGCGGCCAAACGCCTCGCCCCCCATGCCCTGGAATGGGATGCGACGCATCACTTCCCGGTGGATGAACTGCGGGAGGCGGCCGGGCTCGGCATGGCGGCGATCTACTGCCGCGACGACGTGGGCGGCAGTGCGCTGCGCCGCCTGGACGGGGTGCGCATCTTCGAGCAGCTGGCGATGGCCTGCCCGACGATCGCCGCGTTTTTATCCATCCACAACATGTGCGCCTGGATGATCGACGCTTTCGGCACCGAGGATCAGCGCAAGGACTGGGTGCCGCGGCTGGCATCAATGGATGCGATCGCCAGCTACTGCCTATCCGAGCCGGGTGCCGGCTCGGATGCCGGCGCGTTGAGCACCCGCGCGGTCAAGCAGGGGGGCGACTATGTGCTCAACGGCGTCAAACAGTTCATTTCTGGGGCGGGAGCTTCAGATGTCTATGTCGTGATGGCGCGCACCGGTGGGGACGGCCCAGGCGGAATATCGGCGTTCATTGTCGAAAAGGGCGACGCGGGGCTAAGTTTCGGTGCGCACGAGGAGAAGATGGGCTGGAACGCCCAGCCGACGGCGCAGGTGATTCTCGAGGATGTGCGGGTGCCCGCTGATGCGATGCTGGGTGGCGCGGACGGTGAAGGTGCGGGCTTCGGTGTCGCGATGAACGGCCTCAACGGTGGCCGGCTCAACATTGCGGCGTGCTCGCTGGGCGGAGCGCAGGCCGCCTACGACAAGTCGGCCGAATATCTTTCTCACCGGCAGGCATTCGGGGCCGCGTTACTCGACGAGCCCACGATCAGGTTCACCTTGGCCGATATGGCCACCGCCCTGGAATCCTCGCGAATGTTGTTGTGGCGGGCTGCGGCAGCGCTGGATAGCGATGCTGCCGACAAAGTCGAGTCGTGTGCGATGGCCAAGCGGTACGTCACCGACACGTGTTATGACGTCGCGGACAAGGCCCTGCAGTTGCACGGGGGCTACGGCTATCTTCGCGAGTACGGTCTGGAGAAGATCGTGCGCGATCTGCGGGTGCACCGCATCCTGGAGGGGACCAACGAGATCATGCGGGTGGTCATCGGCCGAGCCGAGGCCGCGCGGGTCCGCGCCAGCGCATAGGAGGACCAGAGGTTGTCGACTGTCGCGTTTCTTGGGTTGGGCCACATGGGTGGTCCGATGTCGGCCAACCTGGTTGCCGCCGGCTATACCGTACGGGGTTTTGACCCATTCATTGCCGCGGCAACCGCCGCCGCTGACAAGGGCGTCATGGTGTGCGACAACCCGGCCGCTGCCGTGAGCGACGCCGACGTAGTGCTGACCATGCTGCCGCACGGCGATGCGGTCAAACGCTGCTACGCCGAGCTCCTGCCGGCGGTCAATGCGGGCACGCTATTCATCGACAGCTCCACCATTTCCGTCGACGACGCCCGCGAAGTCCACGCGTTAGCGACATCGTACGGCTTGGCCCAGCTCGACGCGCCGGTCTCCGGCGGGGTCAACGGCGCTGTCGCCGGCACGCTGGCGTTCATGGTCGGCGGTGACTCGGAGGTAGTGCGCCGCGCGCATCGGATCCTGGAACCCATGGCGGGCAAGATCATTCACTGCGGCGCTGCCGGCGCAGGCCAGGCCGCCAAGGTGTGCAACAACATGGTGCTGGCGGTGCATCAGATCGCGATCGGCGAGGCGTTCGTGCTGGCCGAAAAGCTCGGGCTGTCGGCGCAGTCGCTGTTCGACGTCATCACCGGCGCGACCGGAAACTGCTGGGCGGTGCACACCAACTGCCCGGTGCCGGGCCCGGTACCGTCGTCGCCGGCCAACAACGACTTCAAGGCGGGCTTCGCCGCCGCGCTGATGAACAAGGATCTAGGTCTGGCGATGGATGCGGTCAACTCGACCGGTTCGGCCGCCCCATTGGGTAGCCACGCCGCCGATATCTACGCCAAATTCGCAGCGACCAACGGCGACAAGGACTTCAGCGCAATCATCGAAATGCTTCGAGCGGGAGATCACCGGATGCAGAAGCCGTGGATGTAACCACCCCTGTGCTGTCACGCTGCTTGCGACCGACAGCGTGAACCACCCGCGCCATTGAAAGAGACGGTCGATGTGAAATGACGTTATTACGACCGGATTTCGACATCGAGGAACTGGGCGAATGTAAGATCGCCTCTCCTTTGCGCACAAAACATTTCATGGATACATCGAAACGGCTCTTGTTCCGCACCGATATCGATGAGCTGCGCGCGCAGGTGCGAGCCAATATTGATCCGCCGGCCTTCGAGCTGGCGGGTCCTCGCGAGAGGATCTACTTCAACCCCGGCGCCCTCAGGTGTGGGATTGTCACGTGCGGTGGGCTCTGCCCGGGCATGAATGATGTCATCCGATCTATCGTTTTCTGCCTACACGAAAAGTATGGTGTTCCCACGGTCTACGGCTTCCGTTTCGGCTACGAGGGTCTAGCGGATGGAAACGGGCTGGCGCCAATCGAATTGACGACCCGCAGAGTGGGTCAAATCCACGAAGTCGGTGGTACGGTCTTGGGCTCGTCCCGCGGTCCGCAACCGGCGGATGAAATGGTTGACACGCTCCGGCGGCTGGGAATTCAGCTGTTATTCACAGTAGGCGGCGATGGAACGCTGCGCGGCGCGCACTCGATAGTGGAGGCGATACGGCGCCGTAATCTGGAGATCGCTGTGGTGGGTGTCCCGAAGACCATCGACAACGATATCTCGTTCATTGAGACGTCTTTCGGTTTCGATACCGCGGTCGAGGCGGCACGGCATGCGACGCGCGCGGCGTATGTGGAGGCGTCGTGCCATCGGTTCGGTATCGGTCTCGTGAAATTGATGGGTCGCGACTCTGGGTTTGTCGCCAGCTTCGCCACATTGGCGGATACTCAGGTCGGCTTATGCCTCATCCCGGAAATTGATTTCAGCATCGATGGAGTCGTCCGAGCGGCGAGACAACGCATCGAAAGAGATGGTTACGTCGTGATTGTCGTCGCTGAAGGTGCAGGTCAACGTCTGCTTGAGAAAGAAGCGGAGTGGGATGCCTCAGGGAATAGTCGCCACGGTGACATTGGCGCCTTTTTAACGGATCAGGTCAAGGAAACATTTCGGGGCCAGGGAATTTCGGTAAACCTCAAGTACATTGACCCGAGTTACATGATCCGCAGCTTGCCCGCCAACGCTCGGGACGCCAACTTCTGCCTTCGATTGGGTCATGCGGCCGTCCACGCGGGCATGGCGGGCAAGACCGATACGGTCATTGGTACCTGGCGACGCCGGTTGACGCATGTACCGATTCCGATGGCGGTTTCGTCGCGAAAGAGGGTCGACAGCAATGGCTACCTTTGGCAGACAGTGCTTTCAGTGACAGGTCAGACTGACGACCTGCTATCCGCGGTCAGCGGCGAGGCAGATTCGACTGCCCGTTAACACCGAGCGCCGGCGATTACCGCCATCCCCTCAGCCGTGGATTCCTCAACCCCTGATGGGTTGACGGGGGCTGAGCGAGTCTCGCCTACTGGTGGGCGCGAGACCGGGACGGATCGCGGATTGGCCCGCTTCTTTCGCCAGCATCACCCCAATGATTCGGCGCGCCCGCAAGGCGGCGGCGTCCGCCTGGAACTCCACTCCGCCCCGCCATAAGTCGTAGCCCGAGTGATTGGAAGCCATATCCAGTATGGCGATGTCACGTTGGGCAACCTCGGCAAGGAATGACGTCAGACGTTCAGTTACCGCATTATCAGTGAGTCTGTAATTGCGCGATGCCTGCATGAACACGTGAGTCGATGCTTCCGTCTCGGGCGTGATGGCGTGGGTTCGGGTAGTGGTGTAGAGCTCGCCATTCGCAGCCGTGATCTCCCAATGCTGGCGGTGCACCGCCGGCGAGACGAAAGTGCCGCCCTCGCAACGTTTATACGTAAGCTCGCGGTCGAGTCCGGTGGCATCGGCCTCCCAGTCTGTGAGCTGAGCGTCCGGCAGGAGCCGCGTGTAGGACACGGTGGTTTCGGTGACTTCGACATCGTTAAATGCCGGCATACTGGCGATTTCCAAAGGTACGTCACGCCTATGCAGGATCGGAGCGTAGCTGAAGTCCAGGTAGTGTTCGTGGATCATCATGTAGTTGGCGTTTACCCGCCAGGCACTCGCGAATGTCGACCACGCTGGATCATTGACCCACAGTATGTTTGGCGGTTGGCTGCCCGCGGCAGCGGCCGGCGGCCCGAGCCAGATCCAGACGAATGGTGGCTCCTCGAGGAGGGGAAACACCGGGACCCTCATCCCCGTCGGGACTTGGGGCTGGGTCGGGGTATATACGCAATTGCCGTCGGTATCGTAGGTACATCCGTGGTAACCGCAGACCAGCCGATCTCCGTCAACCGTACTGTGAGACAGCGGGAAAGCCCGGTGCGCGCAGCGGTTTTCGAATGCGGTGACGCCACCGCTAGCGCCGCGCCATAGCACGACATCCTTGCCGAGTAGGCGGCGCCCCAGTGGCGACTCGGTGATCTCGTCGCAGGTTGCCGCGACATACCAACACTTCTTCGGGTAGTTGGTTTTCACAGGTCCAGCACCAGCCTTTCGGTGCGAGAGCGCGATACACAAGGCAACATCACTTCGCCGGCAGCTTTCTCGGCATCGGAGAGCACCGAGTCGCGGTGAACCGGGATTCCCTCCAGCACCTTTGCCTCGCAGGTTCCACAGACCCCTTCATAGCAGCTGCCCAGGATTGGGATGCCTACTTCCTCAAGGACTTCCAGGATCGATTGGTCTGATGTTGTTATCTCGAAACTTACCCCGGAACGATGGCACACCACCTCAAACTGTTCGAGGGCTTCAGCGGCTTCCTCCGCCGTAGGCACCTTGGCGGCGAACCGCTCGATATGAAGTATCCCCGTTGGCCAGTGGGCGCTTTGCTGCTCGACTGCTGACAGCAGCGCCTCGGGCCCACAGCAGTACACCAACGTGTTGTCCTGCGGCTCCTTGAGGAGCGAACCGAGGTCGAGGAGGCCCCGCTCGTCTTGGGGCCACACTGTGACCCGCTCGGGATAGCGCGCGGCTAGGTCTTCCGCGAACGCCATGGAGTTCCGCGTTCGACCGCCGTAAAGCAGCGTCCAGTCGCCGCCCGCCCGCTGCACGGCCTCGAGCATCGCGAAGATCGGGGTGATGCCGATACCCCCAGCGATGAATCGATAGTGCGGTGCATCGACCAGCGGGAAATGGTTGCGGGGGCCGCGCACGCGCACCGTGGCCCCCTCATTGAGGTTCTCGTGAACGTACTGTGAACCGCCGCGGCTGTTTGGATCAAGCAAGATCCCGACGCGCCAGACGCCCGAATCGCGCGGATCACCGCACAGCGAGTACTGACGCGTCAGGCCGTCGCCGAGAATCAAATCGACGTGGGCACCTGGTTCCCAGCGCGGCAGGTCTTCGTTTTCCGGATGCGCCAGGTCAAGCACCACCACGCCTTCTGCTGGTGACCTACGGTGCCGAACGATCAGCTCGGTTGTGAATTCATGTACGTTGGCACTAGGCGCGGTAACGACGGGCGCAGACATGGTTACTTGCTCCGATCGTGGCACGAAATTAGTTCGGCGCCAGTCGAATTACAGCGGTGTAGCCGGTGGTTGACCGGCATCCGGCGTGGGCGGCAGATAGATGGTTTTGTAAGTCTGGAACGCGTGCAGGCCTTCGGGGCCAAGTTCGCGACCCATTCCGCTTTGTTTGATGCCGCCGAACGGCGCGACGGGATCGTTGACGTAGTGGTTGACCCCGACTGTCCCTGAGCGAACGCGGCGGGCGATATTGGCCGCTCGTTCGAGATCTGATGACCACACGCTTCCGCCCAGGCCGTAGACACTGTCGTTGGCAATCGCCACGGCTTCCTGTTCGTCGGAATAAGGAATCAGCGCCAGCACCGGGCCGAAGATCTCTTCGCGTGACACCGTCGCGTTGTTGTCCAAATCGGCGAAGATCGTGGGCTCCAGGAACCAGCCGCGATCGAAGCCTGCTGGCCGTGAACCGCCCGCGGTCATTCGGGCGCCTTCACTCTTGCCTTTCGCGATGTAGCCTTCGACGCGCTCACGCTGCCGCTTCGACACCAGCGGACCGACCTTGGTCTCGGGATCGAGAGGATCGCCCACCTTCAGCGAGCGCGCCAAATCGGTGATGGTGTCCACGATTTCGTTGTATCTGCTACGTGGAGCCAGCACCCGGGTGTTGAGCCAACAAATTTGACCGTTGTTGAGCAGGGTGACTCCGAAGAACTGCTCGATGGAGGCGGCCAGGTCGGCGTCGTCGAGGACGATTGCCGCAGATTTGCCGCCGAGTTCGAGGGTCACCGGCCGCAGCAGTCGCCCACAGGCTTCGGCGATCCAGCGGCCCGCGCCGGTGGAACCGGTGAACGAGACCTTGTCGACCCCGGGGTGCTCGACCAGGTAGGCGCCTACTTCACGACCTCCCGGAACAACGTTGATGACACCCTCGGGTAGGCCCGCCGCGGCCGCGGCCTCGGCCATGAGGAATGCGTCGAGCACGGTTTCCTCTGCCGGTTTGAGCACCACGGAGCAGCCGGCCGCCAACGCAGGCGCGAGTTTCAGGAAGGCAATCCCCTGTGGGACATTCCAGGGCACGATCGCGCCGATGACGCCGATGGGCTGCTTGGACACTAGCGATGTGCCGCCGAGCATGCCGTGACGCGATTCCTCCACTGGTGCACTGGTCATCAAGTCGCTGTAGTAGCGCACCAGCAACGGCGGAAAGCCGGCCTCGAACTGCTGGGCGAGCCAGATCGGCATGCCGTTCTGCATTGACACGCGTCGCGCTGTTTCGGCGCCACGAGCTTCCAGTTCCACTGCGAACCGTTCGAGGACGTCGGCGCGCTCCTTCGGATCCCAGGCCCCCCACCCGTCGGGAGCGTCGAACGCCGTTCTGGCCGCGGCGACAGCGGCGTCGATATCGGCTTCGGTGCCCCTGGGCACCGAACCGATACGCTCCTCTGTAGCGGGGGAATGGACGCCGATGGTGTCATGGCCAGCGGGCGCCGTCCACGTGCCGCCGATGTAGAGCTGTGGGTAATCGATTGTGGTCATGGCGATTCCGGCCGATCAGGAGATGGTGAGCTTGGCGGGCAAGTGTTTCAGGCCGCCAACGAAGTTGGTCTGTGTCACGCTGCCGGGTCCGAGAATCTCGATCGACTCCAGTCGGGGCAGTAGCTCCTCGAACATCACCTTCAACTCTTGCTTGGCCAAGTGCTGGCCGACGCAGGTGTGCGCACCGAAGCCGAACGCGAGGTGGTTGTTGGGCTTGCGGTCGATGTCGAATTCGTCGGGGTGGTCAAAGACTTCCTCGTCGCGGCAACCGGACTGGAACAGCGGCATCACGCGGTCACCGGCTTTGATGGTCTGTCCGCGCAACGTGTGGTCCTTGAGCGCGACGCGCATGAAGTGTTTGACCGGCGCCACGTACCGCAAACCCTCCTGGATGAGGTCGGGTACCAGACTCGGGTCCGCTTTGACCCGCGCCAGCACATCGGGGTGTTCAGCAAGAGCCTTCAGCGTGCCGGCCAGGGTTGCCGAGGTGGTGTCGTGACCGGCGGTGAAGATGGCCGTGTACCAGCCGTACACGAAGGTCTTGGGCCAGTACTCACCGTCGGGCAGCTTGGCGCAGGCGACCACCGTGGCCAGGTCGTCGCGGGGATTGGCACGGCGGTCTTCGGCCAGCGTGTCGAAGTAGGCGAAGTAGTCCTGGATGGTGGCGGCGAACTGTTGGGCCATCGCCTCCGGGCTCAGCGCCTCGACGTCTTCACGCTGATGCTCCGGATCGGCGGTGCCGAAGAACTCCTGGGTGAGCGCCATCATCCGCGGCTCGTCCTCGGGCGGGACCCCCAGCAGCGTCATTATGACGTGCAGCGGGAAGCCCAGCGCCCAGTCGTCGAGAAGGTCGATGTCGCCACGGGCCGAAAGATGCGTGAGCTGATCGACGGACTCCCTGGCGAGTTCGCGGATCTGCTCTTCCAATTTCCTGACCGACGGTGGCTTGAAATAGCTGAAAGCCATGTTTTTGGCATGTGTGTGCTCAGGCGGGTCGATATAGGGGAGGGCGTCGAGGATGCGCAGGCTGCCGCCGAGGAGTTGCTTGGTGAACTCGTCACCGGCGGTGTTCTGCAGGATCGGGTTGTGCGAGCCGACGTTCTCGGTGCCGCCGCCGGCGGCAAAGACTTCCGACAGAGTTTCGACCTCTTGGATGTCGGCGTGCTTGGTGACCAGCCAGATCGGGTCGTAGCCCTCGATGACGGCCTTCGCCACCGGCATGTTGTTGCGCATCCATTTGTAAGCGTCAAACAGCGCGCTGAGGTCGGCGTGGCCCTCGGGGAGTACCAGCTGTAGGGCGATTTTTTCGGGAAGAACTGCCGGTTCGGCTTGCTGCGCGGTCGTCATCGACGTCCTCTTTCTGTGGTCTTGGGTGCCCTGCAGCCCTCGTCCATGAGGCGTCGTGGGCGGGTCCGGTGACTCAAGTCTCATCGTGAGAGGCTGCTTTGTGCGTCACCATGACGGGGGGTCATCGCTCCCGCGTTGGGGGTAATCGGGTCCCGGTCGGCGTTCGAAGAGACAGTTCACAGCCACTCAGTCCGCCGGGCAGCCGTCGTTTATCCATTGTTCGATAGCGCTGATTTCGTCCGGCGGCACCGGGTCGAGGTACGCGGGCATGGCGGGCGTCACGGCGCCCACGGGAGGATCGTCCAGATCGGAACCAAATGGTGCTTCGCCTTTCAACGACAACACCAGGTTTGAGTTCACGCCATCACCGGGGGTCACGAGTTTCCGCCCGCCGACTTTCATTTCGACGAATCGGTCCCGCGTGACACCCCGCCAGAAGGGGCCGTGGGAGGCTACGTCGGCGTCCGGCCCGCCCACCGCCTTGTCGAGGATTGCGACGACGTCATCAAATTTCATGACCCTGTCCTTTCGCCTGCGGTGGTTGATCCTTTTCATCCGGCCGGACCTGCTGCTCGCTTCGGGAGGTCCTCGCAAGAGAGATCACCTCGTCGAAGCCTTCACGCAGGCAGGTCGAGAACGCCGCGGGGTCGGCGATGGCTTCGGGGTCGAAGTTGACAGCGATGCAACAGGTTCCGTCGTAAGTCAGCATTGCCACCATGGCCGGGATGCCGGGTCGGGGACCCATCGGGTAGACGCGCGTCACCCGCGCACCCGCCAGATACAGCGGACGACCGATCGCCCCAAGGTTGGAGGCCTGCAGGTCGGATAGGCCGGTCATCTCACCGGCGATGCGGGTCAACACAATCCCCGGCAGGCGGCTCAGCACCGGCGCGATGAGGTCGAGAAATCCGAGCGCGGGCTCCATCCGCGCGTCCACGATGAAATCGTGAATGGCCGTGATGCGGGTCGCGGGGTCCGGTTCACCGACCGGAGCAACGAACCGGGCGCCTGCGAACTTGTTAGCGCCCATCGGGTCGGCATCGGTGCGAAGGCTGACCGGTATCGCCACCGGCATGGAATCGACCGTGAGAGAGAGCTTTTCGTGGTAACGCCGCACCCCACCGAGCAGAGCGGCCAGGAAAGCGTCGTTGACCGAACCTCCGGCAGCCCGCCCCGCTGCTTTCAGGTCATCGAACGGCACGTCGAAGGTGTCCAGCCGATAACCCGATCCGCCGCCGGTCAACGCGGGGGAATGGGATGTCTCCGGCGATGTCAGCACTCGCCGCAGCGACGTCGCGAACTTAATGGCGTCGGTCGTCGTTCCGATGGGGTCGCCGACGACCCGGCCCGCCACGTGGAGAGCTTCGCGCAACGCACTCCCTGGCGCTCCGACGACCTTGCCGGCCAACCGGTTTATCAGCAGCCCCTCCGGTGACTCCTGGCGTCGGGGCCTGGGTACCGGTCTATCGTCGGCGGGTCCGGGCTCCCGGCTGTGCCCGTGGGCGAGATCGAGCAGTTGGAGCAGACCGATCCCGTCACTGAGGCTGTGATGCGGTTTGAACAGGTAGGCGGCCCGAGCTCCGTTGAGGCCGAGCACTAGCAGGGCCTCCCACGGCGGCCGTTCGGGATCGAGTGGGCGGGCGGCGAACTGGGCCGCCAGGTCGTGCAGTTCGGCCATCGACCCGTTGCCTGCCAGCCGTACCCGCTGCAGGTGATACTCCAGGTCGAAATGCGGGTCCGGCGACCACGCCGGTGCAACCAGCGACACCACCGGCTCGACGACCCGTTCCCGCAACCGCGGCACCCGCTGGGTGAATCGATCGTGTGCGGCCACCAGTCGATCCCAGTCCGGCTCGGTGTCCAGCAGCTCGATCATCACCCCGGTCGAGCGGCTCCGGTGGTCGCGACCGCTGCGCCACATCAATGCTTCCCATGCGCTGAGGTCTTGCCCTCCGCCCCATGAGGCAAGCGCGTCGCCGTCGCTGCTAGTCATTTCGGTGGCCCACTTAGGTTGACACGGCCGCGTTGTCCACAGCACGGGTTACTTCGAGGATCAGTTTCGCGACGGTGACCGGGTCGTCGGACATTGGGACGTGCCCCACGCCACGAAGGCGGATCAGCTCGGCCCCGGGTAACCGTTCGAGCATCGGCGCACCGAAACCGTCGAATGGCAACACCCGGTCCCGGTCGGCCCAGACCAGCCGGATGGGGTAATCCCGTACGGCCGGCAGGGGTTGCACCTGGGAACGCGGCAGTACCCGCGCCAGTGGCGCGACGGCGGGCGCCCCAATGCCGGCCCGGATGGTAGCCGCCAGCACCTCGGGTGCAACACGACTGGGGTGGGCGACCTGGCTGGCCAACAGCAGCCAGCGCAGCGCGGGGTTGGTGGCGATGGCGTCGGCGTGCGACGCATAGCGGCCGAGCACAGTGGAACGCCGTATTGCGGCTGCCACTAACTCGATGCGGCGCTGCGACCGCCAGGCTCCGGCCGGGCTGA
This sequence comes from Mycobacterium sp., assembly GCF_036490025.1. Taxonomy (GTDB): domain Bacteria; phylum Actinomycetota; class Actinomycetes; order Mycobacteriales; family Mycobacteriaceae; genus Mycobacterium. The sequence goes on along the minus strand of NZ_DASXEP010000035.1, from coordinate 19,809 downwards.
GCAGCACCAGGGAACGCGCCCGGCGACGGCGCGCAAGCTCGATGCCCAACCACCCGCCTAGGGAGTTACCGGCGATGTGCACTGTCTTCAGGTCCAGCCGGTCGAGTTCGGTTTCGATACCGTCAGCCAGGGCGTCAACCGATGGAGCAACCTGCCCATCCAGCGGCGGCCCGCCGGCGTGGCCCAGCAGGGTCGGTGCGATGACGTCATGGTGTGGTTCCAGATACGGCAGCACCGGCGACCAGGCATGCCAGAATGCGGTGATGCCGTGCAGCAGCAGCAGGGGCGTTCCTGTTCCGGCGCGGTGACTCGGGGTCAACTCCAGCAAGGGAAGGGGGGCGGGCGGCTTGTGGTTGCGACGGGCGCGCGTAGCCGCCGTGGCCGCGGCGCTGCCGGCCAGGAGCGCCGTGGCCACGGTTGTTGTCCGTCGCCGCCGATTGTTCGTCATGGATGTCGTCACAGGTCAGGGTGTCAGCACGGCCTTGAGGACCTCGCCACGGTGCTGGGCCTCTACCGCTTCGTTGATCTGGGCCAGCGGCATCGTGGTGATCAGCCTGTCGAACGGAAACTTGCCCTGATCATGTAGAGCGAGCAGGTAGGGGATGAATATCTGCGGGTCGGCGTCGCCTTCAACGATGCCCCGAATGGTGAGCCCGAGCAGCGGCGGCTGGAATAGGCCGACCGAAAAGACGGCCTGCGGGTCGGCAGGCACACCGATCAACCCGAGCATGCCCCGCACCCCAAGGGATGCAAGCAGTTGTTCGACGACAGGGGTCACTGCGGTGGTGTCGATGGCGTAATCCGCACCCGCGGGTGCGATCTCGCGGATCTGGTCTGCTAGTGGCCCGGCGTGCGGGTCAACGGCGTGGGTGGCGCCGAGTTCGGTGGCCAGCGCCCGCCTGCTCTCGTGGAGGTCGACGGCGATGATCGAGGAGGCCTCACGCACCACAGCGGCCATCACGGCGGACAGACCGACCGCGCCTGCACCGGCGACGACCACGGTCGCGCCGGGCTGTACGTCCAGTGAGTTCAAGACTGCGCCGGCCCCGGTCTGGATGCCGCAGCCAAGCGGACCGACGAGTTCGACCGGAGCCTCCGGCGGAAGCTTGACCACGTTGCGTTCGTGAGCCAGCGCGTGCGTCGCCAACGACGACTGGCCGAAGAAGTTGGCCCCCAATTTGGTTCCGCCAGCGGCTAACCCGGACGAGCCGTCGGTGCGCACCCCGCTGAAATTGTATTCAAGGAAGTTGTGGCAGTACGCCGGCTCTCCCTTGGCGCATCGGGAGCACGCGGCGCAGCTGTTGAAGCTGATTGCGACGTTGTCACCAACGGCGACCGTCGTCACGTCTGCACCGACCGACACCACAGTTCCGCTGCCCTCATGCCCCAGGACGCCGGGCAGCGGAAACGGCAGGTGGCCTTCCTTGACCGCGATGTCGGTGTGGCAGATGCCGGCTCCGGCGATCTGCACGACGACTTCGTCGGGTGCGGGCTCTTGAAGGTCGACCTCCCTGAGGGTGAACGGCCCGCCCACCTCCTGAACCACCGCGGCCGAGATTTGCATCCGATGCCTCTTTTCTGTCTGCGGCGTTTGGTCCGATGCGGCGCTGGCCGCGCTTACGGAGGGCCCCGACAAATGTCGGTGTCGACTGTGCTAATCGCGATGAAGCGAGTGTGGTCGAATGACCGCAGCCGCCGCGTCACCACATCGAGCGGTTCTCCACCCCGCAGAAGAGGTATTTCTCCCCGACACTCTTGGCCGACCGAGATCAACTCTTCATAGTGGGATGGCCGGAGTAAAGGCGGCGGTCGCAAACTACCCGCCCCGATACCGTGCCGGCGTGCCTTCCGTCCCAAACTCCAGGCATGCGATGGGCGGTGTCGGGACCGGGTTTGCGGTCAACGGTGACCGCATTCCGGCGGCCTGGCTGTTACGGCGGCGACACAGGGGAGACGAAGTGAGAATCGTAGTGGAGCGGGTCACCTGCGCCGGGATGAGAATCTGTGTCCAAGCCGACGGCAATGCCCAGGTACTCAGGGGGCTACCTCGAGGACAACGGAGTCCTCGAGGTAGCTCGCGCGGTTGGCTGCGGGATATGAGATGACCAGTAGGACACCGCCGGTGATCACGGTCGACCAGCTCATCGAGCAGATCAAGGTGGGGCCCGGCGGTCCGAAAGTCGCCGCCTTCTTCGACTTCGACGGAACGCTGATCCAGGGCTACTCAGCGGGCGCTCTCTACGCGCACCGCGCCCGCAATCTCGAACTCGGACCGGACGAGTTCGTGCGCACCCTGCGCGCCGCGCTTTCCGGCCCCCTCGACGAAGCCGGGTTCGAAGACCTACTGGTGCAAGGAATCCGTGGTTGGGTGGGCCGCACCGAAGACGATCTCATGGAACTCGGCGAGCAACTGTTCAACCAAGGAATCGCCGGAGCGCTCTTCCACGGGTCGTGGCGGCTGGTCCGCGCCCATCAAAACCGCGGCCACACTGTGGTCATCGCGACGTCGGCGACCCGGATGCAGGCACAGCCCATGGCCCGCGAGTTGGGTATCGATCAGGTCTTGTGCACCGAGCTGGAGACCGAGCAAGGTGTGCTCACCGGCGGCCTGGTGGGACACACGCTGTGGGGCGAAGGCAAGGCCGCTGCGGTCACGGAATTCGCTAGAGGGCAACGGATCTCGCTGAAAAACAGCCACGCCTATGCCAATGGCGACGAGGATGTCGCGCTGCTCGACGCGGTCGGGTTCCCGCATCCCGTCAACCCGGCGCCGGTCCTGGCCCGCCACGCCGCAGAGCGCGGATGGGACGTCCTGCGGTTCCGGACCAAGCGCGGCCGACTGCATCCGGTGGCGTTGGCCCGGACGACAGCCTTGTTCAGCGGCTTCGCCGCCGCGCTGGGAGCGGGCACCGTCGCGGGGGCGTTGACCTACGACCGGCGCAGTGGAGTGGACCTGTTCACCTCCCTGTTCGGCCGTGTCGGTGGGCAATTGGGCAACATCCGCATCGAGGTCACCGGGGAGCAGCACACCACACGTCGACCCGCCGTGTTCTTCATCAATCACCAGAGCACGTTGATCGACGCGCTGGTCGCATCGAACGTCGTGCAACGGGGCTTTACCGTGGTGGCCAAGGCCGAAGTGAAGCAAATACCGGTGCTCGGGCAGTTGCTCGCATTGGCCGACATTGCCTTCGTGGACCGCTCCGATACGTCGAAGGCGATCTCGGCGATGCAGCCGGCGGTGGACAAACTGCGCAAGGGCGTTTCGATCATCATGTCGCCCGAGGGCACCCGATCGCTGAGTCCGCGGATCGGCGCATTCAAGAAAGGCGGCTTTCACCTGGCCCGCGACGCGGGGGTGCCGATCGTTCCGATCGTCATTCGCAATGCCGGCGAAATCATGTGGCGCAACGCGAAAGTGGCCCAGGAAGGCACGATCGAAGTCGTTGTCCACGAACCAGTTGCGACCGCGAACTGGACCAAACCCGATCTCGATGAGTGGGTGCCGCGAATGCGCCGGCTCTACGTCGATACCCTCGACGACTGGCCGGGCGTCGCGGCGGGGAAACGGTGGTCGGAAGCGATCGCGAAGGCATCGGGGGCGGTGCGGAAATGACGGTGCTGCCGGATCGTCTTGTGCGGCTGCTGCGCGCGAACGGATCCGGCACCACGTCGTCAGATGAGGCTGAGGAGCTGCTGAGTTCCGACGGGTTTCGCAGGGCCACAGCGCAATTGGCATCGCAGTTGGGACGCGCTGTGGCCGACGTACAGGTCGAAGCAGCGGTTTACGTGCGCGAGATGGCGGCGACCCACCTTCCTTCCGTCGTGCGGGCTTGGCAAGCGTGGTCCGGCTGGATGGTCCGTGGATTCCAGGTGGTCATTGACGACGACGACCTGGCCAAGCTGCGGGAGCTCGACCGCGACCACGCTCTGATCTTTTTGATCTCCCACCGCTCCTATCTGGATCAGTTCTCGTTCCCGCCACGCCTCACCCAGGGAGGGATTTCGCCGACGTTCGGGCTCGCCGGCGCCAACCTCAATTTCTTTCCGCTGGGCACATTGGCCCGGCGTAACGGGTTTATCCCCGTGCGACGTGCGACGGGCGACATGCCGGTATACCGGCTGGCCCTGCGCGCGCTCGTCGGCCAGATGGTGGCCAGCGGTCGCAACCTGGTGTGGTCGATCGAAGGAGGCCGGACACGCACCGGCAAGTTACGGCCGCCGCGATACGGGTTGCTGAGGTACGTGACTGATGCGGTCGAATCCGTGCGGTCGGAGCAGACCCTCGCCGTCCCAGTTTCCATCCTCTTCGACCAGTTGCCGCTGCACGAAGTCAAACTGATGGCTGCGGAGGCGCGCGGACTTCCTAAGAAGCCCGAGAACGCGCGCTGGTTGCTCAATTACGCACTCGGCCTGCGACATCGCCTGGGACGCATCTACATCAACTTCGGGTCGCCAGTGCCTCTGTATGAGCGAATGGTTGCGCTGCGAGCCGAGGGGCTGGCCGACCGGCAGGTGGTCGAACGCATCGCGCTGGAGATCTGCCACCGCCTCAACCAGGCCACGCCGGTAACCGCCACGGCCGCAGTGTGCGTCGCGATGCTCGGTGAAGACCGTGCCCTGACCCTCGACGAAGTGTGTGCCACAGTTGCACCGCTGGCCCATTACTTGTACGGCCGCGGCTGGCCCGTCGCCGGGGGCGCCGATCTCACCGAGCGTGCCACGGTGTCGCAGACGCTGCACGACTTGGTCGGCTCCGGCGTATTGACCTGCTACTCCGAGGGGCCGACAACGGTGTGGGGAATCGGCGACGACCAGCATCTAATCGTTGCGGTCTACCGCAACAGCGCGATCCATGTTCTGGTGACCAGGGCGATCGCCGAACTTGCTTTGCTGGCGATCGCGCGCACACCGGAAGCCACCAAGCGCACAGGGTGGGAGAAGGCGTTAGCGGTTCGCGAACTGCTCAAGTTCGATTTTTTCTTCGCCGGACGCGCTGAATTTGCCGACGAACTGTGGAATGAGTTCGCGATCATGACCGGACACGGCCACGACCCCAGCGCACCGATCGATACCGAAGAGGCCACGCGGAGTTTGTATGAAAGTGACCTGCTGGTAGCTCATCTGGTGCTAAGACCGTTCGTCGACGCCTACCGAGTGGTGGCCGAGGAGTTGCTGAACCTAGGTCCCGGTTGCGACATCGACGAACAGGAACTGCTCAAGAGGTGCATTCGCCTGGCTCGGCAATGGTCACTGCAGCACCGCATCACCGAGGAATCGGTGTCGGGGGAGATGTTTGCGACCGCATTGAATATGGCGCGGCACCGCGGGCTTCTCGACGCACAGGCCCCGGCAAACGAGATTGCGGATGGTCGGGCAGCCCTCGTCGCCGAGCTCGACGAGCTGCAGCAGTCGATCGATGAATTGGCGCAGATGCGCCGGGATTTCGCGCCGACGTGAGAGGAGGCCGCGAAGAATTGGATTTCGCCAACCTAGGCCACTTTGGTAATATGGTAAGACCATAATATTCGGGCGGATGGTGCCCGGGGCTTTCAACGAAGAGAGGCAACCGATGACCGAGTTCACCGACATCACCTACGAGGTCGACAACGGCCTTGCCTGGATCACGATCAACCGACCCGAGCGATACAACGCTTTTCGCGCGCGCACCCTTGACGAGCTCATCCGTGCCTTCAAAATAGCTTGGGGGAGTTCGGAAGTCGGCGTGATCTGCCTGACCGGGGCGGGCGAGAAGGCTTTCTGTACCGGTGGTGACCAGAAGCAGCGCGCCGAAACCGGCGACTACGGACCGTCCGAGACCGGCCTGTTCGAGGTGGATACGTTGCATCGGGTCATCCGCGACGTGCCGAAGCCTGTCATCGCTGCGGTGAACGGGTTCGCGATCGGCGGCGGCCACGTTCTGCATGTGCTCTGCGACCTGACGATCGCCGCAGACACCGCGGTGTTCGGCCAGAACGGCCCACGAGTCGGATCCTTCGACGCCGGCTTCGGCACCGGTTTTCTGGCCCGCGTGGTCGGCGAGAAGCGCGCCCGTGAGATCTGGTTCTTGTGCCGCAGGTATTCCGCGGAGCAGGCCGCCGAGTGGGGACTGGTCAACAAGGTAGTGCCGGCCGACCAGCTCAAGTCGGAGGTGCGGGCATGGGCGGACGAAATCTTGATGCTTTCGCCGACCGCGCTGAAGGTTCTCAAGCAGTCGTTCAATACCGATACCGAGCAGTTCGCATCAGTAGGTCAGATGGCGTATTCGACTCTGAAGATGTTCGGCGAGACACCCGAAGCGCGCGAAGGTATTACCGCGTTCAACGAGAAGCGGGTGCCCGAATTCGCCGCCTACCGCGGCAACTGAGCGGTCGGTTGGCTGGCGCGAAATCATCGAAAGAGCTTGGGACTGTGACACGCATCTTTGATCCCGCAGTGCTGGACGGCAAGCGCATTCTCATCACCGGCGGCGGCACCGGGCTGGGCCGCGGGGTGGCCGCCCGGCTGGTCGCCCACGGCGCACAAGTGCACCTGTGGGGACGACGCGAATCAGTGCTGGCCGAAGCCGCCGCGGAGATCTCGGCCGGGCGCTCAGGCAGCGTCCATTATCAGCCGGTCAATGTCCGGGACTTCGACCAGGTCACAGCTGCGGTGGACGAGATTTGGCATCGGCACGGACCCCTTACCGGCCTGCTGAACAACGCGGCCGCGAATTTCATCGCGCCCACGGTCACTTTGAGCCCGCGAGCTTTCGATGCGGTCACCTCGACGGTGATGACCGGTTCGTTCAACACGACGCTGGCCGTCGGCCGGCACTGGATCGCCGAAGGTCTGCGCGGATCGGTGCTGTCAAACCTGACCACATGGGTGTGGAGCGGTTCGGCGTTCGTCGTCCCCTCGGCCATGGCCAAGGCCGCGGTGCACGCGATGACGATGTCGTTGGCGGTCGAGTGGGGCCGCTACGGCATTCGCCTCAATGCCCTTGCATCCGGGCCGATCCCGACCGAGTACGCCTGGGAAATGCTCAATCCCACTGATGAGAGCGCCGTCGGCGCCACCCAGTCCGAGCAGATACCACTCGGTCGCCCAGGGACGATCGACGAACTGGCCAACCTGACCATCTTCGCGTTCTCCGACGCCTGCGATTACCTGACCGGCGAGACCATCGCGATGGACGGGGGCCAACGGCTGGCTGGACCCAATACGTTCGCCGGGCTAACGGCGATGAGCGACGAGGACTGGGCGACGGCGCGCGAGCGCAGTAAGGCCGCATCTGCAGCGGCCAAGGCCGCACGCAGTGTGTAGCCGTCCACGCAGGTCAGCGTGAATTGGGAAGGAAGTCCTTGAAGGTCATCGGGTCCATCGACGAAGCCGTACAGCTGATCGGCCAGGAGTTGGGCGTCAGCGACTGGACAGGCATCGACCAAAAGCGCATCGACGCGTTCGCCAACGTCACGGGGGATCACCAATGGATCCACGTCGACCCCGACCGGGCTCGTACCGAAAGTCCTTATGGCGCAACGATAGCCCACGGATTCCTGACGCTGTCTCTGATTCCCGGGCTGAGCAAGGCCAACTACCGCGTCGAGAACACGAGGATGGGCATCAACTATGGACTCAATAGGGTGCGGTTCCTCGCGCCGGTTCCCGCATGCAGCCGGATCCGGGTCCGATCGGAGCTTGTCGACGCCGCCAAGGTGGATGACACCACGGTCGACCTGATAGTGCGGCACACGGTCGAACTGGACGGCTCGGATAAGCCGGCCGCTGTGGCGGAGCTGATTGCCCGAATGGTTTTTAAGCGCCGCCTCGACGGGTAGTCCACCCTGACACGCAGGCCTATTTGACCCTGTGATGCGTGGTACGTCGTGAGAGTGGTGTGCCTGACTACGTTCAGGGGGCTTCGGGTAATAAGCTGACGATAATTTCGGTCTTACCTTTATGCCGAAGCTCACTAGGGGGCGAAGATGGAACCAGGCGCGACAAATTCGGCCACGACACGTTCAAGCATCTTGCTCAAGCCAGTCGATGTCCCCAAAGCATCCGACGTGTTGGCACGTGAACTTCGCGAGCGGATCCTGTCCGGCGAGCTTACCGAGGGTACGGCGCTTCCCGCGGAACGCGAGCTGGTCAAGCAGACGCAGATGAGTCGGGCTACGGTGCGGGAGGCGTTACGAATCCTTGAGGTGCAAAACCTGGTCCGGGTGAGGGCCGGTCGGGCCGGCGGGGCATTCGTACAGAAACCGACGACGAAGTCGATGGCAAGTTCGGTGAGCATGCTGATCCGCGGCCGGCGGATCAAGCTGGCTGATCTGATGGAAACGCGTGAGGCGTTGGAGCCGTTCTGCGCCGAGCTGGCCGCTCGCAAACGCACTGAGGACGAGCTGGCGGCGCTGGACCGGGCCAATAAAGACATCTCCGACCCCGATGCTGACCTATCAGCGTTTCTGCAGGCCAACCTCGACTGGCACGTGGGTGTGGCGATGGCCAGCCATAATGAGTTGTTGATCGGATTCATGACCGCGTTGTCCCAGGCTATCTATGCCGGAACCGAGAATGCGGCGTTCGTCGACGACAACGTGCGAACGGTGACAGCTCGCGCGCATCGCTCGATTACCACCGCGATCCGCAACCGCGACGCCGAGGCGGCCGGCCGGCGCATGCGTCGCCATGTGCACAGCTACGCCAAGGCCGCGCTGGCCATGGACGAGCGTGAAGCGATCGCCGTCGACGACTGAGCCGCTTGGCGCGGGCCGAAGGTTGCCGACGTTGTCGTCGTTACGGCACGGCGGGAAGCGCAAGGGGCGGTTCGGTTTTCGCGACAACCTCGTCAACACTGACGCCGGGCGCGGTCTCGATCAGGTGCAGACCGTCGTCGGCGACGTCGATGACGGCGAGATCGGTGAAGATTCGCCGCACGCAGCGCTTACCGGTTAGCGGCAGCGTGCAGTGCTCAACGATCTTCGCGCTGCCGTCCTTGGCGGTGTGGTCCATCATCACGAAGACTCTTTCCACGCCGTGCACTAGGTCCATCGCCCCGCCCATGCCCTTGATCATCTTGCCGGGGATCGTCCAATTGGCCAGGTCGCCGGTGGCCGAGACCTGCATGGCGCCGAGCACCGCGATGTCGAGGTGTCCGCCACGGATGATCCCGAACGAGGACGACGAGGAGAAGAAGGCCGCGCCCGGCAACGTGGTGACGGTCTCCTTTCCGGCGTTGATCAGGTCGGCGTCGAGGTGATCGCGCCGCGGGTATGGCCCGACACCGAGAATCCCGTTTTCCGAATGCAAGACGACGGTGATGTCGGCGGGGATGTGGCTCGGGATCAGGGTGGGTAACCCAATGCCGAGGTTGACGTACTGTCCGTCGTGCAACTCGGCGGCTACCCGCGCCGCCAGCTCGTCTCGGCTCCAGCTCATAGCCGCACCGTCTCCTTTTCGACCTGCTTCACCGGGTTGGGCACATGCACCACCCGGTGCACGTAGATTCCCGGGGTGTGCACCTGGGCGGGGTCGATCTGGCCCGGTTCGACGAGGTGCTCAACCTGCGCGATGGTGATCCGGCCCGCCCCGGCACAGTCGGGGTTGAAGTTGGCGGCCGCCGCGTGATAGACGAGGTTTCCGTGCCGGTCGCCTTTGAAGGCGTGTACCAGTGCGAAGTCAGTCCGGATGGCTCGTTCCAACACGTAGCTGACCCCGTCGAATTCGCGGGTTTCCTTCGGCGGCGAGGCAACCGCCACCGTACCGTCTGCGTGGTAGCGCCACGCCAGACCGCCGTCGGCCACCTGTGTCCCAACCCCCGTGGGTGTGTAGAAGGCAGGGATCCCCGCCCCCCCAGCGCGCAGCCGCTCGGCCAGCGTGCCCTGCGGGGTCAGCTCAAGCTCAAGCTCACCGGCCAGGTATTGCCTGGCGAATTCCTTGTTCTCCCCGACGTAGGAGTTGATAGTGCGCCGGATCCGCTTGTGTTGCAACAACACTCCTAGGCCGATCCCATCCACGCCCAAGTTGTTGGAGACCGTCTCCAGATCGCGGGCCCCAAGCTCCAGCAGCGCCGCGATCAGCGCTTGGGGGATGCCGCACAGCCCAAACCCGCCGACGGCCAGCGACGACCCATCTGTCACGTCGGCAACAGCCTCCGCCGTCGTTGCCACGACTTTGTCCATTCACAAGCCTCCTCGCGACTTCAGCTCTTGGGCATGCCGAGAATGCGCTCGGCGACGATGTTGCGCTGGATGAACGTCGACCCGCCTGCGATGGCAGTGCCCCGGGCCTGGTACGCCAACCGCAGCCAGCGTTGGTCGTCGGCTGGTGACGTGTCAGAGGCGCACTTCTCGGCGAGCGCGAACTGTCCGCCCATCTCGCCGAGTTCCAGGCCGAAGTCGGCGATGTCCTCCACCAGCGGGCAGAAGAACAGTTTCCCGATCGAGGTCACCGGGCCTGGCGGTCCGTCCCCGGCGGCTCCGGTAATGACCCGCTGACCGATCAGGTAGTGCACGAGCGCGCGCCCGTACAGGTCGGCGATCCGTTGCCGCACCAGCGGGTCGGCGCCCAGCGGGGTGCCGTCGTCTGTTGTACGACAAGCGATCTGGTGGATCAGATCGTTGACCGCGCCGGTGGTGTTTACTCGGCCAGTGGCGATAGCCACCCGCTCGAACGCCAGGGTGCCCATCGCGACCCGCCAGCCGCCGTCCACCTCACCCAGGACGCCGTCATCGGGGATGAACACTCCGTCGAGGAACACCTCGTTGAATTCGGCCTCGCCGAGCATGTGTGCCAGGGGACGGATCTCGACGCCGGGGCTGTCCATTGCGACTAAGAAATACGTGATTCCGCGGTGCCGCGGTCCGCCGCCGGTGCGGGCGAGCAGGATCGCGTGCGCTGCCAGCTGGGCGCGGCTCGTCCAGATTTTCTGGCCCTGGATTCGCCACCCGCCGTCCACCTTGGTGGCGGTGGTGCGCAACGAGGCCAGGTCTGAGCCGGCCTCGGGCTCGGAGAATAACTGGCACCAGATCTCGTCACCGGTCAGGATCGGTTGGAGATAGCGTTGTTGCTGGGCCGCCGTGCCGAATTCGATGATCGTGGGGCCCGCGAAATCCTCGCCGATGATGTTGAGCCGCTCCGGGGCGCCGGCCCGATCGAGTTCCTCGTTGAAGATCGCGCGAAGCTTGGCGTCCGCGCCGCCTCCACCGTACTGCTTCGGCCAGGACAGCCCGGCATATCCGGCGTCGTAGAGCAAGCGCTGCCACGCGCGCCAGTAGTCGAGCTTGTCCTCGAGGCGTGCGGGTTCGGGTCCGCCCAGCCGTGGCAACGTGTCCTGTAGCCATCTGCGCGCTTGTGCTCGGAATTCCGCTTCGGCGGGACTGTCTTTTAGCTCCATCAGGGGGCGCCAGCCACTTCCCGGGACTGCATGCTTTCGCTCTGGAGGCGTTGTTCGATGTCTTTACGCAACTCTTGTTTAAGGATCTTGCCGGTTGCGGTCATCGGTAGCGAGTTGACGGCGACCACGCGCTCCGGTGTCTTCTGGATCGGCATGCCCTCCGCGAGCAGGTACTCGCGCAGGTCCTCCACGGTCGGGGATTTGTGTCCCGGCTTGCTGACCACGTAGCAGCACACCTTCTCACCGAGCTTCTCGTCGGGCATGCCCACCACCGAGTACGCCTGCAACGCGGGATGGTGGGCCAGATGCTCCTCGATCTCGCGGACGCTGATGTTCATCCCGCCGCGAATGACGATGTCTTTCGTCCTGCCCGTTACTCTCATATATCCGTCGTCGGTCATCTTCCCGAGATCTCCCGACCTGGAGAAGCCGTCCTTGGTGAAAAGGACCGCAGTTTCCCCCGGATTCGCGAGGTATTCAATCATGTGGGCGGGGCCGCGGTAGGCGATGTCGCCTTCGCTACCTCGAGGCACTTCGTTCCCATTGTCGTCAACGATTTTGACTTCCGAGCCGGGTACCGCCCTGCCGTCCGACGTCAGGGCGCGTGACACCTCGTCGGTGACTGAACATGTTGTGGTTACCAAATTTTCGCTGCGCCCGTAGAGGCTCAGGACCCTGAGGTCGGGTAGGGCGGCGTTGGCCTGCTTGACGACCGCGGCGGGGATGGGTGCGCCCGCACACGTCCACAGCCGCAACGTGGACAGGTCGTGGCGCTCGGCGTCGTACTCGGACAGCAAGGTTTGCAGGAAGGTCGGGGCCGTGACCGCCGCCGTGCAGCCGAAGCGCTGGATCTCGTCGATGCCGCGGGCCGGATCCCACTTCGCCATGACGTGTGTCGACGCCCCAGCCAGCATGGGCACCAACACGCTGGTAACCAGCCCGGTGGTGTGGGCGATGGGGGAGGGACCGAACTGGACATCGGTCTCGGTGTAGCCGAATGGCCCGACCAGCGCACGCGAGCCAGCACAGTAGGTGTTGAACGTGTGCACGCATCCCTTTGGCCGCGACGTGGTTCCGGAGGTGTAGACGATGACGAACGGCTCATCGGGACCGGGCGGAGCATCGAGCTCCTGTCCGGCGGCGTCATCGTCGGTGTCGGCCTCCAGCTGGTGCAGGGTGAACACGTCGGCATCGGCGTTGGTGCCCCCTTCGGCAGTGTTGTCGGGCCGGGCGGTGACGATCGTGAGTTCCGGATGGTCTCGGCGCAGACCGAGATACATGTCCAGATAGTCAAATTTGCCGAAGTGCACCGGGGTAAACACTGTCCGTACCCCGGCGTTGGACAGCACGTAGTTGACGTCGTCGCGCCGATAGATCGGCATGATCGGGACCATGATGACGCCAAGTCGCGACAACGCGGTCAGCACCTGGATGAACTCAACCCAGTTGGGCAACTGCACGGCGGCGGTGTCACCGCGCCGCAACCCCCGTCGGTGCAGACCGACGGCCAACCGTTGGCCGGCGTCGAAGAGCTCCCGAAACGTCAGCGAGCGTGTCCCGTCGGTCGCGAACACCTTGTCGGGATTTTCTGCAACGCGCCGGACCAACAGGTCGTGGAATGTCTCGGTCGACCAAACCCCTGTGCGGTAGTAGTCGTCGATTTCCTGCGGGCTGTAGCGGGCGGTGTATGGGCTTGGCTTCATTGCACTGTTCCTCGCTCTCGGGATCCGCCCACCGGGGCTCACGCCCGGGGAACCACAATCATACGAATAATAGAATGGTCAGACCGAAACGGCAAGGGCCTTGGACGCGCACAGCGGCCCCTCATTCGTTGCGCCAGCGCGGGGGACGCTTCTCCTTGAAGGCCCGCACTCCTTCGGGCAGATCTTCGGTAGTAAAGGCCAAGGCAAGTTGGGCTTGCAGATAGTCGAGCGCCGACTCCAGCGGCATGTCGCGAGTCGCAGCCAGCGCCCGCTTGCCCATGCCGAGCAACAACGGTGATTTGCCGGCGATGTCGGCGACCCATTGCTGCAGAGCGTCGTCGAACTCAGCGTCAGGCACGACCTTGTTGACCAATCCGGCGGCGGCCGCCTCGGCGGCGCTGATCAGTCGGCCGGTCATCATCAGCTCGTTGGCGACCAGCCGTCCGGTGGCGCGGAAGATCAATGCCGAGATCATGAAGGGAAACGCGCCGACGTTGATCTCCGGGCAACCCAGTCGGATCGACTGCTTGGCGATGATGAGGTCGCAGGCCAACGCGATGCCCAGCGCCCCGGCCAGTACGTCGCCGTTGGCTGCGCAGATGACCGGCTTGTCGATTCCGGTAAGGGTGCCGAACAGGGTGGGGAACCGCGAGAGGCCGGCATATTTGACGATCGTCGCGCGATTGTCGGCGAACGCGTCGAGGTTACCGCCGGAGGAGAAGATCCGCGGGTGTGACGAGGTCAGCACGATTACCCGGACCCGCGAGTCGGCTGCCGCCTGCCGCAGCATTGAGCTCAGCTGATCCAGCAGTGCGTCCGACAGAGCGTTGCGCCGCGCGGGGTCATTCAGCGTCAGGTACGCCGCCAGCACATCGCCGCCCGGGGCCGCAGCGTCGAGCCGGTAAGTGACCAGTTCGGTTGACTCGCTCACTTTCGTCTCCTAGTCGTTGCGCAGTACGCATTTGCCGAACGCGCGGCCACGTTCGAGGTATTCGTGTGCTTCGGCGGCTCCGTCCATCGGAAATTCGCGATCAATCACCGGTGCGCGCACCGAGTATTGATCGAACATCTTGAGCAGGCCAGCAAAGTCTTTCCCGCTGCCCATTGTTGTTCCGAGCAGATCGAATTGACCGAAATAGAAGCTGCGGATGTCTATTTCGGCGGTCTGTGCGGCGTTCGCGCCGAGGACCACCAGCCGGCCGCCGGGACGCAATGCTCGCACCGACTCGCTCCATCGGCCGACGGGGTCGAGGATCAGATCAAACCCGGCGTTGTCGGGCGACATGGCGCGGGCGTGTTCGGGCCATCCCTGCTCGCTGTGAAGCACGCCATCGCGGGCGCCCGCGTCCACGGCGCGCTCGATGGTTTCGGCCGAAGAGGAGGTCACCGTAATGCTGGCACCAACGGCGACCGCGAGGGCGATCGCCGTGGTGGCGATTCCGCCGCCGGCTCCGACCACCAGCATCGACTCACCCCGTTTGAGCCGTCCGCGGACGAACAACGCGCGGTAGGTCGTCAAGCCGGCCAGCGGCAGCGCTGCGGCCTCGGCCCAATTCAGGCCCCGAGGTTTGGGGGCCAGGCAGTCGGCGGGCACGCCGACCAGCTCGGCGTAGGTCCCGGGGGTGTGGTCACCCAGAATCTCCCAGTCGCTGGCCGGTGCTTCCTCGCGGTCGCCCCAGTTCAGCGATGGCAGGATCACCACTTCCTCCCCTGTGTCGGTGCGGACGCCGGCACCATCAGCACCGATGATGTGTGGCAGCGGCGAACCGTAGCGGCCTTGGCGAACTAAGACGTCATGCCAGTTCAACGCGCTGGCACGCAGCGCCACGGTCACCCATCCCTGCCGTCCGCGCGGATCGGGAAATTCGCCGGGACGCAACACTGCGGCGGTGCCGAACTCCCGAATGATCACAGCGTGCAAACTCCACCTCCTATGGCCTGACCATTAGACCATTGCCCCCGTTTGCGCACAAGCCAGTCCCGCGGTCGGACTGCTTGGACGTTTATTCCGGTTTGCTGGATTGCACAGCACTGTGATGAAGCCAATGCTTGCAAATCCGTTGTGGCGCGCGTTACATGTGCTCTATACTTCGGTCCAATGGTATGACCAATCAGCGGTATGGCCGGCTTACCGAGAACAGAGGAGCAGCGATGAGTTTGCGGGTACTCATGGCTTCCATCGCGGAGGATCCGACGGCGGTTTCGCGTGCCGAGGCCGTCGTCGCTGCCGCCGCCGACCACCTCAAAGTGGCGCCTCCCGAGCTGACGCCGACGGCGTTGGGACACCAGTTGGACAACCTGAGGCAACGCCTCGAGCAACGTATCGCGCTGCCATCCGACCCGAGAGAAGACTGGGCGACGACCGCCGAAATCCTGATCTCGATCCTGAGGTTGCAGTGCGAACTACTCGACTACGATCTGGCTCGTCGGGTCAAAAGCATGTCGGAGATCCGTCACGCCCTGGGCTACCTGCGCGGTCTGGCGCCGCGCAAGATGATCTACTCCGCACCGGAGGTGCTAAGCCGGGAGTTTGCGTTCGCGCGCACCATGATCTCCACCGTGCGCAGTTCGCTGTGGCTGCCCCAGCACATGCATATTGAAGATGAAGGTGCCGATCCCCATGGGCGACAGCTGCTCGAATACGTACGTGACCGGCACATCCAGCTGGCGGACGCTCCACTGGAGACAGAACTCGTGCGCAAGCGGTGCGGCGTCTTCGCGCCGTCTCCGATGGAAGACAAACGCACGTTCAAGGAAATCGTCGAAGTCTCGGGCTGCTTCGGCTATATCGGCGCCCCGATCACTGTTCAGGGCAGGGCAATCGGAATTCTGCACGCCGATCGCCCCGAACCTCACGGACTAGTCACGATGGACCATCTCGAACAGTTGGAGGCCTTCGCCGAGTGTCTGTCCGTGGCGTTCGAGAGCGCGGCGCTCGAAGAGAAGGCCGCGCAACAACGCCTCGAAGTCGACAATCTATGCGGCAATGTCGACGAACTGCTCAGCCGGTCAGCCCGCTCGGTGTTGTGGTCATTGCCAGGCGCGGTGCCGATACAGCTACACAATGCCTATCCCCGGGACGATCAACCCGCTGTCCCCGCCCTGACCGCCCGCGAACGAGAGATCATGTCGCATGTGGCGACCGGCGCCACCAACCACCAGATTGCCCGGTGCCTGGTGATCTCGGAAGGGACAGTGAAGTCGCATCTGAAACATATTGCCAAGAAGCTCAATACGTCCAGCAGGGCAGCGGCGGTCGCGATCTATGCCGGCGTAGCCAGTTGATGTAGGGGAGTCGCGATGAACAACCGCGCGATGGTCGCCAGGCTCAACGAACTCGACGAACAACTGTGCAGCGCGTTCGGCATCTCCCGATCGGGCGACGCGAGGACACTCGATGAGGCCATCACGATGTCGGCCGCCACCACCGAGCGCCTGCTGACCCGCCAACGCTGCGTCCGTGACGACACCGCGTCACCGAGCGGACCGAGCCCCCTGACAGACTTCCTACAGGCACAAGTCGAAGCGCGCCAGTTGAGAGCCGGTGACCGCGTCGACGTCGTGCGGTCGTTGACCGCTGGCATCCGGCGCATGAAGAAGGCCGGATCGCTGCAAGGGCTCGGCCGCCAAGCCTGTACCGAACTGTGCGACGTGCTGGGTTTCGACGGCGCGTTGCTGTCGTTCGTCGAAGACGACGGGTTCGTCGTCGAGGAATCCGACCACGGTCTCGGTGGTCCCACCGTGATCCCGCGTCGTGACTGTGGACCCGAGCGAGCCTGTATTCGCCAGCGTGACACCGTCCAGACCAATGAGGCCGACATGCCCGCCACGCCGGGCTATCGCGAGTTGCTCGGCTCCGTGCACTATCTCGTCGCCCCGATCATCGCGAAATCGCGGGTGGTCGCACTCCTGCACGTCGGTCGCCGCGGCGAAAGCGGGGTTTCTACCGCTGACATCGACGTGCTCGACGCGTTCGCCTCCGCCTATTCGCTGCTTCATGAGCGGATGCTGAATACCGAACGGGTGCAACAACAGCGGACGTCGATCGCCCGCGCGGCGGCGCGGCTGACCGAGCAAGCAGACCGCATCGCCGCAGCAGCCATCAGCTTTGATGTCGAAGAGGAAACTCGTGCCGAGCCGCCGACCGTCGCTGCGGATTCCGCGTTGGCGGCAACGCTGTCGGATCGTGAACGCCAAGTGTTCGAAAGGCTGGTCTCGGGTGCCTCCAACGCCGAGATCGCTGACGAACTTGTCATCACGGTCGAAACGGTCAAAACACACGTGAAGAGGATCCTTCGCAAGATCGGCGCCATCAACCGGTCGGAGGCGATCGCCCTCTACATGGACGACGCCAGGACGGCGTCCCGTCGACGCACCCGGTAACTGTGGTCGGAGGTGCGTAACGCGTTTAACGCGTTTCGCCCCGCACTATGCCGCTGAGATGCCGCCGTTGACGCTGATCGCCTGCCCGGTCAGCTTCGCCGCCTTGGGGCTGCACAGGAACACGGTCAACGCAGCGATGTCGTCGGCCGTCGGCACACCGAGCTGGGCTTGCTGCGCTGCTCGGGCGAAGAGTTTGCCGCTGAACCCGTCGGCGGTGATGCGTTCTGTGGAGGCGGTGCCGTAAACCAGTGAGGGCGTCAACGCGTTGGCGCGGATGCCGTAACGCTTTTCTTCGATCGCAATCGTTCGGGTAAACATCACGATGGCGGCTTTGGCGGCCCCGATCACTGCTTCACCAGGTGTGGCGGTTTTGGCCGCGTCGGATGCCACGTTCACGATGACGCCGCCTCGACGGCTGCGCATGCTCGGCAGCACCGCGCCGGCCATATGCATTGACGGCAGCGCCAACTCGGTGAGCATGCGACCGATGTCGGCACTCGGAATGTCGATGAATAGCTCAGGCCGCACATCCGCGGCGGTGCTGCACATCAGGATGTCGATACCCGACAGGATTTGATCGGCCTCTGCGGCGACGGCTATTGCTGCGTCTGGATCGAGGGCGTCACCAGCGAGGAAGTGTGTGGCTGCACCGAATTCGGCGATCGACTTCGCGGCGAGTTCGCCGCGTTCGGCGTTGCGGCCGACCACCACGATGCGGGGCACGCCGGCCGCCGCCAGTGCCCGGGCGGAGGCCAGCCCGATGCCCGCCGTGCCGCCCACGATCAGCGCGCTGGATGCGTCAAGGTCTTTGGGGGCCGGCAGGTCGACTCGGGTCTCGGTCATGTTTTCGTCCTCACTGCTGGTGCTGCCGATACGCGGTGTAGCCATTGCAGAAGGTCGTCGATCACTTGTGCACGGTTGGTTTCGTTGAGGATCTCATGCCGGCCGTCGTCGTAGACGCGGACGGTGACATCACTGAGACCGGCGGCGCGGTAACGGTCCACCAGTGGCCACAGCAGAGTGAGCGCTCCGTTGACGGGATCCTTCGATCCCACCGCCAGGTACATCGGTAGATCGTGTGGCATGCGCGCCACCTGGGCGGAGTCGGCGAGTCGCTGTGCGCCGGCGAACATGTCTTTCAGCGACGCGGCGTCAATTCCGAATCCGCACAGCGGATCTGCGAGATATGCGTCGACGACTGAGTCGTCGCGAGAGAGCCAGTCGAAGTCCGTTCGAGCCGGCTGGAACGCGATATTGAAGGCGGACAGGTCCAGATCGCTGGACAGATCCAAGGCCGGTTCCAGAAGATCCAGGGCAGCGGTTCCGGTTAAGGCGACCGCGTCGACGTTGGCACCGTGATCCAGCAGAAATTGTTGAGCCGCAAACGAACCCATGCTGTGGGCGACTATCACGACCGGCAAGCGAGGATGGTCTGATTTCGCTTGGGCGATCACCAGATTCAAATCATCGAGGAGCGCAGACCAGCCGTCAGGTCCTAACTGGCCCGGCCCGTAGTCGCGGTCGAGCGAAGCGCCGTGTCCGCGGTGGTCATGTCCGTACACCGCAAACCCCTGGGCGGTGAGCGCGTTGGCCACGTGGTCGTACCTGCGCAGGTGCTCGCCCATGCCGTGGACGAGCACGACGACGCCGGCGCCCGATTGGCCGCCACGAGCGGCCCAGCGATAGCCGACAAGGTGCCTGCCGTCGGCGGCACGGTAGGAGAGCGTGTCGGGGTCCATCACCGGGGTCCGCTCAGTCGAGGGCACCGAGAATTCGGGCAGGCCGCTATGAGCATCACGGTAATAACATTAGAATGGTCAGACCGAAGTGGTCAAGCTTTAGCAAAGGCAGTCCTCGGCTGAGCGGCCGCTGCAGACGTACAGGGAGACACCCACATGATTTCGTTCGAGTTCAGTCCCGATCAGACCGCGTTTCAGAAGACCCTTGTCGACTTCTCTCGCAAGGTCCTACTCCCGGCCTACCGGGATCGCGCGGCGTCCACCGAGTTTCCGTTCGACATCCTCCGCCAGCTCGGCGAGCTTGGCGTCCTGGGAATCGGGCTCCCGGAAAAGTACGGCGGCACCGGCGCCGAGGATCCGGTGATGCTCGGGCTTGCCACCGAAACACTCGCGTATGGCGATGTGAATCTCGCGTCCGCGCCCGTGCAGATCGGACTGATCGGCTCACAGTTGATGCACGGGACCGAGGAGATCCAACAGCGCTATCTGCCGGCGATGATTGAAGGTCGCGAAAACGTCGCGATCGCGCTGACCGAGCCGGGGTCTGGCTCCGACGCCGGGGGCCTGACGACCGTGGCGCGACCGGTCAACGGCGGATGGACGCTGG
>NZ_DASXEP010000028.1:0-97464 GCF_036490025.1 Mycobacterium sp. | reverse complement strand
GGAGGAGTCGATCATCACCGGGACGCGGCTGATGTCCGGCTCGGCCGCGATCAGCTTGGTGAACCGGTCCATCGCGGCGACGCCGTCGATCATGCCCTCGTCCATGTTGATGTCGATGACCTGCGCACCGACCTCGACCTGCTGCAGGGCGACCGACAGGGCGCTGTCGTAGTCCTCGGCCTTGATCAGGTTGCGGAACCGCGCGGAGCCGGTGATGTTGGTGCGCTCACCGATGTTCACGAACAGGGAGTCGTCGGTGATGATGAGCGGCTCCAGGCCCGAGAGCCGGGTGGCCACCGGGATTTCCGGCACTTCTCTCGGTCTCAAGCCGTCGACGACCTTGGCGATCTCGGCGATGTGCGGCGGCGCCGTTCCGCAGCAACCACCGACCAGGTTGACCAAACCGGCCTCGGCGAACTCGGCGATGTAGCCGGCCTGGGCCTCCGGGGACTCGTCGTACTCGCCGAAGGCGTTGGGCAGCCCGGCATTTGGGTAGCAGGATACGAAGGTGTCCGCGATCCGCGCCACCTCGGCGATATAAGGCCTCATCTCCGGCGCGCCGAGCGCGCAGTTGAGGCCGACCGCGATCGGCTTCGCGTGCCTGATCGCATTCCAGAACGCTTCGGTGACCTGGCCGGACAACGTCCGGCCGGAAGCATCGGTGATGGTGCCCGAGATGATCAACGGCCAGCGGCGTCCGCGGTCCTCGAACAGCGTCTCGATGGCGAACACCGCCGCCTTGGCGTTCAGCGAATCGAAGATCGTCTCGATGATGAGCAGGTCGGCACCGCCGTCGACCAGACCGTTGGCCGCTTCCAGGTAGGCGCTGACCAGCTGGTCGTAGGAGACGTTTCGCGCTCCGGGGTCGTTGACGTCCGGCGAGATCGACGCGGTCCGCGTCGTCGGCCCCAGGGCCCCGGCCAGGTAGCGGGGCTTCTCCGGGGTGCTGAACTCGTCGCAGACCGCCCGCGCCAGGGCAGCACCGGCGTAGTTCAGCTCGTAGCCCAGCTCGTGCATGTCGTAGTCCGACAGCGAAACCGCGTTCGAGTTGAACGTGTTGGTCTCCAGGATGTCGGCGCCCGCCTCGAGGTATTCGCGGTGGATCCCCTCGATGATCTGCGGCTGCGTCAGGTTGAGTAGGTCGTTGTTGCCCTGAAGAGCGGTTGGCCACTCCGTGAACCGGTCGCCGCGGTAGCCGGCCTCGTCCGGGCGGTCCCGCTGGATCGCCGTGCCCATCGCGCCGTCGATCACCATGATCCGCCGGCGCAGAGCAGCCGTCAGTTCGTCGGTGCAGTCGGGGCGGATGTTCGGCGCAAAGGTGTTCGGCTCAGGGGCGTTCACGTGCACTCCTTCCGTAGCGGAAGGCGTCCTTAACTCTGCCGAGCGTGGCGGATACCGGCAGGAACCGGAGAACCGTTGCAACGCCTCTCGACCAGAAAAGTCTACGTCGTCACCCGACGTCTGGACGCCCAGCTCGACCCGACCCGGTTGGGCGCAGTCATCGGAACAAGCATAGCCGGTCTATGGAAAATCGCTGCTGCTGTGCGCGCCGCGACCTAGGTCAGGCCGTACCCTGATTGCGTGACCTCCGCGGATGTCAGCCCTTCGCTCCCCGAACTGCACAACACCATCGTCGTGGCTGCGTTCGAGGGCTGGAATGACGCCGGTGACGCCGCCAGCGATGCGCTCGAGCACCTCGACGCCATCTGGGAGGCCGATCCGATCGTCGAGATCGACGACGAGGCGTACTACGACTACCAGGTGAACCGTCCGGTGATCCGGCAGGTCGACGGCGTCACGCGGGAACTGGTCTGGCCGTCGATGCGGATATCACACTGCCGCCCGCCCGGTGCCGATCGCGACATCGTGCTGATGCACGGCGTGGAGCCGAACATGCGGTGGCGCACATTCTGCGCCGAGCTGCTGGCCGTCGCCGACAAGCTCAACGTCGACACCGTGGTGATCCTGGGCGCGCTGCTGGCCGACACGCCGCACACCCGGCCGGTGCCGGTCTCCGGGGCGGCCTACTCGGCCGAGTCGGCGCAGCGGTTCGGGCTGCAGGAAACCCGTTACGAAGGCCCGACCGGCATCGCCGGGGTGTTCCAGGACGCCTGCGTGGCAGCGGGCATACCGGCTGTCACGTTCTGGGCGGCAGTGCCGCATTACGTCTCCCAGCCGCCGAATCCGAAAGCGACCGTCGCGCTGCTGCGCCGCGTCGAGGACGTCCTCGACATCGAGGTGCCGCTGGCCGACCTGCCGGCCCAGGCCGAGGAGTGGGAGCAGGCGGTCACCGAGATGACCACCGACGACGACGAGATCGCGGAGTACGTGCAGTCGTTGGAGGAACGCGGCGATGCCGAGGTCGACATGACCGAGGTGCTGGGCAAGATCGACGGCGACGCGTTGGCCGCCGAATTCGAGCGCTATCTGCGTCGCCGCCGGCCGGGCTTCGGGCGCTAGCGGCGATCGCAAACTCGGCACAGCCGAGTGCAGCGGGTCGCCGCCATCAAACCTAGGACTTCTCCAGCTGCTGGGTGTGGGCGCTGATGGACCGGCCGAGCGCGGCCACCTCGGCGTCCATCTGGGCCACCTGCCCGCCGGCGGTCTTGAGGATCGGGCCCTCGCCGAACCGGGTCGACAGGAACGGCTTCAACCAGCGGAAAACACTCACCCAGCCCGGGCAGTACACCCGCTTCTTGCGGTGCTCGATGCCGTCGACGAACGCCGCGGCGCACTTGTCCACCGAGGTGGTCTTGTTCAACGGCCACGGGAACTTCGCCAACTGCTCGCGGAACACGGGCAGGTCTTTTTGGGTGTCGCGGACCAGCGCGGTGTCGATCCAGGACATGTGCGCCGACCCGACGGCGACGCCGAGGTGGGCGACCTCGAGCCGCAGTGCGTGCGCGAGATGCTCGTTGCCGGCCTTGGACATGTCGTAGGGCGCCATCCCCGGCGCCGCCGTGAACGCGGCCAGCGAGGAGACGACCAACACGTAGCCGCGGCGTTCGATGATCGACGGCAACGCGGCGCGCACGGTGTGAAAAACGCCCAGCAGGTTGACGTCGAGCAACCGCTTGACCGCGTCGGGGTCGACGTTCAGGACCGAGCCGTAGCTGGCGATGCCGGCATTGGCGACGACGGTGTCGATGCCACCGAACTTCTCGACGGCCTGGTCGGCTGCGGCCTGCATGGCGGCGAGATCGCGGACGTCGGCAACCACGGTCAGAACGTGCTCGTGGCCGCCCAGCTCGGCGGCCCTGGCCGCCAGCGCCGTCTCGTCCAGATCGGTGAGGACCAGCTTGGCGCCCTTGGCGTGCAATCGGCGGGCCACCTCGGCACCGATTCCCTGGCCGCCACCGGTGATGAATACGACTTGCGAGTCAACTGACGTCATGGCCGCAACCTACCTCTTATCGCCGCGGTGAAGACAGTTCCACTCCCAGCAGCGCATCCACCGCCGCGGTCACCTGCCGCGGGGCGTCGGTGTCGTGACCGCCGTATTCCAGCGCATCGGTAGTCCAACCATCCAGGGCGGCAAGCGCTTTGGGCGTATCGAGGTCGTCGGCGAGATAGCGGCGCACCTGGGCGATCACGTCGGCGGCGTCCGGCCCGGCGGCAAGCGCGGTCGCGGCCCGCCACCGTTGCAGCCGGGTGTTGGCGTCCTCCAGCACCTGGGGCCCCCAGTTGCGATCGACCCGATAGTGCCCGGCCAGCAGCCCCAGCCGGATGGCTGCCGGTTCGACGCCCTCGGCACGCAACCCGGATACCAGGACCAAGTTGCCGCGGCTCTTGGACATTTTGTGCCCGTCCCAGCCGATCATTCCCGCGTGCACGTAGTGCCCGGCGAAACGTCTTTCACCGGTGACAGATTCGGCGTGCGCGGCGGTGAACTCGTGGTGCGGAAAGATCAGATCGCTGCCGCCGCCCTGGATGTCCAGGCCGCTGCCGATGCGGCTGAGCGCGATCGCCGCACACTCGACGTGCCAACCCGGCCGGCCCGGGCCGAACGGCGAAGGCCAGCTCGGCTCTTCGGGTCGCGCCGCGCGCCACAGCAACGCGTCGAGCTGGTCGGTTTTGCCGGACCGGTCCGGGTCGCCACCACGTTCGGCGAACAGCGTCAGCATGGTGTCGCGGTCGTAGCCGGATTCGTAGCCGAATTGCAGCGTGGCGTCGGCACGGAAGTACACCTCGGGGAAGGGGGCTTGCTGGCCGTCCTGGCCGACGACGTAAGCGGCCCCCGAGGCCAGCATCTTCTCCACCAGCTCGATGACCTCGGCCACCGCCTCGGTTGCCGCGACGTACTCGCGCGGCGGCAGCACCCGCAATGCGGCCATGTCGTCGCGATACAGCGCGACCTCGCGGGCCGCGAGGTCGCGCCAGTCCACCCCGTCGCGGTTGGCCCGCTCGAACAGTGGATCGTCGACGTCGGTGACGTTCTGGACGTAGTGCACGTCGTGTCCGAGGTCCAACCACACCCGGTGGATGAGGTCGAACGCCAGATAGGTGGCGGCGTGGCCGAGGTGGGTGGAGTCGTAAGGGGTGATTCCGCAGACGTACATGGTGGCGGTCGGCCCGGCCGCCACCGGGCGCACCTGGCGATCGGAGCTGTCGTAGAGCCGCAGCTCCGGACCGCGTCCCGGCAGCGCTGGTAAGGGTGCCGAGGGCCAGGACTGCATACCGTCGACTTTAAAGCCTCGCTAGCTCGCCACCCGGATCGCGCCCAGCAACAGATCCGCGAGTTCGGTGCGGCACATCAGGAAATCGGGCAGGTACGGGTCGGGGCGGTTGTAGATCATCTCCGAGCCGTCCAGCCGCGAGGCGTGCATGCCGGCCGCCAAAATCACGCCGGCCGGGGCGGCCGAGTCCCACTCCCACTGCCCGCCCGCGTGGATGTAGGCGTCGGCGTCGCCGCGAATCACCGACATCGCTTTGGCTCCGGCCGAGCCGATCCGGACGAATTCCACGTCGAGCCGGCGAGCCAGGTGATACAGCACGGCGGGCGGCCGATTGGAGCTTGCCGTGATCCGGATCGGCCCGGAATGTGCTGTGGTGGGCGCGCTGACGGTGTCGCTGCGATGCAACTGCCCCATCGCCGGCAAGGCGACGGCCGCGTCGGTGATCGCCCCGTTGGGACCACCGTGGCGCTGCCACAGCGCCACATGCACCGCCCAGTCTTCTCTTCCCTCCCAAGAGAATTCGCGTGTTCCGTCCAGCGGGTCGACGATCCACACCCGGTCGGCCCGCAATCGGTTCAAGTCGTCGTAGGCCTCTTCGCTGAGCACCGCGTCGCCCGGGCGCTCGGCCTGCAGTCGCCTGAGCAACAACGCATTGGCCTGGCTGTCGCCCTCGTCGCCGAGCAGCCACGGGTGGTCGAAACCCACCCGATCGCGCACCGCCAGCAACAGCTTTCCTGCCTCTTCGGCAAGGTCGGCGGCCAGCGCGGCGTCGCTGAGGGGCTGGGGATTCACCGGTCCAGTATCACCGACGGCTGCAGCCTGCCATGCCACGCCTCAGAACGCGGGCCAGGGAATTGGGCGATGCCGGTCCGGGCCCGGCATCACCGGATTGTTCAGCAGGGCGCGGGCCCGCAGGCGCAGCGCGGCGATCTCGGCACTGGTGATGTGGTCGGCCAGCGCTTCCCCGAGCGAATCGGCCAGCGCGTCGACCAGGCAGGCCACCTTCTCCAACGTCTTGTCATCGACCGCCTTGCCGGCCCATCCCCACAGCACCGTGCGCAGCTTGTCCTGCACGTGCAGGCAAACCCCGTGATCGACGCCGTAGACATCGCCGTCGAGGCCGCGCAGCACGTGGCCGCCCTTGCGATCGGCGTTGTTGATCAGCACGTCGAAAACCGCCATCCGCCAGAGTCGAACGTCGTCGGCGTGCACAAGCGAGACCGGATCGCCGGCATAGTCATACGCGCGCAACACCGGTAGATACCCGCGCGGGCAGCGGTCGGCGGGAACCAGGTCGACCAGATCCAGCCCCGGCCCGGGGTCTGAATCAGGCGTGTCGCCGGGCTGGTCTACCCACAGCTGTAACATCCCCGGACCGGCGGGCCCGTGGCGAATGATGGTGTAGGGCACAATGTTCCAGCCCAAGTGCGCCGAGACCAGATACGCGCCGATTTCGCGACCGGCCAGCGTGCCGTCGGGAAAGTCCCACAGCGGCTGTTCGCCGGCCACCGGCTTGTACACGCAGTGCACGGTGTGATCGTCCAGCGTCGATTCGCACAGAAAGGTGGCATTGCTCGCGGAGCGAATGCGTCCCAGGACCGTCAGCTCTCCGGTGCGCAAGACCTCGCGATCGTCAGGCCTCTGCGTCATCGTCCGGCCCGAGCAGCGCGCTGCGCCGGTAGCCGTTCGTCCGCGCACAGATGTGTCCCTCGGAGTCCAGCGGTTCGTCGCACAACGGGCACGGCGGGCGGCCCGCGGAGATGACGGCATTGGACCGGCTGGCGAACTCGCGCGCCGACTCCGGCGTCAGAAACACCCGCACGGCATCGGGACCCTCGTCGGTGTCGTCGAGCACCACCGAAGCGTCGAACTCGGTTTCGCTGACGGCCAGCAATTCGACGACCACGGTTTGCGCCTCGGAATCCCAGCCCAGACCCATGGTCCCGACCCGAAATTCCGCGTCGACCGGTGTGACCAACGGGCTGAGGTCTTCAACCTCGTCGGTCTCCGGTGGAACCGGCGTCCCGAACCGCCGATTGACCTCGACCAGCAGGGCGCCGATCCGCTCGGCGAGCACCGCCACTTGCTGCTTCTCCAGCACCACCGACACGACCCGGGCGTCGTGCACGGCTTGCAGATAAAAGGTGCGATTTCCGGGCTGGCCAACGGTCCCGGCGACGAATCGGTCGGGTGAGCGGAATACGTGGATCGCACGAGACATGGCAATTCCAAAATACCGGCAGATGCAGCTGAGTCGTAAATCGCGCGCACCACAACTCACTCGGTTGAGCCGCCGACGACCGCGTCGCCGGCCGGGGTGCCCGCCTCGGGCGCCGGAGCAGCCGTCAATGCTGACGTCAGCCGCCCGCCGGTGTGGTTGACGTGCAGCACGAACGGGCGAAGCTTCGTGTAACGGATCACACTGAGCGATGCCGGGTCGGCGGAGACACGTTGGAAGCCGTCCAGATGCAAACCGAGCGCGTCGGCGACGACCGCCTTGATGACGTCGCCGTGAGTGCAAGCCAGCCACAGCACGTCGCCGCCGTGTTGCCCGGACAGCCGCGCGTCGTGCTCTCGGACCGCGGCGACGGCGCGGGTCTGCACCTCGGCCAAGCCCTCGCCGCCGGGGAATACCGCCGCGCTGGGATGGGCCTGAACGACCGCCCACAGCGGCTCCTTGACCAGATCGCTCAGGGAGCGCCCGGTCCAGTCGCCGTAGTCGACCTCGGCGATTCGGTCATCGACGAGCGGTTCGACACCCAATGCCGCAGCGAGCGGCTCGACCGTGCTTCGGCATCGCAGCAAAGGTGAGCACACCACCGCACGGATCGGCAGATCGCCGATCCGGTCGACCAGCTCCGCGGCTTGCCGGCGGCCCTTTTCGTCCAGCTCGACGCCCTCGGAGCGCCCGGCCAACACGTGCGCGGTGTTCGAAGTGGACCGGCCGTGCCGCAGCAGGATCAGGGTCATATGCGCCGCTCCTCAGCATCGCTGCGCTCTGCATCGTCGCCGGCGCGGGTCATGCCGCGCTCACCGCCCCGGTTGCCAACAGGATCAGCACGGCCGTGCCGGCCGCCACCCGATAGCCGACGAACCAATACATGCTGTGGCGCACCAGAAACCGCAGCAACCACGCGACCGCGGCCAGGCCGACGACAAACGCGATCACGGTGGCCACCAGCAGTTGCGGGCCGGTCGCGCTCATCCCCTCCCGCACCGGATGGAAGGCGTCCGGCAGCGAGAACAGCCCCGAGGCGAAAACGGCCGGAATGGCCAGCAGGAACCCGAACCGGGCGGCCAGCTCACGCTCGAGACCGAGGAAGAGGCCGGCGCTGATGGTGGCACCCGATCGGGAGACCCCGGGTACCAGTGCCAGCGTCTGAGCGAGGCCGACGACAACGGCGTCGCACCAGGTCAGTTGCTCGACGCGGCGATTTTGCCGCCCGATGCGCTCGGCCAGGGCGATCACCGCCGAAAACACCACCAAAGCCGTCGCAATCACCCAGAGATTGCGTGCGCCCGAGCGGATCTCGTCCTTGAAGAACAGGCCGAGCACGCAGATCGGGATGGTGCCGATGATCACGTACCAACCCAGCCGGTAATCGGCGGTGCGATGCGTGGCGGCACGAAGGCCGCTGAACCAGGCTGTGACGATCCGAACGATGTCGCGGGCGAAGTAGACCAGCACGGCCACCTCGGTGCCCAATTGCGTTACGGCAGTAAACGACGCGCCGGCGTCCGCGGCGAAGAAGACGCGGGACACGATCGCCAGGTGGCCCGACGAGGAAACCGGCAGGAATTCGGTCAGCCCCTGCACGACGGCCAATACGCCGACCTGCCACCACGACATCGCCGGCACCGCATTCACGACGACGACCGTACCGGGTGTGCGCGGCGGCTACGCCAAACAGCCCCGCGGCGGGATCTATCTGGAAGCTTCGGCGAGGGCAACCGCGTCGCGCACGGCCGCACCCAGGCTGCGCTCGTCGGTGATGTCGACGTCGACGACGTTGCGCCGGACGGTGGCAACGACGTCTTCGGGCTGCGGAACGGGCCCACTGAGCCGGGGCCGGTACACCTCCACCAGCAGCTTCTGGCCTTCGATGCGGAACGCGAAACTTCGGCCGTCGCCTACTTGCCCGAATCCGCTGGCCAAGACCTTGGTGCAGAAGACACCTAGCCACATATCCTCGATAGCAAACTCTCGGTCTGAGAATTGGCCGTTTTCGGCAACGCTCATAGCGCGACCATACCTCGCCGTCTGTCTCGGGCAACCCCGACCGACCCGAGCGATACCTGACAATATTCTTTAGGATCGAACCTCAATCCGACCATCCCTCTATACCGTCTAACCCTCCGATCACCTGAGAGTTACCCTGTGCCCGCACACCGCAAACACGGTCGGAGCCAGACTGGTCTACAGGCCACTGGCCTGCTGCTTTCGCTGCTCCTTGCGGCCGGATGTTCGGGTAAAACCCTCGACGAAACCTCGCTCAGCATCGCGCCGGCGCAGCCGGCGCAATCCCCGCCGTTATCCCAGGATCCGGCCGGCGTCGTTCATCCGCTGGGCGGTCGAACGCAAACAGCGATCTTCGACGGCCGCACCGCGCAACTGGTGATCGTCGCACCCGGGCCCGCCTCCGCGGCGCCCGCGAGCGTCACACTGTTGGGGGCCCAGCAAACATCTCAGCGCGATATTGCGTTGTCCGCGCCGGTGTCCGGGCTGGCCGGCGACAACGGCGGCACCGCCTATCTGTCCACCCGCGGCGGCTACTTCGTGGTCGATCTGTCGGCCGGGACCGTGATGCGGGTCGGTGTCCGCGACGCAGAAAACGTGGACTTCACCGCGATCACCCGCCGCTCCGACGGCACGGTGGTGCTCGGCACCGCCGACGGCACGCTGTACACCCTGTCGCCCGGCGCACTCGACGATAACCGGATAAGAGTCCATACCCACATCGATTCGCTTGCCGCACAAGGCAATACCGTCGCCGTGTTGGACCGCGGACGGACCTCGGTCACCACAGTGGGCGCCGACGGCAAGGTCGGGCAGTCGCTGCGCGCAGGTCAGGGCGCGACCACGATGATGGCCGATCCGGCGGGCCGATTGTTGGTCGCCGACACCCGGGGCGGTCAACTGTTGGCTTTCGGAGTGGACCCGCTCATTCTGCGTCAGGCGTACCCGGTCGCAGATTCGCCGTACGGCGTAGTCGGATCGCGGGGGTTGGCCTGGGTTTCGCAGACGGCGGCGAATATCGTCATTGGTTACGATCTATCGACCGGAATACCACTGGAAAAGGCACGGTACCCAACGGTGCGGCAACCCAACACGCTGGCGTTCGATGATGCTGCGGGCACCTTGTATGTGGTTTCCGGCGCCGGCGGAGGGGTTCAGGTCATCGAACACGCGGCGACGGGCCCGCGTTGACGGCGGCGCGGCACGGCAGGTTGCCGACGGGCTGGGACACCGAGTTGTCCGACGAGTACGAGTGGGCGCCGTTGCGTCTTCCGCCCGACGTGACGCGGCTCAGCGCCTCGACTCGACTGTCCATCGAAGCGGAGTACCGCGGCTGGGAGTTGACCCGGGTACGTCTCTACACCGACGGAAGCAGGCGAGTGTTGCTGCGCCGCAAGAAGTCTCGTGCAGACCGTGCGGACAGCACGCGGCCCGATCCGCTGGACCTGTGACGGTGCGCCGGCCGCTTGACGAGAATCCCGCGATGTACGCCGCGTTGCGCCGGTTGCTGTTCCTGGTGCCCGCCGAACGCATCCACGGCCTGGTGTTCGCCGGGTTGCGCGGCGCCACGGCCGCCGCACCGGTCCGGCGGCAACTGAGCCGTCGGCTCGCGCCGATCGACCCGGCGCTGGCCAGCACGGTATTCGGCGTGCACTTCCCCGGGCCGCTGGGCCTGGCCGCCGGGTTCGACAAGGACGGCGCCGGGCTGAACGCTTGGGGCGCAATGGGTTTCGGCTACGCCGAGGTCGGTACCGTCACCGCCCACGCCCAGCCGGGCAACCCGGCGCCGCGACTTTTCCGGCTGCCCGCCGACCGCGCCCTGCTCAACCGGATGGGTTTCAACAACCACGGCGCGGCCGCGCTGGCCGCCAGGCTGGCCCGGCACCGTCCCGACGTACCGATCGGGGTCAACATCGGCAAAACCAAAACCACCGCACCCGAGGACGTCGCCGACGACTATCGCGCCAGTGCCCGACTGGTCGGGCCGCAAGCCGCATACCTGGTGGTCAACGTCAGCTCGCCGAACACCCCCGGGCTCCGAGATCTGCAGACGGTCGAGCCGCTGCGAGCCATCCTGTCCGCCGTTCTGGCCGAGACCTCGACACCGGTGTTGGTCAAGATCGCACCCGACCTGGCCGACTCCGACATCGACGGCATCGCCGACCTGGCAGTCGAACTCGGACTGGCCGGCATCGTCGCCACCAACACCACGGTGTCGCGCGCAGGGCTGCGCACACCCGGCGTCGAGCGACTCGGCAGCGGCGGCATCTCGGGGCGACCGCTGACGCGTCGGGCCGGCGAGGTGCTGCGGCGGCTCTACGGTCGGGTCGGTGACCGGCTGGCGCTGATCAGCGTCGGTGGCATCGAGACCGTCGACGACGCCTGGGAACGGATAACCGCGGGAGCCTCGCTACTGCAGGGCTACACCGGGTTCATCTACGGCGGAGGCTTGTGGGCCAAGCACATTCACGACGGCCTCGCCGCCCGCCTGCACGACGGCGGGTTCAGCTCGTTGAGCGAGGCGGTCGGTTCGGCGTCCCGCTAGCCGATTTACTTCTGCTCGTAGGTTGCCTGGATCACCGCTCGCGCGATCGCGTGCTGAAAGAGGTTGAAGCCCAAGAATGCCGGGCTGGCATCCTCGGCCAGGTCGAGCTTGTCGACGTCGACGGCATGCACGGCGACGTAGTAGCGGTGCGGCCCGTGGCCCGGCGGCGGCGCCGCCCCGATGTAACGACGCGCGCCGGCGTCGTTGACGAGAGTCACGGCGTCGCCCGGCAGATTGCTGCCGTCGCCGGCGCCGGCGGGCAACTCGGTGACCGACGCGGGCAGGTTGGCCACCGCCCAGTGCCAGAAGCCGGACGCCGTCGGCGCATCCGGGTCGTAGACGGTCACCGCGAAACTGCGTGTCCCGTCGGGGAATCCCGACCACGACAGTTGCGGGCTGACGTCCTCACCACCGGCGCCCATGATGCCGCTGACTTGCGCCGTCGCCAGCGGTTGGCCGTCGGCAATCGACGTCGACTCCAGATGAAACGACGGCAGCGTGGGCAGCGCGGCGTACGGGTCGGGCGGTGTGGTCATGATCGATCCCTCTCGTGTTGTCGGCTAGCAGTGCGTCAAGAAGTGGGTCAGCACCTCGGTGCCGAACCGCAGCGCATCCACGGGTACCCGTTCATCGATGCCGTGGAACAACGACGCGAAATCCAAATCCGGCGGCAGCCGCAGCGGCGAGAAGCCGAAGCAGCGAATCCCCAACCGCGCGAATGCTTTTGCATCGGTACCACCGGAAAGCATGTACGGCACCGTCCGAGCGTCAGGGTCGACGGCAAGCAGCGCCGCGTTCATGGCGTCGACCAGGGCACCGTCGAACGTCGTCTCATACGACGGCAGGGTGGTGATCCATTCACGCGTGACGTCGGGGCCGATCAGCTCGTCGACCTCGGCTTCGAACGCCGTCAGACGGCCGGGAAGCACCCGGCAGTCCACGACCGCTTCCGCAGTCGCCGGCACCACGTTGGTTTTGTAACCGGCCTTGAGCATCGTGGGATTGGCGGTATCGCGCAACGTGGCCTTCACGATGCGGGCGATCGGCCCGAGTTTCTCGACGGCCCCGTCCAAGTCGGGCGAATCAGTGTCGAAAGTGAACCCGGTTTCTTCGCCGACGGCTGTCAGGAACTGCACGACGCTGTCGGTCGGCACCAACGGGAAGCGGTGGCGGCCCAGCCGCGCCACCGCCTCGGCGAGCGCGGTGACCGCGTTGTGGTCATGGACCATCGAGCCGTGCCCCGGTCGACCGCGGGCGGTCAACCGCAGCCAGTGCATGCTCTTCTCCGCGGTCTCGATCAGATAGAGCCGCCGCTCACCACCGTCGCGGCGCGGCACCGTCAGCGAGAACCCGCCGACCTCGCCGACCGCCTCGGTGATGCCCTCGAACAGGTCCGGCCGATTGTCTACCAGCCACTGCGACCCGTACTTGCCGCCGTTCTCCTCATCGGCGACGAAGGCGAACACCAGATCGCGCGGCGGGACGATGCCGGCCCGCCGGAATTGCCGGGCCAAGACGATCATCATGCCGACCATGTCCTTCATGTCGACCGCGCCGCGGCCCCAGAGATAGCCGTCCTCGATCGCGCCGGAGAAAGGATGCACGCTCCACTCGGCCGGCTCGGCGGGCACCACGTCGAGGTGCCCATGGATCAGCAGCGCCCCGCGCGAACTGTCCGCGCCTTTCAAGCGGGCGAACACGTTGCCCCGCCCGGGCGCGCCGGACTCCAGGTATTCGACTTGATAGCCGACGTCCTCGAGCTGAGCGGCAACCCATTGGGCGCATTCGGCCTCGCCCTTGGTGGTTTCGAGCTCGCCGGTGTTGGTGGTATCGAATCGGATCAGCCTGCTGACGACGTCGACGACGTCGTCGATGGGAGTCTCGGCAGGGACCGTCACAATCACCTTTCCTACCACCGGCGCCGAAACCGTGGCGCGGCGCGCTTGTCGCCGGGCAGGTTTGGGTGCGGGCAGGCCCATCCGATAGCCTTAGCTGCCAATTGACTGGTCTTGAGTCCGAGTGGCGGAATGGCAGACGCGCTAGCTTGAGGTGCTAGTGCCCTACTAATGGGCGTGGGGGTTCAAGTCCCCCCTCGGACACCCAAATGAGCAAGCTGCGTCCCATACTTCGCGGTTTCCGCGGGCGTCGGGGCGGGAAGCCTGCCTGAGGATCGCAAGTGGGCTCGGCGCGACGACACCGACCGTAAGCTGCGATCCAGCACCTACGACAGGCAATGGCGAGCACGACCCATGGACCGACCCAGCGGCTTTCTGCGGCGGCCACCGCGACGCACCTTCAGCGACCGCCGGGAAGCCGGTCGCGTACTGGCTGACGAACTGGCGTCGTACCGCGGTAAAGCCGGGCTGCTGGTCCTCGGGCTGGCCCGCGGCGGCGTACCGGTCGGTTGGGAAGTCGCCGCCGCGCTGGGCGCAGAGCTGGATGTCTTCCTGGTCCGCAAGCTGGGCGTGCCCCAATGGCCCGAGCTGGCGATGGGCGCACTGGCCAGCGGCGGCGGCGTGGTGATGAACGACAACGTGGTGTCGAGCCTGCATATCACCGATGATCAGGTGCGCACTGTGGTCGACCGCGAAACCGTCGAACTCAACCGCCGCGAGCACATTTACCGGGGCGGCCGGCCGGTCGCCGACCCGCGCGGCAGGACCGTCATTGTCGTTGACGACGGGATCGCCACCGGCGCGAGCATTCTGGCGGCGGTGCGCGCACTGCGGGACGCCGGCCCAGACTCGATCGTCGTCGCGGTCCCGGTGGGACCGCCGTCGGTGTGCCAGTTACTGGCCCAGGAGGCAGACGCCGTGGTGTGTGCGGCCATGCCGGACGACTTCGAGGCAGTAGGGCAGGTTTTCGTCGACTTCCATCAGGTCAGCGATGACGAGGTACGCGAGTTGCTGGCGACCCGACCTGGTTCTTAGGAGTTTTTGTGGTCGTCGGCGCTGCCGGTGTCCGCGCGCGGGGACGCGTCGTCGTCCTCGTCGGGCACGTCCGCCGGGTAGTCGGCAACCTGGTCATCGGGTGACTCCGGGTGCTCCGCAGAACCAGCGTCGTGGGTTGCCGGACCGGCCTCGCGTCGCTGCCGCTCCTGCAGCGCGTCGACAATCAACAGCACCACGCCCAGCACACTGGCGCCGATGCACACCCACGCAACCAACTCATTGCTGGTGATCACCGCGAAAACGAGCGCGGCAAGGCCGATCACCGCTAACACCAGCGCGACAATCAGCATCGGGCAACAACCTCCAGGCGACGGGGCGATACGGCCAAATGTGCAGGATACCTACCGGTGCTGCCGGTATCCCCAACCGACCTAGTTAGTACCCCGATTGAACTGGTTGAACCCCGCGGCGTCATTGCTCGCACTGGAATCGACCGGCGCGGCCGACCCGCGTTGTCCGAGCTCCTCGAGCTGAGACTCGAGGTAGGTCTTGAGTCGGGTGCGGTATTCGCGTTCGAAGGTACGCAGCTGCTCGAGCCGGCCTTCCAGCACAGTGCGTTGCTGGTTGATCGTGCCCATGATCTCGGAATGCTTGCGCTCGGCATCGGCCTGCAGCGCATCGGCCTTCTCCTGGGCCTGGCGTAGCTGCGTCTCGGAACGGGTCTGCGCGTCGGACAGCAGCGCGTCGGCACGCTGGCGGGCCTCGGAGACCGTGGTCTCGGCCTCGCGGCGGGCGTCGCCGACGATCTGGTCGGCGCTGGCTCGGGCATCGGCCAGCAGCTTGTCCGACTCCGCCTGGGCGGTGCCGGTCAATCGGTCGGCGGTGTCCTGAGCCAGGCTGAGCACCCGCGCGGCCTTCATGGCCTGCTCTTCCCCGAGCGACGCGGACGCGGCCGGAGCGGGAGCGGCGGCCGGGGTGGGCTGCGGCGCCGGTTTGACGGGCTCGGGTTCGGGCTCGTACAGCGGAATGGCTTGGGTGGCTTGAGCACTGGTGCCGCCGCCGGACCTGGCGCCCGCCAGTTCCTGGTCCAGCTCGGCGACCCGCTGACGCAGGTCGGAGTTCTCCTCGATGAGCCGGGTCAGCTCATTCTCGACCAAGTCGAGGAAGGCATCGACCTCGTCCTCGTTATAACCACGCTTGCCGATGGGCGGCTTACTGAACGCCACATTGTGGACGTCTGCGGGTGTCAGCGGCATTCTTAGCCCCCTTGAGTGTGGACAGTCAAACCGTCAAGGAAAGTGTAGGACGGGATGAACGATGTCGTAGCCATACTGCAACTGCGGCCCATCCTGTCACACCAGACCCGGCGGTAGCCGAATCGATCGATAAATAAGATCGAATTTCACAGTTTAAGAAGTGCGAAATCGGTGCCTAAGGAGAACCGAATGCCGGCCGTGGCAAACTGCCGCACTCGGTCAAGCACCCCTCAGCGCCCGTAGTCGATAGCCCACGTCATGCCGATGAACGCGAGCAGCAGCAGCACCATGATCGACAGGTCGAAGCGCACGGCACCGACGGTGAGCTGCGGGATCAGCCGTCGCAGCAGATTTACCGGCGGATCGGTGACCGACAGGACGACCTCCAGAATCACCACGGTGGAACCCCGCGGATGCCAGTCGCGGCTGAATGATCGGATGAACTCGATGACGACCCGCGCGATCAGCAGTAGCCAAAAAACGAAGAGCGCATAGCCAACGATGTGTACGAACGACGTCAACTAGAGCCCGACCTTAGTTATGAAAATGCGACCGTGGCGACAGCCCCAGCTGTGGCCAGATGTCAGCCTACCGGGTCAGACGCTGACCCGCCCGGCGGCTACTGGTAGGCGTAAAAGCCGGTCTCGGCGATGCGCCGGCGTTCTTCGGGCGAGACATCGACGTCGGCCGGTGAGAGCAAGAACACTTTGGTGGCGACCTTGTCGAATGAACCACGCAGCGCGAATGCCAGCCCCGCAGCGAAGTCGACCAGCCGCTTGGCGTCGGCATTGTCCATCGACACCAGGTCCATGATCACCGGGGTGCCGTCGCGGAACCGCTCGCCGATGGTGCGGGCCTCGCCGTAGTCCTTGGGCCGCAGCGTGGTGATCTTGGACAGCGGGCTGCTCTCGTCGAACATCATCGCCATCCGGCGCGGGTCCATCGCCAGCGCGCCGCGGGTGGCGCCGCGCAATGAGCCGAAGCGCGCGCGGCCGACGTCGGGGCGGTCGTAATCGGGTCCGCGGAAGCGGGGTTCGTCGGCGTAGCCGCCGCGGTAGCTGCCGGATCCGTACTCGGCGGACTCGCTACGCGGGTCGTCGTACTCGCGCCCCTCGTAGCGGCCATACCCCTCGTCGCCGAACCGCTGCCGCGGGTAGCCGCTGCGGGCCGGCGCGTGGTCGTCGTAGTACTCGTCGTCGTAATCCTCCATCGGAGCCATACCGAAGTAGGCCTTGACCTTGTGCAGTGTGCTCATCGCTTGACCCTTCTACAGCTCTGGGGACTTAGGATTTGGGGATCGGGGTGTCTGTGATGAAGATGTGACTGGAGTGACTACTGTCGGTGACGGTAGCGGTCGTTGACCTAATAACGCGGTACCGACACGCACACACGTCGAACCATGTTTGACCGCAATCTCGAGGTCGTCCGACATTCCCGCCGACAACCCCGCGGCGGCCGGATGCGCCCGGCGCACCCGGTGGTGTTCTGCCTGCAAGAGAGCGAACGCCCGGTCCGGCTCCCAGTCCAGCGGCGGGATCCCCATCAGACCAACCAGTTCCAGGGACTCCGCGGCATCGATCTGCGCACAGATTTCGTCGACGGCCCCGGTCTCGGAGAGGTCGACACCACCGCGGGACACGTCACCGTCGAGGCTGATCTGGACGTAGACCCGCAATGGACTTTTCCGCCGGCCCTCGCTCAGCGCACCGGCCACGGCCCGGTCGAGGGCCGCCACCACCCGGGTGCTGCTGACCGAGTGGGCGGTATGCGCCCAGCCGGCCAGCGACCGGGCCTTGTTGCGCTGAATCGTGCCGACCATGTGCCACTGCGGGCCCCCGGCTGCCGGGCCGTCCCCCGACCGACCGTCCAGCAACCGAGCGACTTCTTCCACCTTTGCCGCCGCTTCCTGGTCGCGGGATTCACCGAACGCGGCACATCCCAATCGCGACAAAATCGCCACATCGGTTGCCGGAAAGAATTTGGTAATAGGCAGGAGTTGAATTTCATCGAGTTTGCGGTCCGCCCCTTCGGCGGCTTCCGCAAGCCGCGATCGCAACGCCGCCAAAGAATCGGCCAATTCCAATTCCCGCTCCGGTCGAGC
Organism: Mycobacterium sp.; assembly: GCF_036490025.1. Classification (GTDB taxonomy): domain Bacteria; phylum Actinomycetota; class Actinomycetes; order Mycobacteriales; family Mycobacteriaceae; genus Mycobacterium. Next base: position 79,758 of record NZ_DASXEP010000028.1, on the reverse strand, counting down.
TGAGCGGTTTACCGCCACTGTGCTCATTGCATCCACACCACCGAGGCCAGCCGCCCGGTCGGGGCGCCACGGCGATGGCTGAACAGGTTGACGTCGTCGACCGTGCACCGCGGGTCGACATCGATGGCATTCACACCCAAAGTCTTGAGCTGGCAAGCGATTCCGGCACGAAGGTCCAGCCCCGGCGTGCCCGCCGACGTGGTGGTGCGACTGCCCGGCAGCGCCGACTCCACCTCGTCGGCCATCGCCGCGGGAACTTCGTAGTTGCGGCCACTGACCGCGGGGCCGAGCAGCACCGAGATGTCCGACTCGTGCGCGCCGACCGACAACATGGCCTCGACCGCTCGGGCGACCACGCCGTCGCGAGCTCCGACCCGGCCGGCGTGCACAGCCGCGACAACGCCTGCCCGCGCATCGGCCAGCAGCACCGGAACGCAATCGGCGGTCACCACCGCCAGCGCCAGCCGCGGCGTGCGGGTCACCAACCCGTCGGTGTTGTCGAACGCGGTGTCGCGTGGACCGTCGACCACTTCCACGTTGTCACTGTGAACTTGGTTCATCCACACCACCCGGTCGGGGCCAAGACCGATGGCGCCGGCCAGCCGGGCCCGGTTCGCCGCGACGGCGACCGGGTCGTCGCCGACATGGTCACCCAGGTTGAAGGTGTCGAACGGCGGCAACGAAACACCACCGGCCCGAGTGGTGCTGACCCGCCGGATGCGAACGCTCACCCGACCAGTATCCGGCGTGAGTACGGCCGCCCCGCCCCGACACCGTGTCGCGGCCCGCATCGTCGCGCGGCTAGCGCCGCATGAACGGCGGCACGTCGACGTCGTCGTCCTCGCCGCCGATGTCGAAGGTTGCGCCGTTGGTCGGCACCGACACGCTGACCGCGTCGGGAGGCTCGAACAGAGTGGAGCTGACCTTGCCGTGTTTGCCGGCCGCGATCGTCGAGGCACCGCCGTCGCTGACGACCGGCTTTCGGCCCGGCCCGTTGGCGTCGAAGCCCGCCGCGATCACCGTGACCCGCACTTCGTCGCCGAGCGAGTCGTCGATGACCGTTCCGAAGATGATGTTGGCGTCCTGGTGGGCGGCGTCCTGCACCAGCGAGGCCGCCTCGTTGATCTCGAACAAGCCCAGGTCGCTGCCGCCGGCGATCGACATCAGCACACCTTGGGCCCCCTCCATGGAGGCTTCCAGCAGCGGCGAGTTGATCGCGATCTCGGCCGCCTTCAGCGCGCGCCCGTCGCCCCGCGCCGAACCAATACCCATCAGCGCCGTACCCGCGCCCGACATGATGCCCTTGACGTCGGCGAAGTCGACGTTGATCAGGCCCGGGGTGGTGATCAGGTCGGTGATGCCCTGGACCCCGTTGAGCAGCACCTCGTCGGCGCTGCGGAAGGCGTCCATCAGCGAGACCTCGGCATCACCCATCTGCAGCAGACGGTCGTTGGGGATGACGATCAGGGTGTCGCAGCTTTCGCGCAACGACGAGATGCCGATTTCTGCCTGGGTGCCCCGCCGCTTGCCCTCGAAGGAGAACGGCCGGGTGACGACGCCGACGGTCAGCGCACCGAGCTTGCGGGCGATGCTGGCGACCACCGGTGCTCCCCCGGTGCCGGTTCCACCGCCTTCGCCGGCGGTGACGAAGACCATGTCGGCCCCGCGCAGCAGTTCTTCGATCTCGTCCTTGGCGTCGTCGGCAGCTCTGCGGCCGACCTCGGGGTCGGCGCCGGCGCCGAGCCCTCGAGTGGAGTCGCGGCCGACGTCGAGCTTGACGTCGGCGTCGCTCATCAACAGCGCCTGCGCGTCGGTGTTGATCGCGATGAACTCGACGCCCTTGAGTCCCTGCTCGATCATGCGGTTGACGGCGTTGACACCGCCGCCGCCTATCCCGACGACTTTGATGACGGCCAAGTAGTTGTGCGGCGGGGTCATCATTCTTTGTTCCTCCCTGGTGGGATTTGACTAAAGCGAACCGGCTCGGCAAACCTCAACCTCAAGTAAAGAGTTAGAGTTATGTCAAGTTGATTCGCGCAAACAGAACGGTATTGCCGCCGTGTGCCCGATCGATGCAGGCGCGCCGAGGAGTCGCTGGCGAATTTTCGGCGAGTTTGTGCCGCAGCCAACGTGCAGCGGAGCGACGCGGCTACTTGACGGTCGGCAGATCCGGGCTGGATACGTCGTAGGTGCGGCCGGGCTGGGTCAGCAGGGCCGCCAGCTTCTGGGCCTTCTCCTCGGTCCGCTCGTTGGTCCCCCAGATCACCTTGCGCCCATCGGCGAGCGTCAGCGAGATCGACGCGACCGACGGGGCGGCGATCCGACTCACTTGCGCGACGACTTCGGGACGCAGCGCGGTCAGCACTGCCAGCGCGGCCTTGGTGGCCGGATCGGTCGGTCCGGGATTGTCGACGTCGATGTAGGGCAGGGCCGGAGGTGGCGGCGCGGTCGCGAAATCCACGCCGTCGCGGTCGAATAGATGCGGTCCATCGGGAAAATCCTTGACCACCAACGGGACTCGCTCGACGATGATGATCCGCAGCGCCGAAGGGTAATCGCGTTGCACTCGCGCGCTGGCCACCCGGCGGATCGCCGCCACCCGGTCGGCGACGCCATCGGTGTCGATCTGCAGCAGCGGCGTTCCGAGTCGGACGTGAGCCACGTCGAGCACCTCATCGCGGGTGACCGCGCCGATGCCGGTAATGATGATGCTGCGCGCGGACATCGCCGGCGTGAAGTAGAGGACCAGCCCCACCGCGGCGGTGGCCACGATCAGCAGCAGCGACACCAGAAACAGCTTCAGGCCCCGGATTGCGCCGCGCGCAACGGGTTTGGACGAGCTCACGGCACGCCCACGCGCCGCGCGTTTCGCCTCGCGGCGGGCCTGCTCGATCGCCACCGCGCGCGCCTGGGCCTCGCGGCGTTCGGCGCGTTCCCGCCGGGCCCGCCGACGGGGCCCCTCGACGGCGTCCGGCGCCCCGTTCTGCTCCTGCGCTACGTCGTCGTCGCCGGCCGGCGCAGCGGCTTCGATCGGCTCGGTGGCCGTGGTTTCGCCAACGGGGTCGTCGCTGTGCCGGGACGGCGGCGCCCCGCCCGGCTCGGTCATTGCCACACCCCGGGGCGGCCCGGCGCGGTGCGGTTGGCCCGTAACCGCAGCGCGGTGACGATCTCCGGCGCGAGCATGGTGACATCGCCGGCGCCCATGGTGACGACGACATCTCCGGGGGCGGCAGCCGCGCCCACCACCTCGGCCACCGAGGAGAAATCAGGCAGGTACTGCCCCGGGACGCTGACGTGCTCGGCGACGCTCGCCCCGCTCACGCCGGGGATGGGCTGTTCGCGTGCACCGTAGACATCGAGCACGAAGACTTGATCGGCCCCGTCGAGCGCCTGACCGAACTCAGCGGCGAAAGCTTTTGTCCGCGAATACAAATGCGGCTGGAACACCACTAGCGAGCGGCCGGTACCGGTCTGCTCCAGCAGCGTGCGCACCGCCTCCAGCGTGGCACTGACCTCGGTCGGGTGGTGGGCGTAGTCGTCGAAAACCCGCACGCCGGCCGCGGCGCCGATCAGTTCGAAGCGGCGGCGGACCCCCTCGAAACCGGCGAGCCCGTCGAGCACGCACTCGGCCGGGGCGCCGATCTCGATGGCGGCCAGCAGCGCGCCGAGCGCGTTCAGCGCCATATGCCGGCCCGGCACCGACAGTCGCATCACCCACGGATGGATCTCGCCGTCGACCTTGACGTGCGCGACCGCCTCGGTTCCCTGTTGCTCCCAGGACAACAGCGTCCCGGCCAGCTTGTGATCCGGGCCGTCGTACGACGAGCCGTACCGCAGCACCCGGATCCCCAGCGCCGCAACGCGTTCCGCCAACGCCGCCGCACCCGCGTCGTCGGTGCAGACCACCAGCGCACCGCCCGGAACGATGCGCTCCGCGAACGAATCGAAGACCGCGGTGTAGGCATCGGGACTACCGAAGAAGTCGAGATGGTCGGACTCGATGTTGGTGACCACCGCGACATTCGGGGTGTATTCCAGCAGCGAGCCATCGCTCTCGTCGGCCTCGGCGACGAAGCAGTCGCCGCTGCCGTGGTGGGCGTTGGTGCCGGCCTCGCCCATCTCGCCTCCGACGGCGAAGGACGGGTCCCGCCCACAATGCTGCAGGGCCACGATCAGCATCGACGTCGTCGTCGTCTTGCCGTGCGTGCCAGTGACCATCAGCGTGGTCCGTCCGTCCATCAGCTTGGCAAGTACCCCGGGCCGGAGCAGCACCGGGATGCCGCGACGGCGGGCCTCGACGAGTTCGGGGTTGGTCTTCGGGATCGCGGCATGGGTGGTGATGACGGCGGTCGCTCCGCCCGGCAGCAGATCCAGCGACGAGGCGTCGTGGCCGATCCGGATCAGCGCGCCGCGCGCCCGCAGCGCGCGGACGCCGCGTGATTCCTTGGCGTCGGAACCCGAAACCAGCCCGCCCCGGTCCAGCAGGATGCGCGCGATGCCCGACATGCCCGCTCCCCCGATGCCGACCATGTGCACCCGCTGCAGTTCCGGGGGCAGGGACGGCGTCATCGTCGCGTTCTCCCCGCGCGCGCCACGTCCAGCGCGACGCGGGCCACCTGCTTCGCCGCGTCCGGATGACCGACCAGCGCCGCTGCCGTCGTCATCGCCGCCAATCGCGACGCGTCATTGAGCAACCCGGCCACCTGCGCGGCGATCACGCCCGGGGTCAGATCGGCATCGTCGATCAGCATGCCGCCACCGGCATTGACCACCGGTAACGCGTTGAGCCGCTGCTCGCCGTTGCCGATCGGCAGCGGCACATACACCGCGGGCAGTCCGACGGCCGTCACCTCGGCCACCGTCATCGCGCCCGACCGGCAGATCGCCAGATCGGCGGCGGCGTAAGCCAGATCCATCCGGCTCAGGTAGGGCACCGCGACGTATGCCGGGTCACCGGGCTCCGGGGCGCGCAGTTCGATGGTGTTCTTGGCGCCGTGCGCGTGCAGCACCGCTACGCCGGCAGCCGCCAGATCGCCGGCGGCCGCGGCGACCGCCCGGTTGATGGACGCGGCCCCCTGCGAGCCGCCGAACACCAGCAACACCCGGTCGTCGTCGGCGAAGCCGAAATGCGCGCGCGCCGTCGACCGCAGTTCGGCACGGTCCAGCGAGGTGATCGCTTCCCGAACCGGCACGCCGACGACTTCGGCGTGCCGCAGGCCGGGGTCGGGGACCGCAGAAAGCACGCGGTGGGCGCTGCGGGCGCCGACCCGGTTGGCCAGCCCGGCGCTGGCGTTGGCTTCGTGAATCACCACCGGCACCCGCCGGCGGCGCCGGGACCTGCCCCGGGCGGCCAGATACGCGGGCAGCGATACATAGCCGCCGAACCCGATCACCACGTCGGCGTCCACTTTGTCCAGCACCGCCCGGGTCTGCCGAACCGCCCGCAGCACCCGCACCGGAAGGCGGACCAAATCACCGGTGGGCTTGCGGGGCAGCGGTACCGGGGTGATCAGCTCGAGCTGGTAGCCGCGCTCGGGTACCAGCGTGGTCTCCAGACCCCGCGCAGTGCCCAGCGCGGTGATTCGGACGTGTGGATCCAGCCCGACCAGGGCATCGGCGACGGCCATCGCCGGCTCAACGTGCCCGGCCGTCCCGCCGCCCGCGAGTACCACCGACAACGAGGAACACCCGGTCGGCCCGGTGGCCGATGATCCCGTGACCGAGTCGTTCACCCGTTGCGCTGACCTTCCAGTACGCGGCCCTTGGCACGGCCATGCCCAGTGCTTGCGCGACGTTGGCCGGTGTACCGCTTTTCGCCTCCATGATGCCTCCCCCCGGCACGGCCGTTTCCGCCAGACCGAGAGGCCCGCTTCGCCGGGCGCTGTGGCTTGGCCGGTCGCGGTCGGTCCCGCAGCCGGTCGCGTAAAGCCTCGACCCGGGTCGGCGCGTAGGGCTCCGGCAGCGGCAGCCGCAGAATGCGGTTCATCCGGTCGTCGCGCCCGGCTCGGAGCGCGGCAACCGCCTCGGGTTCGTGCCGAGCCGCGTTTGCCATCATGCCGATCATCAAAAGCGTTGTGGCCGTTGATGTTCCGCCCGCAGAAATGAGTGGCAGCTGGATGCCGGTGACCGGCAGCAGACCAATCACGTAGCCGACATTGATGAACGACTGACCGATCACCCACATGGTGGTGGTCGCGGTCAGCAGCCGCAGGAACGGGTCCGCGGAGCGGCGGGCGATACGCATCCCGGTGTAGGCGAACAACCCGAACAGGGCCAGCAGACCGAGCGCTCCGACCAAACCGAGCTCTTCGCCGATGATCGCGAAGATGAAGTCGTTGTGCGCGTTGGGCAAGTAGTTCCACTTCGCCGTGCCCTGGCCCAGACCGTCGCCGAAGATGCCGCCGTTGGCCAGCGCGTACTTGGCCTGCCTGGCCTGATAGCCCGAGTCTTGGGGGTCCTGGCCCGGGTCCAGCCACGACCGCACCCGGTCGGAGCGGTAACCCGCCGACACCGCCAGGATCCCGCCCGCCACGACGGCGGCGAACAGCGAGCTGAGGAACACTCGCAGCGGCAGGCCGGCGTACCACAGCAGGCCCAGCAGGATGATGCTCAACGACACTGTCTGGCCCAGGTCGGGCTGCGCGACGATGAGCGCCAGCGCGATGACCGCCGCGGGAACCAACGGGATCAGCATCTCGCGCAGCGTGGCGCGCTCCATGCGCCGCGCCGCCAGCAGGTGCGCACCCCAGATGGCGAAGGCGATCTTGGTCAGCTCGGAGGGCTGCATCGAAAAGCCCGCGATGACGAACCACCCGCGGGAGCCGTTGGCTTCGTTGCCGATTCCCGGAATCAGCACCAGCACCAGCATCACGATCGTCACGGCGAAGCCGGAGAACGCCATCCGCCGCATGAACCGCACGGGCAACCGCAACGCCAGGTAGCAGGCGAACAGCCCGACAATCGTCCACAGCACCTGGCGACCGAAGATGACCCACGCCGACCCGTCGTCGTCGTAGGACCGGACGCCGGACGCGGACAGCACCATGATCAGGCCCAGCGTGGTCAACAGCGCGGCCACCGCGATGATCAGGTGAAACGACGTCATCGGACGGCCGAGCCAGGCCCCGAATCGGGTGCGTGGCTCGCCGGCGGTCGCTTTCGCGGCCGTTTCCTTCGCGGGCGCCTCGGGCGTGCTGTCGGCCGCCTGGCCACCCTTGGCTGCCCGGCGCAGCAGCCAGGCCAGCATGTTCGTCACCCGCAGCTACCGAAGTGTGGCGCGCACAGCGGCCGCGAACGCGTCGCCGCGGTCCCCGTACCCGGTGAACTGGTCAAAGGAGGCGCCGGCCGGTGCCAGCAGCACGGTGTCGCCGGGTTGCGCCAGCTCTCGGGCGGCGGCCACGGCAGCGTTCATCACGCGAGTGCCGACGGTCTCGTCCGACGGAGGGACCACTTTTGCCACATGGGTAACAGGAGACTCAGCAGTCGCTTGCATATCAATATCCTCGCCTGCCACAACCTGTACGACGGGCACATCCGGGGCGTGTCGCGATAACGCCTCGGCAACCATGGCCCGGTCCCGGCCGATCAGCACCGCCCCGACCAGTCGCGGAGCGATCCTGGCCACGGTCTCGTGCACGGATGCGCCCTTGAGTAGACCCCCGGCGATCCACACCACCCGCGGGTAGGCCAGCACGGACGCCTCGGCGGCATGCGGATTCGTCGCCTTGGAATCGTCGACGTAGCTGATCTGCTCGCCGACGGCGACCAACTCGGCGCGGTGCCGGCCCACCTGGAAGGAGGCCAGCGCCGCGGCGATTGCGTCGCCGGATACCCCAATGCTGCGCGCCAGCGCGGCCGCGGCCAGCGCGTCTAGCACGCCCACCGGGCCCGGCACCGGGATCGACGAGATCGGCGCCAGCACCTCGTCGGCGGGGCCGGCTGCGAAAAAGGCCCTGTCGACGAGCATGCCGTCCCGGACGCCGAGTTCACCGGCCGCGGGCTCGGCGAGCCGAAACCCGACGCGAACGGGTGCCGGGGCGGCCCGAAGCAGCTGCGCTGCCCGCGGGTCGTCCAGCCCGGCCACTGCCACCCGGCCGCGCAGCACGCCGGCCTTCGCGGCGGCGTAGTCGGCCAGGCTCAGGTGCCAGTCCAGGTGGTCTTCGGCGATGTTGAGCACCACCCCGGCCTCGGGTCGCACCGACGGCGCCCAGTGCAGCTGGAAGCTGGACAACTCGACGGCCAGCAGATCGGCGGGCTCGTGCAACACGTCCAGCACCGGGCTGCCGATGTTGCCGCAGAGTTGGCTGCTGCGGCCGGCGGCGACGAGCATGGCGTGCAGCATCGACGTCGTGGTGGTCTTGCCGTTGGTGCCGGTGACGGCCAGCCAGCGCCGCGGCGGGCCGTAACGGCCGGCCTGATCCAGCCGCCACGCCAACTCGACGTCGCCCCAGATCGGCACACCGGCGGCCGCGGCGGCGGCAGGCACCGGCGCGGTCGGCGGGAAACCGGGACTGGCGACCACCAGGGCGTAGTCGGCGATATGCGCCGCGGCACCCGCCGAATCCTCCGTCGCCGTACCGTCCTCGGCGAAGTGCCGCCGGGTGACCGGGTCGTCGTCGCAGAGTGTTGCCGTCGCGCCCAGGGTGCCCAGCGCCGCCAGCACCGCGCGGCCGGTCACGCCTCCCCCCGCGACCAGCACCGGCGCTCCCGCCGACAGTGCCTCGAGCGCGGGGTCGGACATCTCAGCCGCCGCCGGTGGCGGCGAGCCACTCGCTGTAGAAGAGCGCCACGCCCAGCCCGCAGCTGATCGCGGTGAGCAACCAGAACCGGATGATCACCGTGGTTTCGGCCCAGCCGGCGAGCTCGAAGTGATGGTGGAAAGGCGCCATCCGGAACACCCGGCGACCGGTCGTCCGGAACGCCAGTATCTGCAGCACCACCGAGACGATCTCCGCGACGAACAGCGAGCCGAGCACCACCGCGAGGATTTCGGTGCGGCTGGTCACCGATATGCCGGCGATGATGCCGCCCAGGGCCAGCGATCCGGTATCGCCCATGAAGATCTTGGCCGGCGCGGCGTTCCACCACAGAAACCCGATGCACGCTCCTGCGGTCGCCGCCGCGATGATCGCGAGATCCAGCGGATCGCGCACGTTGTAGCAACCCAGGCCCGGGGCGGTGGCGCACGCGTTGCGGTACTGCCAAAAGGTGATCAGCACGTAGGCGGCAGTGACCATGGCCATCGCGCCGGCGGCCAGGCCGTCCAGTCCGTCGGTGAAGTTGACCGCGTTGGACCAGGCGCTCACAACGATCACGCAGAACAGTACGAAAAGCGCGGGAGCCAATGTGACGGTGGCGATTTCGCGCACATACGACAGGTCCGAAGTGCCCGGTGTCAGGCCGGCGTCGTTGCGGAATTGCAGAACCAGGATTCCCAACAGGACGGCGGCGGTGATCTGCCCGACGGCCTTGGCCGTTTTGTTCAGCCCGAGATTGCGTGACCGCCGGATCTTGATCAAATCGTCGACGAATCCGACGGCGCCCAGCGTGGTGGCCAGAAGCAGCACCAGCAGACCCGACGCCGAGGGGCCCTGGCCGTTGAACGCCAGACCGGCCAGGTGAGTGCCGAGGTAGCCCGCCCAGATACCGGCCAGGATCGCCACCCCGCCCATCGACGGTGTCCCGCGCTTGGTCTGGTGGCTCGGTGGGCCGTCCTCGCGGATCTCGTGGCCGAAGCCCTGCCGGTTGAACAGCCGGATCAGCATCGGGGTCAGCAGGATGGACACCGTCAGCGAGATCCCGACGGCGATGAGGATGTCGATCATCGGGCGTCGCCCCGGGCCTCGGCGCCCTCGGCGGTCAGCGAATCGGCCAACGCCCCCAGCCCCGCCGAGTTGGAGGCCTTCACCAGCACCACATCCCCGGGCTGCAGTTCAGCTCGCAGCAGGGACAGGGCGGCGTCGGCGTCGGCGACGATGGTGGCTTCTCGTTCACCTTCTGAGCCCCGTGCCCCTTCCATGACCGCGCCGTGGTGCATGGCGCCCATCGACCTCCCCGTTCCCACGACAATGAGTCGAGACACATCTAATCGCACCGCCAGCCGGCCGATGCGGTCATGCTCGGATATTGCGTCATCGCCGAGCTCTGCCATCTCGCCCAGCACCGCCCAGCTCCGGCGCTTTCCGGCGGGGTTGGCCCCGCCTGCGGCCGAAATCCAGGCCAGTGCCTGCAGCCCTGCGCGCATCGAGTCCGGGTTGGCGTTGTAGGCGTCGTCGATGACCGTCACCCCATCGGGGCGGCTGCTTACCCGCATCCGATGGCCCGACACCGGGCCGGCAGTGGCCAGCGCCTCGGCGACCTGCTGCAGGCTCGCGCCGCATTCCAGCGCGACTGCGGCCGCGCACAGCGCGTTGCTGACGTGATGGTCGCCGTGCACGGCCAGTCGGACGTCGACGGCGGCGTCAGCCCGGTGCAGGGTGAACTGCGGCCTGGCCAACTCGTCGAGCGTGACCGGTCCGGCCCACACCTCGGTTTGGCTGTGCCGACTGGTGCGCACCACCCGGGCCGGGGTCATCTCGGCCATCGCCGCCACCGCCGGATCGTCGACGTTGAGTACCACCACCCCGGACCGCGGAACAGCTTGCAGCAGTTCAGCTTTGGTTTCCGCGATGGCTTCGCGTGAGCCGAATTCACCGAGGTGTGCGGTGCCGACGTTCAGCACCACCCCGATGGCCGGCGGTGCTATCGCGGCCAGCGCCGCAATGTTGCCGGGGTGGCGCGCCGACAGCTCGAGGATCAGGTAGTCGGTGCCGGCGGTGGCGCGCAGCACGGTCCACGGGTGGCCGAGCTCGTTGTTGAACGAGCCCGGCGGCGCCACCACCTCACCGAGCGGTGCGAGCACCGCGGCCAGCAGGTCTTTCGTCGACGTCTTGCCCGACGACCCGGTGATCCCGACGATCGTCAGACCCCCGGCGACCAGTTCGGCGGCCACCGCGGCGGCGAGCCTGGCCAGCGCGGCCAGCACCGCGGCACCCGACCCGTCGGTGTCGTGCTCGAGAACGCCGGCCAGGCCCCCGACGGTGCCCTTCGGCGCGGCTGGAATGACGATCGCGGGTACGCCGACCGCCCGGGCGGCCAGCACGGCGACCGCTCCGGCGGCCACCGCGGACGCGGCATGGTCGTGGCCGTCGACGCGGGCGCCCGGCAACGCCAGGAACAAACCGCCGGAAGTGACTTTGCGAGAGTCGAATTCGACGGTTCCGGTGACGTGCAGGCGCGCCGCGTCCTCGGCGGAGATGTCCGCCAGCTCACCGCCGACGATGGCGGCGATCTGCGCCACGGTGAGCTCGATCATTCCCGCCGCTCCTCGAGGGCTTCGATAGCCCTGGCCAGCTCGACGCGGTCGTCGAAGGGTTGGGTGTGCCCGGCGCGGGTTTGACCGGTCTCGTGACCCTTGCCGGCGATCACCACCACATCTCCGGCAGCTGCCCAGGCCACCGCGTGCTCGATTGCCTCGCGCCGGTCCCCGATCTCGACCACCTGCGCGGCTGTGCCGGCTTCGGTTGCACCGGAGAGGATTTCGCGGCGGATCGTTGCGGGGTCCTCGCTACGGGGGTTGTCGTCGGTCACCACCACCAGGTCGGCCAACTCCGCGGCGACACGGCCCATCGGGACTCGTTTACCCGGGTCGCGATCTCCGCCGGCGCCGAACACCACCGCCAGCCGGCCGTCCGGGCGGCGCAGCGTTCGCAGCACCTCGTGCAGCGCGCCCGGCTTGTGCGCGTAGTCGACCAGGGCGAGGAAGTTCTGGCCGCGGTCGATCCGCTCGAGTCGCCCGGGGACTTGGGTATGCCGGAGTCCGGTTGACGCCTGCTCCGGGGAAACGCCGACCGAATCGAGAATCGCCAGTGCGACAAGGCAATTGGCGATATTGTAATCGCCGGGCAGCGCAATCCGGAGCCGGTGGTGGACACCGGCGGGATCGATGGCGGTGAACTCCGGCTCGTCGGCATCGGTTCTGATGTCTTCGGCGCGCCAGTCGGCGGGCCGGCCCTTGGTGCTGACCGTGATCGCGTCACCGGCGCGGCGGGCCATCGCCCGGCCGCCGTCGTCGTCGACGCACACCACGGCGCGGCGGGCGTGCAGCGGCGATGCCGGGTCGAACAGTCGCGCCTTGGCCTCGAAATAGTCCTGCATGGTCGGGTGGAAGTCGAGGTGGTCGCGAGACAGGTTGGTGAACCCGCCGACCGCGAATCGAATGCCGTCGACGCGGCCCAGCGTCAGCGCGTGACTGGACACCTCCATGACCACGGTGTCGACGCCGCGCTCGGCCATCACCGCCAGCAGGGCCTGCAGCGCGGGCGCCTCGGGTGTGGTCAGCATGCTCGGGATGTCGACGCCGTCGATCCGCAGGCCGACGGTGCCGATCAGCCCCGCCGTCCGTCCGGCCGACCGCAGGCCGGCTTCGATGAGGTAGGTCGTCGTCGTCTTGCCCGACGTCCCGCTGACTCCCACGACGGCAAGGCGCTCGGACGGGTGACCGTACACGGTGGCGGCCAGTTCGCCCAGCACACTGCGGGGCTGGGGATGGACAAGGACGGCCACCGAGCCGGTGTCGCGTCCCAGCTGCGCCAACCCGGCCGCATCGGTGAACACCGCAACAGCCCCGCGCTCGACCGCGTCTTCATAGAACCGGGCGCCGTGTGTCGACGTGCCGGGCAGCGCGGCGAACAGGTCGCCGGGCTGGACGTCCTGAGCCCGCAGGGTCACGCCGGTGATCTGCAGATCCGACGCGGGGCTGCCCTCGGCAGGAACCGCACTCACCTGAGCGACCAGCGTCGACAGCGGCACCCCCGCGCCAGAGGTGGGACGCAGCGCAGCGGGCACCGTCATCACCTCCGTCTGCCGAGCGGTCCTGGCGCCGGGTCAGCGCCTCCATCAGCCCTGACACCTTATCGAGCGAGAGATCTTCGGCGGACCGACGTCACGGGTGCGCTGCACGCAACTTCTGGACATTCGCACGCTCGAGTGCGGCAAAGCCGATCCCGTCGTCGTTCAGAGTCAGCGCATGATCCCCAACGCTGGTCAGCAGCCTGCGCGAAGTTTCCAGCCAGGCAGCGGTCCGGATCTGCAGTGCCACCGCCGAGCAGCCGACCCAGCCTGACTGGGCCGTGGCGATGCGGTTGTCGGACGACAAATGGGCACTCGCCAGGTCGTCGCCTTGGCCGGCAACATGTGCCGCCGAGGCCGCCAATGCTTCGATGTCGACCCGAAAATTCCCGTCTGCCGCCATCGCCGTCACCTTCCTCTGTGCTTCGCCATTCTCCATAGCACCAGCCGGTGACCTACCGCAATTCAGTTCTGACTACATGGCTTGCAGCAGCAGCGGCGGACCGGGATCGGGTGACAGCGGGACGTTTCCGCGTTGCAGCAGCCAACCGGCGATGTTGTGGAACAGCGGGGCCGCCGAGTGGCCGGGCGTCCCGTCGGCGTTGGTCGCCGGGTTGTCCATCATGATGCCGATGACGTAGCGCGGATCGTCGGTTGTGACCATACCGGCGAAGGTGATCCAGTAGACGTTGTCGAAGTAGCAGCCGCAGGCCGGGTTGATCTGCTGCGCCGTCCCGGTCTTGCCGGATACCTGGTAGCCGTCGACGGCAGCCGCGGGCCCGGTGCCCTGTTGGTTGCCGGTCGGGTCACGTTGGACGACCCCACGCAGCATGTTGCGCACGGTCCGCGCGGTCTCCGGCGAGACCACCCGGACCCCTTCTGGGCGTGGCTCCTCGGTACGGGCGCCGTCAGCTGCGACGGACGCCTTGATGATCCGCGGTGGGATTCGCACACCGTCGTTGGCCATCGCCTGGTACATGTCGGTCATCTGCAGCAGGGTCATCGAAAGGCCTTGGCCGATAGGCAAGTTGGAGAATGTACTGCCCGACCATTGGTCGATGGGCGGCACCAGCCCGGAGCTCTCGCCCGGCAGGCCGACACCGGTGCGCTGGCCGAGCCCGAATTTGCGCACCATGTCGTAATAGCGCTGCGGTCCGACCCGCTGCGCCAGCATCAGCGTGCCCACGTTGGACGATTTGCTGAACACGCCGGTAGTTGTATAGGGCGCGACGCCGTGCGACCAGGCGTCGTGCACCGTGACCCCGCCCATGTTGATCGAACCCGGAACCTGCAGCACCTCATCGGGATTGGATACGCCGTACTCGATCACCGAGGCGGCGGTGACAACCTTGTTCACCGAACCGGGCTCGAACGGCGAGGACACCGGCAGGTCGCCCAGCTGCTTGTTACCCTGGCGCCCCACGTCCTGAGACGGGTCGAAGGTGTTGTCGTTGGACATCGCCAGCACTTCACTGGTCTTGGCATCGAGCACCACCGCCGAGACATTGCGCGCCCCAGACAGATTCTTGGCCAGCTGTACCTGCTGCTGGACATAGAACTGGATGTCGTCGTCGATGGTGAGCTGGACCGTCGAGCCGTTGACCGCCCGGTGCTGGTTGCGGTAGCTGCCCGGAATCACCACCCCGTCCGAACCGCGGTCGTAGGTCACCGACCCGTCGGTGCCGGCCAGCTCGGCGTCCATCGAATCTTCCAGGCCGAGTAGACCGTGTCCGTCCCAGTCGATTCCGCCGACGACGTTCGCCGCCAGCGATCCGCCGGGATACTGGCGTAAGTCTTGCCGTTCGGCGCCGACCTCGGGGAACTTCGTGGTGATCGCGGTGGCGACGGCAGGGTCGACTGCGCGGGCGAGATAGACGAACGTCTCGTCACTGCGCAGCTTCTTCAGCACGGTGGCCTTGTCCGGCTTGTTGTTCAGCCGAAGTGAGACCTCCTTGGCGATTTCCTTCAAACGTTCTTGCGGGTCAGGGGCTTTCGCGTTCTTCTGCTTGGCTTCGCCCAGCTGCTTCTGGATACGGCGGGGCTGGAAGGTCAGCGCGCGAGCCTCGATCGTGAACGCGAGCTGGTTGTTGTTGCGGTCGACGATGCTGCCGCGTACCGCCTTTTCGACATCGGTGACCTTGAGCTGTCCGGCGGCCTCCGCGCGCAGCCCAGAGGCGCGTGGCACCTGCAGGTAGAACAGCTGGGCGGCCGCCACCAACAGTGCGAGGAAGATGACGCCGTTACCTATCCGGTGTCGGAACACGAAAGACGCGCCGCGGCTTCCGATCTCGACTGCTTGCCGGGTACGACGTTCACGCGCCGATCGCGCAGCCGGACTCGCTTTCGCCCCAGTTGGCTTGCGAGACTGGGTCGACCGAGCTGATCGGCCACCCGGCCGGCCTGCCCGCCTCACTGCGGAACGCCGGGCGTCGTGACCGTCAGAGGACCGAACTGCTCGCCGAGAAGCGGCCCGGTGGGTGCGGCGTGATGCGGCACGCCCGCCACGTCGGCCGGGGCTGGCGTGGGCGGAGCCGGCACGACCGGAGCAGCGGGCGCGACTGGTACGGGCGCGGGCGGCAATCCCGGTACCAGCGGCATTCCCGGCACGCCCGGTCCTGCGCCGGGCAGCGGAAGCGGCCCGTCGGGTACCGGAATGTGCTGGGGGCCCAGCGTGGTAGCGCCATCGGGGCTGCGGACCATTGCATCGGGTCCGGGCGTCAGCGGGGCGACCGGAGCACCGTTGCCCGGCAGCACCAGCGTCGGCACCTCAACCGGATTCCCCGGCGCAGCCTGGGGTGCCGGCACTGGCCGTTCATCCGGCAGCTTGCTGTTGAGCGGCGGCGGCGACACACCCTGGGCCGGCTTGGGTGTGCCCACTACCAACCAATTCCCCGCCGGGTCCTGGATCAAATGTGCGGTGTCCCGGGTCGGGATCATGCCCAGGCCGCGAGCCGCCTCGGCCAACGCCGGAGCGGCCTGTGCTTCTTGGACATCGCGTTCGAGCGCTTCCTTTTGCTGCTGCAGCAACTCGGTGCGCTGACGGGCTCCCCCGAGTTGGTAGGACCGCTCGGCGGCAGCAGTGGACAGCCACAACGTGAGACCGAGCCCGGCGCCCAGCGAGCCGATGATCAGCACCACGAAGGGGACTTTGGCCGCCAGAGTCTGCGGCCGCAGGTCGATCGACGCGAGCCGGTTGAGCAAGCGTTCCCTCAGCGGGGGGCGAACAACTCTGGGCGCCTTGGCTTTCCGTGCCTTTGCTCGTGCCTTGGCCTGGGTTGCGCTCGTCGGTCGAGCCGCTCGCTCGACGGGCCGTGCCATCGGTGAAGTCTGCGGCGCAGTGAGTTTCCCGGTCCGCGGACCGGTACGGCGTGCCGGCGTCGGTTCGGCCGCCCGACGACCCGTTTTCGGAGAAGCCTTGCTCTGCCGCCGACGCCGATCGCCGGCGCGGGGTTGCACTTCGCGTTTGGCCTTCATCAGCCGCCCCTCCTGGCCGCATCTGGTTTCGGTTGCACCCGCCGTAGGGCACGCAGTCGCACTGCGGCACTGCGCGGGTTCTGCTGGATCTCGGCTTCGTCGGCACGCTCGGCACCGCGGGTCAGTAACGCGAATTGCGGTGCATATCCTGGCAATTCGATCGGTAGATCGGACGGCGAGCGGGACGTGCTGGCTTCAGCGAATGCCCGCTTGACGATGCGGTCCTCCAGCGACTGATACGCCATCACCACGATGCGCCCGTTGACCGCCAACGCGTCCAGTGCCGGCGGTAGAGCGCCGCGCAATGCGTCCAGCTCGCTGTTGACCGCGATGCGCAGGGCCTGGAATGTCCGCTTGGCCGGATGTCCGCCGGTCCGCCGAGCCGGTGCGGGAACCGCTTGGTAGACAACCTCTACCAGTTCGCCGGTGGACGTGAACGGTACGCGGACCCGACGGCGAACGATGTGCGATGCGATCCGTCGGGCCAGCCGTTCCTCGCCGTAGCGGCGCAGGATATCGGCCAGCGCGGACTCGTCGTAGGTGTTGACGATCTCGGCCGCGGTCAGCGCCGACGTGGGGTCCATGCGCATGTCCAACGGCGCATCGTGGGCGTAGGAGAAGCCTCGCTCGGTACGGTCGAGCTGCATCGACGAGACACCGAGGTCGAAGAGTATGCCGTCGATGGATTCGATTGGGCCATAGCCTGATTCGGCCAGTGCATCATCGATTCCGTCGTACCGGGTTTGAACCAGAGTGAGCCGGTCGGCAAAACGTGACAGCCGGGCCCCGGCGATGTCCAGTGCGGTCGGGTCGCGGTCGACGCCGATGACTCGCAGTCCGGGCAGTGCGGTCAGGAATCGGTCCGCGTGCCCACCGGCACCGACCGTCGCGTCGAGCAGCACCGCAGCTGATCCATCGGGATGGCGGTGCGTCAATGCGGGGTGCAGCAGTACGAAGCAGCGGTCCAGCAGCACAGGCACGTGACCGAATCGGCCAGTGGCGTCAGGCATGACAACACCTTCCCGACGAGCGGCCCCTGCATCGAGGTCCCTGTCCGATAGCACGAACCTGGCGTTGGGGAAGTACGTCAGGGTCGGTTCGGGCAGGGGCCACGATGCACGGGCACGCGCGTTAGATAATGTCGCCGAGTGCTTCATCGCTGGCCGCGGAGAAGTTCTCTTCGTGGGTCTCTTGATATTGCTGCCAGGCCAGCGCATCCCAAATCTCCAGGCAGTCAACCGATCCGATCACCACGCAGTCCTTGGAGAGGTTCGCGTAGCGCCGGTGGTCGGCCGACAAGGTGATCCGGCCCTGGGCGTCGGGATGCTGTTCGTCGGTGCCGGCAGCCAGGTTGCGCAGGAAAGCTCTCGCACCCGGGTTGCTCCGTGAGGCCTTGTTGGCCCTGCGGGCCAGCTCCTCGAATTCCGCTCGCGGATAGACAGCCAGGCTGTGATCTTGGCTCTTGGTGACCATCAACCCTCCTGCCAGCGCGTCGCGAAACTTGGCGGGCAACGTGAGCCGCCCTTTGTCGTCGAGTTTGGGCGTGTAGGTGCCGAGAAACATCTGGCCGCCTCCATGCCTTTCGACTTCCGCCACCATACCCCACACTCCCCCACTTAGCTCCATTTAACGGCACGGATGTCACCGTTAAGTGTCGTTTCGGCAGGTTCTCGGCCACCACGATGGCGACGCCACGTTGAGCGGATGTCGGAGATGCTTAGAAAGCCGTGGGCTGAGCTGCAGTTATTGCCCAAGTGGGGCGTAGTGGGTCATCGCGACCCGCGTTGTGCGTCGCGCGGCTGTCCGCAGGCACAAAAAAGGCAGCCGAGTGGCTGCCCTTTGATCCGTCGCGACCGCTACTCCTCGAAGCGGCGGCGAAAGCGATCTTCCATGCGGCTGGTGAATGACCCGCCGGTGCCCTTGCCGCGTCGCTGGCGCGCCGTAGCCGCTGGTCCGGGCCGCTCACCGCGACCAGCAAGTCGCGGGCCCGTGATGGCGAACACCACGCCGCCGAACATCACCACAAAACCGATCACGGACAGGATCGGGAAAGTTCCGATCATGGTGGCCCTGAACGCCACCCCGGAAACCAGCATCGCAAGTCCGAGCAAGAACAGCCCCGCGCCCTGCAGCCGTCGCCGCGCCGTCGGCGCGCGCAATCCGCCCCCGCGAACGCTCGAGGCGAACTTGGGGTCCTCGGCATAGAGAGCGCTCTCGATCTGGTCGAGCATCCGCTGCTCATGATCGGAGAGTGGCATTCGTCCCTCCTTGCCGAAAACCTGTCACATAAATACCGATAGCACGTCGGTGCCTGTCGCGGGGGCAACTAATAAGAATGATACGAGGTCAATCTGCGCGTTACCACCGCTTCGCCCGCTGATTGTAATCGCGACCGGTCGGCGATCGACGTACTGTCGCCGCGCCCGATAATGGGATGGCGCACCACACCGCACAACGGACAACGGACAACGGACGAGGAGACCGCACGTTGGCGACATTCCTCATCAACCTGCCGCCACGAGACATGCAGCGGCGGCTGACAGATGCCTTGGGCGTCTACGTCGACGCGATGCGCTATCCACCCGGGACCGAGAATCAGCGCGCCGCCATGTGGCTCGAGCACACCCGGCGGCGCGGCTGGCAGGCCGTCGCAGCCGTGGAAGTCGACACCCCGGGCGAGGCCGCGCCGTCGTCCGCCGAACTGAGCGATGCGCCCCTGCTGGGGGTGGCCTACGGCTACTGCGGCGCGCCGGATCAGTGGTGGCAACAACAGGTGGTGGCCGGCCTGCAGCGCAGCGGGCTCCCCGGTCCGGAGATCACGAAGCTGATGGCCAGCTACTTCGAGCTGACCGAGTTACACATCCATCCGCGTGCCCAGGGCCAAGGTCTGGGCGAGGCGCTGGCCCGTCGGCTGCTTTCCGAACGCAGCGAAGCCAACGTGCTGCTGTCCACCCCGGAGACCAACGGCGAAGCCAATCGCGCCTGGCGGCTCTACCGGCGATTGGGCTTCGCCGACGTCATCCGCGGCTACCACTTCACCGGCGACCCACGGGCATTCGCGATTCTGGGCCGAGAGCTGCCGCTGTAGTCGCCACAGCACTGTCGCGGTCTGGCACGATGACCTGGTGCACGCAGATCGTCGCCGTCGCCTCGCGGCGTGGACGATGGTGCTGCTGGCGATACCCGTGCTTGCCGGGTGCGTGCGGATCAAGGCGTCGATCACCATCTCCCCCGATGACTTGGTTTCCGGCGACATCGTCGCCGCGGCCAAGCCGCGCAACGACAAAGACGCCGGTCCGCAGTTGGACCCCGACCTGGCGTTCAGTCAGAAAGTCGCGGTCTCCAAGTACGACCGTGACGGCTACGTGGGGTCGCAGGCCACGTTCGCCGACCTGACCTTCGCCGAGCTGCCGGAGCTGGCCCACATGAACTCCGACGCGCAGGGGGTGAACCTGTCGCTGCGCCGAGCCGGCGACCTGGTGATCCTGGAAGGGCGTGCGGACTTGACGTCGCTGGCCGATCCCGACGCCGACGTGGAGCTGTCCGTCGCCTTCCCCGGATCAGTGACCTCCACCAACGGTGATCGCCTCGACTCGCAGACCGTGCAGTGGAAACTCAAGCCGGGCGTGGTCAGCATGCTGACCGCTCAGGCGCGCTACACCGACCCCAGCACCCGCTCATTCCAGGGCGCGGCTCTGTGGCTGAGCCTGGCATCGATCGCGGTGGCCGGCGCGGTGGCGCTGCTGGCCTGGTACACGCGCGATCGCTCGCCCCGGGTCACCGAGCCGAGCGATCCGCCGGCCGGCTGACCGGCACCGGCAGCGGTCCTCAGCTCGTCGGTGACCAGTAGCCCAGCATTTCGGCGAACGTGTCGAACGCCGGCGCGGAATTGCCGTAGGTGGCCTCGAAATGGACGCTCAGCGGATAGCCCAAGCCGACGACGCCGTCGATCACCCGCTTGTACAGATCGAGGATCAACTTGCGTCGTTGCGCCGGTTCGGTGTTCGCCAATGTCTTGACGAACGCCTGCTCCTCGGCGACGGCGGGGTTGCCCGGATCTTGGATGAGCCAGTTGATGAAACCGACCCTCTCTTCAACTTTCGGGACGAAGCCGAAGCCGAGCAGGATCTCCGGCCGATGGTCGGTCTTCTTGGCGAACTCGCTCAAAAACCCCACGATCGTATCGGAATACAGCAGCTGCGTCTGCGCGAACGTCGCACCCTGATCGCACTTGTAATTCAGCCGGCCCTCTTCGCCATCCCGGGTGGGGATCAGGATCACGCCGCGATTTTTCACCAGCTCACCAAAGATCGACAGGGCGTCGGTCGGCGCGACACCGGAACCCTCGCCGTCGGCCATGGTGCGCGGAACGCCGACAAACACGATGCCGTCGATCCCCGACCCGACCAGATCACGGAGCCGCTGACGCAAGGCGGGCTCATCCATGAAAGCGGTGACCTGGCTGCACAATCCGCGCACGCCGGGCAACTCCGGTTTGATGATCGACCAGAAATCCAGCACGTCGAGCTTCGGCTTCATCTCGATCGGTCGGTCGTCTTCTTCTGCTATCAAGCCCGGCATCATCACGTGCCCGATCCGGCCGCCGATGCCGGAATTCGCGGACAGCTGCAGCACCTTGTGGGCCTCGTCGACAGCTTGCTCCCGACCGCGATCCACATTGGGCGGCACCACCTCGAGCGCGATCGTGTTCAAAGTCAACGAGCTTCTCCTCATCCCCGCGTCCGGCCCGCGCCACGCACCACGACAGCATAGTGAGGCTGTCGAAGCCACAGCCCGGCGACGGCCGAGCGCACCGCCCGGGCGGGCCTGAGGAGGCAAAACCCGCTGGACAGCGCCGCGCCGAATAGACTTGGCGGGCCATGATCTCAAGGGACCGGGAAGAGGTGTCGCGCTGAGCGTAGAAGCAGCGGCAACCGTTGAGCTGGCCGAAGCCATCACCGACCAGTTGCGCAGGTACCTGCAAGGCCGCCGAACCGATGCCGCATACATCGGCGGCGACTACGACGCCCTCATTGCCGGCCTGCAGGGGTTCGTCCTCGGTGGCGGTAAGCGGCTACGCCCGGTCTTCGCCTACTGGGGCTGGCGGGCTGTGTCGAACAATGACGCCGACGCGCAGGTCCTGCTGTTGTTTTCGGCGCTCGAACTGTTGCATGCCTCGGCGCTGGTGCACGACGACGTCATCGACGACTCGGCGACTCGCCGCGGCCGGCCGACCACGCACATCCAGTTCGCCGGCTTGCATCGCGACCGTCAGTGGCGGGGCCCGGCGGGCCAATTCGGGGTCTCGGCGGCGATCCTGCTCGGAGATCTGGCGCTGGCGTGGGCCGACGACATCGTCGCGGGTGCCGATTTGCCGGACGATGCCCGGCACCGGGTGCGACGGATATGGGCCGACATCCGCACCGAGGTGCTCGGCGGTCAATACCTCGACATCGTGGCCGAGGCCAGCGCCGCCGAATCGATCGCTTCGGCGATGGCCGTCAACACCTATAAGACCGCCTCCTATACGGTCTCGCGTCCGCTGCAGCTGGGGGCCGCCGCCGCTGCCGACCGGCCCGACGTGCATGCGCTTTTCCACCAGGTCGGCAATCATCTGGGCGTCGCATTCCAGCTGCGCGACGACGTGCTGGGCATGTTCGGCGATCCGGCGGTGACCGGTAAGCCCTCCGGGGACGACCTGCGGTCCGGCAAGCGCACGGTGCTGCTGGCGACGGCGGTGGAGCTGGCCGACAAGTCAGATGCGCCCGCCGCCAAGCTGTTACGGGCCTCGGTCGGCACTGATCTCAGCGATACCGAGATACGCGAAGTGTGCGACGTGATCGAGCGGGTGGGGGCGCTGGCAGCGGTCGAGGGCCAGATCGACGCGCTGACCCGACGAGCGCTGGAATTGTTGGCTGATGGCCCCATCCACGCGGCCGCCAAGGCCGGGCTGGTCGAGCTCGCCAAACTAGCGGCAAACCGATCGGCCTGACACCCATGTCCATTCCGACGTCTGTCCCGGCATCGACTTCGGCTACCGTTGCATCCCAACCTTTTTCACGACTGCGTGAATTCGCCACCACCGACGAAGGCCGGCCGGCACTGCTCGGCTGCCTGGGTGCGGCGCTGGTCACCACAGGCGGACTTGGCGCGGGCAGCACCAAACAGCACGATCCGTTGCTGGAGTCGTTGCACTTGTCCTGGCTGCGCTTCGGGCATGGGTTGGTGCTGTCGACGGTGCTGCTGTGGATCGGCGTGACATTGATGCTGAGCGCGTGGCTGTGGCTGGGCCGGCGCGTACTTGCCGGCGAGGCAAGCGAATACACGATGGTGGCCACCACCGGATTCTGGCTGACGCCACTGCTGCTGTCGGTGCCCGTCTTCAGCCGCGACACCTACTCGTATCTGGCTCAGGGCGCACTGCTGCGCGACGGGCTGGATCCCTACGCGGTGGGGCCTATCGACAACCCGAATGCCCTGCTGGACAACGTCAGTCCGATCTGGACCATCACCACGGCTCCATACGGCCCGGCATTCATCATGATCGCCAAGTTGATAACGATGCTGATCGGCAATCACGTGATCGCCGGAACGATGCTGCTGCGGCTGTGCATGCTGCCCGGGCTGGCGTTGCTGATCTGGGCGACGCCGCGGGTGGCGCGGCATCTGGGCGCCAATGTGCCCACTGCGCTGTGGATCTGTGCCCTCAATCCCTTGGTGATCATCCATTTGATGGGTGGCGTGCACAACGAGATGTTGATGGTGGGCCTGATGATCGCGGGGATCGCCCTGACATTGGAGCGTCGTCAGGTCGCCGGCATCGCGCTGGTCGCGGTCGGGGTTGCGGTCAAGGCCACCGCCGCGATCGCGCTGCCATTCATGGTCTGGGTGTGGATGCGCCATCTGCGCGAGCGGCGCGGATACTCGCCGCCGCGCGCCTTCGCCACGGCCGCCGGCGCGTCGATGCTGATTTTCGTCGCCGTGTTCGCGGTGCTGTCCGGGTTGGCCGGTGTGGGCCTCGGCTGGCTGACCGCGCTGGCAGGTTCGGTGAAAATTATCAACTGGCTGAGCATTCCGACGGCGACGGCAAATCTGGTCCACACCATCGGCGGATTGTTCTTCTCGGTGAACTTCTACGCGGTGCTGCAAGTCACCCGCGCCGCGGGGATAGCGATCATCGCAGTGGCATTGCCGCTGCTGTGGTGGCGATTCCGTCACGACGACCGCGAAGCGCTCACCGGCATCGCCTGGGCGATGCTCGTCGTGGTGTTGTTCGCGCCCGCGGCGCTGCCCTGGTACTACTCCTGGCCGTTGGCGGTGGTGGCCCCACTCGCCCAGTCACGCCGCGCGGTCGCGGCGATCGCAGCATTCTCCACCTGGATCATGGTCATCTTCAAACCCGATGGTGCACATGGGATGTACTCATGGCCACACGTTCTACTGGCGACGTTGGTGGCATTGATCGCATGGCACACGTTGAATCGCGTTGAGGCGCCCGAGCAGAGCAGCCAGGCAGCCCGATCCGCTTGATACGGCGGTCAGTACGCCATGGCCTGGGCGCGGCGCAGCACTTCGCGCGCCTGGTGAGCGTGCAGTGCGTCGACTGGGCGGGCGTTGCTGATCGCGTCGCGCGATCCGTCCCGGGTCACGGTCAGCGACGGGTCGGGAGTGAACAGCCAGCGCACGATTTCGGTGTCCTGGTAGCCGCCGTCGCGCAAGACCACCAATAATCCCGGCAGGCTTTTGACGACTTCGCCGGCTCTCGTGAAGAAGATCTGCGGTACTACTACATCGCCCGCGCGCCGCACCGCGACAAGGTGGCCTTCCTTCAGATGTTGCTGCACTTTGGTGACCGGCACGCCCAGCAAATCGGCGACATCGCCAAGGTCGTAGATCGGTTCGTCGGGCTCCAGAACATCATCCCCGACCGCAATCCTGCTCACCGGATCAGTGTACGACCGCGTAGGCCGGCTGTTCCGGCTCGCTGCGTAAAGGTTTCAGGCGCAGTGCAGGCCGCCGCCTACGATGGGCCGGTGGCTGCAGCGGCGAGCGAAGACCTCCTGGAAGGTGCATTGCTGGACGGGCGCTACCGCGTCGCGACCAAGATCGCCACCGGCGGCACCTCGACGGTGTACCGCGGCATTGACACCCGGTTGGACCGGCCGGTCGCGCTGAAGGTGATGGATTCCCGCTACGCGGGCGACCAGCAGTTCCTGACCCGCTTTCGGCTGGAGGCCCGCACGGTGGCCCGGCTCAAGGACCCGGGTTTGGTCGCGGTCTACGACCAAGGCCTGGACGCGCGGCACCCGTTCCTGGTGATGGAGCTCGTCGAGGGCGGCACGCTGCGCGAGCTGCTGGCCGAGCGCGGTCCGATGCCGCCGCACGCAGTCGCGGCGGTGCTGCGCCCGGTACTGGGTGGGCTGGCCGCCGCGCATCGCGCCGGACTGGTGCACCGCGACGTCAAACCCGAGAACGTGTTGATCTCGGATGAGGGCGAGGTCAAGATCGTCGACTTCGGCTTGGTGCGGGCCGTCGCAGAGGCCGGGATCACTTCCACCAGCGTCATTCTCGGCACCGCCGCCTACCTGTCCCCCGAACAGGTCCGCGACGGAAATGCCAGCCCGCGCAGCGATGTCTACGCGGCCGGCATCGTCGCCTACGAGCTGCTGACCGGACAGACGCCGTTCTCCGGTGACTCGGCACTGTCGGTTGCATTCCAACGCCTGGACTCCGATGTCCCGCCGCCGGGCAGCGTGATCGACGGCGTTCCCGCACAATTCGACGAGTTGGTCGAGCGTGCGACTGAACGCGATTCCGCCGACCGTTACGCGGACGCCCAGGACATGGGCGCGGAACTGGACGCGATCGTCAACCAGCTGCAGCTGCCGGAATTTCGGGTGCCGTCGCCGCGCAACTCGGCTCAGCACCGCTCGGCCGCCCAACACCGCACCACCGATGAGCACCCGCCGCCGGGGCGAGCGCCGGTACATCAGCCGACGCGTCAGTTGGCCCGCAGGCCACCGGACCGGCCGGCCAGACCGGAGGCCCGAACCGATGTCGAATACCACCAGATATCAGGCCAATTCGCCGGAATCGACCTGATCGAGTTCGCCCTCGAACGCCAGCATGCGCGACGCATGGTGTGGATCTGGATAGCGATCGTGTTGTCGATCACCGGGATGATCGCCGCCGCCGCGTGGACCATCGGCAGCAATGTGAGCGGGCTGGTCTAGTCGCGCAACATCTCGGCGACCAGGAACGCCAGCTCCAAAGACTGCTGGGTGTTCAGCCTTGGATCGCACGCCGTTTCGTAACGTCCGCTCAGATCGGTATCCGAAATGTCTTGCGCGCCACCGAGACATTCGGTGACGTTCTCGCCGGTGATCTCGACGTGGATGCCACCGGGGTAGGTGTCCAACGCCCGGTGCACCTCGAAGAAACCCTGCACCTCATCGACGATGCGGTCGAAGTGCCG
This sequence comes from Mycobacterium sp., assembly GCF_036490025.1. Classification (GTDB taxonomy): domain Bacteria; phylum Actinomycetota; class Actinomycetes; order Mycobacteriales; family Mycobacteriaceae; genus Mycobacterium. The sequence goes on along the minus strand of NZ_DASXEP010000028.1, from coordinate 53,921 downwards.
CGTCTTGTAGCCGTTGGACGACTCGTGGGTGTTGCCGTGCATCGGATCGCACTGCCAGATCACCTTGTGACCGGTGGCCTGTACCTTCTCGATGATCGGCGGCAGCAGGTCGCGGACCTTGTTGTTGCCCATCCGGCTGACCAGCGTCAGCCGGCCCGGCTTGTTGTGCGGGTCGAGGCGTTCGACGTATTCGACGGCCTGCTCCGGTGTGGTCGTAGGCCCAATCTTGACGCCGATCGGGTTGGCGATCACCTCGGCGAAGGCGATGTGCGCGCCGTCGAGTTGCCGGGTGCGGTCCCCGATCCACAGGTAGTGCGCCGACAGGTCGTACAGCTGCGGCTCGCCATCCTCCTGGTCGGACAGCCGCAACATGGCACGCTCGTAGTCGAGCACCAAAGCCTCGTGGCTGGCGTAGATTTCGGCCGTTTGCAAGTTGCGGTCGGCCACCCCGCAAGCGCTCATGAACTTGAGCCCGCGGTCGATCTCGGAGGCCAACGCCTCATAACGCGCGCCGGCCGGCGAGGTGCGCACGAATTCCCGGTTCCAGTCGTGCACCAGATGCAGCGACGCCAGCCCCGACGAGGTCAACGCGCGCACCAGGTTCATCGCCGCGCCCGCGTTGGCGTAAGCCCGCACCAGCCGCGACGGATCATGCTCGCGTACCGCGGCGTCCGGGGCGAATCCGTTGATCATGTCGCCGCGGTAGGAACGCAGCCCCAGCGCGTCGAGGTCGACCGAACGGGGCTTGGCGTACTGCCCGGCGATGCGGGCCACCTTGAGCACCGGCACGCTGGCGCCGTAGGTCAGCACCACCGCCATCTGCAGCAAGGTGCGGATATTGCCCTTGATGTGTGGCTCGGTGTTGTCCGCGAAGGTCTCCGCGCAGTCGCCGCCCTGCAGCATGAACGCCTCGCCCCTGGCAACCTGGGCCAGCACCTCCTGCAGCCGCACGATTTCCGACGGCACGGTCACCGGTGGCACGGCCTCCAGCAGCGTCCGCACCGGCTCGACCTGCTCGCGCGTCCAACTCGGCTGTTGCGCAGCAGGCTTGGCCAGCGCGGCGTCCAGCCGGGCCCGCAGATCCGCCGGCAGCGGCGGCAGCGACGGCAGCTGCTCAATCGGTACGTCAACGGTCCAGTTCACCCATCTATGGTAACCGGGCAGCGCACGCCCCCAATCACGCCACGATCAGGGCCGATGCGAACGGACCGGCTAGCGTTCCTCGTCGTCGGCCGTGATCACCTGGTATCGCTGTAGCTGGTCTCGGGCGTCCACCAGCGCATCGTGCACATTGGTCGACCGGCGCGGCAGCCGCGGCCGTCCGCGCTCCTCCCACAACTGGCGGAGCTCGTGGGTGAATCGCGGTATCGGCGGCGGCAGATGGGTCATCGGGCCCCACAGCTGGCACAGCGCCACGTGGTCGTAGGCGCCGACCCAGGCCCACAGTTCGATCGGCTCGGACCCGTCGATGTCGAAGAACGTCTCCAGGTCCGAACGGATCCGGGAACGTGGGCGCCACAGCTGCGAGGCCGGCGGCGGTAGTTTGGGCAGCACATTGGCGCGCACCCAGCTTCCGGCCCGCTCGGGGTTGAATTCGGTTGATACTGCGTAGTATTCACGGCCGTCCTGCGCGACAACTCCGATCGAGATCAGCTCGATGGTGCGGCCGTCGTCGATGAACTCGGTGTCGTAGAAATACCGCACCGCCGGTTACCCGACACCGGCGCCACTGGCGAACACGCTGGGCACCGACTCCGGCGGCGGCGCTGGATGCACTTCGCGGTCCAGCTGCGCATCGACCATCCGCCCCGAGGGGAGCCGCGGCGTACCGGCGATCGCGTACTGCAGCCACAGCTTGACATGCACGACCGGCCGGCGCAGGTTCCGCTCGCGCCCCAGCGCGCGGCTCATTTTGTCCAGCCGGCGCATGTAGAGGTAGCGGGCCCACGGAGCCTGTGGGCGCGACAGCCGGATCGCCCCGATGACCAGCAGCGGGACGAAGAACATGCCGATCAGGCCGGTCCACACCTTGCCTTTGAGCACAACGAGCACCGCCAGCGGCAACGTCAGCACGATCGCCAAGACCACACCGGCCCGTAACACCATCGAGTGGGTGGTGTCGTGCCACAGGCTGATGAAGAACATCAGCGGATGCAATCCCAGGACCAGGAGTCCACCCACCGCGACCGCGGCAAACACCGCGTCGACAGAGGTCCGCCCGTCTTCCTCCCAATAGACGTCGGACAAATGCAGGATCAACGCGTACTCGTCGAGCACGAGCGCGGCCCCGATGCCGAAAATGATTGCGATAGCAGTGAATTCGGGTTCGTTTCCGTTGACGGACAATGACACCAACGTGATGCCGGAGATCATCACCATGACGACGCCGATCACCACGTGGTGGATGTGCTTGGACCCGATGCGGATATTGCGGGGCTCCCACCACCGGGGCGGCCTACCGGCCGCCGCGCGACGGCGGATCAGGCGCACAAAGGTGCGGGCCACAAAGAACGTGACGATAAAGGCGACCAGACAGCACAGCAGCGGCAGCCGACCGCGACCGATGATGTCGTGTTCGAACCAGTGCAGCACCCTAGAAAAGCTACGCCCACTTCGGGCTCACGGCCGTCCGCGACACCGGCGCACCCGCTCGCACCGATAGGCTGGTCACCGAGATGAGTAGATGGGGCTCGCCCGACGCGGGCAGTTCGCGTGGGGCAGTGGCCCCTGCTTCTGAGGGAGCGCAGCCGAATATCTGGCGAAACGTCGGGTGGTCGCTGCTTCAGGTGCTGGCCCTGGCGGCGCTGGGCTACGCCGTGTGGCGGCTGATCGGGCGCACCCCGTACCGCATCGATATCGACGTCTACCGGATGGGCGGCCAGGCCTGGCTGGACGACCACCCGTTGTACAGCCACGATGCGAAGTTCCACACCCCGATCGGCTTGAATCTGCCGTTCACCTATCCCCCGTTGGCTGCTGTCATTTTCTGTCCTTTTGCCTGGTTGGGGATGCCGGCTGCCAGCGTCGCCATCACGCTGATCACCCTGGCGCTGCTGTTCGTCGCCGTGATGATCGTGCTGACCCGACTCGATGTGTGGAACACCACGCGTATGGTGCCGGGACCGGCGTGGCTGCGCCGTTGGTGGTTGTCCGCGCTCATTGTGGCGGCGGCGGCGATCTGGCTGGAACCGATCAAGGCGAATTTCGCCTTCGGCCAGATCAACGTCGTGCTGATGACGCTGGTGATCGCTGACTGCGTGCCGCGTCGCACGCCGTGGCCGCGTGGCGTGCTGCTGGGCCTGGGCATCGCGCTCAAGCTCACTCCGGCGGTGTTCCTGCTGTACTTCCTGCTCCGCCGTGACCGCCGCGCCGTGATCACCTCGCTGGCGTCCGTCGCGGCTGCCACCCTGGCCGGGTTCGCGCTGGCCTGGCACGATTCCTGGGAGTACTGGACCGACACCGTGCGTAATACCGATCGGATCGGCTCAGCAAGCCTGAACACCAACCAGAACGTGGCCGGCACGCTGGCGCGGCTGAGCCTCGACGACCACCAACGTTTCCTGCCGTGGGTGGCGGCCTGCTTTGTTGTGCTGGCGCTGACGGTCTGGGCGGCATGCCGGGTGCTGCGAGCCGGCGAACCCACGCTGGCGGTGATCTGTATTGCGCTGTTCGGGCTGGTGGTTTCGCCGGTGTCATGGTCACACCATTGGGTGTGGATGCTGCCGACGGTGGTGGTCACCGCGGTGCTTGCCTGGCGGCGGCGTAACGCGGCGCTGGCACTGGTCAGCGCCGCCGGCGTGGCCGTGATGGTGTGGTCGCCGATCGATCTGATGCCCAAGCACCACGAGGTAACCGCGGCGCTGTGGCGTCAGCTCGCCGGGGTGTCCTATCTGTGGTGGGCGCTGGCGACGCTGGTCGCCGCCGGGGCCACCGTCGCCGTCAGCGCAGCCACCGCGCCGCGGCCATCGGCTGCGCCGGAGCCGGCGACCGCCCTCAGCTGATCGGCTAGCCTGCCGCCGTCTGCGGAATTCGAGACGAAGGTTGCTGCTCCGGCGTCTCCGACTCGCTGCCGTTCTTGACGGTCGCCGCGTAGATGTCGACGTATTCCTGGTCGGACAGCCCCATCAGCTCGTAGATCACCTCGTCGATGACGGCGCGTTCGATGAAGCGGTTGCCTGCCAAACCGTCGAACCGGGAGAAATCCATCGGCTTGCCGAAGCGGACGGTGACCCGTCCGAACCGCAACATCGTCGTGCCCGGCGGGTTGACGACGTTGGTGCCGATCATCGCGACCGGAATCACCGGGACGCCAGTCTGCAGCGCCAGGCGGGCCAACCCGGTTTTGCCCTTGTAGAGCCGGCCGTCAGGCGAGCGGGTGCCTTCGGGATACATACCGAGCAACTTGCCTTCGCCCAGAACCCGCTCGGCGGTGACCAGTGCGGCCTGAGCTGAGTCGGCGTTACTGCGATCGATGGGCACCTGGCCGACGGCAGTGAAGAACCAACGTCTGAACCAGCCCTTGATCCCCGTCCCGGTGAAGTATTCCGATTTCGCCAGGAACGTGATCCGGCGCCGCACCACCAACGGCAGATAGAAGCTGTCCATGACCGCTAAGTGATTGCTGGCCAAGATCACCGGGCCGGATTGCGGGACATATTCCAGTCCTTCGACTTTCGGCCGGCCGAGCAGAGTGAGCAGCGGACCAAGGAGGATGTACTTGAAAAGCCAGTACCACATGGCAGCACCCTCCTACTCAGCCGCGCCAACAGTGTTAAGCGCCAAGAGTACCGACCGAGTGTGTGTGGGACCACATCAGACTGACGACTTCCTGACATCTTCCACGCCGACTCGATCGTTGTCAGCCGCACTTACTCGTCGACGGTGACACTGATGGGCTGGTAGCGACTCGGCGGGGCGGGCGCGTCTGCACCCTCGGGTTGCACACCGCCGCCCGGCGGCGGGTCCGGCGGCGTCGCCGGCCGGTCGACTTGGTCGACGATGGCCCGAATCACCGCCAGCAGCGCGACGCTGTGCTCGGCGACGACGGTCAGCAGCGGATGTTCGTCGCCGCTGACCACCGCGGCCAGCGCGCAGACCGGACACCACACCTGCTGACATTTGCCGGTGCCCGCGCCTTCGCCGACCGCCCGCGCGGCCGCCAATCTGACTGCGGGATCGATCTGGTCGAGGATTTTCTGCGCGAGTCGGCGTAATTCCGGTCCGATGTCGGGATGCACGCCGCTCATCTGCGCCGCTCCTCAGCATCGCTTCGCTCTGCATCGTCGCCGGCGCGGGTCACCTCGGCCACACCTCCGGATCAGGTTGAAAACGCACCGTCAATTCGCTGCCGCGAAGATGCGCGTCCACTACCGTGCATCGCCGCAGGACGGACGCCAGCCGAACCCTGCGACGCATCCCACCGGCGCCGACGATCAGGTCGTCGCCGACCCGGCCCAGGCTAAGCGCGCCGGAATCGATCTGCGGCAACTCTAGCCGCAATCGGTAGACCGACTGCAGTCCCGAACCTGATTCCAGGTCCACGACGGGATGCAACGGACCGGGCGGCGCCGACCCGTCCCGGCGGCGCGCGCTGTCCAACAGCTCCGCCAGCGCTTTGGCACCGATCGGCTCACCGGCCAGATGCGGGGTGAGGACCAGTGCCACGTCGCCGATCGCGGCATCCAATTCGTCCAGCACCGTTCGCTGTTCGCTGATTCGTTCCGAGTACCAGTCGAAGGCCGGATGCGCCGGCAGATTGCGGTACTCGTACGAATCATCTTGCATCAGAATCTGGTTGACGATTAGTTCCTCGACGCGCACACCCATCAATGCCAGTGAGCCCAGCGTCCGGATTGCCTCGGCCGCCACCACCCGCTCCGCGGTGAGGACCAGATGCGCACCGACCAGCGTTCCATCGGTCAGCAGCGCGCTGAGTTTGTCGACACTGTCGCTGATGCGTTCCAACAGCTGCACCACCGCGGCCGAACGCACGTCGTCGGTGCCGGTGGAAAGCCGGCGATGGCGTGGCCATGCGCGCTCCACGTAGAGCGAGAACGTGGCCGGCAAGGTCAGCATCCGCAGTGCGTCGGCGGTCGAAGCGCAGTCGACCACGATGTGGTCCCATTGCCCGCACCGAGCCAGCTCGCCGACCTCATGCAGGCCGAGCACTTCTTGAACGCCCGGCAGCGCCGAAAGTTCTTCGGGCGCAATCTCACCCAGCTCCGATTCCGGGAAGCGACGCCCGAGCGTGTCGACCACCGTGCACCAGCGCGCTTCGAGCAGCGCCAGGGTGTCCATTGCCAACGCGTCCAGGAAGCCGCCGCCGACGTCAGCCGACCCCATTTCAAGATCGGCCATCACCCGCACGGCGTCGCGCTGACCGGTCGGCGCGACCGCGACGCCGAGCACGTCGCCCAGCGAGTGCGCTTGGTCGGTGGATACCAGTAGCACCCGCTGACCGGCGCGCGCTTCATGAACGGCTGTCGCGGCCGCCAATGTGGACTTGCCTACCCCACCCTTGCCGACGAAAAGACTGATCCGAGATGAGCAGGGCGCTACCGATTCACCCAGACTCACTCAGCCTCGACCCGTTTCTTCAGATCCTTCAACGCCGTGTCGGTCAGCCTTCGTTCCGCTTTCCGCTTGAGCAGACCTATCATCGGAATCGCCAGATCGACTGTGAGCTCATATGTCACTTCGGTACCGGATCCCTTGGGCGCCAATCGATATACGCCATCCAGGGACTTGAGCAACGAGCTGGAAACCAGCGACCAGCTCACCGACTTGCGGTCCTTCGGCCACTTGTAGGACAGCACCAGGGTGTCTTTGAGGACGCTGGTGTCCAGCACCAGCCGGGCCACCTTCGGATTGCCGGCGGAGTCGGCTTCGAGGACTTCGGCCTCCTTGTATTCCGACACCCAATCGGGATAGGAACCGATGTCGCCGATCACGTCCATGACCGTGTTGGGGTCCGCGTCGATGTAGATCGTCTGGGCCGTCTTCTCCGCCACTTGGTCGCTTCCTTCTTCGCGCTGCGCGGGCTGGGCTCCGCTGCCCGCCGGGTATGTCAGGGTGGTCCGGGCGCTAGCCTCGGCCCACGGCAGAAACGGTACTCCCCGACAGATCTCAGGCCTGGTCAAGCACCGGGGAAACCCCGACCGGACGGGAGCGCTCCAGCGTCGTCTTCACTTCGAAGGCCATTTTCTTGCCCGCGACCCGGCGCCGATGCGTCACTTTAGCGAGATTCAGCTTGGCCCGTTGAGCGGCCGCGACCCCGGATGGCTCGGCATGCACGAAGTAGTGCAGCAGCGCGCCGTCCAGCATGGGCTCCAGCCAAATCTCCATCGTGCCGGTCAGCGGTCCCGTCACCGCCCACCGAACTCCCAGCGGCCCGCGATCTTCGGTGACCTCCAGTTGCAGGTCGGGCCACCATCGACGCCAGTTGGACGGGTCGCCCACGGTGGCACCGACGCGCGCCGGGTCGGCGGCGACGAACGTCTCGTCGGCAATCTGAACGCTGTGCACGGCGACTAGCTTCACATACAGCGCTCCCGGCGGCACCAGATAGGCTGAATCCTGGTCGCCTGGAATCACTGAAGCGAGGTCAGAAGAGTGCGTGAATTGAGTGTTCCCGCGCCGTTCACGGTTGGCGAGCACGACAACATCGTTGCCACCGTCTTCGAGCACGAGCGCAACGACCCCGACGCAGTGATCTTCCAACGCCTGGTCGAAGGGACCTGGACCGATGTGACATGCGCCGCCGCGGCAGCCCAAATCCGTTCGGCTGCTTTGGGTTTGATCGCAGAAGGGGTTCGGCCCGGCGATCGGGTGGCCATCTTTTCGGCCACTCGCTACGAGTGGGCGATTCTCGACCAGGCGATCCTCGCGGTCGGCGGGGTCACCGTCCCTATCTACGAGACGTCGTCGGCCGAGCAGGTGCGCTGGATGCTGACCGACTCGGGCGCGGTGCTGGCGTTCGCCGAAACCGACGCCCACGCGACGATGGTCGGCGAGCTGGCCAGTGAGCTGCCCGACCTGCGGCGGGTCCTGCACATCGACGGTTCGGGCCCCAAAGCGCTCGAGCAACTCGGGCAGGACGGCGCATCGGTCGACCCGGCCGAGCTCACCGCTCGTGTCGAGGCCCTGCGCAGCGAGGACCCGGCAACGTTGATCTACACCTCGGGCACCACCGGTCGGCCGAAGGGCTGCCAGCTGACTCACGCCAACTTGGTCTCCGAGACCCGTGGCACCAAGGAGGTGCTGCCGTCGCTGCTGGCCAAGGGTCAGCGGCTGCTGGTGTTTCTGCCGCTGGCACACGTGCTGGCCCGCGCGCTGACGCTGTGCGCGTTCCACAACAAGGTCATCGTCGGATTCACCAGCGACATCAAGAATCTGGTGCCGATGTTCGCGGTGTTCAAGCCGACTGTCGTGGTGTCGGTGCCGCGGGTGTTCGAGAAGGTGTACAACACCGCCGCGCAGAACGCCGCCAACGACGGCAAGGGCCGCATCTTCGAGATCGCCGCGCAGACCGCCGTCGACTGGAGCGAAGCGTCCGACCGCGGCGGCCCGGGTCTGCTGCTGCGGGCCAAACATGCACTGTTCGACCGGCTGGTCTATCACAAGCTGCGCGCCGCGCTGGGTGGTGATTGCCATGCATCGGTTTCCGGCGGCGCGCCGCTGGGGGCCAGGCTGGGTCACTTCTACCGCGGCGTCGGTTTGACCGTCTACGAAGGCTACGGGCTGACCGAGACAAGCGCGGCGATAACGGTCAACCAGCTCGACGCCCTGAAGATCGGCACGGTCGGAAAGTTGGTGCCGGGCAACAGCATGCGCATCGCCGATGACGGCGAGCTGTTGCTGCGCGGCGGCGTGGTCTTCCACGGCTATTGGCACAACGACCAGGCTACCGCCGAGGCCTTCGAGGACGGCTGGTTCAAGACCGGCGACTTGGGCGCGGTCGACGAGGATGGGTTCTTGACGATCACCGGTCGCAAGAAGGAAATCATCGTCACCGCCGGCGGAAAGAATGTCGCCCCAGCCGTTTTGGAAGACCAGTTGCGGGCGCACCCGCTGATCAGCCAGGCGATGGTCGTCGGGGATGCCCGGCCGTTCGTTGGTGCCCTGATCACCATCGACCCCGAGGCCATCGAGGGCTGGAAGCAGCGCAACAGCAAGCCCGCCGACTCCACGGTGGGCGATCTGGTCAACGACCCCGACCTGCTCACCGAGGTGGATGCGGCCGTCAAGCAAGCCAATCTGTCTGTGTCGCATGCAGAATCGATTCGTAAGTTCCGCATCCTGCCAGTCGACTTCACCGAGGACACCGGCGAGCTGACTCCGACGATGAAGGTGAAGCGCACGGTGGTTGCCGAGAAGTTCGCCGATGACATCGACGCGATCTACGCCAAGGATTAGCCGCGCATCAGGCCGGACAGCCGCCCGGCCAGATCGTTCCACCGCCATTGCGCGGTGACCCACTCCCGGCCGGCGGCGCCCATCGCGGCGGCACGAGCCGGGTCGGCGAGCAGTTCGCTGACGGCGTCGGCGATCTGCTGCACCGAACGACCGTCGACCACTATTCCAGTCTTGTTGTCCCGCACGGTTTCCGGCGCTCCACCCGAGGATCCGGCGATGACCGGCACCCCGGTGGAGGACGCTTCCAGGAAGACGATGCCCAGCCCTTCCACATCCAGCCCTGCGCCACGAGTGCGACACGGCATGGCGAACACGTCTGCCATCGCGTGGTAGCCGGGCAGGTCGGCGGACGGCACGCCGCCGGTGAACGTGACGTGATCGCTGACGCCGAAGCGCCCGGCCAATCCGCGCAGGGTGTCCAGATAGGGACCCCCGCCGGCGATGACCAGTGCTGCCCCGTCGACCCGCTGCCGGATTGCCGGCAGCGCCCGGATCAGCATGTCCTGGCCCTTGCGCGGCACCAATCGGGACAGACACACCACCGTGGGCCGCTGGCCCAGACCGTAGCGGGCGCGCAACTCGGCGCGGCTCCCCGGATCGGGACGGAACCGCTCGGTGTCGACGCCGGGCGGCAGGTGCTCCAACCGGGCTTGCGGACCGAACGCCGACGCGAAACGGCCTCGCGTATAGCGGCTGACGAACGTGACGACGTCGCTGTCCTCGCCGATGCGATGCAGCACCGAGCGTGCGACCGGAAGCATCGACCAGCCCACCTCGTGACCGTGCGTGCTTGCCAGCACCCGGTTGGCGCCGGCTTGACGGGCGCGCTGGGCCAGCAGGCCCAACGGCGCGGCGGCGCCGAACCAGACGGTGTCGATGCCGTGCTCCGCGATCAGCCGTCGCATCCGGGAGTCGACGCCTGCGCCGGGCAACATCAGCGTCCCGGGGTGGCGCACCACATGATAACCGGCGGCACGCGCATCGAAGGCCTGGGCGTCTTTCCATTGCGGCGCGTACACCGTCAGCGTGTGCTCCCCGGTGGCGGCCAGCCGGGTTACCAATTCCACAAGATAGGACTGGATGCCGCCGCGTCGAGGCGGAAAGTCGTTGGTTACCAGCAGGACCCGGGACACCTACGCAGGCTAGCGGGTCAGCCAGTGCTGCCAGTCGGCGAGGATCCCCGCCGTGTCGGTGCCGAGCACGTCATGGACGGCGTCGGGCAGATCGGTGTGACCGTCACCGCATGCCGCCAGGTACAGCGCGCGCAGCGTCGTCGCTCCGCGAGTGTCGGCGATGAACAGCGCGAACAACCATGCCCGGTCGTAGGCCTGCGAACGCTGCGGCCCGGGGGCGGCAAGGTCGACGTCGGAGGGCAACGCGGTGGGCAGCGGCGCCGCGTCCGGCAGTGGACTGTGCGGCCGCGCGACGTAGTCGGCCACGCCTTCGGTCAGCCACCGGGGGGCATCGACCGCGGTATCAGCTCGGGCAGCATAGTGAAAAAGCTCGTGGCTCAAGATGATTCGTAGCGCCCCGGCGTTCATGTCCGCCGCGCCGGGCGCGAAAATTATCCGCTGTCCCGCGGCGGTCCGACGAGCGGGATCGACCCGGTCGGCGACGGCGAGTGCCGCGATGTCCGCCCACTGTGCAGCAGGACCGCCGCCGGCCTTCGCCTCGAATTGTCGCTGCGAGCCGGTGGCCACCACGTCGATGTCGCGCGGCCAATCGGTGCCCCAGAAAGCCTCGACGGCGTCGATTGCCGGTCCGATGTCCGATGCGACGCGGGTCAGCAGGGCTTGCTCTCTCGGGCCGCCGAGATTGGTCATCCGCAGGGTTCGGTCACCGACGTGCACGCTCCGTGGTGCGTTGATGCTGACGGATGGACGCTGAAACGGTTGCTGGCCGATGGCTGTGAACGCGCCGAGGACCATCTCGACGATCAGGGCGCCGGCCAGCAGTCGGCGTCGGCGCCTGACGTCAGTAGCGGCGGGCGTCGTAGATCGGGCCGGAAGAGTTCATCGGTACCACCCGCACCGGCACGCCGTAGGTGGACGAATGGACCATGAGCCCGTCGCCGATGTAGAGCCCGGCGTGCGATGCGTCGGAATAGAAAGTGAGCACGTCACCGGGCTGCAGGTCCGAGAGCGAAACCGGCTGCCCACCGTGGGCCAGCGCCTGGCTGGAGTGCGGCAGCGCGATGCCGGCCTGCTGGAACGCCCACATCACCAGGCCCGAACAGTCGAACCCACCGGGCGCGGCGCCACCCCAGGAGTAGGGCGTGCCGACCTGGGTCAGCGCGGCCTGGACGGCGATCGCACCCTGACCGGTGCCGGGTCCGGCCCCCGGTTGCCCGCCGCCCGGCGGCAACGCGTCAGGAGCGGGGGCCGCGGCAGCAGCCGTCTCCGCCGGCGGTGGAACGGGCCCGGGCGCGGCCAACGCGGTGCGCTCATGCGGGCTCAGCGCAAGGTACTGCGACTTCACGATGGCGATCTGTAGCTGCAACTTGCTCTGCTTGGACTGCAGGCTCGCGCGCACCGCGGCGGCCTGCTCGGCGGCGGTCTTGGCGTCGCCGGCGGATTTCGCGGATTCCTTCTCGGCCTGGGCGGCCTGCTCGCGGGTGGCGCGATAGTTCGCCATCTGCGCGAGCATCGCCGTGGAGATCACTCGCTGGACCGCCAATTTGCCGATCAGTTGCTGCGGCGACTCGGCGGTCATGATGGCGTTCATGCCGTCGGTACGGCCACCCATGTACATCGCCGCGGCAAACTTGTCGACGTCAACCTGGAAGGTTGCCAGTCGCGACTTCGCGGCATCCGCGGCGGCCACGTCGTCGGTGTGCTTTTTGTCGGCTGCGCGCTGCGCGGCCAGCTTGGTGTTGAGATCGAGCTGGGCGCTGTGCATCGCCTCGGTGGTCTGCTCAGCCTGCCGCGACAACTCGCTGAGCTTTGCCATGGCGTCATTGGCCGGGTCTGCCAGCACATCACTGGCGGCCACTCCAGATAGAGCGATGAATCCGGCTAGGGCGGGGACAGCAAAGCGCTTGGCGACGCGCAAAGACACGCGCTCACGCTCAAGCCATTTTCGCAAAACTTTGCATCCTTAAAACCCGTCGGCGCGAAGGCCCATCTGCTTTAGGTCTCAGATAGGTTACGAAACGGCATCGGGGTTGTCCAACTCTGAGTTGTTAAGAAAACAGCAAGATTTCAACCTAACGCCGTTAGGCGACCCCGGGACGCTGCCGATGGATAGGCACCAACCGCAGTCTGGGTGCCAGTCCCGCGTCGGCAAGCACCTCCAGCGCGACCCGCTCATCCTCCAGCAAAGTTTCCGGTACCCCGAGTATCACCGGGACGACGCAATCCCGGCATCCTCGACCGCGCACCGCGCAGTCGTCGCAGTCGATGACCACCGGTTCTGTCGAGTCGGGCGGAACTGCCGCCGTCCAATCAGGCTCGCTGTTCTGCGCCATCTGGCTGGTCCTCTCCGTCTACCTCGTCGGCTTTGCCACGACGCTAACGGCGGGCACCGACAAGTTTCGCTGCGCGCCGCTCACGGGCCGCATCGTCGTCCGGAGCGCGACGCGCCGCGGCGAAACCGGCGCGGTGTCGGTGCCACTGGCTAACGTCGCCACCATGGGCGCGCCCGCTGCCGAGCAGCTGACCCTCCCCGACTTCGACGGGGCTGCCGAAATACCGCTGCGCGAAACCACTTTCGTCGTTGTCGACCTGGAGACCACCGGCGGTCGGATGACAGCCCGCGATGGGAACGACGCGGATGCGATCACCGAGATCGGGGCGGTCAAAGTCCGTGCTGGCGTGGTGCTGGGAGAGTTCGCCACCCTGGTCGATCCGCAGCGCAGTATTCCGCCGCAGATCGTTCAGCTGACCGGTATCACCACGGCGATGGTGTGTGATGCGCCGACCATTGCCGCGGTCTTGCCGATGTTCCTCGAATTCGCCCACGGTGCGGTGCTTGTCGCCCACAACGCCAGGTTCGACATGGGATTCCTGCGGGCCGCCGCCGACCAGTGCGGCATCAGATGGTCGCGGCCGCAGACGCTGTGCACCGTGCAGCTGGCCCGGCGGGTGCTCAGCCGCGAAGAGGCGCCGAGTGTGCGACTGGCGGCACTGGCCCGGCTGTTCGCCGTCGCAAGCGAGCCCACCCACCGGGCACTCGACGACGCGCGGGCCACCGTCGAGGTGCTGCACGCGCTCATCGAACGAGTCGGCAACCAGGGTGTGCACAGCTACGGCGAGCTGCGGTCCTATCTGCCCAATGTGTCACCGGCGCAGCGGCGCAAACGCGTGCTCGCCGAGGGCTTGCCCCGCCGGCCCGGGGTGTACCTGTTTCGCGGTCCGGGCAACGAGGTGCTCTACGTCGGTACCGCAATCAACTTGCGGCGCAGGGTAAGTCAGTACTTCAACGGCTCGGATCAGCGCAGCCGGATCAAAGAGATGGTCACCCTGGCCGACACTGTCGAACACGTCGAATGCGCGCACGCGCTGGAAGCCGGCGTACGGGAGCTGCGGATGCTGAGCGCGCATGCCCCGCCCTACAACCGCCGGTCGAGGTTCCCGCCCCGCTGGTGGTGGTTGGTGCTGAGCGACGAAGCCTTCCCCCGGTTTTCGCCGGTGCGCGCCCCGCGCCTCGACCGCGCGGTCGGCCCGTTCCGGTCTCGCGCCGACGCCGTCGACACCGCGGACCTGCTGGCGCGATTCACCGGGGTGCGCAGCTGCACCAAGCGGCTGGCCCGTTCGGCGCTGCACGGGCCGGCGTGCCCGCAGCACGAGGTGTCGCCATGTCCCGCCGGACGCGATGTGACTGCGGCCCAATACGCTCCGGCCGCCGGTCGGGCCGCCGCGTTGATCGACGGCCTGGACAACTCCGCGCTGGCCGCGGCGGTGCAGCGGATCGCCGAGCTGGCCGGGCGTCAGCGCTACGAGAGCGCCGCACGGTTGCGCGACCACGTGGTGGCGACGGTGGAGGTGCTCTGGCGCGGTCAGCGCCTCGGCGCGTTGGCCGCCCTGCCGGAGCTGGTGGCCGCGGCCCCCGACGGCGACGGCGGCTGGCAGCTCGCGGTGGTCCGGCATGGCCAGCTCGCCGCGGCCGGGACCGCCCGCCGCGGCGTGCCACCGATGCCCGTCGTCGAGGCCATCCGGGCCGGGGCGCAAGTGGTCCTGCCGCAGCCTGCGCCGCTGGGTGGTGCGCTGGTCGAAGAGACGGCGCTGATCGCGCGCTGGCTGACCGCCCCGGGCGTACGCATCGTCAGGACCAGCGGTGAGCAGGGTTGGAGCACGCCGTTGCGGTCCGCGGGGCGCTGGGCCGAGTGGGCCGCGTCCGCACGCTCGGCGCGGGCGGCCGCCGAGCAGGCCGTCACCAGCCGCGGCTCAGAGCTGCTGACCGAACCGCACCCATCGCGCGAGCAGCTGTTCGGCCGCGCCGCTGTCGATCGCGTCGACGGCTCGGCTGAGCCCGTCCTCCCACGCCGGCAGCCACTCGGCGCGGCTGGATAGCCCGGCATGAGCCACGATCGCGCCTGCGGCGTTGAGCACGACGGCGTCGCGCACCGGCCCCCCGGCCCCGGCCAGCACCGAACGCGCCTCTGCTGCATTGGCTGTTGCGTCACCACCCAGCAGCTCGTCGAGATCAGCGCGGGCGAACCCGAATCCAGCGGGATCGAATTTCAGCTTGTCCACCGTTCCGGCTTGAACCCGCCAAATGGTGCTCGTCGTGGTGGTGGTCAGCTCGTCGAGACCGTCGTCGCCGTGCACCACCAGCACGCTGGATCGGCGCGCGGCGAAGACCCCGGCCATCACCTCGGCCATCTCAGCGAACGCGCAGCCAATCAGCCCGGCCCGCGGCTGCCCCGGATTAGTAAGCGGTCCAAGCAAATTGAAGACGGTGGGTACACCGATCTCGCGCCGTATGGCAGAGGCATGCCGATACGAAGGATGGAACAGGGGCGCGAAGCAAAACCCGATCCCGACTTCGGCGACGCTGCGTGCGACGTCGTCCGGGCTCAGGTCGATGCGCACACCGAGTGCTTCCAACGTGTCGGCCCCGCCGGCCAGCGATGAGGCCGCCCGGTTGCCGTGCTTGACCACAGGAACCCCGCTGGCCGCAACGACGATCGCCGCCATCGTCGACAAGTTGACGGTGCTGACGCCGTCACCGCCGGTGCCGACTATGTCGACGGTGTCGGTCCCGATCGTCTTGGTGGGCAGCCGGCGACCGTGCTGCAGCATCACATCGGCCAGCTCGGCCACCTCTGCTGACGTCGGCGCCTTCATCTTCATCGCCACGGCGAAGGCCGCGAGCTGCGCCGGCGTCGCGGAACCGGTGATGATCTGCTCCATGGCCCAGCCGGCCTGACCGCGCGGCAGATCCTGGCCCGAAGTCAAAACCGTCAGGACGTGCGGCCAGGACAGCGCCGCCTCCGGGTGCCGCTGGGATGACCCGGACGATGACGCAGCCACATCGCACATGGTCCCACGGTGGTCAGGCGAGCGGCGAAGCCGGGCGCAGCGGGCAAATCGACATGAATTTCGTGCACCGAATTGCCGCCCCGGGTGGAGGTCGACAACTACAAAGCGTCATACTTGCGGATGTGACGAGTGCGGTAGGGACCTCGGGTACTGCGATTACGGCGCGCATCCATTCGCTCAACCGCCCCAACATGGTCAGTGTCGGCACCATAGTGTGGCTTTCCAGCGAATTGATGTTCTTTGCTGGGCTGTTCGCGTTCTACTTCACCGCGCGGGCGCAGGCGGCCGGCAACTGGCCGCCCCCGCCGACAGAACTGAATCTCTATCAGGCGGTGCCGGTCACGCTGGTGCTGATCGCGTCGTCGTTCACCTGCCAGATGGGCGTGTTCGCCGCGGAGCGCGGCGACGTGTTCGGGCTGCGTCGCTGGTATGTCCTCACCTTTGGGATGGGGTTGTTCTTCGTCCTCGGGCAGGGCTACGAGTACCACCACCTGATGAGCCACGGGACCACGATTCCCAGCAGCGCCTACGGCAGCGTTTTCTACCTGGCCACCGGCTTCCACGGGTTGCACGTCATCGGCGGGCTGATCGCCTTCATCTTCTTGCTGGCCCGCACCACGATGAGCAAGTTCACCCCGGCGCAAGCGACCGCATCGATCGTTGTCTCCTACTACTGGCACTTCGTCGACATCGTCTGGATCGCGCTGTTCGCCACGATCTATTTCATCCGTTGACCAGCATGGGTAAGAACAGGAGTGCTCGGTTGAAGAAACTGGGGTTGAACCGATCGCTGAGCGACCGGGCGCGCCGCCGCCTGCGTCGCCGGTTGTCGGCCGGACTGCTGCTGGTGCTGGCCTTGGTGGTAGCCGGCGGGCTGGCCGCCGTCCTGACCCCCAGCCCGCAAGTGGCCGTTGCCGATGAGTCGTCCTCGGCGCTGTTGCGAACGGGCAAGCAGCTTTTCGACACCTCGTGTGTGAGCTGCCACGGCGCCAACCTGCAGGGCGTGCCCGACCGCGGGCCCAGCCTGATCGGCGTGGGCGAGGCCGCGGCGTACTTCCAGCTGTCGAGCGGACGGATGCCCGCCGTGCGCGGTGAGGCGCAGGCGAGGCGCAAGGACCCGATTTTCGACGAGTCTCAGATCGACGCGCTGGGTGCCTACGTGCAGGCCAACGGCGGCGGGCCGAGCGTGGAGCGCAACGCCGACGGCAGCATCGCGATGAAGTCGCTGCGCGGCAGTGACCTGGGCCGCGGCGGTGACCTGTTCCGGCTCAACTGCTCCTCGTGCCACAACTTCACCGGCAAGGGCGGTGCGCTGTCCTCGGGCAAGTTCGCCCCCGACCTGGAGCCGGCCAACGAACAGCAGATCCTGGCCGCGATGCGCACCGGGCCGCAGAACATGCCGAAATTCTCCGACCGTCAACTCTCGTTCGACGCGAAGAAAGACATCATCGCCTATGTGAAAACCGTGACCGAGGAACGTAGTCCCGGCGGAAACGGTCTGGGCGGCTTCGGTCCCGCACCCGAGGGCATGGCGATGTGGATCATCGGGATGGTCGCCGTCATCGGCGCCGCGCTGTGGATCGGGGCACGATCGTGAGTCGCGCCGCGACGATAGACAGGGCAGTGCGATCCTGGAAGGGCAGGAGGAGCGGCGCACGATGACCGACCACGTGAAGGGCACGGACGTACCCGGTCAGCAGGGCGAGTCCGAACAACCCAGCGACGCCGAACTGAACGCCATGTCGCGCGAGGAACTCGTTACGCTCGGCGGCCGGCTCGACGGTGTGGAGACCGTCTTCAAGGAGCCGCGCTGGCCGGTCGCCGGCACCAAAGCCGAAAAACGCGCCGAGCGCTCGGTGGCGGTCTGGCTTTTGCTGGGCGGGTTGCTCGGGCTGGCGCTGCTGCTGGTGTTCCTGTTCTGGCCGTGGGAATACCAACCGCACGGTTCCTCCGGCAGTGTCATGTACTCGTTGGCGACCCCGCTCTACGGTCTGACTTTCGGGGGTTCAGTCCTGTGCATCGCGGTCGGTACGGTGCTGTTCCAGAAAAGATTTATCCCCGAAGAGATTTCGATTCAGGACCGCCACGACGGCGGGGGTGCCGGATCACCCGCGATCCATCGCAAAACCGTGACTGCCAACCTGACTGATGCTTTCGAGGGCTCGACGCTCCGGCGACGCAAGCTGATCGGCCTGTCGCTCGGCGCGGGTCTCGGCGCGTTCGGGCTCGGCACCCTGGTGGCGTTTGCCGGAGGTTTGATCAAGAACCCATGGAAACCCGTGGTCCAGACCGCCGACGGCAAGAAGGCCGTGTTGTGGACCTCCGGCTGGACACCGCGTTTTCACGGTGAAACCATCTACCTGGCCCGGGCCACCGGCGAACATCTGGGGGCGCCGTTCATCAAAATGCGTCCCGAAGATTTGGATGCCGGCGGCATGGAAACCGTCTTTCCGTGGCGCGAGTCCGACGGTGACGGCACCACGCCGGAATCCCACGACAAGTTGACGGCCATCCTGACCGCCGTCCGCAACCCGGTGATGCTGATCCGCGTCAAGCCCGCCGACCTGCCCCGAGTGGTCAAACGCAGGGGCCAGGAGAGCTTCAACTTCGGTGCGCTGTTCGCCTACACCAAGGTCTGCTCGCATCTGGGTTGTCCGGCGTCACTGTATGAGCAGCAGGACTATCGCATCCTGTGCCCGTGCCACCAGTCTCAGTTCGACGCGTTGCATTTCG
The DNA here is from genome assembly GCF_036490025.1 of Mycobacterium sp. GTDB lineage: Bacteria > Actinomycetota > Actinomycetes > Mycobacteriales > Mycobacteriaceae > Mycobacterium. The sequence goes on along the minus strand of NZ_DASXEP010000028.1, from coordinate 35,292 downwards.
CCAAACCGATTTTCGGCCCGGCCGCGCGCGCGTTGGCACAACTGCCGATAACTATTGACGCCGACGGGTATCTGGTCGCTAATGGTGATTTCATCGAACCCGTCGGACCGGCATTTTGGGAGCGCACAACATGAGTCCGAAACTGAGTCCGCCCAGCGTCGGTGATGTCCTGGCCCGCCAAGGCGACGACGTCGACTCGCGTTACCACCCCTCGGCTGCGGTGCGCCGCCAACTCAACAAGGTCTTCCCGACGCACTGGTCGTTCCTGCTCGGTGAGATCGCCATGTACAGCTTCATCGTGCTGCTGCTGACGGGCGTCTATCTGACGCTGTTCTTCGACCCCTCCATGCACGAGGTCACCTACAACGGCGTTTATCAGCCGCTGCGCGGTGTGGAGATGTCCAAGGCCTACGCGTCAACGCTCGACATCAGCTTCGAGGTGCGCGGCGGCCTGTTCGTGCGCCAGGTCCATCACTGGGCCGCGCTGATGTTCTCCGCGTCGATCATGGTGCACCTGGCCCGGATCTTCTTCACCGGCGCGTTCCGCCGGCCCCGCGAAGCCAACTGGGTCATCGGTTCGCTGCTGCTGATCCTGTCGATGTTCGAGGGCTACTTCGGCTACTCGCTGCCCGACGACCTGCTGTCCGGTATCGGACTGCGCGCCGCACTCTCGTCGATAACCTTGGGAATGCCGGTGATGGGCACCTGGCTGCACTGGGCGTTGTTCGGCGGCGACTTCCCTTGTGGCGGTGCGGGAGACGACTGCGCCGCGGCGGGCTACATCATCCCGCGCCTGTACGGGCTGCACATCCTGCTGCTGCCGGGGATCATCCTGGCGCTGATCGGCGCGCATCTGGCCTTCGTGTGGTTCCAGAAGCACACCCAGTTCCCCGGCCCCGGCCGCACCGAACACAACGTCGTCGGCGTGCGCGTGATGCCGGTCTTCGCGGTCAAATCCGGCGCCTTCTTCGCACTGACCACCGGCATTCTGGGCCTGATGGGCGGGCTGCTGCAGATCAACCCGATCTGGAACCTGGGCCCCTACAAGCCATCTCAGGTGTCGGCGGGATCGCAGCCGGACTTCTACATGATGTGGACCGAAGGCTTGGCCCGTATCTGGCCGGCATGGGAGTTCTACATCGGCCACCACACCATTCCCGCCGTCGTCTGGGTCGGGTTGCTGATGGGTCTGATCTTCGCGCTGCTGATCGTGTATCCGTTCATGGAGAAGCGGTTCAGCGGCGACTACGCCCACCACAACCTGCTGCAGCGTCCCCGTGACGTACCGGTGCGCACCTCCATCGGCGCGATGGCCATCGCGTTCTACATGGTGCTCACCCTGTCGGCCATGAACGACGTGATCGCGTGGAAGTTCCACATCTCGCTGAACGCGACGACCTGGATCGGGCGCATCGGCATGATCGCGCTGCCGCCGATGGTCTACTTCATCGCCTACCGCTGGTGTGTCGGCTTGCAGCGCAGCGACCGCGCCGTGCTCGAGCACGGCGTCGAAACCGGCATCATCAAACGACTGCCGCACGGCGCCTACATCGAACTGCACCAGCCGCTCGGGCCCGTCGACGATCACGGTCACCCCATCCCGCTCGAGTACCAGGGCGCCCCGGTACCGGTCAAGATGAACAAGCTGGGCTCGGGAGGCTCCCCCGGCTCCGGCAGCTTCCTGTTCGCCGACCCGGTTTCCGAGGACGATGCGCTCTCCGAAGCCCACCAGGCCGCCGAACACCGCGCGCTCACCGCACTGCGGGAGCACCAGGACGGCAGCAACGGCAACGGCTCAACGAACGGCCACCACTAGCCGTAATCGCGGTCAGGCGGCAAGCATGCCGCGCAGCTGCCGCACGTGTCGCCAGGGAACCACCGGCATAGCCAGCGTGATGGCCCCGGCGATCCCGTAGCCGGTCCACGAGAAGCCGTCGTGGCCGATCGCCATCGCATAGGTCGCCGTCGCGACCGCGAGCAGCGCCGCGCCCATGGTGCCCATCAGCGCGACACTGCCGCGCAGCCAGAAGCGGTCGACCACTGGGTCCGGCAACGTCGGCCGCTGCGAGGCCAGCCGCTCGGTGGCGCCATGCGCGGCCACTGACCCGGACCTGATCGACCGTGCGCTCACCGTGCGCGCCGGCGACCCCGCCGATCGCGGGGCCGGTCCGTCCCGGGTGATGCGCCGGGCCCGCAGCAGCATCGGGATCGCCGCCAGGATGATCAGCGCCGAGATGATGATGATCGCGTAAAGCACCGACGAGGTGTGCGGGTTCCCCTTCGCAGCGTGAAAACCCCGGCCCAAGTCCATCAGTGCAACCAAAGCCGCCACACTCATGCCCACCAGCGCCAGCCAGATGGCCGCGCACGACCCGATCAGAATGCGGTCGGCGGTGGCCGGCGTGAGCTTGCCGCGAGCGCCCCATGCTTGGGAGTGTCTGTCGATCATCAGCAGTTGATCTGGGGCTGGTTGTTCTCGTTGGACGACAGCACCGTTCCGTCACTCGCGGTGATTTTGCAGTTGAGCTTACTCAGCCTCAGCAAGCTGGACGCCTCGATCGAACCAACGTCCGACGCCGAGATCGGCGTCAGCGTGATGGTCCACGGGATGTAGACGTTGGACAGCGTCCGGCGCATTCCCGAAGCATCGGTGTAGGTGATGGTGATCTGGTCGAACGGCGCCTTGGTGCCGGTCACCGAATACGTGTACTGCTTGGGCCCAGCCGGTGCCGGCGGTGGCGTTGGTGCGGGCGGGGCGGGCGCGGGTGCCGGGGCTGGGGCCGGTGCCGGCGCCGGTGCCTCACTGGGCGGCGGCGGTGGCGGTGCCTCACTGGGCGGCGGTGGTGGCGGGGGCGGCGCACTGGACGGCGGTGGAGGCGGCGCATGCGGCGTCGTTGTGACGATGATCTCGTCCTGCATCGGCGGCGTCGACGTGGGTGCCGTGCTGGGCGTGGCCAGCTTGTTGGTGTCGGTGCGGGCAAACAGCAGCGACACCGAAACTACCAGGGCAATCGCTGCGACGATCGCGGCGATGCCGACGATCCACGGCCAGCGGGCCGTGCTGGCTTCATCGGCGTTCGGAGCCGCTTCGCCGTAGTTGTCGTAGTCGTAGAGGTCCAGATCGGCGGGCACATAGGGGCCGCTACTGATGTGTTCGGATTCCGGGGCCGAGTAGGCCCGGGAATAGACGTCGGTCTGACCGGTCTGGCCGTCAGCGTCGGGCTCCGCAGCCGACCCGGCACCGAATTCGCTGCCGGCCCCATCGAATTCGCTCCCGCTTTGGCTGGGCTCGACGCCGGGTTCCAGTTCTTCGGACTCTGGTCCTGGTGGATTCGGCCCGCTCATGATCGTCTGTCCTGTTCGACTACGTCATCGGCGAACGCAGCACCGCGGTTGTGTTGTTGAGCGCGCGCTCCGATGTTCCTCATTGTGCCTCGGCAAACCCTACCCAACCGGATCTCGCATGACATTCTGGGCGACCCGGTCACGGATCAACTGATGCCCGGATTGTGACCTTGAAGCAACCCAACCGGCGCCGGCTAGTGCTTCTCAGGACCCACGTAGTACTCGAAGACCAGGCCGGCCGCCGAACTCAGCACGAAGATCACCCCGGCGCCGATCAGCCACGGTAGCCACAGCGCGATGCCCACCGCCGCCACCGAACCGGACAGCGCGATCAGAATCGGCCACCAGCTGTGCGGGCTGAAGAAACCCAGTTCGCCTGCGCCGTCGCTGATCTCAGCACCCTCGTAGTCCTCCGGCCGGGTGTCGAGACGACGAGCTACGAAGCGGAAGAACGTCGCCACGATCAACGCCATGCCGCCGGTCAACGCCAGCGCCGTGGTGCCGGCCCACTCGATGCCGCCGGTGGCGAACAGACTGGTCAGCACGCCGTAGAGCACCGTGCAGAAGACGAAGAACGCCGCCACGAATTCGAACAGCCTGGCTTCGATGTGCATGGATTTACCTACTTATTCGCTTGGGGCGCCAGCTCGCCGCGGCGGGTGTCGAACGGGTGGGTGGTGACCGCGACCGGAGACTGCGCGATCGCCTGCAACGCCTGGGCGTTCGTCTTGCCGGCGCTCCGCTGCTGCAGGTAGGCCTTGAAGTCGTTGGGCTGAACCACCCGGACCTCGAAGTTCATCATCGAGTGATAGGTCCCGCACATCTCGGCGCAGCGACCCACGAACGCACCGGTCCGGTTGATCTGCTCGACCTGGAAGACGTTGACCGAGTGATTGGCGGCCGGGTCGGGCATCACGTCGCGCTTGAACAGGAATTCCGGCACCCAAAAACCGTGAATCACGTCTGCGGACGCCAGCTGGAACTCGATCCGCTTGCCCGCCGGCAGAACCAGCACCGGGATCTCCGTGCTGTTGCCCACCGTCTCGACCTTGTCGAAGTTGAGGTAGGTCCGGTCCTCGGTGTTGAGCCCGCGGACCGGGCCGACGACTTCCTCACCGTGCTTGTCTTTGCCCTCGGGCTTGGAGACCATGGCCGCTTTACGGGCCGGGTCTGCACCGTCGTATTTGAGCGTGCCGTCCTTGAAATCGACCTTCTGGTAACCGAATTTCCAGTTCCACTGGAAGGACGTGACGTCGACGACGACCTCTGGGTCGGACGCCAAGTGCAGCATTTTCTCCTGCACCACCACGGTGAAATAGAACAGCACCGAGATGATCAGGAACGGTGTCACGGTGAGCACCAGCTCCAGGGGCATGTTGTAGCCGAATTGGCGGGGCAGTTCGGTGTCGGTGGCCTTCCTGCGGTGAAACGCAATGGACCAGAACATCAGACCCCAGACGATGACGCCGACCACCAGGGACGCGATCACCGCGCCGATCCACAGCTGCCGGTTCCAGTCGCCTTCCGCGGTGATACCCCGCGGCCAGCCCAGTGCCAACGCGTCCGACCAACTGCATCCACTCAGGCTCACCGCCAGCAGGCCCAGCATCCCGGCCAACGCCGGCAGCCGGAGCCGACGCAAGCCTGCCGAACGGCTCTTCAACAAGCCCTGCGAACAGCCTGGCCCGCGAGATGTCACGGTCGCGCCTCCCTGAATCACAAGCTGGGCCGACTCCGCGGATCCCCCGGTCAAGGGGACTGTCGGCTGACTCGCACGTCGAATACTACGCAGCGTAGACCACGCACGCAGCGAAGCCGTGGCGAGGCCCGCCCGCGGTTGGCGATCGCCGTGTGCGGCATCGATGAGCCGTGCGGCTTTGCGGCATACTGAGCGGCGATGTGTGGACTGCTGGCCTTCGTAGCCGCCTCGGGCGGTGCCGAGCCGTCCAGCAGCGGGCACGCCGCCGCCGAGGCTATCGCGCAGGCATCCCACCTGATGCGCCACCGCGGACCCGACGAGCCGGGCACCTGGGCCGACCTCGCCGGGGCGGTCGTGTTCGGTTTCAACCGACTGTCCATCATCGACATCGCGCATTCGCATCAGCCGCTGCGCTGGGGTCCGCCGGAAAGCCCTGATCGATACGAGTTGGTGTTCAACGGCGAGATTTACAACTACCTGGAATTGCGCGCCGAACTCGCCGAGCAGCACGGCGCCGTCTTCGCCACCGACGGCGACGGCGAGGCCATCGTCGCGGCGTATCACTATTGGGGAGCCGACGCCCTGACGCGGCTGCGGGGCATGTTCGCCTTCGCGCTCTGGGACACCGTGGAAGGTGAATTGTTCTGCGCCCGCGATCCTTTCGGTATCAAGCCGCTGTTCATGGCGACCGGAGCCGGTGGCACCGCGGTGGCCAGCGAAAAGAAATGCCTGCTGGAACTGGCCGAGTTGATCGGGTTCGACGCCGGGGCCGCTGGGATCGACGAGCGCGCCGTCCAGCACTACACCGTGCTGCAGTACGTGCCCGAGCCCGAGACGCTGCATCGTGGCGTGCGCCGACTGGAATCGGGTTGCTACGCCCGTATCCGCCCCGGCGGGCAGCCGGCCAACACCCGCTACTTCGTGCCGCGCTTCACCGCGGCGCCCATCACCCGGGACACCGAGCAGGCTCGCTACGACGAGATCACCGCGGTCCTGGAGGACTCGGTGGCCAAGCACATGCGCGCCGACGTCACGGTCGGCGCGTTCCTGTCCGGGGGCATCGACTCCACCGCGATCGCGGCGCTGGCGATCCGGCACAACCCGCGGCTGATCACCTTCACCACCGGCTTCGAGCGCGAAGGGTTCTCCGAGGTCGACGTCGCGGTGGCCTCGGCCGAGGCGATCGGTGCCCGGCACATCGCCAAGGTGGTCGCGCCTGACGAGTTCGTCGCCGCGCTACCCGAGATCGTGTGGTACCTCGACGAGCCGGTCGCCGACCCCGCGCTGGTGCCGCTGTTCTTTGTCGCCCGCGAGGCGCGCAAGCACGTCAAGGTGGTGCTCTCCGGCGAGGGCGCTGACGAGCTTTTCGGGGGCTACACCATCTATCGGGAACCGTTGTCGCTCAAGCCTTTCGATTACCTCCCCCGACCACTGCGGCGCTCGATGGGGACATTGTCGAAACCTCTTCCGACCGGCATGCGCGGCAAGAGCCTGCTGCACCGCGGATCGCTGACCCTGGAGCAGCGCTACTACGGCAATGCCCGCAGCTTCTCCGACACGCAGCTGCGCGACGTGCTGTCCGGTTTCCGGCCGGAATGGACCCATACCGACATCACCGCGCCGATTTACGCCGAGTCAGCCGACTGGGATCCGGTGGCCCGGATGCAGCACGTCGACCTGTTCACCTGGTTGCGCGGCGACATCCTGGTCAAGGCCGACAAGATGACGATGGCCAACTCGCTGGAACTGCGGGTCCCGTTCCTGGATCCCGAGGTGTTCGCCGTCGCCTCCCGGTTGCCGGTGGACGCCAAGATCACCCGCGCCACCACCAAGTACGCGCTGCGCCGCGCGCTGGCGCCCATCGTCCCACCGCACGTGCTCAATCGTCCGAAACTGGGCTTCCCGGTACCGATCCGGCATTGGCTGCGCGCCGGCCCGCTGCTGGAGTGGGCGCACGAGGTGGTGAACGCGTCGGCCACCGACAGCCTGATCGACGCGTCGGCGGTACGGCGAATGTTGGACGAACATCGTTGCGGCACAGCCGATCACAGCCGCAGGCTGTGGACGGTACTGATTTTCATGTTGTGGCACGCGATCTTCGTCGAGCACAGCGTCGTGCCACAGATCAGCGAGCCGCAGTATCCCGTGCAGCTCTAGGCCAGCACGGCGGCGATTTCGGCCGCGGCGTCATCGCCGTAGGCACCGGCCAACCGCGTCGTGGCGACCTCGCGGTCCCACTGCCACTCCTGGGTCCCGGTCGACTCCAGCACCAGCACCGCAACCAGCGAACCCAGCTGCGCGGAGCGCTCGAGGCTCAGCCCGCCGCTGCGTCCGGTCAGGAAGCCTGCCCGGAACGCGTCGCCCACGCCGGTGGGGTCGGTCTGGCTGTTCTCCGGCACCACCTCGACGTGGATGGTGGTCCCGTCACGGTCGACGATGTCGACACCCTTGGCTCCGAGCGTGGTCACCCGCAGGCCGACCTTCTCCAGCACGTCGGCCTCCGACCAGCCGGTCTTGGTCCGCAACAGCTCCCACTCGTAGTCGTTGGTGAACAGATAGGCGGCACCGTCGATGAGCTTCTCGATCTCCTGGCCGGACAACCGGGGCAGCTGCTGGGAGGGGTCCGCGGCGAACGCCAGGCCGAGCTTGCGGCACTCCTCGGTGTGCACCACCATCGCGTCCGGGTCGTTGGCCCCGATGATGACCAGGTCCGGCTTGCCGATCGACGACACGACATCGGCGAGCTTGATGTTGCGCGCCTCGGACATCGCGCCCGGGTAAAACGACGCGATCTGCGCCATGTCTTCATCGGTGGTGCAGACGAAACGCGCGGTGTGCGCGGACTTCGAAATCAGCACGTGGTCGGTGTTGACGCCGTGCGACTGCAGCCATTTACCGTAATCGCCGACGAAATCGTCACCGGCGGCTCCCACCAGCGCGACGTCGCCACCCAGCACGCCGATGGCGTAGGCGATGTTTCCGGCCACCCCGCCCCGGTGGATCACCAGGTCGTCGACCAGGAAACTCAGCGATACCTTCTGCAGATGTTCGGCCAGCAGGTGTTCGGAAAATCGACCCGGGAACCGCATCAAATTGTCAGTGGCAATCGAACCGGTTACCGCGATCGTCACGAAAACCCACCCCTTCATTTCCTAAGTTCGGCTAGCTAAGCGTACCCGCGGCGGTGGTCGGCTCGGCACCGTGGGCCGACGCCCGCTAGCCTCCGTAGAAGAACCTCGCGGCGGCCTACTCGTTCACGGCCGTCGGGCCTTGCTACCCGAGGAGACCCGCATATGCCCGGTCCGTACTCGTCGGACCATCGTTTGGGCGGCGACGGACCACCGTTCACCGACGCGCATCCCAGCGAACCCATCCCCACGCCGACGCCGGCATACCCGCCGCCGGGCGGCGCGTTTGAGGCGTCGGCACCGCCACCGCTGCCCTACCCGGGAGCGGTGCCGCCGCCACCGCCCTACCCGAAGCCGCGCCGTCGACGGCTGTTCGTCGCGGCCGCGGCAGCGCTGCTGGTGGTCGCGGCGGTGGTCGCGGCAATCGTGCACGCATCACGCGGCGCCCCCACGCCCGCGGCGGGCGTATTCTCCGACGCCTCGGCCACCTCAGCGATCCAGAACTACCTGGACGCCCTCGAGCACCGCGACACCCAAGCCATCGCCCGTAACACACTGTGCGGCATCTACGACGCCGTGCGAGACCGGCAATCCGATCAAGCGCTGGCCAAACTCAGCAGCGACGCGTTCCGCAAGCAGTTCTCCGAGGCGCAGGTCACCTCGATCGACAAGATCGTGTACTGGTCGGACTATCAGGCCCAGGTGCTGTTCAGCATGCGCGTACAGCCGGCAACGAGCAACAGCACACGCAGCCAGGTCCAGGGCATCGCCCAGCTACTGAGCCAGCACCACCAGGTTCTGGTGTGCTCGTATGTGCTCCGGACGGCGGGAACGTATTAGGGGCGCGGAATCCCGGCGTCAGTTGAAGGAGTCACCGCAGGCGCACGAGCCGCCGGCGTTCGGGTTGTCGATCGTGAAGCCCTGCTTCTCGATGGTGTCGACGAAGTCGATGGAAGCGCCCTGAACGTACGGCGCGCTCATCCGGTCGACGGTCAGCTTCACACCGTCGAAGTCGGCGGTGAGGTCGCCGTCCAGTGCGCGGTCGTCGAAGAAGAGGTTGTAGCGCAGGCCGGCGCATCCCCCGGGCTGGACGGCGATCCGCAGCGACAAGTCGTCGCGGCCCTCCTGATCCAGCAGCGACTTGGCCTTGGCCGCCGCGGCGCCCGTCAGGATCACGCCGTGGGTTGTGGCGGCTGACTCTTCCTGAACAGTCATTGCTTCTCCCTGTAACTAGCTAGATGCCACATCGTTCTCGGGTCGGTGGACGGGCTCCTTCGCCCGGCATTGGCCGCGGGCGAACAAAGCCACCTCTTCAAAGGTACCTTGTCGCGCCGCTATTCCCGAGTCGCACCGCGACCTGCGACGCCAGCCCCATCAGCTGGTTGGCGGCATCGGCCAGGGCCAGCCGCACCGAACCCGCGTAGTCGGAGACCGCGAAGGCTGCCACAATGCCCGCCGCGTGAAACGCCGGTTCGTCGAGCGCGACCTGACCGGCCAAAACCACCACCGGCACCTGCGAGGATCGCGCCGCTGCGGCCATCGCACCGACCACTTTGCCGCGCAGCGACTGATCGTCGAACTTTCCCTCACCGGTGATCACCAGATCGACGGCGGCAAGGTCACCGGCCAGGCCGGTGTGCTCGGCGATGATCGACGCGCCCGATTCACACCGCCCGCCCAGCGCGAACAGCGCCGCCCCGATACCACCGGCGGCCCCTGCGCCCGATTCCGCGCTGACCGGTCGGCCCGCGGCGGCGTCCAGTTCGCCGGCCCACTGAACGAGACGCTCTTCGAGCGCCGCAACGGTCGCTGCATCGGCGCCCTTCTGCGGCCCGAACACCCGGGCGGCCCCCCATGGCCCCACCAGTGGATGCTCCACATCGCAGGCCGCGATCAGCTCCACGCCGGCAAGGAGTCGCCGTCCCACGTCGAGGCCACCGAGTGCCTCGATCAGCCCGCGGCCACCATCGGTGCTGGCGGTGCCACCGAGGCCGACGACGATGCGGGCGGCGCCGGCGTCCACCGCTGCGGCGACCAGTTGGCCGACTCCGCTGCTGCGCGCCGCGAGCGCCGTCTGCGGAGTCGGCGGACCGCCGAGCAGAGCTAATCCGCAGGCCTGCGCGCATTCCAGGTATGCCGTCGCCGGTGTGGGATCCAGCACCCATTCGGCCCGCACCGCGTCGGCCAGCGGCCCGCACACCTGCAGGTGCCGTCGCTCCCCCAACCGGCTGGCCAGTACATCGACGAACCCCGGGCCGCCGTCGGATTGCGGGGCGACGATCAGGTGGTCGCCCCGACGCACCCGGTTCCAGCCCGCCGCGATGGCGGCGGCCGCTTCGACGGCGGTCAGGGTGTCGCCGTAACTGTCGGGAGCGATGAGCATGCGCAACGTCGGCGTACGGTGCGCCGGCCCACTCATCTGAGCCACAGTAGGGCCTGGCACCGACCCGGCCATTTTCCGCACGCATCGGTCGCGAAGTAACCTGGCGAGCGTGAAACTGCTGGGTCGTAAGAAAGCCGGGGGCGTCACCGGCGACCGGGACGATGCCCAGGCACTGGCCGAGCCGGCAGATGGCTACGATTCCGCGCTGCCGTCCGCGTCCCGGCAGACCACTGCGCCCAAGGGACGGCCCACGCCGCGCCGCGACGCCGGGCGCAAGGGCCCCGTCGCGCCGGCGCCGATGACCTCCTCCGAGGCCCGCGCGCGGCGGAAGTCATTGGCGGGACCCAAGCTCAGTCGTGAGGAACGCCGAGAACAAAGTTCGGTGCGGCGCGCCCAGATGGCCGATCGGCGAGAGCGGATGATGGCCGGTGACGAGCGTTACCTGCTTTCCCGTGACCAGGGTCCGGTGCGCCGGTATGTCCGCGATGTGGTGGACGCCCGTCGCAATGTGCTCGGGCTGTTCATGCCGTCGGCGCTGGTACTGCTGTTCGTCATGTTCGGTGTCCCGCAGCTTCAGTTCTATATCTCGCCGGCGATGCTCGTGCTGATGGCCCTGATGCTGGCCGACGGGCTCATCCTCGGCCGCAAGGTCGCGCGACGGGTCGACGAGAAGTTTCCGGAGAATACCGAAAGCCGTTGGAAGCTCGGGCTTTACGCTGCCAGTCGGGCCTCCCAGATGCGCCGGATGCGGGCACCGCGGCCCCAAGTCAAGCACGGCGCCCGTGTCGATTAGGGGCGCCTGATCCCCGGTGCGCACCCTGGTGCTGGGCGGAATCAGGTCAGGAAAGTCCCGGTGGGCGGAGGCCGCCATCGCCGAGTCGCTGGAGCCAGACCGGCCGGTGCACTACCTGGCCACCGGACAGCTGGTCGACACCGATCCGGCGTGGCGGCAGCGCGTCGCCGAGCATCGCGACCGTCGGCCGCCGCATTGGTTCACCGTCGAAACCGACCACGTCGCACAGCAATTGCGGCGATCTCCGGATACACCGACGCTCGTCGATGACATCGGCGGCTGGCTGACCGCCACATTGGACCGGCACCAGGCCTGGGACGGCGGGTCCATCTCGGCCGACGTCGACGAACTGACCGCCGCGGTCGCGGATTTCGGCCCACCGCTGGTTCTGGTCAGCCCGGAGGTCGGGTTGACCGTTGTGGCCGCTACCGCGTCGGCGCGGCGCTTCACCGACGAACTGGGCGTACTCAATCAGCGGTTGGCCATACTCTGCGACCGGGTAGTGCTGGTGGTGGCCGGACATCCGCTGCCGATCAAGCCGCTCGCAACATGACGATGTTCGCGCCGGTGGCGCCTCCCGATACGGCCGCCGCGGCGGCAGCCCGGGCCCGGCAGAACACCCTCACCAAACCGCGCGGTGCGCTGGGCCGACTCGAAGACCTGGCGGCGTGGGTGTCATCGTGCCAAGGGCATTGTCCACCAAGGCAATTCGACCGTGCCCGGGTCGTGGTGTTCGCCGGCGACCACGGCGTGGCCCGGTCTGGGGTATCGGCCTATCCCCCGGAAGTCACCGCGCAAATGGTCGCCAACATTGCCGCCGGCGGTGCGGCGATCAACGTGCTGGCCGACATCGCCGGGGCCACGGTGCGTGTCGTCGACCTCGCCGTGGACGCCGAGCCGTTGTCCCCGCAGATAGGCGCCCACAAGGTGCGACGCAGCAGCGGCGACATCGCGGTCGAGGATGCGCTGACCGGGCAGGAAACCCGCGACGCGATCGACGCCGGCCGACAGATCGCCGACCAGGAGGTCGACGCCGGCGCCGACCTGCTGATCGCCGGCGATATGGGCATCGGAAATACCACTGCGGCAACAGTTTTGGTAGCGGGTCTGACAGGTGTCGAGCCGGTCGCGGCGGTCGGCTATGGGACCGGAATCGACGACGCCGGCTGGGCCCGTAAGACCGCGGTGGTGCGTGACGCGTTGTTTCGCGCCCAGCCGGCGCTGGCCGATCCGGTCGCCACGTTGCAGTGTTGCGGCGGAGCCGATTTGGCCGGCCTGGCCGGCTTCTGCGCGCAGGCCGCGGTGCGGCGCACCCCCGTGCTGCTGGACGGCATGGCGGTGACGGCTGCCGCGTTGATCGCCGAGCAACTGGCGCCCGGCGCGCGACTGTGGTGGCAGGCCGGCCACCTGTCGACCGAACCGGCACATGCGCTCGCGCTGGCTCAACTCGGCCTGGACCCGATTGTCGACCTGCGGATGCGGCTCGGCGAAGGCACTGGCGCGGCGGTGGCGCTGCCGATACTGCGGGCCGCGGTGGCCACCCTGTCGTCAATGGCGACGTTTGCCGAGGCCGACGTCACTGATCGCCCTCGCCCGTCGTGATCGGTTCGCTGGCAGCGGCTTTCGCATTCGAAACCGTCGTCCCGATGCCCGCCGGATCTGATCGGCCGTTCGGCCGTGGTGCGATGACTGCGCTGCCGGTCGTCGGCGCGGCCCTCGGCGCGCTGGCCGCTGCGGTGACCTGGGCCGGCGGATTCGCATTCGGCGCGGGTCACCCGCTGACCGGCATGCTGGCGGTGGCCGCGCTGCTGCTGGCCACCCGCGGGCTGCACACCGACGGCGTGGCCGACACCGCCGACGGGCTGGGCTGCTACGGGTCCCCTGAGCGTGCGCGGCAGGTGATGCGTGACGGGTCGACCGGGCCCTTCGGGGTGGCGACGGTCGTATTGGTGATCGTCCTACCGGCGCTGGCGTTTTCGGCACTGCACCCCGCTGGCGTCGTGGTCGCCGTTTCGGCGGGCCGGGTTGCGGCGGTGTTGGCCTGTCGCCGGGGGCTGCCCGCCGCGCCCGGAAGCACGTTGGGTGCTCGAGTCGCCGGCAGCCAGCCCGGGCCGGTAATCGCAACATGGGTGGTCCTGCTGCTGGCAGCCTCCTCGGCTGCGGGTCGCCACCTCTGGCAGGGCCCGGTCGCGGTGCTGGCGGCACTGGTTGCGTCGATGCTGCTGGTCTCACACTGCGTGCGCCGGTTCGGCGGCGTCAGCGGCGACGTGCTCGGCGCCGCCATCGAATTGACCACGACGGTTACTGCGGTCCTGCTGGCGGGGTTGGCCCGGTTCTGAGCGCGCAGCTCACCTCACGCCCTGCGTGGACGATTCGCGGGGTGCGACGTCATCTCTGTGACAACGGAAGGGCCCTGTCCCCGAGGGGATTTCGTGGCAGCCGCGAGCAGAGTATCGACGGAGAGCGCGATACCGGTGGCGATTTCGTCGACCGCAGGCACATTGTCCGGGCACGCACACACGCTTACCTCCAGCGTGTCACCGCGAGCGGTCAGCGCGATGTTCAACCCGCTGCCGTCGCTCAGCGGCGCCACGGTATTCATGCTGACGACCTCGGCGCCGGCACAGTACGCCGGTACCGGGTCCACAGCCGTGTAGGAAACAGTGCCGTGACAGGTCGGGGTGAACTGGTTCCGCACGCGTGACCAACTGTAGAGGTCCATGCCCAGCTGTGCCACGGTCGGCGGGATCAACGATCCGATAACCGCGGAAGCAATTGCGGACGAATCACTTTCGACGATACGTCCACGGATGACATTCAATCTCTCGGTGGCGGTGTGAAGGTTGGCGACGATCTGGACAGGATCGTCGAGGTGTACCGGGACGCGCAGCCGGCCGACCGTCATCACCATTCCGATCCTGCTGGGATCTGTGGCCGGCAACTCGAACGGCATCCGCATCAGCAACGGATGGTCGGGCACCGTGTCGTGCCGCTTCAGCCAGGCACGCAACGACATTGTGCAAGCCGCCAGAACGGCATTGGTGATGCTGCCCCCGAACGCGCTGCTGATCGCCTTCACGTCTGCCAGTGGCATGGAGCTGAACGCCACGGCACGCCGATTCGTCAGCGGCTCGTTGAACACCGTGCGCGGAACCGGTCCACTCATCGACGGAGACGCCGGACCCACTACGGCTGGGCCCCGCAGCCGGTTACGCAGGGTCTGCAGCACATTGGACACGGTCTCACCGATCAGCCACATGCCGGTGAGCTGATTCTCGACGATCTCGCTCACCACATCGGTGACCATTTCAACGACCGACGGCGGCGACCCGATGCTCGGCTCGACCGGCAGGTTGTTGGCCGGGTCGTCGTTCGGCCGGGCGGTCAGCAGCCGCGGCCACACAGATGCCGCCCCGGCGGCTCCGTCGTTGAGCGCCGGCGACATCTTCACCGCCAACGCCCACCGGCCTGCTGCCAAACCGTTGATGCTCCACGCTTCCCACAGCGATTGGTTGCGACGCTGTGCGCCGCTGCTGAGATGGGCGATCAGGTCAGCTAATTCACGCTGGCCACCGGGAGCGGGAACTGTTGCGGAATGAATTTGCGGTGCGGGGTCGTAGTCGTCGATCTCGGCCCACACCGGCTGCCCCATTCCCAGCGGCTTGTTGACCAATCGGCTGCGGAAACGCGCCAGTTGCGGCAACGATGCCGCCACCACCTGATGCAGCCGCTGGTGGCTCAGTTTCTCGGAGGACTCCAGGATGACCAGCGCAACGGTGTGCGCGGGTACTTTATGGCTCTGGGTGTGCAGCGACAGCGCATCGGTCCCCGACAATCGCGTAACCGTCAACGCACCATCCCTTCGCCCAACTTCGCGACAAACTTTTGCGCCACGGGCGATAACCGATACCCACTGACCGTAGTATCGACCGAATCAGCCCGGCGCGCGCTACAGAAACATCGGCGCTGCCGCAGTTACCGGCTCCTCTCCGAGCCGCGCTGCGTTGTGCACACAGCGATAGATCGACGGCGGCCAGTCTGACGCTGACTGCTTAACATCACAGTTGCACCAACGGCCGTCTTGGCAACAGATCAAGAACGCAACCTGTTCGAATCCGTCACTGTTGCCCAGGGTATGCCATCTGGTGCGAGGAAAAAAGAGATACCTGCTTGCGGCCCGATACCCATCGCACGGTTGGCGAATCCCCAGCAAGCGGCGCACTATCGCGCTATGAGACGAGAAGTAAGCGCCGAGCTCGAAGTCGAAATCACCGTGCCCACGACGCTGGAGTTTCAGATTGCCGTTGCACCGCACCCGCGCGCCGAGGTGTACGAGTCGCTGCAGTTCGTCTTGAACGGCCGCCCTGTCCAGCCTATGGAGATCAGCGGTATGCACGGCAACCGCATCCACAAATTCGAGGCACCGGTGGGAGATCTGCGGGTCGACTACGCGGCGACAATCGTCGGTCAGACCGACCCGGCTCCCGTGACCGACCACGACCTGTCGATGTATCTGCGGCCCAGCCGCTACGCCGAGGCCGACAAGTTCTATGGTTTCGCCGCGACTGAATTCGGCACTTACGGTGATTCGGCGACGCTGCTGGAGAATGTCAGCTCGTGGGTGGGGACCAGGCTGAATTATGTTGCGGGCTCTAGCGATCCGATCGACGGAGCAGTGGACACGTTGCTCGTCGGGCAAGGCGTGTGCCGCGACTTTGCGCACCTGGTCGTGGCGCTGCTGCGGGCGGTCAACGTCCCGGCCCGCCTGGTGTCGGTATACGCCCCGGGCCTGTTCCCGATGGACTTTCACGCGGTGGCCGAGGCTTTTGTCGAGGGACAATGGCGGGTGGTCGATGCGACCCTGCTGGCGCCGCGACAAACCCTGGTCCGGATAGCCACCGGTCGCGACGCCGCCGACACCGCGTTCCTCGACAACCACAAGGGCGCGATCACCCTCAACTGGCTGTCAGTGACCGCCGTCGTCGACGGCGACTTGCCCGCGGATTCGATCGACCACATGGTGTCCATCCGTTGATCGGCTCGAATTGCCGGGAGCGGCAATCAAAACCGGCAGCGTCGCTGCGGTATGGTTGCGGCGGTTGACTCCACAGCCTTCCGGATGCGTCCGCCGGCGATCTGTAAGAGGTCCCCGCCGAAACGTGTCCGTGCACTCGCTGCACGTATGGGCGGGCCGGTTCTCGCTAAGAGCGTTACGGCTCAACGCCGACGCGGTGGCTGTACTCACGCCCCCTCGGCGCAGCCGAAGGAATCCTCGTGAGCAGATTCACCGAAAGAATGTATGACACGGCCCGGTGCAGCTCGAAGGGTTTGGTTACCGGGGAGCCCGGCTGCCCGGTGCGTCATACCTGGGGTGAGGTGCACAAACGCGCCCGTCGGATCGCGGGCGGCTTGGCCGCCGCAGGCGTCGGCCACGGTGACGCTGTCGCGCTATTGGCCGGTGCGCCAAGCGAAATCGCGCCAACCGGACAGGGCGTCTGGATGCGCGGCGCCAGCCTCACCATGCTCCACCAGCCCACTCCCCGCACGGACCTTGCGCGCTGGGCCGAGGAAACCACGGCCGTCATCAAGATGATCGGCGCACAAACGGTGGTCATCTCCGACCCATTCATGGCCGCAGCTCCGTTGCTGTCCCGGCTCGGTGTGGAAGTGCTGAACATCGAAACGCTGCTCGACAGCAGCCCGACACATCCGGTCGACACCGACGACGACGACATCGCGCTGCTGCAGTTGACCTCGGGTTCCACCGGGTCGCCCAAGGCCGTTCAGATCACCCATCGCAACGTGGTGTCCAACGCGGAGGCGATGTTCCTCGGCGCAAACGTCGATATCGAAACCGACGTGATCGTCAGTTGGTTACCGTTGTTCCACGACATGGGTATGACCGGCTACCTGACCGTGCCGATGTTTTTCGGCGTCGAACTGGTCAAGGTCACTCCGATGGACTTCCTCCGCGACATCCTGCTGTGGGCAAAGTTGATCGACAAATACCAGGCCACCATGACTGCGGCGCCGAACTTTGCCTACACGTTGTTCGCCAAACGCCTTCGCACGCTGGCTCAGCCCGGTCAGTTCGACCTGTCCACATTGCGATGGGCGCTCTCGGGTGCTGAACAAGTCGAACCCGCCGACGTCGAAGACCTGTGTGAAGCAGGCAGGCCGTTCGGCTTGCGTCCTGAAGCGATCCTGCCGGCTTACGGCATGGCCGAGACGACCGTGGCCGCATCGTTCACCGAGTGCGGCGCAGGCTTGGTGGTCGACGAGGTCGACGCCGACCTGCTTGCCGCGCTGCACCGAGCTGTTCCGGCAACCAAGGGCAAGACCCGGCGGCTGGCCACACTTGGTCGCCTGCTGGACGGGCTGGAGGCGCGCATTGTCGACGAAGATGGCAATGTCCTGCCTACCCGGTGCGTCGGCGTCATCGAGATGCGCGGCGAATCGGTGACGCTGGGGTACACCACGATGGCCGGTTTCGTTGCGGCTCAAGACGATCAGGGCTGGTATAACACGGGCGACCTCGGTTACCTCACCGAAGTCGGCCGCATCGTCGTCTGCGGCCGCGTCAAGGACGTGATCATCATGGCAGGCCGCAATATCTACCCGACCGACATCGAACGCGCCGCCGTCCGCGTTCCCGGCGTCCGCGCCGGTTGCGCCGTGGCGGTGCGCCTGCACGCCGGACACCGCCGAGAGACGTTCGCCGTCGCCGTGGAATCCAACGACTGGCGGGACCCGGCAGCGGTATGTCGCATCGAGCAGCGCGTCGCGCACGAGGTGGTTGCCGAAGTCGACATGCGGCCACGCAACGTCGTGGTGCTCGAGCCGGGAATGATTCCCAAGACGCCATCGGGCAAGCTGCGACGCGCCCATAGCTTGGCGCTCGTCACCTGACTTTCGAGCGCCGACGGCGAGTAGATTTGTCATCCATGCACGGTGCAGGAGGGACGTTGGCCGAATTCGACCCCCAGCCTGGACGCGCCGTGCCGCCGATGGCCGAGCTCTCCGCCAGCCAGCGGGAAGCAGACGAGGCAGAGCTGTATGCGGGACTTCGTAAAGTGGCCGGAATCGTGGCGGGCGCCCAGGGAGTGATCGACCTTCTCGGAGACGTGGCGGAGTTCGCCATCCAGGCAATTCCGGGGGCCGACGGCGTGGGCGTCGCATTAGTCGAACCGCGGCACCACAACGCGACGGTCCAGACTTGGGCGGCAACCGCGGTGCTGGTCCACGAGATCGATACGGCGCAGTACCAAGAGCTGCAGGAGGGACCATGCATAACGTGCATGGAGTCGCGGCGGCCGACAGTGAGCGGATCGCTGGGCAGTGACAGTCGTTGGCCGCACTTCGGCGGCCGGGCGGCCAGGATGCGCGTGCACTCCGCGCTGGCGCTGCCGTTGATCGTCGGCGACCAGGTGATCGGTTCGATCAACGCGTATGCCAAGGGCCGCGACGCCTTCGCCGAACACGCCGTCCGGTTGGGTTCACAATTCGCCAAGCCCGCCGCGATATCCGTCTATAACGCGCAGTTATTGGCTACCGCCCAGGAACGGACCGTCCGGTTGCAGCGTGCGTTGGACAGTCGATCGGTGATCGATCAAGCGATCGGCATCATCCGCAGCCGGTCGGGAGGGAGCGCGGATGTGGCCTTCGGACGGCTGGCCCACATCAGCCAGAGTGAGAACATCAAGCTCGTCGTCGTCGCCGAGCGCCTGGTCGAGGAGGCCGCGCGGCGGGCCCAGTCACGGCATCGCTGAATCCGTCAGGACGGTGGCACGGCCGACAGCTCGGCCAACCCCGCCACCAGCATCGGGCGGGAATCTCGATCGGTCATCAATTGGTGAGCGACGTCGGTCAGATGTTGGCCACGGTCCCGCGCGTAGGCGCGCAACAAGCTGAACGCTTCCTCGACGGACACATCCAGCATTCCGCGGAGGAAGCCCTTGGCTTGTTCGACGATGACGCGACTGGTCAGCGCGGAGCGCAGCTGCGGCATGACGGTGGCGGGGGTGGGCGGGAGTTCCTGCAGGATCGCGACGCAAGCGATGTGTGCCAGGGTCTGGCCGACGACCAGATCGGCCTCGTTGAGCTCACCGCGCCGGACGCCGAACAAACCGAGCGCACCCAGCACGGTGCCGGCCGCCCGCATCGGGACGGCGTGCACCGAGCAGAAGCCGGCCTCGACCGCGGCCGGCACGAACCGCGGCCAGCGGCCTGCCACCGCTTGGAGGTCGGCGACCGTGACCGGCTCGCCGGTGGCGTAGCAATCGACGCACGGGCCCTCGTCGGCTTGCAGCTGGAAGAGCTCCAGTTCGCGGGCTTCCTTCGACGTTGCGGCCAGCGGACGGAGCTGATGCAACGGATCGGCCAGCAGAAATCCCGCTGCCTCGATATCGAGCAGATCAGCACAGCGTTCGGTGAGCCCGGTCAGCAGCTCGACGACGTCGAAGTCGTGCAGCAGGCTGTCGACGAGCGAGACGACGGCGTCCAGCACGCGGGTTTCACGAGAACTCTCGGGCACCTTGGCATCCTTTCCGGGAACGCGTGTCAATTGGCCTCGAGCGTCAGCCGGCGCTCGAGGATGTCGTGCGCGACGTCGGTCGGGCTGCGGTTGGTGGCGTAGGCGTGGGCGCGCAGCCGGACCAGGGCCTCGGCCGGCTCCACCTCCAGCTGGGCGACGAGCATGCCGATGGCCTGACTGACCTCCGTGCGACTGAGCGTGTTGAGCTCGGCCCAGGCATTGCTCGCGGGATCGGATACGGCAGCCTGCAGATCGCCGTCCAGCAGGTCTAACAACGGGATGGCTGCCAGCTCCGCGGCCGCGACCGCGCCGGTCAGGTCCTCGCCCGACAGCGGGCCCGGCTGTGCGGTGAAGAAGTCGACGGCGCCGACGAACTCGCCGGCCACCACGACGGGTACCGCGTAGACCCCTCTGACCTGGTGCGCCACCATGGCCGGCCCGTACACCGGCCAACGGCCCTGATCGGAACCGGCCAGGTCGGCGGCCAGAATCGGGATCCGCCGGGTCACCGAGTCCAGGCACGGTCCCTCCCCGAGGGTGAACTGCATCTCGTCGTAGATCCGGGCGGGCGGGCCGCTGGATCCCAGTGTTCCGCTGCTCGCACCGTCGAAGATGAGTGAAATAGCCGCGGCGTCAATCTCGAAGAGAACCACGCAAGCCTCGCATAGGCGATCGGCCGCCTCTACCCCGCGCCGGCCGTCGACGGCGGCGAGCAGTTGCTCGTGGATTGCCACATTCAGCCGAACAGGGGCCGCTGGGTTTCGGTGCCGGCCGGGGACCTCGGCGTGGGGGTCATCCCTTCACCCTCGCACTAGTTGGGCCGTTTTACGAGTTCGTCGAGGCGGCGTTCAGCCGAGCTGCGACATCCAACCGTGGGTGTCGGCGAACGTTCCGCGCTGAATGCCGGTCAGGGTGTCACGTAGCGCCATCGTCACCTCGCCGGATTCGCCGTCGCCGATTGTGAATTCGATGTCGCCGTACTTCACCTGCGAAACCGGCGTGATCACCGCGGCGGTGCCACACGCGAACACCTCGGTGATCTCACCGGCGGCGGCCTTCTTCTGCCACTCCTCGATGTCGATCTTGCGTTCCTCGATGGCGAATCCTGCGTCAGTTGCCAACTGCAGCAGCGAGTCTCGCGTGATACCCGGCAGCAGCGAACCCGACAGCTCCGGGGTGACCAGGCGGGCCGATCCCCCGCTGCCGAACACGAAGAACAGGTTCATCCCGCCCATCTCTTCGATGTAGCGGCGTTCGACGGCGTCCAGCCAGACCACTTGTTCGCACCCGTTTTCGGCGGCTTCGGCCTGGGCGACCAACGATGCGGCATAGTTGCCGCCGAACTTGGCCGCACCGGTGCCGCCCGGGCTGGCGCGCACGTAATCCGTTGACACCCAGACAGTTACGGGTTTGATGCCGTGCTTGAAGTAAGCGCCTGACGGCGACGCGATCACCATGTAGCGATACTGCTTCGACGGCCGGACACCGAGCCCCGGCTCGGTGGCGAAGATGAACGGGCGCAGATACAGCGACTCCTCGCCGCCGGCAGGCGGCACCCATCTCTTGTCGACCGCGATCAGTTGGCGCAGTGACTCGAGGAAGAGTTCGTCAGGCAGCTCGGGGATCGCGATCCGCTGCGCCGACGCCCGCATTCGCGCAGCATTGGCCTCGGCGCGAAACGAGACGATCGACCCGTCCGCCCACCGATACGCCTTGAGCCCCTCAAAGATCTCCTGGGCGTAATGCAGCACGATCGCCGAGGGGTCCAATTCGATCGGTCCGTATCCGGTGACCCGTGCGTCGTGCCAACCCTGGTTGTCGGTGTAGTCGATCGAAACCATGTGGTCGGTGCGATATCTGCCGAATCCGGGGTCGGCGAGGATTTCTCGGCGTGCGGCGTCACTTGTCGGGTTGGCGGTGGTTGACACCGTGAACTCGAGGACATCGCTGCTCATGTGCGCCGCTCCTCCTCATCGCTCCGCTCTGCATCGTCGCCGGCGCGCGTCATCAGGTGATTGTATAACCGCGCGCTACCGGGTTTTTGGATCGACGAACGGCGGGCGCACCACCTCGCACTCGACCCCACGCCCGCGGACGTCGACGGTGACGTGCCGGCCGTCCTCGATACCCGCGTCGGCGTCGATCAACGCAAGCGCGATACCGACTTTCAGCGTCGGCGAGAAGGTGCCCGACGTGGTGACCCCTATCTTGCTGTCTCCGTCGAGCACGCTCAGGTCGGACCGGAGCACGCCGCGGCCCACTGCGCGCAGACCTCGCAGCAGCCGCCGCGGGCCGGCCTGTTTTTCGGCGAGCAGCGCGTCGCGCCCGAAAAAGGCGGTCTTCTTCCAGCCGATCGCCCAGCCGCACCGGGCCTGTACCGGCGATATGTCGAGGGAGAGTTCGTGGCCGTGCAGCGGATAACCCATCTCGGTTCGCAGGGTGTCGCGTGCCCCGAGACCGGCCGGCTGTCCGTCGGCTCGGGTGACCGCGTCCAGCAGCCCATCGAACACCGCGCCGGCGGAGTCCCACGGCGGCAGTAGCTCATAGCCGTGCTCACCGGTGTATCCGCTGCGGCACACCCGCACCGGTACGCCCTCGAGGCTGGCGTCGGCATAGCCCATGTAGTCCATGTCGGTGGGCAACCCCAAGCCGGTGAGGACGTCTGTGGAGCGTGGGCCTTGCACGGCCAGCACCGCAAATGACCGATGCTGGTCGGTGATGCTCACCTCGGCGGGGGCGGCTTTCTGCAGGGCGGCGACCACCGCAGGGGTGTTGGCGGCATTGGGCACCAGGAAGATCTCGTCCGGCGCGACGTAGTAGGCGATGAGGTCGTCGATCACGCCGCCAGAGTCGTTGCAGCACAACGTGTATTGGGCTTTACCCGGCTGGATGCGATCGAGGTCGTTGGTGAGTGCGGAGTTGACGAACGCCGCGGCGCCCGGACCCCAAACCAATGCCTTGCCCAGATGGCTGACGTCGAACAGCCCGACGGTGTTGCGGGTTGCGGTGTGCTCGGCGACGGTGCCGGCATACGACAGCGGCATGAGCCAGCCGCCGAACTCGGCGAAAGTCGCCCCCAGCTCACGATGCCGGTCTTCCAGCGGTCCGTGCAACAAGTCATCACTCATAGGCATTTCACCCTAATGAAGGGCCGCGCTGGCACACTTGGCCAGGTGGTGGATTCCCTGGACTTCGACAGCTTGGAGGCAGCAGGAATCGCCAATGCGCGGGGGCGGGCCGGACTGATCGAGTACTTGGCGGAACTCGGCTTCACCGCCGACGAAATGGTCGCGGCCGAGCGTCAGGGCCGGCTGTTCGGTCTGGGCGGCGACGTCCTGCTATGGTCCGGCCCCCAGACCTACACCCTGCGCAGCGCCGCGGATTCGATCGGAGTCACGGTTCAGGCCGTCGAGCACGCCTGGGCGATGCTCGGCCTGACCGTTGCAGACTCCGATACGCCCGTGTTGAGTCAGGCCGATGTCGACGCGCTGGCGACCTGGGTCGAGATGAGAATGCAGATGGGTCCCGACGCCGTGGACGGCTTCTTGCGGGTGCTCGGCGCGACCGTGGCCCGGCTGGCCGAGGCGATATCGTCGATGATCCGGACAAGCCAACCCAAAATGTGGCTCGGCCTCACCGGCGACGAGCTGGCCACCGCACAGGCCTATCGGGAGGTCGCTCAGTTCGTCCCGCGCGTCGGAGCGATGATCGATGCCGTCCATCGCCACCATCTGGTCAGCACCCGAACGTTCATCGAAGGTGTGCAGCGCGGTCCGTCGGCCGGTCTGTTGTGCGGCGTCGGGTTTGCGGATCTGTCCGGCTTCACCGCGCTCACCCAGAAGCTGACACCCGCCGAATTGTCGGCGATGCTCACCGAATTCGGCGCCACCGTCTCCGACCTGGTGCACGCCGACGGCGGTCGGGTGGTGAAGTTTCTCGGCGACGCGGTGATGTGGGTGAGCTCGGACCCCGAACGGCTGGCACAAGCGGCGCTCGACCTCGTCGACCATCCGCGGGCCCGCGAGGCCGGAATGCAGGTTCGCGCCGGCCTCGGCTACGGCGAGATCCTGGCACTCAGCGGCGATTACTTCGGCAACGCGGTCAACCTGGCCGCCCGGCTGGTCGCCGCGGCCGCGCCAGGGCAGATTCTGGCCGCCGCCGAGGTCCGCGAGCGGCTGCCGCACTGGCCCGCGACCGCTCAAGAGCCGTTGCAGCTCAAGGGTTTCGACGCCCCGGTGATCGCCTACGAGCTGGGCCGGGCAGAGGCCTGACGCGAGCGATGCGTACGTGTCCGTGGCATCGGCAGGCATCCCAAACCCGCGATCGTTAGGGTTGATATCCGTGAGCACACCACCCGGTTACCTGGCCCCTACTGTCTCCGTCGCCGCGTCGCTGCCCCGCCGCGGCACCAAATCGGCGGTGCTGATCGTGCCGGTGGTGTCATCGGGTCCGGAGGACGTCAACGACGAGCCGGGCGCTGTGGTCGCCGCTGCCGATCCATTCCTCACCGCAGACGCGGTCGCTGAAATCGAGGACGGCTTGCGCGCACTGACCGCCACCGGCGCCGTCGAGCAGGTGCACCGGCTGGTGGTGAAGTCACTACCGGTCGTAAGCGTGCTCACGGTCGGCCTGGGCAAGCAGCGCGACGAGTGGACGGCCGACGTGATCCGCCGCGCGGCCGGTTCGGCGGCGCGCGCACTCGGTGGCGCCGAAGCCGCGATCACCACGCTGGCTGCGCTGCCGGGTAACGGGGTCCTGGAGGCGGCGGTCGAGGGGCTGGTTCTGGGCAGTTACCGCTTCACCGAGTTCCGCACCGAGAAGACCGCACCCAAGGACCCGGGTCTGCGCACCATCACGGTGCTGTCTACCGACAAGGCCGCCAAAACGCACGCCGCTCATGCGGCGGCTGTCGCGACGGCCGTCGCCACCGCCCGCGACCTGGTGAATACCCCGCCCAGCCACCTGTTCCCGGCCGAATTTGCCAGGCGGGCAAAGGCTTTGGGTGAATCCGTGGGACTCGAGGTTGAAGTGCTTGACGACAAAGCGCTACTCAAGCACGGCTACGGCGGGGTGATCGGAGTCGGCAAGGGTTCCTCGCGGTTGCCGCGACTGGTGCGGCTGGCCCATCACGGGTCGCGGCTGACCAAAAAACCCAAGCAGGCCAAGCGGGTGGCCCTGGTCGGCAAGGGCGTCACCTTCGACACCGGCGGCATATCGATCAAGCCTGCGGCATCGATGCACTACATGACGTCCGACATGGGCGGGGCCGCGGCGGTCATCGCGACCGTGACGCTGGCCGCTGCGCTGGAACTGGCGATCGATGTGATCGCCACCGTGCCGATGGCCGAGAACATGCCGTCGTCGACGGCGCAACGCCCCGGTGATGTGCTGATCCAATACGGCGGAACGACCGTCGAGGTGCTCAACACCGACGCCGAGGGGCGACTGATCCTGGCCGACGCGATCGTTCGGGCATGCGAGGACAACCCCGACTATCTGATCGAAACGTCGACATTGACCGGCGCGCAGACGGTGGCGCTCGGCTCGCGCACCCCGGGGGTGATGGGTAGCGACCAGTTCCGCGACCGGGTGGCCACGATCTCGCAGCGAGTCGGTGAAAATGGCTGGCCCATGCCACTTCCCGACGAACTGAAGGACGACCTGAAGTCGACGGTCGCCGACCTCGCCAACGTCAGCGGACAACGCTTCGCCGGGATGCTGGTGGCCGGGGTGTTTCTGCGCGAGTTCGTTGCCGATGGAGTCAATTGGGCTCACATCGACGTCGCCGCGCCGGCGTACAACACCGGCGGCCCTTGGGGTTACACGCCGAAGGGCGCCACGGGCGTGCCGACTCGCACGATGTTCGCGGTGCTGGAAGATATCGCAGCGAACGGCTAGCTAGCGATGTAGTGCTGGCCGCTGAAACCATCTGACTTTTTGCCGCCAAGATTCCGCAGAGATCACGGCGAAGCCGGCGCCGCATGCGCAGGCGAAGAACCAGACCATCCCGCTGCTCACCGAATTTTGGAATACCGGAATCAGCGCGGTGATGATCCGAACCACGCAGGCCGCGATGCCGCTGGCCGAGGCGAGCAGATAGCAATTGGCGAAGCGTCGCGAGCGCGGGTCCCTTCGCAGCGCCAGCAGTGCGCGCGAGCCAAACACCAGTAGGTAAGCCAGGGTTCCGCACAGCAAAACCCAGTACACGCTCAACCAGAAGTCGGTAGGCAGCGCGAAGAAGTCACGTGCGTAGGTCTTGCTACCGCGGCTGAGCGTGAACGTCGCCAGCAGGAGCGGGATGCACAACGTGGCCGGCCGCTCCACGTACTGCTTGAACGACTCCTGCAGCGCGTGGTCGTCTTCAAGCCGACCGACCGCGTTGTAGACGATCGCCGAGGCCGCGACGATGTAGCAGTCGTGCCCGATGTAGTTCTGCAGGTTCCACTCGCCGGTGATGTTGTGCAGTGCAACGCCCAGTGTCTCGGAGGACACCGGTGAGATCAGCGCGACCGCGGCCCCCTGCAGCGCGATGTTGAGCGTCGCGGCGACTTCCCAGCGGCAGTGCCAGGTGACTCGCCTGATCCAGAGGCTCCACGAGATGGATGCGAGTGTGATGAAGATGAGAACGGTAAGAGCCACAGCAGTACCCGTAACGAGTTACAGCGGGGGCGCGTCTGAACGTGGCCGCCACTCCGCGATCTTCGTCGGTTGCGGAAGGGTCTTCACGCCGCCGTTGGCCGCGTGCAGCGGGCCGCCGCCACGGATCTCCTCGGCAAGAGCGGTGACCTCTTCGGGGTCGATGAACCGGTAACGCGTCAGCAGCTCGGCGCGGTTGATGCCGAGGTTGGACGCGGCAACGCGCAGGTTGTCGGCGGTGATCAGGGTTCCCTTGTCCAACTGGTCGTAATAAGTGGAGCGCGGGAGTTCCATCGCGGTCCAGATCTCTTCCCTACTCAGGGAGCGACCGGCCAGATAGGAGAGCACGGTGGCAAGTTCCTTGCCGCTGTCATCGGGGTACACGTCGAACAAGATATCCAGTTTTTCGGCTTTCCGAAATCCGAATCGCATTAAATCCCTATATCCAGGGCCTCGGAAATAGGTCGTATCCATCAAAGTGGATTTGAAGTCCAATAAATCGGACGTCACTAGCCGGTTCG
This sequence comes from Mycobacterium sp., assembly GCF_036490025.1. Taxonomy (GTDB): domain Bacteria; phylum Actinomycetota; class Actinomycetes; order Mycobacteriales; family Mycobacteriaceae; genus Mycobacterium. Next base: position 8,254 of record NZ_DASXEP010000028.1, on the reverse strand, counting down.
CGCATTGTTGGCGGGTTCGGCTTTAGCCCTGCCCAGAGCGGGCGAAGCCAGTTGCCGACGGCTTGCCCTGGTTGCGTGCCGACGACGCCGCAGTGACAGGATGGATTCGGTAATCACGGGTGCAGGCGCGGTACATGACGCTGTGGTAAGCCAGAGCTCGACCCACGCCCACCGACCGATCAATCGAGGAGTCGACAGAGATGGCCTTCTCAGTGCAGATGCCGGCACTCGGTGAGAGCGTGACTGAGGGAACCGTAACTCGCTGGCTCAAGCAAGAAGGCGACACCGTCGAGCTCGACGAGCCTCTGCTGGAGGTGTCCACCGACAAGGTCGACACCGAGATCCCCTCGCCCGCAGCGGGAGTGTTGACCAAGATCGTCGCCCACGAAGACGACACCGTCGAGGTCGGGGGCGAGCTGGCCGTCATCGGCGGCGCGGCGGAAGGCAATCAGGAGGGTGCCGCGCAGCCCACCGATAATCAGCCTGCCGCGCAACCAACGCCGGAACCACAGCCACCCACCGAGCCGCAGGCACCCGCGGCCTCGGCGACCAACGATCAAGCAGCGGCCGGCGATTCCCAGCCGGTGCTGATGCCCGAACTCGGCGAGTCCGTGACCGAGGGCACGGTGACCCGCTGGCTGAAGAAGGTCGGCGACGCGGTCGACGTGGACGAGCCTCTGGTCGAGGTCTCCACCGACAAGGTCGACACCGAGATCCCGTCGCCGGTCGCGGGCACATTGATCAGCATCACCGCCGAGGAGGACGTCACGGTCTCGGTCGGCGGCGAGCTGGCCCGAATCGGTACCGGCGCCACCACGGCCGCACCCGCACCCGCGGCCGCACCGCAGTCCCCGCCCGCCCCGGCCCCGCCGGCGCCTGAACCGAAACCGCAACCGGAACCCGCGGCCAAACCCGAACCGGCTCCGGCACCGCAGGCCGCACCCGAGCCCGCACCACGGCCCGCGGCCGAGTCCACGCCGACCGGCGGCTCGACAAGCGCTCCCTACGTCACTCCCCTGGTGCGAAAATTGGCTGCCGAGAACAACATCGATCTCAGCGCGCTGAACGGAACCGGGGTCGGCGGACGCATCCGCAAACAGGATGTACTGGCCGCCGCTCAACAGAAGGAAGAGACACAGAAGGCACCGGCCCCGGCGGTCACCCAGGCCCCCCCGTCCGCTCCGAAGCCAAGCGCTCCGGTGCCCGCACCGGCGCTGGCACATCTGCGCGGAACCACGCAGAAGGCCAGTCGGATCCGGCAGATCACCGCCAACAAGACCCGGGAATCACTGCAAGCGACCGCGCAGCTCACCCAGACCCACGAGGTCGACATGACCCGGATCGTCGCGCTGCGGAAAAAGGCCAAAGCGGCGTTCGCCGAACGCGAAGGCGTGAACCTGACCTTCCTGCCGTTCATCGCACGCGCAGCGATCGATGCGCTCAAGATCCACCCGAACATCAACGCCAGCTACAACGAAGGCACTAAGGAGATCACCTACTACGACGCCGAGCATCTCGGCTTCGCGGTCGACACCGACCAGGGTCTGCTCTCCCCCGTCGTCCACAACACCGGTGACCTGTCGCTCGCCGGGCTGGCGCGCGCAATCGCCGACATCGCGGCCCGCGCCCGGTCCGGCGACCTCAAGCCCGACGAACTGTCCGGCGGAACCTTCACCATCACCAACATCGGCAGCCAGGGCGCGCTGTTCGACACCCCCATCCTTGTGCCGCCGCAGGCCGCGATGCTGGGCACCGGGGCCATCGTCAAACGCCCCCGGGTCGTCATCGACGACACCGGCAACGAGTCGATCGGGGTGCGGTCGATCTGCTACCTCCCGCTGACTTACGACCACAGGTTGATCGACGGCGCCGACGCCGGACGGTTCCTGACCACCATCCGACATCGTCTCGAAGAAGGCGCTTTCGAGGCCGACCTCGGTCTCTAGGGAGGGCTTGAATCGTGGCCGCTACCGTCGCGATCGCAGGCTCATCTGGCCTGATCGGCTCGGCGTTGGTAACGGCGCTGCGCACCGCCGACCACCAGGTGCTGCGCATCGTGCGCCGGACGCCGGCCAGTGCCAGTGAGCTGCACTGGGATCCGGACAGTGGTGAACTCGACGCCGGCGCGTTGCACGGCGTCGACGCCGTAGTGAACCTGTGCGGCACCAACATCGGCCGGCGCCGCTGGTCCGGGGCGTTCAAGCAGAACCTGCGCGACAGCCGCATCACCCCGACCGAAGTGTTGTCCACCGCCGTCGCCGACGCGGGTGTCGGCGTGCTCGTCAACGCCAGCGCCGTCGGCTACTACGGCGACACCAAGGACCGCACGGTCGACGAAACCGCCTCGCCGGGAACGGGTTTCCTGGCCCAGCTGTGCGAAGACTGGGAAGCGGTCACCGCGCCCGCCGGAGCCGCCGGCGCGCGCGTGGTGCTGGCCCGAACCGGGGTTGTGCTGGCCGCAACCGGCGGTGCACTGCGCCAGTTACGGCCGCTGTTTTCGGTAGGTCTCGGAGTCCGACTGGGCAGCGGCCGCCAATACATGTCCTGGATCACCCTGGAGGACACCGTGCGAGCGCTACAGTTCGCGATCTCCGACACCGGCCTGTCCGGACCGGTCAACCTCACCGGCCCGGCGCCCGTCACCAACGCCCAATTCACCGCGGCGCTGGGCCAGGCGGTCAACCGGCCCACTCCGCTGATGATGCCGGCGTTTGCGGTGCGCGCCGCGCTCGGCGAATTCGCCGACGAGACCCTGCTGAGCGGGCAACGCGCGATCCCGGCTGTGCTGGAACGAGCAGGTTTCGAATTCCACCACAACACGGTTGGCGAAGCCCTTCGCTACGCCACTGCGACGCGCGACGTCGCCTAGCAGCTGACAGGTTGTCGCCAGGTTCGAGTTGTAGCCTCTGCGCCGTGAGTTCGATCCGTTCGAGCACGGCCCCGATCGACATCCGCCAGATGGAGACCGTGGACTACCGCGTCGCCTGGCAGCTGCAGCAAGAGCTGGCCGAGGCTCGCGCCGCCGGCGGCACCGACAAGTTGCTGTTGCTCGAACATCCGTCGGTCTACACCGCCGGCCGACGGACCGCGCCGCACGAGCGACCCACCGACGACACCCCCGTCGTCGACACCGACCGTGGCGGCAAGATCACCTGGCACGGGCCTGGGCAACTCGTCGGCTACCCGATCATCCGGCTGGCCGAGCCGCTCGATGTGGTCAATTACGTTCGGCGCATCGAGGAATCGCTGATCAAGGTCTGCGCCGAGGCGGGTCTGCCGGTCGGCCGTGTCGATGGCCGCTCCGGGGTGTGGCTGCCCGCCGGCGGTGGCCGACCGGCACGCAAAGTCGCCGCCATCGGGGTGCGGGTGTCGCGGGCGACCACGTTGCACGGGTTTGCGCTCAACTGCGACTGCGACCTGGGTGCCTTCGAAACGATCGTCCCGTGCGGTATCAGCGACGCCGGTGTGACGTCGATAACGGCCGAACTGGGCCGGCGGGTTGCGGTCGACGATGTCCGGTCGGCGGTCGCCGAAGCGGTCTGCGACGCTCTGGACGGCCGGCTGGCAGTCACTGTGCACCCTTGTCCGACTCCGCAGCCCGCCATTGCGCGGGCATCGTCGCCGGAGGGCTGAGCGCACCGCCGCCCGCGTAGCATCTACGTCGTGACCGTTGCCCCCGAAGGTCGGAAACTGCTGCGTCTGGAAGTACGCAACGCGCAAACCCCGATCGAGCGCAAGCCGCCGTGGATCCGGACCCGGCTGCGGATGGGGCCGGAATACACCGAGCTGAAACGACTGGTTCGTCGCGAGGGTCTGCACACGGTGTGCGAGGAGGCCGGCTGCCCCAACATCTACGAGTGCTGGGAGGACCGCGAGGCCACCTTTCTGATCGGCGGCGAGGTGTGCAGCCGTCGTTGTGATTTCTGCCAGATCGACACCGGCAAACCCGCGCCGTTGGACCGCGACGAACCGCGACGGGTCGCCGAGAGCGTGCAGGCGATGAGCCTGCGGTACTCCACGGTCACCGGTGTGGCCCGCGACGACCTGCCCGACGGCGGCGCATGGCTGTATGCCGAGACCGTGCGCGCCATCAAGGAGCTCAACCCGTCCACCGGTGTCGAGCTGCTGATCCCCGACTTCAACGGCGACCCCGGGCAGCTGCGGCAGGTCTTCGAATCGCGACCGGAAGTGCTGGCCCACAACGTCGAAACAGTGCCGCGCATCTTCAAGCGCATTCGTCCGGCCTTCTCTTACCGGCGCAGTCTCGAGGTGCTCACCGCGGCGCGGGATTTCGGCTTGGTCACCAAGAGCAACCTCATCCTCGGGATGGGCGAGACGCCCGACGAGGTGCGTGCCGCGCTGACCGATCTGCATCAGGCCGGCTGCGACATCGTCACCATCACCCAGTACCTGCGCCCGTCGGCACGGCACCATCCCGTCGAACGCTGGGTCCCCCCCGACGAATTCGTCGAGTTGTCCGAGTATGCCGAGCAGCTAGGGTTCGCCGGGGTGCTGGCCGGTCCGCTGGTGCGCTCGTCGTATCGGGCCGGACGGCTCTACCAGCAGGCCAGCCGGCAACGGCACGAGACGCCCACCGCGCCGCCGCGCTGACGCCGGCTTCCGTATTCTTGCCGATATGGCCAAACCGCGCGATGCCAAGGCGAACAAGGCTGCCCGAGCCGAGGCGAAAGCCACCCGAAAGGCGGCCGCCAAAGAGCGTCGCAGCCAGCTCTGGCAGGCGTTCACCATTCAGCGTCAAGAGGACAAGCGGCTGCTGCCGTACATGATCGGCGCGTTCGTGCTGATCGTGGGCGTATCGACGGCGGTCGGGGTGTGGTCGGGCGGCTTCACGATGATCACGATGATCCCGCTGGGCGTGATCCTCGGTCTGCTGGTGGCATTCATCATCTTCGGCCGGCGCGCGCAGCGATCGGTGTACCACAAGGCCGAAGGTCAAACCGGGGCCGCGGCCTGGGCGCTGGAAAACCTGCGCGGCAAGTGGCGGGTCACCCCCGGGGTGGCGGCCACCGGACATTTTGACGCCGTGCACCGGGTGCTCGGCCGCCCCGGCGTCATCCTGGTCGGCGAGGGGTCGGCGACCCGGGTCAAACCGCTGCTCGCCCAGGAGAAGAAGCGCACCGCGCGACTGGTCGGCGAGGTCCCGATCTACGACATCGTGGTCGGCAACGGCGACGGCGAGGTTCCGCTGTCCAAGCTCGAGCGCCACCTCGCCCGGCTGCCGGCCAACATCACCGTCAAGCAGATGGATTCGCTGGAGTCACGGCTGAGCGCACTGGGTTCGCGGGCCGGGACCGCCGCGCTGCCCAAGGGCCCGATGCCCGGCAATGCCAAGATGCGTGGTGTCCAGCGAACGGTGCGGCGCCGGTAGCCCTCAAGACGCATTACCGCCGCACGACGGCAGTGCCGGTCACCCGGTCCTGAATTCCGCGGCCGTCGGCGTCGACGAACAACGCGGGGATGACGAACGCGATCATCACGCCGCGCGCCGCGGCCCGGCCCAGCCCGACATGCCGTCTGTCGTCGACGGATGCCACCCGCAGGCCCAGCGCGAACTGGCCGGGGGTGAATTCGAACAACCGGACGGCGACTATGCCGATCAGCAGCCAGATCACCAGCACCGCCGTCGAAAGCGCTCGCAACGAGATCAGCCCGAGCGTCATGCCGAGGGCGGCGAGGCCGTAGGCGAGCAGCCAGTCAACCAGCAGCGCAGCCAATCGGCGACCCATCCGGGCCAACGAACCCGACCCGTGTTCGGGCAGACCGAGCGGCTCACCCGGATACGCCTGCGACCCTGCCGGTTCGGCGGACTCCGAGCCGGATGGCCCGTGGCGGTTGCTGCGCGTCATCACCCAACAATAGGGTCATCTCCGGCCAGGCTTAGTGGCTTATCGAGCTGTCACGTAACGTCTACGCAACGCAGGGTTGACCCTCAGGCAACACCGCGTCCTTAGCGTCTGGTCGGGCGATCAGTTACGGCCGCGTAAAGGAGACCTCATCAATGACCGCAGTAGATTCGCAGCTCGCAGCAAAGGAGAGCGCTTCGGTGTCCGAAAAATCGGCCGACGACATCATCAAACTGGCGAAGGACGAGAACGTCGAATTCGTCGACGTGCGGTTCTGTGATCTGCCAGGCATCATGCAGCACTTCACAATTCCGATCTCGTTCTTCGACGAAAGCGTATTCGAGGACGGCTTGGCCTTCGACGGCTCGTCGATTCGAGGGTTTCAGTCAATCCACGAGTCCGACATGCTGCTCCTGCCCGACCCCGACACGGCGCAGATCGACCTGTTCCGCGAGGCGAAGACGCTGAACCTGAACTTTTTCGTGCACGACCCGTTCACCCTCGAGCCGTACTCGCGCGACCCACGCAACATCGCGCGCAAGGCGGAGAACTACCTGATCAGCACCGGCATCGCCGATACCGCGTACTTCGGCGCCGAGGCCGAGTTCTACATCTTCGACTCGGTGAGCTTCGACTCGCGCACCAACGGCTCCTTCTACGAGGTGGACGCCATCTCCGGATGGTGGAACACCGGTGAGCCGAACGAGATCGACGGCAGCCCCAACCGCGGCTACACGGTGCGCCCGAAGGGTGGCTACTTCCCCGTCGCCCCGGTTGACCACTACGTCGACCTGCGCGACAAGATGCTGTCCAACCTGATCAAGTGCGGCTTCAGCCTGGAGAAGGGCCACCACGAGGTGGGCACCGGTGGCCAGGCCGAGATCAACTACAAGTTCAACACGCTGTTGCACGCGGCCGACGACATGCAGCTCTACAAGTACATCGTCAAGAACACCGCGTGGGTCGAGGGCAAGACCGTTACCTTCATGCCCAAGCCGCTGTTCGGCGACAACGGCTCGGGTATGCACACCCACCAGTCGTTGTGGAAAGACGGCAACCCGCTGATGTACGACGAGACCGGTTACGCCGGCCTGTCCGACACCGCTCGCCACTACATCGGTGGCCTGCTGCACCACGCACCATCGCTGCTGGCCTTCACCAACCCGACGACGAACTCCTACAAGCGGTTGGTCCCCGGCTTCGAGGCGCCGATCAACCTGGTCTACAGCCAGCGCAACCGCTCGGCCTGTGTGCGCATCCCGATCACCGGCGCCAACCCGAAGGCCAAGCGGCTGGAGTTCCGCTGCCCCGACTCCTCGGGCAACCCGTATCTGGCGTTCTCCGCCATGCTGATGGCAGGCCTGGACGGCATCAAGAACAAGATCGAGCCGCAGACGCCGGTCGACAAGGACCTCTACGAGCTTCCGCCGGAAGAGGCCGCGAACATCCCGCAGGCTCCGACCCAGCTGTCCGCGGTGATCGACCGCTTGGAAGCCGACCACGAATACCTCACCGAGGGTGGTGTTTTCACGTCCGATCTGATCGAGACGTGGATCAGCTTCAAACGCGAGCAGGAGATCCTGCCGGTTCAGATCCGGCCGCACCCCTACGAGTTCGCGCTGTACTACGACGTATAGGCCAGCTAACGCTCTGACCTGCTTGTTTGGCCGATTTAGGGCCGTTTGGCCCGCAGAGCGCCCGCAGGATTCCCGCTAGACGACGCCATCCGTGCCGCGATCACACCACCTATTGCGGCGCGGGTGGTTTCGTCCCGCTCGGGCCACATGTGCCCGTACACGTCGAGCGTCGTCCTGGCCGAGCTGTGCCGCATGCGGGCCTGAACGGTCTTCACGTCCTCGCCAAAGGCGATCAGCAGCGACGCCAGGTGATGGCGTAGGCAGTGGAAGTGGAGCTGTTCCACCTGACGAACTTTGTCCACGGCACGGTCGACGATCCACGGGCCGACAGGCTCGCCGCGTCCGTTGGTGACCAGTGTCGGGCCGGGAAACTGTTGCACCGACGCTGAGAGCAGGAGCGCCAGATCTTGCGGAATGGGGACAGGTGCGCTGCTCCCCTTGGTCTTCAGTGGTCCCATCCAACCTTCGCCTTGGGACCACTGGACTTTCGGGAACACGACGCCGCGCGTGAAGTCAACGTCCTCGATCCGCAGCGCGACAGCCTCGGAGATCCGCAGGCCCGCGAAGGCACCGAGTAGCACGGCAACCTGTAGGTGTTCGGGCATGGCGTCGTGGAGCTGCCAGACCTCTTCGGTTGTCGGGCAATACTGTTCGACCTGGCCTGTAGGTGGTGCGGTCCTGCGGGAGCACGGGTTACGAGCCAGTAGGCCGTCGTGAACCGCGTCCTCTAGAACGTGCGTCAGGCGGCTGTAG
>NZ_DASXEP010000012.1:0-9512 GCF_036490025.1 Mycobacterium sp. | reverse complement strand
ACCGCGGAGCGGCAAGGCGACGAATGGGTGCTCAACGGCCGCAAGCGCTGGCCCGGCAACGCCGTCTGGTGCGAATACATCGTCATATACGCCCGCGACACCGCCGACAACCAAGTCAAGGCGTTCGTCGTGGAGAAGGACAACCCTGGCTACGCGGCGACCAAGATCGGCGGCAAGATGTCGCTGCGGATGGTTCAGAACGCGGACATCACCCTCACCGACTGCCGCGTGTCCGAAGACGCCCGACTGCAGAACTGCAACAGCTTCAAAGATGTGGGCAAGGTGCTTGCGGGTACCCGCAATTCCGTCGCCTGGGCGTCTGCCGGACACGCAGTCGCGGCCTATGACATCGCACTGGACTACGCCCTGCGGCGAAAGCAATTCGGTAGGCCAATCGCCAGGACCCAGGTCATCCAGTCGATGCTGGTGGAGATGCTCGGCGATCTCACCTCGATGCAGCTTTACGCCATCCGAATGGCCCGGCTCATCGATGAGGGCAAGGTCGAAGAAACCATGGCAGCGCTCGCCAAGTATCACTGCACTGTCAAGGGCCGCAACGTGTGTCGACTGGCCCGCGACGTATTAGGCGGCAACGGTGTCTTGCTCGACTTCCATGTCATGCGCCACCTGTGCGATATGGAAGCTCTGGTCACCTACGAAGGAACTGCGGAAATCCAGTCCCTCATCGTCGGCCGGCACATCACCGGACAGAGCGCGTTCGCCTGACCCAGGCCGACGGAGGATTCCTCGGTAGCAGTAGAGTATTTATCGTGGCTTCCGATGCGCGGAACCGTTTGATGCAGACGGCCCGCCGCCGGTTCGCGGCCGGTGGCGCCATCGCGGCGACGCTGGATGAGATCCGGCGCGACGCCGACGTCAGCGTCGGGGCGCTCTATCACCACTTCGCTGACAAACCCGCCTTGGCGGCTGCCGTCTACGCCCAGGTGATGAGCGAGTACCAGGCGAGTTTTGTGGCGATGTTGCGCCGACACGACACCGCGGAAGGCGGGATTCGCGGTGGCGTCGCGCATCATGTGCGCTGGGTGGCCGCCAACCGCAGCGAGGCGGCGTTGATGCTGGGGGACCGGCTGGACAGCACGGAGCTGCGCGAGGCCAACCGGGCATTTTTCGCCACGGTCCGGGACTGGTGGCGGCCGCACCACAGCTACGGGATCCTGCGCCCGATGCAGGCGGGCGTCACCGCCGCGTTGTGGTTCGGCCCGGCGCAGGAATTCAGCCGGTACTGGATCGCCGGCGATGAACCCCGAATGCCACGCGGGGTGATCAAGACTTTCGCCGACGCCGCGTGGATGGCGTTGCGCGCCAACGATATCGAGGAGGATGGGTGATGACCGCAGCAGAATCGTTGTACACCAGGATGGTCGCCGAGGGCGACGATCCCGAGGCGCCGCGCCGAGTTCGGGTCGAGTATCGCGGCGATCGGGCAGTGGTGACCCTCGACGAACCCGACCGGCTCAACGTCCTTTCGGCGCCGTTGGTTCGGCAATTACGTTGCGTGCTGGAAGCTCTCGTTGCCGATAACGACATTCGCAGCGTGGTGCTCACCGGCACCGATCCGGGTTTCAGCGCGGGGGGCGACTTGAAAATGATGCGTGCGGCCACCGAACAGCTGAACCAACCGGAGGGTGTCGCCGACGTCTGGCGTTGGATTCGCCGCGAGTTCGGCGGTATTGCCCGCCTCATCGCCGGGGCGGACACGATTTTCGTCGCCGCGATCAACGGTGCGGCGGCCGGCGTCGGGCTGGCCTGGGCGCTGACCTGTGACCTCGCCATTGCCAGCGAGCGCGCCGTGATCGTGCCCGCGTTCGGTCGCCTCGGTTTGATTCCCGAGGTCGGGACGAGCTGGGCGCTGACTCGCCGGCTGGGCTACCAGGGGGCGCTCGCCTATTACCTGCGCGGCGAGCACATCGATGCTCACACTGCGCAACGGCTGGGGCTTGTGCAGCAGGTCGTGGCTCACGACAGCCTGCTGACCGCGGCCGACGAGTGGTGCTCACGGGTGGCAGCGATGCCGGCGCACGCGGTCGCGATGACCAAGCCACTGCTGCGCGCCAGCGCCGACGCCGGCTGGCACGAGGCGCTGACCATGGAGGAATTCGCCGAGCCGATCTGCTTCACCACTGCCGCGTTCGCCGACAGCGTGCACACCATGCTGGCCGGACATTGATTCGATACGACCGGGCCGGACGTACGTATTCGGCGACGCGCCAAGCGGATCCACGCATCGGCACGCTTGTCGACGGGGCGCTGCGGGGTATGGCGGCGGTCGCCAACATCGGTGCCGGGACCGGTTCCTACGAACCGTCGAACACCGTCGTCGCCGTCGAACCCAGCACGGTCATGATCAGGCAACGCAGCGACGGCGCCGCGCCGGTAGTGCGCGCTGTAGCCGAACATTTACCGTTATCCGCAAACGCCGTCGATGCCGCGCTCGCGGTCCTGACCGTTCACCACTGGTCCGATGTCGACGCCGGCATCGCCGAGATGATCCGCGTCGCCCGGCGGCGCATCGTCATCCTCACGTGGGATCACAACGTCTTTCGTCAATTCTGGCTACTGCGCGAATATCTGCCCGCCGCCGCGGAGATGGATCTGCGTCTGGCCGTGCCAGTGACCAAATTGCTGTCGCTGCTGGGCGATGCGTCGGTGCAGACGGTCCCGATTCCTTACGACTGCGCGGATGGATTCGGCGGCGCGTACTGGCGGCGTCCACACGCCTACCTCAACGCAGAAGTCCGTGCCGGCATCTCGATGTTCGCACTGATGACTGAACGTCAACTGCGAGAAGGGTTGTCGCGGCTAGACGCCGATCTCGCCACGGGTGGGTGGGCAGATCGCCACAGCGATCTCATCGACAAGCCGCAACTCGATCTCGGGTATCGGCTTATCGTCTCGGATCTTTCTGCTCAGGCCTGAATCTTCGCGGTTGCCGCGCCGGTGAGCCGGACCAGATCTGCAGGGGCCACCGCGACATCCCAGCCGCGCCGGCCCGCGCTGACGTACATCCGCTCCCAGCCCAGCGCGCCCGAGTCGACGACGGTCGGCAACCGCGTGCGCTGCCCGAACGGCGAGACCGCGCCCAGCACATAGCCGGTCGCCCGCTCGGCGGCGCGCTGGTCGGCCATCGCCGCGTTGCCGGCGCCCAGCGCGGAGGCGGCGGCCTTGAGCGACAGCCGTGCCAGTGCCGGCAGGATCGCGACGGCGAGCCCGTCGGGCACCGCGATGATCAGCGTCTTGTAGATCTGCCCGGGGGCGATCGCGCCGTCGGTGGTCAGCGCCTGTACGGCCTCGCCGCCGAACGAACGTTCGCGCGGGTCGTGATCGAACTTAACCACCTCGTGCGGCACACCCGCGTCGAGCAACACCGCGAGCCCCGGAGTTGCCGCCCCGGCCACGACTAGCCCTGCTTGTACCCCGGCGGGTTGACCCCGTCCACCCAGAAGTCGACGCCGAGTGTGCCGCCGGGCACACAGTTGTAGACCGACAGATCCTTGACACCGGACTCCAACAGCACGTCCTCGCAGAGCAGCGTGTTGCCGGTGAATTCACGGGAGGACTTGTTGAGGATCACGTAGGCCGCATCGGAATAGATGTCCGGCTTGCGCGCCCGGCCCATCGCCTCCTCGCCGCCGAGCAGGTTCTGCACCGCGGCGGTGGCCACCAGCGTGCGTGGCCACAGCGTGTTCGAGGCAATGCCGTCCTCGCGCAGTTCCTCGGCGATGCCCAGTGCGCACAGCGTCATGCCGAACTTGGCCATCATGTACGCGGTCGGCTTCAGCCATTCTTTCCCGAGCAGAACCGGCGGAGAGAGGGTCAGGATGTGTGGGTTCTCCCGGCCCTTCAGATGCGGGATACACGCCTGTGACACCGCATACGTGCCACGCACCTGAATGCCGTTCATCAGGTCGAACCGCTTCATCGGTACCTCGGTGATCGAGCCCAGGTTGATCGCCGACGCGTTGTTCACGCAGATGTCGATGCCGCCGAACTGCTCGACGGTCTTGGCCACCGCGGCCTCGACCGAATCGGGGTCGCGCACGTCGCCGACGATCGGCAGCGCCTGGCCGCCGGCCTCCTCGAGCTCTTTGGCAGCGGTGAACACCGTGCCCGGCAGCTTCGGGTGCGGTTCGGCGGTCTTGGCAATCAGCGCGATGTTGGCGCCGTCCTGGGCGGCCCGCTTGGCGATGGCCAGGCCGATTCCGCGGCTGGCACCCGAAATGAACATGGTCTTGGCTTTCAGCGACATGAGCGTCACAGTAACGCTGCTCACAATCGCCTTGAATCGGCGGCCCGGTCGTCTCGCCGCGGCTTCGGCCGCCCGACCGGAAATAGCGGGGTGATCGCCGCTGTTGAGTGATGCGAAGCAGACAGTGTCAGTCGCAGCCTTTAGATTGGGGAAGGGGAGTCCGAGTGTCAACAGCGATAAGCCTCATCGGCGAAGAGCAGTTGGCCGGGTGCCAGACGGGTCCGGTGTTGATGGACCGGTTCACCGGCATCGCGACAGAAGGGACTGCGTTACTCAACATGGCTGACATCGATAGCGCGACCGAGTCGGAGATCGCGGCCGCCGCTGTTGTCTCCGACGGTTCGAGGCGTAGCCGCTCGAATGAGACCGATGCGGAGCTGACGGCGCGCTTCGAGCGGGACGCGATTCCACTGCTCGATCAGCTGTACGGCGGCGCACTGCGGATGACCCGCAATCCGGCCGACGCCGAGGATTTGCTGCAGGAAACCATGGTGAAGGCCTACGCCGGCTTCCGGTCGTTCAAAGAGGGCACCAACCTCAAAGCGTGGCTGTACCGCATCCTGACCAACACCTACATCAACAGCTACCGCAAGAAGCAGCGCCAACCCGCGCAATATCCGACTGAGGAGATCACCGACTGGCAGTTGGCGGCCAGCGCCGAACATTCCTCGACTGGCTTGCGGTCCGCTGAGGTCGAGGCCCTCGAGGCGCTGCCGGACACGGAAATCAAAGAGGCGCTGCAGGCGCTGCCTGAGGAGTTTCGGATGGCGGTCTACTACGCCGACGTCGAAGGTTTTCCTTACAAGGAGATCGCCGAGATCATGGACACTCCGATCGGGACGGTGATGTCACGACTGCACCGCGGCAGGCGCCAGTTGCGGGAATTGCTGACCGACGTGGCCAAGGAGCGGGGTTTCATCCGTGGTGACCAGGCACCCGAGGAGGTGTCGTCATGACCGACTTCTCGTCGACGCCCGACCCAGGCTCCTCGCCCGATGCGCAACCGCAGACCAAGGCCGATTGCGCCGAGGTGATGGCCGAGGTCTGGAGCTTGCTCGACGGTGAGTGCACCGCCGAAAAACAGCAGAAGCTGAGGCAGCATCTCGAGGATTGCCCGCCCTGCTTCCAGCTCTACGGGCTGGAGGAACGGATCAAGGGATTGATCTCCACGAAGTGCCGGGGCGAACGGGCTCCGGACCGTCTGCGGGCGCGGTTGCGACTGGAGATCAGCCGGACCACGATCATTCGCGGCGGGTAGCGCCGGCGGCACAGTAATCAGAAACGAAGACGCGGGCCGCCTGTCGGACGGTCCGCGTCTTCGTTCGTATGCAGCGGTTGATTAAGCGTTTGGCCGCTTGCCGTGATTGGCCTTGCTGTGCTTGCGGTCGCGCTTTTTCCGGCCACGCTTGGCCATGACTGATCCTCCTCGCAGTTCTGCTTGCCGACCAGTCTTTCATGCCGCCGGTGGTCTAAGCCAACGGCTACACCACCGGGACGTGGACCAGCGTGCCGCCGCTCGTACTCGCCGACGCGACCGGGCCGGGCTGGCCTGCCAGCGGGGCCTGCGCCAGTGAGCCGGGGGCCCCGGGCGCAGGGATGCCGGGGTAACCGCTCAGCCCAGGGGTCTGGCCTGGGAATTGCTGGCCGGGGAGGCCGCCGGGATACCCGGGGGTCTGGCCGGGGAGCCCGCCGGGATAACCCGGCGTCTGGCCCGGTAGCCCGCCCGGGTAGCCGCCGAGTCCGGGGGTCTGACCCGGAATACCACCCGGAAGCCCACCGGGAAGCCCGCCTGGCAGTCCGCCAGGAAGCCCGCCTGGCAGTCCGCCAGGAAGCCCGCCGGGCAGGCCGCCTGGCAGTCCGCCGGCTCCACCGAGCGCGCCGGTGGCGGGCATCAACAGGTCCCCGGCACCCGGGATGACGTTGTTCATCAGCCCGCTCAGCGAGCCGAACAGCGAGTTAGCGATGTTCACCGCGCTGCCCGCACCCGGCATGCCGGGAATCGGGTCATCGGCTGCGAACGGTTGCTGGGGAGCAGCCGCCGCGACACCGGCGCCAAGCCCGATCGTGGCGATTGCTGCCAGCGCCACCCCGATACCAGTTGCCGCCCGGGTGAGCGGTCTGCGAGTTGTCGAATGCGCAAACGTGTTGTCGGACAAAGGAATACTCCTCAAATTTGGCTGATTCACTCCATGAGCTTCAGGCACTCCAATCACTTTGGACACTCTGCTTGCCAAATGTCACAATCCGAACACGACACGATCACGGAACAAGCTCTATAGATACGCTTAGTAATCTTGGAGTTTGCTTACCGATACCTCGGCGACACCAATCGTGACCTTTTAGCTGCACAAATCGGCCGCTGACGGCCGCCGTCGACGCCGGCACGACCGTCGCACCGCTCACTCCTCGCGCCTGGGTAAATCGCTTGTGGTTCGATGAAGCAACGCAATTGCGTGAACCGGCTGGCTGACGAACGGGGTGATGATGGCCGAGGACGTCCGGGCAGAGATCGTGGCCAGCGTGCTCGAAGTCGTGGTCCACGAGGGCGACCAGATCGGCGAGGGCGACACCCTGGTGCTGCTGGAATCCATGAAGATGGAGATCCCGGTCCTGGCCGAAGTCGCCGGCACGATCAGCAAAGTCAGCGTATCGGTGGGAGACGTCATCCAAGCCGGCGATCTCATCGCCGTGATCAGCTAGCCTTCTGGGCTTGATGGCGGGAGTCGCCGATGTCCACCCTCGGTGACCTGCTTGCCGAGCACACCGTTCTGCCGGGCAGCGCCGTCGATCACCTCCATGCCGTGGTGGGTGAGTGGCAGCTGCTCGCCGATCTGTCGTTTGCCGACTACTTGATGTGGGTTCGCCGAGACGACGGTTCGCTGGTATGCGTCGCGCAATGCCGGCCGAACACCGCGCCCACCGTCCTGTTGCGCGACGCGGTGGGAACCGTCGTCACCGTCGAGCGCATGCCGCTGATTGCCGCGGCGTTCGAGTCCGGTGCCATTCGCTGGGAACGTGATGCGGGCCAACAGTATTCGTGGCAGCAAACCGGCGTGAACATCGAAGCGGTGCCAGTGCGATACGGCGACTCGGTGGTTGCGGTGCTGACGCATCAGACCGCCGTCGTCGACAGCCCGAAGTCCAGCCCACTGGAGACCGCTTATCTCGACTGCGCCGCGGACCTCGTCCACATGCTCTCGGAGGGCACCTTTCCCAACGTGGGGGATATGGCGATGTCGCGCTCGAGCCCGAGGGTGGGTGACGGGTTCATCCGGCTCAACGTCGGCGGTGACGTCTCCTACGCCAGCCCCAACGCGCTATCGGCCTACCACCGGATGGGCTTGAGCTCAGAGTTGGAAGGGCAAAACCTGATCGAGCTGACCCGTCCGTTGATTTCCGACCCTTTCGAGGCCCAAGAGCTCGCCGACCATGTGCGCGATTCGCTGAGCGGCGGAGCCAGCATGCGCATCGAGGTCGACGCCGGCGGTGCCGCGGTGCTGTTGCGGACGTTGCCGCTGGTGGTCGACGGCTCGGCGGCCGGCGCCGCGGTGCTGGTCCGCGACGTCACCGAAGTCAAGCGCCGCGACCGCGCGCTGATGTCCAAGGATGCGACCATCCGGGAAATCCATCACCGGGTGAAGAACAACCTCCAGACCGTCGCCGCGCTGTTGCGTCTGCAGGCCCGCCGGACGACCAACGCCGAGGGCCGTGAGGCGCTGATCGAATCGGTGCGACGGGTGTCCTCGATCGCGTTGGTACACGACGCGCTGTCGATGTCGGTCGACGAAGAGGTCAACCTCGACGAGGTGATCGACCGCATCCTGCCGATCATGAACGACGTGGCGACGGTGGATACGCCGATCCGGATCAATCGGGCGGGCATGCTCGGCGTGCTGGACTCCGATCGGGCGACCGCGTTGATCATGGTGATCACCGAGATCGTCCAAAACGCCATTGAGCATGCGTTTGAGCCGGCAGCCTGCGAATCCATCACCGGTAGCTCGGTGACAATTCGCGCGGAACGTTCGGCCCGCTGGCTCGACGTGGTCGTCCACGACAACGGCCGCGGCCTGCCCGAGGGCTTCAGCGTTGAGAAGTCCGACCGGCTGGGCCTGCAGATCGTGCGGACGCTGGTGTCCGCGGAACTGGACGGTTCGCTGGTCATGCAGGACGCCGCCGAAGGTGGCACCGACGTGGTGTTACGAGTACCGATCGGTCGCCGCACGCGCGCTGTGCACTAAGGCTCCACACAACGGTGCGGCCCCGACAGTTCGTCGGGGCCGCACCGTTGAAGCCGGCTGGGTCAGACTCCGGTGCGGGCCTTCGTCCGAGCATTGCGACGCTTCAGTGCCCGCCGCTCGTCTTCGCTCATCCCACCCCAGACGCCAGAGTCCTGCCCGGTGTTGAGCGCCCACGACAGGCACTCGGTGGTCACCGGGCAGCGGTTACAGACCAGTTTCGCGTCGGCGATCTGCGCGAGAGCCGGTCCGCTGTTCCCGACAGGGAAGAACAGCTCCGGGTCCTCGTCTCGACAGACCGCGTTGTGGCGCCAATCCATAGGTCGTTACTCCTTACTGTGTGCGCAGCAATGCGCACGAATGATTGTCTTCGGCTGTTAACGCAGGCACAACAAATGTTTCCGTACCGTTGCATGCGATTGTTCGATCGTTTCACAGGCTCAACAGATGTCAATAGCGGCTCGTTGGTCCGTGGGCTATCTCACTTCAGAGATCTGTTACCAAATCACTTAATCGTTTGTACTACACTGCCTCCCAGCCTGACCAGTGGTTTTGCCCACATCTCAGGATCTTCGCAGGTCAGACAGCCCTTTTCGCGGGCGGAGCGACCACATCCAGAGCGTCGGGAACCGACCGAAATGTCATGCCCTCGCGCAGGCCGAGGTAGTCGCCGTCGATTTGGCTCGCCATGGGCGGATCGGCGCACGTGACCCGGACGCAGTCCGCGTTGTCGTCGCGAACGACCTGCTCACCCGCGATTTTGGGCTCCTTGGCGAACATCTGTGCGACCAGTTTGAGGCTCGGCACGACCTTCAGTCGGGTGACGCCGAAGACGCCCATCCCGGATTCGAAACGGGTGGTCGGGTTGGTGCACATGGGTCGGGCGTCGGCGTAGGTCCACGGACTGGAGTTGGAGACGAAGACGAAGTACGTGCCGGTCACCGGCTCACGGCCGGGCACCTCCACGGTCAGCCGCGGCGGCTTGCGGGAGTAGGCGAGCGTGGCCC
>NZ_DASXEP010000011.1:0-19758 GCF_036490025.1 Mycobacterium sp. | reverse complement strand
GCCGAAGCGAGCACGCCGTCGCGGCCGGTGATCTGTTCGGTGAACTCGCCGAGCGCGGCCGCGTCGACGGTCGCACCGCCGCCACCGCCGCTGGACGGCAAAGCCACCGCGATCCCGCGGCGTGCGGCCACGGCCGTCACGGCGGTGTCGATGACGCTGTCGACGGCGGCGGCGTCAGCCAGCGCACCCTCGTGCAGGTTGCCCATTGCCCCACCGCGAACGCTGGTGCCCTCGCGGGTGCCCAACGCGACCTCGACCGTGACGTGCTTGACCCAGCCTTCGCCGAGCTCCCAGGTCTTGGTCACCCGCTCGGCGATCGCCGCGGGCCGCTTACCGGACGGACCCAGGATGGTCCGCAGCTGATCGTTGATCGCGTCGGAAAGCACTGGCCCGTAAGGCTTGTAGGTGCGGGCTAGCTTGGTGACCTGCGCCCGCAGCCCGGCCAGGTCGGCCTCGGCGGCGCCGTCGATGGCACCCAGGTTCAGCTCGGAACCAAGGTCAACCAGCAACTGGTTGCGCCGCGAAGAGGCACCGTCGGTGATGGACTCGATGGAGTCCAACTCCTCGATCTGGTCGATGCGCATCTTGGCCGACAGCGCTATCAACGCCAGCGTCGCGTCGGCGGCATCGAACCCGATGTCGTCTGGGCGCGGAGTGCCTGATGGAGCTCCGGCGGCAGCCGGAGCGACGGCAGGGACGACATTGGGGTTGAGTGCACCCTCCGGCGAGGCAGCGGCCTCGCTGGAATCATCAGCCTCGTCCATGATGTCGTCGGGCTCGGGGTCGGTGTCGGTGGCGAACAGCACCGCGGCGTCGCGCTCGGCGTTCAGCACTTCGACTGTGCTGTGGGCATATTCGGGCAGCTTGAGGGTATTGGTAGCAAGTCCGGCAACCGTCGGCGACGACTTCACGCCGATCTCGACGAACCGCTCCACACCCATGCCGCCCGCGGCCTCCTCAGTGAACAGCAGATCCTGGGTTTCGATCCAGCGCACCGGACTGGCGAACTGCCAGGCCAGCAGCTCGATGAACACCGTGCGCGCCATGTCGAAAGGCCGTTCGTTAAGCCAGGTGTCGTAGTCCGCGAGGATCTCGTCGAGCGGCTCGGCCGGCACCAGATCGCGGATCTCCTGGATGAAGTCGCGGTCGAGGCTGAACGGACGCGGCACCAAGTTGGGGATGTAGCGCCCGATGATCACCTCGGGATCCTTGTCGCGCGGCATGACTCGCTCCAGCGAACGGCGGAATTCCGCGACGCCGACCCGCAGCACCTCGGAGTGGAACGGCACGTCGATGCCCGGCACCAAGATGAACGACCGTCGACCGCCGGCGAGTTCACGACGCCGCTCGACCTCGGCCTCCAGTTCCTCCAAACCCCGGACCGTGCCGGCGATCGCGTACTGCGAGCCGCGCAGGTTGAAGTTGACGATCTGCAGGAACTCACCGGTGCGCCGCGAAATCTCCTCGACGAACTCCGGTACGTCGGCGTCGTCGAGATAGATCTGCGACGGGCGGATCGCCGCCAGCCGGTAGTTGGAGCGGCCCAGCTCGTCGCGCGGCACGATGTCGTGCATGTTGGATCCGCGCTGAAACACCGTCTCCAGCAACGCTTCCAGTCCATAGATGTCGCTCACGCAGGCCAGCGCCGTGTACTCACCGACGGAGTGACCGCAGGCGATCGCATCCTCGACGAACGCACCCTGCTCGCGCATCTCGGCGACCTGCGCCGCGGCCACGGTCGCCATCGCGACCTGGGTGAACTGGGTAAGGTTCAGCACGCCGTCGGGGTGTTGATAGTGCACACCACTGGCGGTGAGGCTGGTCGGGTTGTCCCGCACCACGTGCAGGATCGAGAAGCCCAGCGTTTCGCGGGTGTATTTGTCGGCGTCGTCCCACACCTTGCGGGCGGCCTTGGAGCGGGCCCGGACTTCCATCCCCATGCCCTTGTGCTGGATGCCCTGGCCCGGGAAGGCGTAGACCGTCTTGGGCGCGGCCAACCGTGCGGTGGCCGACATCACCAAGTCCGAACCGATGCGGGCGGCGATCTCTAAAACCTCTGCACCGCGGTCGATTCCGACGCGATCGACGCGGAAGTCGACCTCGTCACCGGGACGCACCATGCCCAGGAAGCGGGCCGTCCAGCCGATCAGCCGGGCCGGGGGCCGGGCCTGCCCGTCGGTGGCGGTGGCGACGTGTTGCGCGGCGGCCGACAGCCACATGCCATGCACGATCGGCGATTCCAGGCCGGCCAGCAGCGCGGCGGCCCGGTCGGTGTGGATCGGGTTGTGGTCACCGGACACCACGGCGAACGGCCGCATGTCGACCGGCGCGGTGAGCGTGACGTCGCGCCGGCGCCGCCGCGGGGTGTCGGTGGCGTTCTCGGACACCGCGCCGCCGGCCCGCAGCGGGTCGGTCAGCTCGGCAGCGCCGGTGCGGCCACGGATGGCGAACCGCTCCTCCATGGTGGCAAGCACCGTGCGGTCAGCCGTGGCCACCGTCACCGAGATCGGGACCACTCGGCCGACTTCGGTGTCGGTGGCGACCGAAGTCGTTGCGGTGACGGTCAATTCGGCTGTCTCGGCGGGCAGTTTGGCGACCAGGTGGGCGGCATGGTCCAAATGCACCAGGCTCAGCAAGCCTTCCACGACCGGGACGCCGGCACCGGTGACCGCGGAACCGATAGCTGCGAAGACCGCGGGCCAGCAGCGGCCGACCAGAGCGTCGGGCACAGTGGTGAGGGTGGGCGCCAACGGCTCACCGAAGATGGCGGTGACTCCGGTGTGGTCGGCGACCCGCTCGGGGTCCCACTGCACGGTCACGGTCGCGGTGCCGTTGTGCACGCGCGGCAGCGTATCCGGGCCGTCGGCGCCGGCCGCGATCGCCAGCACCGAACGCATGGCCTCGATCGCGTCCTTGGTGCGGATCACCGGAATTGCGCCGTCAATTGTGTTGGCGGGCAAGCTGAATCGGATATCAATCCACACACCGGCGATCGGCACACTCAGTACAACCTGGTCGGCTCCGTCGATTCTGAAGGCTTGCAGGCGCGCCCCCGTGGACGAGTGGGTGGCTCGCGATTCCTCCGGCCCGTCGTGCACCTGCCACTCGCCGGGGTCGGCGATGCGGTGCACCGGGTTGGTGGCGACACGGCCGGCCCACAACACATCCGGCGCGTCGAGCACCATGGCCAGCGGCCCGCGCACATCGATGCGGCCCTGTCGCCGTGCGGTAACCGGCGTCGGCGTGGCCCCGGTGGAGAGCACGTCGTCGATGGCGGCTTGCTCGAAGCGGTCCAGCAGCTCGCCGACCGGCTCGTCGAGCCGGGTGATGCCGGCGACCGCAGCGGTGCCGGGGATGATGCAGACCTGGTCGGCGTCGTAGCGGGCGTCGTGCGCCTGCCACAGCGAATCGCTTCGCCACCAACGGCGAACGTCCTTGTCGATCACCGGCACGAAGTTCACCGGCTTGCCCAGCGTCTTGCACAGCGTGACGAAGAACGGGACGTCGGCCGGGTGCAGCTGCACGGTTTCGGCATCCGGGTAGCGGGCCACCAGCGCGGCGATGGCCTCGTCAGGTCGTTCCAGCAGGGCAGCGTCGCCGAACACCGTGTCGATCGGCCCGGAGTCTTGCGGGTGCAGCCGCGCCTCGGCGCGTTGCAGCATCTGCTCGAACCGCTCACGCCAGGTGTCGGCCAGCCAGGGGCTGCCCGGCTCGGCGGTGTCTGCGGTGCTGTCGCCGTCACCGATGGCCAACTCGACGTAACGCTGCAGCCACTGCAGATAGGTCATCTCGTCGACGTCGCCGAAGTACGGCTTGGCGGTGTTGGCCATCGCGGCGATGATCTCGTCGCGGCGCGCGGCGACGGCGTCGGCGTCCCCGGCGACCTCATCGAGCAGCCGGCCGCATCGCGACGCGGAGTTGTCGATCTCGTGGATGTCGGCGCCGAGCTGGCTGCGACTGGAAGCCATGCCGCCCTGGGCTTTTCCGGCGCTGATCCAGTGCTCGGTGCCCTGGATGTCGACCAGCATCTGCTTGACCGAAGGCGAGGTGGTGGACTCCAGCGCCGCCATCGCGGCGGTGCCGACCAGGATGCCGTCGATCGGCATCAGCGGGAAGCCGTAGGACAGGGCCCAGCGCCCGGACAGGTATTCGGCCGCCCGCTCGGGCGTGCCGATGCCGCCGCCGACGCAGACGGTGATGTTGGGTCGCGACCGCAGTTCCGAGTACGTGGCCAGCAACAGATCGTCGAGGTCTTCCCACGAGTGATGGCCGCCGGCGCGTCCACCCTCGACGTGCATGATGACCGGCTTGGTCGGCACTTCGGTAGCGATGCGGATAACGGAGCGGATCTGCTCGACAGTGCCCGGCTTGAACACCACGTGGCTGATGCCGATCTCGTTGAGCTCTTCGATCAGCTCGACGGCATCTTCCAGCTCGGGGATGCCGGCACTGACGACCAGACCGTCGATCGCCGCGCCGGATTGACGGGCCTTCTGCACCAGCCGTTTACCGCCGACCTGCAGCTTCCACAGGTAAGGGTCGAGGAACAGCGCGTTGAACTGGTAGGTGCGGCCGGGCTCGAGCAGTCCGGAGAGCTGCTCGATGCGGTCGTTGAAGATCGGTTCGGTGACCTGCCCGCCGCCGGCGAGCTCAGCCCAGTGGCCGGCATTGGCCGCGGCGGCAACGATCTTGGCGTCGACGGTGGTCGGCGTCATTCCCGCCAGCAGGATCGGCGACCGGCCGGTCAGCCGGGTGAACTTCGTCGAGAGTTTGACCCGGCCGTCGGGAAGGCTGACCACCGACGGGGCATAGCTCGACCAGGGCCGGGCCACCTCGGGAACAGCGCCGACGGTGAACAGGTTGCGCTGGCCGCCGCGGGTGGCCGCGGGCACGATCCCGACGCCGAGTCCGCGGATGACCGGCGCGGTCAGACGAGTCAGGATGTCGCCGGGGCCGAGGTCGAGAATCCAGCGGGCGCCCGCCTCGTGGACCCTGATCACCTCGTCCACCCAGTCCACCGGTTGGACCAGGATGGCCTCCGCTGTCGCGCGCGCCAATCCGACGTCGAGGCCCACCTTCTCGGCCCATTCGCCGACGATGTCGATGCCGTCGGCGAGCCTTGGCGTGTGGAAACCCACCTCCACCTGGACCGCTTCGAAGATCGGCGCGAAAACGTCGCCGCCGCGGATCTTGTTCTTGCGGTCGGCTTCTTCCTTCTCGGCGATCTGCTTGCAGTACAGCTCGAAGCGAGACAGCTGCTCGGGGGTTCCGGTGATGACGACCGAGCGCCGGCCGTTGCGGATCGACAGCACGGGCGGCAGCACGGTGCGAACGTCTCGGGAGAAGTCTTCGAGCAGCCGGTAGATGAGCTCGGGGTCGGCGTTGCTGACCGACATCATCGGCGAGCGGTCGCCAAGCACTGATATTCCGCGTCGGCGGGCCACCAGCGTGCCCGCCGCACCGATCAGCTGCGCCAGCGCCAGCAACTCGATGTCGCGCTGCCCGGCCGCTTTCAGCGCCTCCACGCCCAAGATGCCCTGCGAGTGCCCGACGACGGCCACCGGCGGGGTGGCCATCAAGTCCATGCCCTGCCGGGCCAGGGTGCGGATCGCGGCAATCTGGGTGAGCAGAACGCCGGGCAGCGACACCGCCGCCGAGGTCAGGTGTTTGGCCGACGGGATCGGGTCCTCGGCGGCCAGCGCGCGCACCCAGTGCAGCGGCTCAAAGCCGATCGGCCGCACCACCACGAGCTCGCTGGCCACCGGCTCGAGCAGCAGGTCCACCTCGCCGACCAGCGTCGCCAGTTCAGATTCGATGCCCGCCGACGACACCAGCTCTTCCAGCGTCTCCAACCACGCACCGCCCTGGCCGCCGAATGCGACCGCATACGCCTCGCCGGCAGTCAGACGATCGACGAGAGCATGAGTGCCATGGGACCCATCCGCGGTGATTCCGTCGCGGTCAGCGGACACTCGATGGTGCTCATAGATCGTCACGTGTGTATCTCCCTCAAAGCGCTTGTCCGTCGCGTGCCAGAGCCGCGCTGCCCCGTAAATGCCGTCTGCGGTCCGATTGAGCCCCGGTTAGGCGGCCACATGGGGACCGGCCCGGCTTCCGCGGGTCATGCCAACGGGGCGTCATCGGCTGTACTAAGGGTGTCATAAGGAACCTGGGAGTTTCTGGAGCAAATTGGTTACTGGTGAGTTCTACGCGCGAGTAATGGTGGGCTGGGTAACACTCGGCTCAACGCCCGCCGACACCGTCTGGACCAAACCTGCTGCGTGCAGGTGGTTACGGTTGAGTAGCTATAACTATGCAGATCAAAGCAGTATTGTTATGTAATCGTTATCTGAAAAATCTGCACTCTGGCTGGCGTCGCGGTCCGTGGGTGACGAGGCATCGCGATGCACTGGGCGAAAATCGCACAGCCCGCCCGCTCGGCACGAGTTTGCTGAAAACTTACCCCTGAGTCAGCTCAGGCCCACGGGCCGAATTGAGGCTTGCAGATGTTCCGCGGTGCGCCGGTGCCCGCGCGATTCAACGCTTGCGACCACCACGGCCGGCGCTGCCGCCACAACCAGCAGACACACCGGGGTAGACACCCCGGCGGACGCGAGCCCGGTCGCCGCGCCGAGCACCGACAGAGTCATCAGCACGACCGAGGCAAAAAAGCCGTCCCAGGTCCTGGTCAGCAGCAGATAGGTTCCGTACACAGCACCGACGTACACGCCGACCGGCACAGCGACCGCCAGGACCGTGGCAACCGAATTCATCGCCGACCGATGTTCGATGTAATCGGCGGCGGCATGCAGACCCGCACCGGTCGCGACGATCGATCCGAACAGCACGATGTGCAGGTAGCCGTAGCCGAAGGACCGCTCGCGGTGCGCGTGCAGCAGGTCAGCGGCCGGAACCACGAAATAGACCCACCACATGCCGAAGGTCAGGCCGGTCCCGGCGACCGCCACCAGCGCGGCGTCGGTCGTCCAACCATGTTCGGCAACTACCGCCGAGAGCGACGCAACCGTCCCGACCACCCCCTCGCCGAGCGCAATGATCGTCAGCAGTCCGTTGCGCTCGGCGATGTGGTGCGCATGCCAGGGCGTTCCGCCCATCCGCTTCTCGTCGAGCAGCGGCCCGATCAGCTCGATTCCGATCATCACGGCGATCAGGATGAACGTGACTGCCAGCGAACTTTTGACGATCGCGATGACCACCCACCCGACCTGAGCGATCGTGATGGCGCACGCGTAGCTCAGGCAGGCAACCTTGCGGGCGGGATCTTGCCTGGCGGCGCGCAGCCACTGGATGACCATGGCCACCCGCATCACCACGTAGCCGCCGACCAGGGCCCGGTTGTCGACGTGGTGGCCATAGGCTATCGACGAGAACACCTGCGGGATCCCCAATGCGAGGACCAGGACACCCACCATCTGCAGCATGGTCGTCAGGCGGTACACCCAGTCGTCGGTGTCATAAGCCGACGCGAACCAACTGAAATTGATCCACGCCCAGCAGACCGCGAACGTGGCGAAGGCGAAGCCGGCCAACCCGGCGCCGGCGTGGCCTGATGTCAACATGTGGGCGAATTGCGATGCGGAAACACCGAAGGCGACGACGAATGTCAGGTCGAACAGCAGCTCCAGCGGAGTGGCCACTCGGTGCGGCTCGTGTGGGTCGCGGCCCGACATCCGGCGGATCCGGTGCGCAAGGGCCGCGCTGCGCTGATGGCTTCCGGGTGCACTCACGCAGACATTCTCACTCGGTCCACCGCAAACCCGACTTTCTGACGCCGGTCTGTACCATCTCCCCATGCCGCTGGTCATTGGAGCGATGGCCGCCGGGTTCAGCATCGTCCGGCAGCTCGACTACGAAGAGTTCGGTGAGCTCTACCTGGCCGAGCATCCGCGGCTTCCGCGCCAACAAGTGCTTCACCTGATTCCAGCCGAGATTTCCGTCGACCTGGATTACCGCGAACGGTTCAACCAGGAGTCCGATCAGGCGGCAGCGCTGTGGCACCCGAGCATCGCCGGGCTCACCGATCGTGGGGAGTTCGAGGGCCAGCTGTGGCTCTCGACGGAATACATCGAAGGCGCCGACACGGCCCAGTTGCTCGGCGACAGCCATCCCGAAGGCATGCCGCCGAGGATGGTGATCGAGATCGTGTCCGCGATCGCAGACGCCCTCGACTACGCGCACGACCGCGGGGTACTGCACCGCTATCTGAATCCCGGCAACATCCTGGTCAGCAAATCGCCGGCGGACAGAAAACGAATTGCGTTGACGGGCTTCGGCGTAGCGCGGCCCCTCGGCGCTCACAACACTCTGACCCGGCCGGGAGTGTTCATCGGGACAGCAAGCTATACGGCGCCCGAGCAGTTGCTGGACGACGAGCTCGATGGTCGGGCCGACCAATATGCGTTGGCGGGCAGCGCTTTTCACCTCTTGACCGGCTCACCACCGTTCGCCCATTTCAACCGGTCCGTGGTGGTCGACAAGCACCTCAACGAGCGACCGCCGAGGCCCAGCGATATCCGACCGGACTTGGTCGAATTCGACGCGATCTTCGCCCGGGCACTCTCCCAGGATCCCCTGGACAGATTCCGGCGCTGCCGAGACTTTGCCAAAGCGATCGAGTCGAACGGCGGTACCCGGTCACACATCCGCGCCACGTCTGAACTACGAGCGGCGTCCATCTTCCGCGACGCATCCGAGAGCACAGATGCCGCCGCCACGCAATCTCTCGCAACCCCGAAGCCCGACGTCATCGCGCCCGCCACGGTAGCCGCACCTGCCGCATCGCAGCAACCCGTGACCGAAAGCCACGACGTGCTCGCATCACCAAATGCCGTGCCAGACAACGACGTCGACGATGTCGTCAAGCCCACCGGACCTACCGGCTCCGACGACTCCAGCGACGACGCATCGGCCGAGGCGCACCGGCGCCGAGTGCTGCATTCAGCGGCGATCGGCGGCGTGATCGTGGTCGTGCTGCTGGCTTGGTTCCTCGGTGTCAGAGCCCTGCGCTCGGCTTCTCAATCCGGCGACACACCAACCAATCTCGAGTCCACCTCCGCCGAACCCACGGCCCCGGCTGCGAGCTTGCCGCCGCGGGCGATCATCGCCCCGCCGCCCTTACCCTCGACCAGCCCGCGGCCCGTCGCCACCACGGAGGCATCGGTGACGACCCGGCCATCGACGACCAAATCCGCGCCGACCACCACTGCGCCGGTGAACTCGCCGTCGCAAGCGACGGTTCCGCAAACGACTCGACCGACCTCGACTCCACCCAACGGCCTGGACACCCGGCCGGCGGTCGGCATGCCCTGCGGCCCGGATCAGACGGGCGCGTCAGCCGTTTCGAACACGGACGGCCCGGTCAACTGCGTAAGCACTCCGGGCGGATTCGCCTGGGAACCCCCTGGGGGGTGACGGCCGCCGCGTCATGGTCAGTTGTCGGCAGACAGCGCCCCGATCATTCCTTCGACGACGTCTCGGCGGCCAGTGTCATCAGCGGGCAGCTC
Organism: Mycobacterium sp.; assembly: GCF_036490025.1. Classification (GTDB taxonomy): domain Bacteria; phylum Actinomycetota; class Actinomycetes; order Mycobacteriales; family Mycobacteriaceae; genus Mycobacterium. The sequence continues at coordinate 10,234 of NZ_DASXEP010000011.1, read as the reverse complement.
TACGAGCATGGCCTGCAACAACTTTCGCGCTTGTGACCGATTGTCCGAAGCGACTAGTGAGCGCAGTTGATCGACGGCATCGGTGTTCTCGAGAGTCGATGCCAGCACATCGATCAGCTCCCAGTCCCGGTACAGTGCCAGCGAGCGCTCGTAGAACGCGAAGCCGCTCACCGGTTCTCCCCGCATCGTTCCGCGGTAGCGAAACGGCCCTTCCATGTATTCGATCGGCAGGCCGTGTGCGGGCGCCGGCACCATGGGCTCCCCGATGAGGTCCAGTTCCAAACTGGGACAACGCAGCCGGTGGCGATCCGGCATGAACCGATCGGGCGCCGGCGGCCGCAGCAGCGACCGAATCGAATCGGGCCATCGCACGTAGCTGGTCACCGTGATCTCGACGTCCTCTGCGCATTCCGGAGGGTTCGCCGGGTCGGGGTAACTCACCGTCACCCCGGTAAAGGGTTGTGGCGCATTGCCGTCCACGCGGTCGAACTGTCGCCAAATGCTCATGTCGACCCCATTGTCCAGGTTGATCGTGCGCCATTCGTGCGACCTGGACCGCGGGTCTCCCCCGGTTCCCCCGCCGCCGGCGTATTTGGGGAACCATTGCCTATCGACGTGTCCTGCGCTGCCGCTGACCTCGTCATGCGGCTCGCCCCAGCGCAGCGTTCCAGTCATCGCCATGCCGGTCTGGAAATACGAGTAGGTGTCGTCCTGGCCGAAGCAGGTGATCTTCCCGTTGCAGGTGTCCGCGCCGACGGGCACCGGCGCACGCGTCGGTGTGACGTCCAAGTCCAGTTCCATCGGCCGACCGACCTGATCGGCACCGCGGAGGCTGACCCGGTAGGTATAGGGCCGCAGTTCGCCATCGTCGTCGCGGCAGGTTGTCCACGTCACCGGCCCGGCGCTGCTTTCGTACCGGATGTCGAGGTGTCCCTGGGCCATCGACATCTTCGGTCGGGCATCCGGTTGCATGTTCTTCGGCGGCATGTCGTAATCGGTATAGGTACCGTATTCGCCGGTGTCGCAATCGAATAGCGACATCGTGTAGAAATCGGCCACCACGGTGCCGCCCGGGCGGTTCTTGTTGAAGATGGTCAGGAACGCGAATGTGCGGCCGGTCGCGCCGGTCAGCTCGCCGGCGATGAACCAGGTATCCGACTCCTGGTCGGTATGCAAGCCTTCGGCGGCAGGGAAATCCAGCGCGCTGTCGCCCGGCACCAGCCGGAACGGGTAATGGTGCCAAGCCGTTGTAACCCGAAGTTCGTCGCTCACGTCGCCTTCACAGTTGTTCCAAGGCAGATGCCAGGCACCCCGGCTTTTTTGCTATGTTAGCATCAATAGCGAAGTTGCCGTCGCCTTTTCAAAGGTGGTATCCCATGCCGGAAACCCGTGACCACCGTTGCTACGACCAGCTTTTCATCGGCGGGCGCTGGCGCGAGCCGTCCACCGGGCAGCGCTTGACGGTCGTCTCCCCGCACTCCGAAACTCCGGTCGGCGACGTTCCCGCGGCGACGCCCGCGGACGTCGACGCCGCGGTCGCCGCCGCCCGTGATGCCTTCGACCACGGCCCATGGCCCCGCCTGGACCCGCAGGAACGCATGCGCAAGGTCGAGGAGCTCGCAACCATCTACGCCGGGCACCTCGACGAGATGGCCGACTTGATCACCGACGAGATGGGATCTCCGCGCAGTTTCAGCCGATTGGGTCAGGCCGCCGCGGCGGCTTCGATGATCCATCTCAGTTTGGCGGTCGCCCGCGACTTCCCCTGGAACGAGCGCCGGAACGGTGTGCTCGGCGAAGTGCACGTGCACCGCGCCCCGGTTGGCGTGGTCGGTGCGATCGTGCCGTGGAACGTGCCGCAGTTCTTGATCATGCCCAAGCTGATTCCCGCCCTGATCGCGGGTTGCACCGTCATCGTCAAACCGGCGCCCGAAACGCCCTTGGACGCTTTGTGGTTAGCCGAAATGATCGAGCAGCTCGACCTGCCCGATGGGGTGGTGTCGGTGCTTCCCGGCGGTACCGATGTGGGCGAGGCGCTGGTGCGCCATCCCGGGGTGGACAAGATCTCGTTCACCGGGTCCAGTGCGGTCGGACGGCGGATCGCCGCGCTGTGCGGAGAGCAACTCAAGCGGGTGAGCCTGGAACTCGGGGGTAAGTCGGCGGCGATCATCCTCGACGACGCCGACATCGCAAAAACGGTCAAGGAACTGAAGTCCGCAAGCCTGATGAACAACGGCCAGGCCTGCGTGGCGCAGACCCGCATCCTGGTCAGCGAGCGGCGTCGCGACGAGGTTGTCGACGCGCTGGCCGAGATGATGTCGGGCCTGCAGGTCGGCGACCCGGCCGATGAGGCCACCGACGTCGGACCGCTGGTCGCTCAACGACAACAGGCCCGGGTGCAGGACTTCATCCGATCCGGAGTCAAAGAGGGCGCCCGGATGGTCCTCGGCGGCGAGGACGCGCCGCACGAGCAGGGCTGGTACGTGCGTCCGACGCTGTTCACCGACGTCACCAACGACATGCGGATCGCCCGCGAGGAGATCTTCGGCCCGGTGCTCAGTGTGCTGACCTACTGCGACGAGGCAGACGCGGTGCGCATCGCCAACGACAGCGACTACGGTCTGGCCGGATCGGTCTGGACTGCGGATATCGGGCACGGCCTCGAGGTCGCCGCCAGCGTGCGGGCCGGCACCTACGGCATCAACATGTACACCCTCGACATCGGTAGTCCCTTCGGCGGTTTCAAGCAGTCAGGCATTGGCCGCGAGTTCGGCCCGGAGGGCCTGCATGAGTATGTCGAGCTGCAGTCGGTGATCAGCAAAGGCGCCATGCCGCCGTTGTCGGGCTAGCTATCCGCCGGCTGCCAGCCGGGGTGCCCGATCCGGAGATGCAAGGAACCCACCGACGCACGCGGCCCACGACCGTCGAACTCAGCGCCGGATAAGTTGCCATTCGCCAGCGATCCAAGCGCGCTGCAGTTAACAATCGACGGCGGGCGCTTGACCGGTTCCGGGTGGCCCGCCGTGACGCGCCCGTTCGAGAGGGCGAGAGGGAAGGAGCGACTCGGTGAACGACACTTCGCGACATACCATCCATCTGCAGATAGCAGCCCTGGCGCGCGACCTGAACCGGGAAAGGCCCACAGACATCGACGCAGCCTTGGACGAGCTCACCCATGCGGCGGTAAGCCAGGTCCCCGGAGCAACCGACGCCAGCCTCACCGTCACCAGGCGCGGCCGTATCGAAACCCCAGCGGAAACGGGGCCTTATCCGGCATTGCTCAATCAGCTGCACAGAGATCACGGCGAGGGTCCTTGCCTGGAGGCGGCGTGGGAACACCACACCGTGCGCGTCGATGACCTGGCCCATGACGTCCGGTGGCCCAATTGGCGGCGCGAGGCGCTGGACCGAACCCCGATCCGGTCGCTGCTGTCGTTTGAGATGTTTGCCAATGAGCACACGATGGGAGCGCTCAACCTCTACGCCGAGCAATCCCACGCCTTTACCACCGAATCCGTCGACATCGGGTTGGTCTATGCCACCCACACCGCGATCGCATGGAACGCGCTGCGCCGCGACGACCAATTCCACAGTGCGCTGGCCTCCCGCGACATCATCGGCCAAGCAAAAGGCATGCTCATGGAGCGCTACAAGATCGATGCTGTGAAAGCCTTCAAACTGCTCACCCGACTATCCCAAATGTCCAACACACGAATCGTCGAAATCTCGCAGAAACTGGTCGAGGCTGAGCACCCAGACTGAATTCAAGACGAGGCCTCTTGAAGTTCATGTGATCGCGCAGCCGCACAACGCTATCGGCGACCCAATACACCATCCTTATGGCCGGTAATCGCGCTGACGACACCAGCTTCAAACCCTGGGCTGTTGTTGCTGGCGCCGAGGGCCGAGTGGTCGATAAGTCGTGCGGATTACGAAGCTTGGTCGTTGGGCGGCTGCCAGCCGGGGTTGCGGCCCAGCCGGGCAAGGAGTTTCGATTGCACGCCGGCCGGGTCACTTATCGCGACGGGAGCGTCGAACATTCCAGAACCGCTCAGCGCTCGGGGATCCGTTGGCAAGGCCTCGTAGAAATGCTCGCACCACCTGGCATCCAACCGGTCGTCAGCGCCCACCGCCCGGGCGAGGTCCCAGGTGTGCACCAACACGTCGCGGGTGAGATTTGGCATGATCGCGCGGGCATCCAATCGCGTCGCCGGGTTGTCGTGCAATTCCGGGACATCAACAACTCGTTCGAATAGCCGCCGACTGGGTTCCAGTGCTTTCTCGAGTTGACCGTAGGTCATCCGCCACCGCATCTGTGGATCATCGCGTGGGCGATCGGGCTTGAGCCCCAACGGTCGCAGCAGCAACACATCGTGAAAGCCGATGACGTGTTCCAGCACTCCTCTGGCATTCCACGCATCGCATGGCGAGCGACGGTCCCATTTTCCGTTCGCCGCGCGCACCGACTCGCCGAACCTTCGGCACACCGCGAGGTGCCGTTCGCCCAAGCCGCCGGCCATCGCATCACCCCGACAGCTGCAGGGTGAGCTCGACGGGACAGCAGAGCTCGCCGCGCTGGTTCGTCACCTCGATCTGCAGGTCGACCAGGTCCGGCGCAGGTTTTGCCACCACGCGCCCGCGGCCCACCATCGTGTCGCCGGCATAGATTGAACCGGCGAGCCGCATCTTTCGGCGCACCACCCGGCTTCGCGGCCCGGCCCAGTCGGTGGCGATGCGGTCGGCGAAACCGGCCAGGTGCATCGTGTTGACGAAAATCGTCGGATGGCCTTGTTTTTCAGCATAATTCGGGTCGAAGTGCCCCGGAAAGTAATCCCAGGTGGACCCGGAGTTCATCACCACGCGCTGGTAGCTGATCTCGTCACGCACCTCGGGCAATTCCGTCGGGACAACGATCTGGTCCCAATCGAGCGTCACGCCGCCGCCGGGGTGAAGCGGAACAAGGTGTTGCGGTTGGTCGCCACGACTGCGCCGTCCTGGCGGGTGAAGGTGTCCACGGTCTCGATGAAATGGCCGACCCCGAGCTTGGTCTGCTTCTCCAGTGACACCGACACCACTTCTTCGACGACGGTGAGCCGGTCACCCTCGACGATGGGCAACGGAAATTCGGCTTCGTTCGCGGCGTTGACGAACGTCGTGCCGGGCAGTGGTACCCGAATCGCTATCGCCGACACCGGCGGCCGTCCGCCCGGCTGCCACGGCAGCGGGGTGAGCCAACCCATCAGCAGGGCCGGCGGCGCCACCAGCCCTCCCCAAGTCTGCAACGCGAAATCCGAGTCCCAGTACGACGGGTTGCCGTCCTGCACGGTAGCGGCGAACATTTGAATCCGCGCCGCGCTCACCACAGTTCCCGCGGTTCTCGGCTCGGACGCCACACCGACCATGCGCAGGGCATCCTCGTAGGTCCCGAACGCGAGCTCGTAGCTGATAGATGTCGACAACTGCCGCTTCCCCTTCACGCCGTGATCAAGTGCCCGTTCGACACCGAATCCCAGTGCAGCTCACGGGAAGTGAAGTACCAGCCGCCGCGCTCGTAGGTCAGCTGATCGCGATAGCTTCCGGTGGCGCGCAACGTGGTGCCAGCGGCCGTCGGGGTGAACAGCAGGGCCACGCTTCGCTGAGTCGCGTTGACGCCGTCGACAGCGATATCGTGGTCGACGGTGACCAGTCGGCCGTTACCGCCGTCGAAAGCCTCACGCAGATCGGTGAACTCCTTACCGTCGCGGGTGAAGCGGGCACCGGAGTGGCGGAATGTCGCGATCCATCCGTTGCGGTCGCCCTCGGAAAAGCAGCGGTTGTGCCGCGCTGTCAGGTTCAATATGGCGTCACGCCCCACGGCGCCGTCGAGGATGTACTGCTGCTGATAGGTCATGGCCATCTGCATCTCTCCCTGTCTCACCGGCTGACGATGTAGCCGTGGCTTTCGCGGTCCCAGGCGGCCGATCCGACACCTCTGGCGCGAAGAACATCCTTGCGCACCCGGCCGATAACGGTCTTCGGCAGCTCGCTGACGATCTCCACGTATCGCGGTACCGAGAAGTACGGCATGCGGGCACTGCAAAAGTCCAGCAGCGCTGCGTAATCCAGGGTGCGTTTCGGTCGCACGGTGACGAACAGCAGGACGTCGTCCTCCCCCAGGTCGCTGGGCACGCCGACCACCGCAGCCTCCAGCACCGCCGGATGCCCGGTGACCACGGTCTCGATTTCGACCGACGAAATGTTCTCCCCGCGGCGGCGCAACGAATCCTTCACCCGGTCCACGTAGGTGAGGTTCTGGTCGCTGTCCAGCACACCGAGATCGCCGGTGCGAAACCACTGCGGGTGCGAGTCGACAGTCAAGTCCGACGGGTTCACGTAACCCTCGCTCATGACGTGTGGATACCGGGGACGGCAAGCGATCTCACCCACCGTATCGTCCGGCAGTGGATTGCCGTCCCGGTCGACGATGCGCACCTCGAAGTTCGGGCCCGGTCGCCCCGACGTTCCGGGCACCCCTCGCTCGGCAACGCTTTTCACCGCGATCGGGAAGGCCTCGGTAAGCCCGTACATGGTGACGACCCGGCATCCGTAACGCTGTTCGATGTCGCGGTACACCGCGGCGTCGATCGGCGCCGCGGAGATGAACCGCAGCGGCAACTGCGCATCGCGCGAATCCGGCGGCTGACGCATGAGCATCGAGACCATCGCACCGGCGCCGACGAAACCCACGGCGCCGCAGGCACGCACCTCGTCCCACACCGACGCGGGATGAAAGGCCGGCGCCAGCACCGTCGTCCCGCCGATCAGCATCGGCGCCAGCACCGCCGGCGCGGCGCTGAGATGGAACAGCGGCATCGCCGTCCACAGCACCTCGCCGGGACCGAACTCCCAGGCCGAGGCGGCCGTGGCCGCCGTGGTGAACAAGTAGTGCCACGTGGTGGCAACCGCCTTTGACGCACCGGTCGTGCCGGAGGTGAAGAACAATGATCCGATGTCGCCGACCTCGCCGACGTGTTCGGCCACTACACCCGCCTTCTCGTCGAGTGCCTCGTTCGGGATCACAACGCTCGTCAGCCCGGGCAGCTGATCGGCCAACTCGGCGACGCGGGACTGCCGCTCAGCGTCGCTGATCACCACCTTGGCCCGGGCCAATCGAAGTGCATGCAGCAGGAAGTCGCCCTTGTTGGCCGCGTTCACGGCAGCGGCCACCGCGCCGATGCGTCCCGCCCCCAACCAGAAGTAGATCCACTCCGGGCAGGTCCCGGCGAACAATGCGACGCCGTCGCCGGGTTCAATACCCAAGTCCAGCAGCGCATCAGCCGCCTTACAGGACCGCTGCCGCATCTGCTCGAAGGTCACCTCGACACCGTCGATCGACATCATCACCCGGTCCGGAAACTGCTCGGCACGACGATCGAGCACTGCGGCGACGCTGAACCGTTCGACGCCGAAATCAGTTGGGGCGATGGGCTTTCCTTCGCATGCGGGTGCCGCCCCAACCGGCAGGCGCGCCATCAGGCTCCTGCAGCCGCCGGGTCCGGATCACCGATGGCGGTGTAGCCGAAGTCGTCTCGGGCGGCCTCTTCGCCCGGATAGAAGCGGTGCGCCCAGCGACGCAGCGCCGCGTAGTCGCGTGCCTCCTCCGGTGCGAGATTCGGCTTCTCCAGATACTTCATGTTCTCCCAGGTGAAGAAGTCCTGCTTGATGACTTCTTGCTGCAGCGCCAAGAACTTGGCGGCGCGACCCGTGGGCGCGTCGCCGGTGTCACCCGGCTCGCGAACCGAAGCCTGGGTATAGAAGTAGTCGGTGTAGTCCTCGTCGACCGGAGTCTGCCCGGTTACCTCGATGGTGGCCACCAGGTCGCTGGGGAAGCGGACGATGCCCAAGCCCAGCGAGTAGTTGTCGTAGACGATCTTCGCGTCGACCGGGCCGTTCGGGGTCAGCCAGGTCTGCCCCCGGCCGCCACCGAAGTGGGCGCTGACGGTGGCATGCAGGTGATAGCCGGCGACCTCGAACGAAGTGGTGTTGGCCGGATTCGCGGCCTTGTGCACGTATTGCACGTGATACGGGTCGGCCGCGTTTTCGATGATCATCTGCGCATGCACCTTGACCCGATTGAGCATGCGACTGTGCGGGTGCAACGGGTAATACTCACCGGTCTCCAACTCGGGCAGCATCGGCGGCTGCCAGTAGGGCGCGCGGCCGTGCCGCTCGTGCCAGACCAGGATGAACCCGTACCACTCCGTGCTGTGGTAGGTGCGCACGCGCACGTTGTTCTTGCAGCCGATTTTGCTGTAGGGGATCAACGCATTGGTGCCGTCGCCACGCCACTGCCAGCCATGCCAGGGGCAGACGATGTTCTCGCCCTCGACCGTGCCGCCGACACCCATGTTGGCGCCGAGGTGCTGGCAGTATGCGTCCAGCACATTCACTTCGCCGGACTCGGTGCGGAACAGCACCATCTCCTCGCCGAAGTAGTGCATCCGCTTGACGGCGCCGGGCGCCAGGTCCGAGGCGAAGCCGACGATGAACCATCCGGTGGGGAATCGGTACGGCGACAGGCTGATGCCGCTCGGCCCGAACTCGCGTTCGGACGGATCTATCGAGGAGTCCGAGACCGTGTCCGTCACTGCCCTCTCCGTTCCCGCGCCAACCGAATGGCGCACGGCCACGCTGACGCTCGCGCCGCTTTGGAAGACTCGCGTCTATTTTTACTATTTTAAGCATTGAACGTCAACGCGCGACGTCGCCGACGGTAGGGTTAGTCAGCAAACCGTCACCGTTCGCGGCGTGGTTGTCTGAGTGAATCGAGGTTGCTGATGACGGCTTCGACAGTCGATCTGTCTGATTTCGGATTGTGGCGCAACGGCTTTCCCGATGATGTGTTCACCGAGCTACGGCACACTCGGCCGCTCTTCCGCCACGGCATGACGGCGGGTGTCGCCAAAACCGTCAAACGGGACTTCTGGATGACCACCAAGCATCGGCACGCGGTGCGGCTGCATCGCGACTACGAGTCGTTCACCGCCGTCGAAGGTCCGCTTATCCAGCCGGCTGACCTGTTCTCGTCGTATCCGACCATCATCAACATGGATCCGCCGGAGCTGAACAAGCGCCGCAAACTCATCTCGAATGCGTTCAACCCGCGGGCGATCGCCAAACTCGAGAACGGCATTCGGGCCCGCGCCGCGCGGATGATCGACGGCCAGCTCTCGAACGGCGGCGGCGACTGGATCGACGATGTCGCCGACCTGCTCCCGATGACGGTCATCGGTGACATCCTCGGCATCCCCGAGGAAGACAGGCCGCGGATCTTCGATTCGTTGGACCGGATCCTGAAAGCCCGCTCGCCCGGGTCGAAGCTGACCCCGCAAGACGGAATCGACCTGTTCGGCACCGTCTTCGGCTACGCAATGGAGCTCACCGCCGAGAAGCGGCGCAATCCCACCGACGACATCTGGAGCACCCTGGCGTCCGCGGTGATCACCGGTGAAGACGGTGAGGAATTCAGCCTGCCCAGCAACGAACTCGAATTCTTTTTCTTTGTGCTCACATTCGCCGGCAGCGACACCACTAAGAACGCGCTGGCAATCGGCCTGCAGGCGTTCGTCGCGAACCCCGAGCAGATCGAACGATATCGCGACGACGAGTCCCTGCGGCCCGGCGCCGTCGAGGAGGTGCTGCGCTGGGCGTCGCCGGTGGCGTACTGGACCCGCACCACCGCGGTCGACATCGAAATGGACGGTCAGCACATCCCCAAAGGCGAACGGGTGGTCGCGATGTTGCGTTCGGCCAACCGCGACGAGGAGGTGTTCTCCTCGCCGTTCACCTTCGACATCGGCCGTCAACCCAATCCGCATGTCGCCTTCGGCGGCGGCGGGCCACACCACTGCCTGGGCGCCATGCTGGCCCGCGCGGAACTACGCGCGGTGTTCGACGAACTGCTACTGCGCGGCGACGGATTCGCTCTCGGGCAGGCCCGGGTGACCTACCCGAATCTGACCACCAACATGTCGATCTACGACGAGATGCCGGTAACCCTGACCGCGCGGTAGGCGGGTCAGTCGACGAGCCGCAGCGCGGCTTTCGGGCACTGGTCGACCGCGGCCGCCACGTCGATCTTCAAATGCTCCGGCACCTCGCCGTCGGCGACGTGCACCACGTCGGACTTCCCGATCTCGAAGATGTCGGGCGCCAACGATTCGCAGAACCCGTTGGCCTCACACAACGTCTCGTC
>NZ_DASXEP010000124.1:0-15002 GCF_036490025.1 Mycobacterium sp. | reverse complement strand
CATCTCCTCGCCTGCCGAGAGCGCTGGGGCATCAACTACTTCACCGTGCGGGACATCGACGGGTTCGCTCCGGTGATGGACCTCGTCCGGCGTGCGGAACGGGCCGCTTCGACCGACTCGTAGGCTCTCGCCCGTGAGGCCGAGCCGGGCGCACCGTGTCGAGGTCGCCCCTCAGATTGCGGCGACCTTCGCCCACAGCACGGCCAACTACTCCAGCGCCTTTGCTCTGCGGGTGGAGGACGCCGGCACGCGCAGCCCACTCGAGTGGGCCAGAGCCGTCTTCGAAGACGCGCCGGCTTTGCTGCGCCGTTGCATCGTGTTCGGCTGGGCCCACGTCCTCGGGCTGCGGCTCGGCCCTCTCGGATCAGCCGACCACGTGCTGGGCTGGGCGATCGCCGACGGCGACCTGGTCACGGGGAGCATCGCGTTGACGGCGGAGTCGCGGTTCCTGCACGCCTCCAACATCGTCACCGTCGAGGCAGCGGGGGTCACCTGGGTCACGCTCGTCCACTACTCGAGCGCAGCGGCCCGTCCGTTGTGGGCCCTGGCCCGCCCGATCCACCACCTCACGATCCCCTACCTCCTCACCCGGGCGGCCCGCGGGTACGCGGCGGACAGCGACGGCGCGTGAGCCGGCGTGAAATGGCGCCGCCGGGCGGCGGCGCGGCAGGCTGAGGAGCCACGACATCGCCAGCCCGGTGATCAGGCATCATGTGGGCTCGCCGACGGGGAGGAGTCACGCCATGGGACAAGAGGTGCGCGGGGTCGTGGCGATGGCGAAGGGTGCGCCCGTCACCGTCGAGACCATCATCGTGCCCGACCCCGGGCCGGGCGAGGCGGTCGTCGCGGTCAAGGCCTGCGGCGTGTGCCACACCGACCTCCACTACCGGGAGGGCGGGATCAACGACGAGTTCCCCTTCCTCTTGGGCCACGAGGCGGCGGGCGTCGTCGAGGCGGTGGGCTCGGACGTAGGAGACCTGGCGCCGGGCGACTTCGTCGTCCTCAATTGGCGGGCCGTGTGCGGTGAGTGCCGGGCCTGCCGGCGGGGCCGACCCTGGTACTGCTTCGCCACCCACAACGCCACCCAGAAGATGACGCTCGCCGACGGCACGCCGCTCTCCCCCGCGCTGGGCATCGGCGCGTTCGCCGACAAGACGCTGGTGGCTGCCGGCCAGTGCACCAAGGTCAACCCCGATGCCGACCCGGCGGTCGCCGGCCTGCTGGGTTGCGGGGTGATGGCCGGCCTGGGGGCGGCGATCAACACCGGCGCGGTCACCCGCGACGACACCGTCGCGGTGATCGGTTGCGGCGGCGTCGGCGACGCGGCGATCGCGGGGGCGGCGCTGGTCGGGGCCAGGCGGATCATCGCGATCGACACGGACAACACCAAACTCGACTGGGCCCGCAAATTCGGCGCCACCCACACCGTCAACGCCCGCGATCTCGATGTCGTCAAGACCATCCAGGACCTCACCGACGGCTTCGGCGCCAACGTGGTCATCGACGCGGTGGGGCGCCCGGAAACCTGGAAGCAGGCGTTCTATGCTCGCGATCTCGCGGGAACCGTTGTGCTGGTGGGTGTTCCAACACCCGACATGAGCCTGGAGATGCCGCTCATCGACTTCTTCTCGCACGGAGGATCGCTGAAGTCGTCCTGGTACGGCGACTGCCTGCCCGAGCGCGACTTCCCCACCCTGATCGATCTCTACCTGCAGGGGCGCCTGCCGCTGGAGAAGTTCGTCTCCGAACGCATCGGCCTGGGCGACGTCGAGGAGGCGTTTCACAAAATGCACGACGGTAAGGTGCTGCGCTCGGTGGTGATGCTGTGATGGGCAACATCGACCGCGTCGTCACCCACGGCACTTTCGAACTCGACGGCGGCAGTTGGGAAGTCGACAACAACATCTGGCTGGTTGGCGATGATTCCGACGTCGTGGTGTTCGACGCCGCGCATACCGCGGCGCCGATCGTGGACGCTGTCGGCGGGCGCAACGTGGTCGCCGTGGTCTGCACGCACGGCCACAACGACCATGTGACTGTGGCACCCGAACTCGGTGAAACACTCGATGCGCCGGTCCTGCTGCATCCCGCCGACGACGTGCTATGGCGAATGACACACCCGGACAAGAGATTTCATACAGTATCCGACGACGATACGCTCAGTGTCGCCGGCCTCGAGCTACACGCGTTGCACACCCCGGGGCACTCCCCCGGGTCGGTCTGCTGGTACGCGCCGGAGTTGGGCGCCGTGTTCAGCGGCGACACGCTGTTCTCCGGTGGTCCCGGCGCCACCGGACGATCGTTCTCCGACTTCCCCACGATCCTGCAGTCGATCTCGGGCCGTCTCGGCACCCTTCCGGCCGAAACGGTGGTCTACACCGGGCACGGCGATACCACCAGCATCGGTGACGAGATCGTGCATTACGACGAATGGGTCGCCCGGGGGCACTGAAGAGCCACTAGCAGCCGTCGAGCACCCTGCGCTTCTCGGCCTGAAACTCCTTCTCGGTCAGCGCCCCGGAATCTCGCAGTGCCGCCAGCGTTTTGAGCTGCTCGATCTTGACTCCCTGGTCGGATGGAATTTCCACCGGTGCCTCCGGGTGCGTCACCGACGGCGGCGTCGCCACCTGCCACTCGATCGGCTCCGCCCTGTTGGCTCGGGTCAGCCGCACCGATGCCAGTATCGTGCTGACCAGCCCGATGAAGAACAGGCCGGCGGAGATTCCCACCCACGGACCAAAGGAGCTGCCGCTGCCGTGGCCGAATGCCATTCGGGGATCGATGAATCCGTTGACCTGGCCTTCGGTCGTGATCACGTAGTCACCTTCGGTCGGGATATCAACCACCCACACTCGACGGTGAATGTCGTTGTTGACCGACGTTGAGGTGCCGACACTTTCGGTGATCTTCGGATTGGGAACGCCGGCAGGCGGGTCGATGTCCAGTCCGAGCCGCGGCACCGGTAGCCCGCCGCCGGAGGAATTGCCAACGGTCACCGTGTGGAAGTTGACGGTGACCTGCGCGGCCGGCAGATGCAGCTTGGCCGTACCCGGGACCGGTACTTCGCCGTAGGCGTCGTACTTGTCGAAGACGAAGGCGCCGAGCACAAGGGTGAGGACGAAGCCGATGATCGATCCGACCATCACGACGACGGCGGCGGCCAGCGAAATCTTCGCGCCCCGTCTGCTACTCATCCGAGCAGTGTGTCAGAGCCGGTGACGCGGTACCGGCTAAAGGGCAGACTGATACGACAGCTCGTACCCGAAAAGGAGTGATAGGTATGGCCCCCGATCTCGTCGCGACCGTGCCCGATTTGTCTGGAAAGCTGGCCGTTGTCACCGGGTCCAACAGCGGCCTGGGGTTCGGACTGGCACGTCGGCTGTCGGCGGCGGGCGCCGACGTTGTGATGGCAATCCGTAATCGCGCCAAAGGCGAGGCCGCGATCGACGAGATTCGCGGAGGAGTTCCCGACGCCCGCCTGACCATCAAACCTCTCGACTTGTCGTCGTTGGCCGCCGTCGCCGCCCTCGGCGAGCAACTCAATGCCGAGGGACGGCCGATCGACATTCTGATCAACAACGCGGGGGTGATGACGCCGCCGAAACGCGACGTCACCGCCGATGGATTCGAATTGCAGTTCGGCAGTAATCATCTCGGGCACTTCGCACTGACAGCGCATCTGCTGCCGTTGTTGCGCGCCGCGGATCGCGCTCGGGTCGTCTCGCTGAGCAGCCTCGCGGCTCGCCAAAGCGGCCGTATCCACTTCGGCGATCTGCAATTCGAAAAGTCGTATTCGGCAATGCAGTCGTACGGGCAATCGAAGCTGGCCGTACTGATGTTCGCCCGCGAGCTGGATCGCCGCAGCCGCGCTGCCGGATGGGGCATCGTCTCGACCGCCGCCCACCCGGGTTTGACCAAAACCAACCTGCAGATCAGCGGTCCGTCGCACGGGCGCACGAAACCATCGTTGATGGAACGGCTCTACACCACCTCGTGGCGGCTGGCGCCGTTTCTGTGGCAGGAGATCGACGAGGGAATTCTTCCCGCCCTCTATGCGGCAACGTCTCCGCAAGCCGAAGGCGGGGCCTACTACGGACCGCGCGGCATCTACGAGGCAGCCGGCGGCGGTGTCGCAGCTGCCAAGGTGCCCGCGCGGGCCAAAGACGACACCGCCAGTCGGCGACTGTGGGAAATCTCCGAACAACTCACTCGGACCAGCTACCCCGAACCGAACTGACTGCACAACGGCCCCGCCGTTTGGTCGCCTTGGCAGCGGGTAGCCCTGGCAAAGCGCCAAGAAACGGTCGCACAACGGATGGAGAGTTATGAGCGCGGACGAAAAAGACCAAACTAGCGGCGACGACCAGCAGAGTTCCGACGCGCAGGAGCTGAGCGAAGAAGGCCAAGAGCAGGTCCAGCGGATGCAACAGGCCTACGACGAAGACCGGCAGACGGCGGTCATGCCCGGCACCGACAACACGATCACCGGCGTCGCGATCAACGAGTGGTTGGACGACGAGGGTAATCCGAAGTTCGGCAAGGACAAGCAGCAAGAAGACCAGCAAGAGGACGCGAACTAGCGGCCGGGCTCTGGAAACAGCCGTCCTCCGGGTCCCCGTGGAAATCGCGGACGGTCCGGCCGCTGCGGACCCTCGGTGGTCGTGGTCGTCGGAGCTTGGGTTGTGGTTGTCGGCGCCGTGGTTGTGGTTGTCGGCGTTGGCGTTTCGCTGGTCGTCGACGGGGTCGTGCTGGTATCCGGCTCGGACGACGACGGCGGGTTGGTGGCGGGCGCCTGTGTGTCGGAGACCTCGGGCGACGTAGGCGCCGATGTTCCCGGCGCAGGTGTCGTGCTCACAGTGGGCGCCGGCGTGCTCGGAGGACTGCCGGACATGTGCCGCAGGGTGATCATGACCCCGGCGCCGACGGCAAGCACCGCCAGTGCGGTGCCGATCGCCACCACCACGGGACGTCGATACCAGGCGTCCGCAGCCGCACCCGAGATGCCTGGTTCGGGGATGAGCTCCCGGCTGGGTCGCGGACGTGCCGAGGTCAGCGGGGCGGCGCCGCCTGGTTCGTCGGAGTACTCGCCGGGACGGATCGGCATGATGCCGGACTCATCGTCTGCTTCCGACCATGCCAGCGCCGGCGCGGCGCTGGGTCCAACGGGGATGTCGGCGACGGTCATCGCGTCCAGCGCCGATCCGGCGGCGGTCGGTGCCATCGCCGTCTCGCCGTCGGCTGGCCCGCGCGCGGCCCGCAGTGCGGCGCCGACCGCTGCCGTCAGGTGTGGCCGCGGCGCGGTGATGACAAGCGCGCCCGACTGCTCCGACAAGGTTCGAGTGACCAGCGGGATACTGGCACCGCCACCCACCGAGGCAATCGCCGCGAGCTCGGTCGCGCGGATTCCGTTGCGCTGCAGTACTTCGTGCATGAAGCTGATGAAGCCGTCCAGCGGTTGACGCATCGCGTCCTCGAGTTCGTCTCGGGTCAGCCGGATCCCACCGCGATAGCCGGGCACCTCGGCGGTCAGCTCGGTCTCCATCGTCGACGAGAGCCGTTCTTTGGCGAATCGGCAGGCGGTCCGCAGCTGGTTCAGCGAACCGATCGCCGACGTTGCCGAGGTGTCGAACGAACCCGCTGACGAAAGATCGCCGATGACGTGGGTCAGCAGCGCCTGATCGATCCGTCCACCGGAGAACTCCTCATGCCGCACGACAGGGGCGATGGCCTGGTAACCGTTCGCGGCGTCGACCAAGCTGAGCGTGGCTCCCGACCCGCCGAAGTCGCACACGGCGACGATTCCAGTGCTCGGCACGCCCGGGTTCGCCTGCAGGGCAAACAATGCCGCGGTGGAATCCGGCAGCAGAGCCAATCGACCACGCGACCACTCCAACACCCGACTCAATGCGACCCGTACGGAGTCCACCGCGACCGCATCCCAATGCGCGGGATGGGTGACGGCGACCGCCTCCGGCAGGGCTCGCCCATCGGTGGCGGTGTACGCCAATGCCCGCAACGCGTCGGCGACCAGGGTTTCGCTGCGATGGACCGAGTTGTCGGCGGCCGTGATGCCGGCCGGATCGCCCACCCGGTCGACGAAATCGCTGATCACCAGCCCGGGCTCGGTGAGCTTCGGGTTTTCCAATGGCACACCCACTTCGGGCGGACGCTGGCGATACAGCGTCAGCACCGGCTTGCGGGTCACCGCCCGGTCGGCGGTGACCGCCGCCAGGTTGGTCGCCCCTATCGAAAGGCCTAACGCCGACCGTTCTCCGTCAGCCATCTCGTCTCATCCCGCGCATCGGCCACCAATTTATCGTCACCGGCTGAGGTCAACGAATCGTGCCGATCCCGGCGATCAGCGGCAGGTCCAGCGGCGTGACCCAGCCCGGCGGGAGATCGTTGACGGCCGGAACCGCGTTGAGCGCCCGCAGTCCGGTGGCCAGGCAACCGGCCGCGGCCGCGTCTCGTCCCGATCCGTCGGTGAACCGGAACGCGGTCTCCTGCGAGATGCTCGGGGTGCCTTCGATGTCGACGCGATAGACGTCGTCTTTGGTGCCGGCCGGCCAGTCCGGGGCCGCGTCCAGGCCGATCCGGTTGACGTGCTCGAGCTGGATACGGGTTCGGCCTTGGTAGACACCGTTGATGGTGAAGCGGACCGCGGCGACGTGTCCCGGCGGGATGATGCCCTTGGCCGTCTTGCGCTCGTCGGGGGTCACCCACTTGTCCCACGTCGTGGTGATCTCGTCGAGCATGATGCCCGCGGCATGGGCGATCATCGGGACGGTCGCGCCCCACGCGAAGATCAGCACATCACGGTTTTCCAGCATCGGCCGAAATTCGGGCTCGCGCCCGATGCCCATCTCGATTTCGTAGTCGCCCTCGTAGTTGGTGTAGTCCAGCAGCTCCGATGCCCGGACCGTGCGCACCTCCGAGCACAGGCCCATCAACGTCATCGGGAACAGGTCGTTGGCGAAACCGGGGTCGATGCCGGTGGTGAAGCACGACGACTCGCCCAACTCGCACGCCTCGGTGATCGGCTGGATCCAGTTCGGCGGGTTGAGATGCATCGTCGGCCACACCCAGGGCGTCATCGCGGTCGAGCAGACGTCGATGCCCGCGCGCAGGAATCGGGTCAGCAATGCGATGTTGGCGTCGGCGTGCGCCGCCGTCGGGCCGTAGTGCACCAGCGCGTCGGGCGCCACGGCGATCAGCGCGTCGACGTCGTCGGTGGCGGTCAGGCCGATCGGCCCGGACAGCCCGCAGATCTCGCCGACGTCGCGGCCGACCTTCTGCGGATTGCTGACGCCGACACCGACCAGTTCGAATTCCGGATGTTTGACGATCTCGGCGATCACCATTCTGCCGACGAAGCCGGTACCCCACACCACAACCCGTTTAGCCATGCGCCACCTTCCGATCGACGATCCCGGGTTCACCCTAGGCGGCTGTGGTCAGACTTCGCTCGAAACCGAAAAGTCATTCGCTCGAGCATCCGGTCGCGCAACGTCAGCGTGTGCAACAGCACCGCGGAGATGTGCGCGGCGATCGCGGCCATCAGCGCATAGGCGACAACCGAATGAGCTTGGCGCAGAAACCAAAACAACTGCGCGTCGAATGGTGCGATCCGCGGCAGCCGAAGCGCGCCGAACACCGCCACCGGTCCACCGGCGGCCGAGACCATCGCCCAACCCAGCAGCGGCTGAAGCACCAACAGCGCATAGAGCGACAGCTCGGACAACAGCACGGCTTTGCGTTCCAACGCGCCGACGGCTGCCGGCAACGGCGGCGGACGATGGGTCAGCCGATTGATCACCCGCAGCAACACCACCAGCAGAATGACGACGCCCAGCGTCTTGTGCATGGCGACCAGCCCGGCGTATCGACCGACCGAGTTGACCATGACGAATCCGATGAACAGCGCGGCAAACACCAAAACGGCCGTCAGCCAATGCAACACCCTGCTCAGCCGCGTGAAGCGGCCCGGCTCGGTCGCGGTCACAGCGTGGTCTCCCCGGTGCGGCGCCGGTATGACGCGGCGTACACGGCCGACCGCGCGCTGAGCAGCGGATCGTCGGAGGGTTCGATGCCGGGCGGCAGCACCAGCGGATCGAAGTTGATGCCGCGGGCATTGCCTTTGCCCTCCGGTTCGACCGAGTCGAGTGTGATCAGGCCGGCGTCGACGGTGTGGCGATCGGCAGGCCACGGCACGGTCGCGTCGCGGGTGGTATCCGCGGCTGTGCCGACCGTGAGTATCAACCGCCAGCGCAGCGGCCCGGCCTTCAGTTGCCGGACGAGCGCATCGAACAGCCCGTTCGATCCCGACGATGCAGGCAGCGCTTGCTGCAGCGGGGTCAGCGACCATCGCACTGGTACCCGCGTGCCGGATTCGTTGACGAAGTAGAACGCGTTGAGTCCGCGGTAGACGCTGTCGGCGAACCCGGGTGTCGGCGGGTGCTGCTTGACGATCGTCATGGCGCGCGCTGTTTCCGGATGGGCGGCGAGGAACCGCCGCATCACGGCTGGATCGGGCTTGCCCGTCCCGGGGAAGACAGCCGAAGCGATCAGCCGGTCGTAGAATCCTTGTGGCGAATTGTCAAGGAAGACAGGAAGGTTCAGCATCGCGATCCGCCACTGCTGGCTGCCCGGGAAACCGAACGTCAGCCCGAACCCGCGCGCCGCGGTGGCGGTGTCAGCGATATGCGGGTTGCCGCCGGCCAGCGAGAATCGGCCGAGCGCCGGCGTGCGGCCGGGCGCAAACACCGCTGCCTTGGACAGCACCCTGCCGTTGCCGTTGCTGTCGAACCAGCCGGCTACCGGCACGCCCTTGGCGTGGTTCTTGCGGAAGCCGGGCTGCGGGCCGAAGACCCTGGCGAAGCCGTCGAGGAAGGTCTGCGGCGTCAACCGCGCGCGACCGATCCAGTTGTCCGCAGTCAGGAACGCGGTTAGGTCCGCCGCGAGGAAGGCTCCCACCGCGGCGGCCCCGCGTAGCACGTCGCGCCGCCCCGGACGCGCTGTGCCCCAGCGTCCCGGCGGCTCGGGTGGATCGGTCATGACCAAGCTCCCTTGCGACTGGTTGGCGCAGCGTCTCACTGCCTGCTACGACGATTCTTGGGCATCGGTTCAATTGCGGCACATTGGAACTTGCTGTTGGGAAAAGGGGAACTTGCTGTTGGAGAAAAGACCCCGAAAACCGACGCACGCCGCGGGCCCGAGTGACACGATGATGCGGGAGATCATCATGACCAGCAAGTCGATTTTTATTGCGGCCCTGACCGCGTTGCCCGCCACGATAGGACTTGGCGGAGCGGCACATGCGACTCCGCAGACCCAGGTGACCTATCAATTGAGTGGTAGCGCCCCGGTCGCCGACTACATCTCGTATCAGGCGGACAACGGCCAAACACAGCAGGCGAACGTGCCGTTGCCGTGGAAGACCCAGTTCGACATCCTCGGCAACAAGGTGTTCGTCATCAGCGCGCAGAGTCCCGGCTCGATCACGTGCACGATCCTCATCGATGGCAACGTGGTCAGCCAAGCCACCGCGAGCGGGGCACCTGCCCGTACTGTCTGCTCGCACTGAGCACAGCGAACACCGGCGTCAGGCAGGTCTGCGGGGTTTCGGTGGCGGGTAGACGATGCGTGCGATGCTCGCCGACAGCCAACCGATTGCCCAGCCGCCGAAGAACACCGCAAAAGTATGCCGGGCGCCCTCGCCGGCCTGCGTCCACACCGTCGTCAAGATGACGACCCAAACCATCGCACAAGCGATGCTGTACCCGAGGTATGTGCCAGAGTACTTGCGCAATAAGCGAAGTCGTTCGATCAAGCCGGACCGGATCAGTGACATCCGGGCGTGCCGCGGAAGTTCGTCATCACTGTGGGTGTCGTCGAGCATGGCGATCAGCTCCTTGCCGTAGCGGCGGCGCCAGGCCGCCGGGTACCACCGCAGGACGCGCCGGGCGTCGCGCGGATTCATGGCGCAAAACCCGGGTCGGGTAGCTGCAACGCGATCCCGAGCCGACGAGCACCCTCAGCGGCGATCGCCCCGAGGCTGTGCACCGCCGTGGTCAGTTCGGCACGTCCGGCGGCGGTCAACCGATAGGGGCGCCGTCTTTCGTCATGGCCCGCCGGTTCGATTAGGCCGTGCTCCTCCAGTGCCGTGATCGCCCCGTACAGGGTTCCAGGACCGAGTGTTACGCCGGCGAACCGCTCGATATCACGGGCCAGCGCATACCCGTGCTTGGCGCCCGAAGCGAGGCTGGTCATGATCAGCACCCCCGGATCATTCCGTCTGCCCAGCTTGCGAGCCGGGCGAGAACCGCGTGCCATGCCCAGGAGTTTAGTACGTATGACGTACTACGCCAAGCGTAGTAGCCCGATCGGCGGCGACCGGTTTAGGCTCGCGCCTACAGCCCGCTCAACGACGAGGACGGCCGACATGGGCATTGCGACGCGGATGAACGGCACGGCACCGCCCGACATTGCGCTCGCCGACATCGATCTCGGCGCATGGGACTTCTGGGCGCTCGACGATGATCAGCGCGACGGGGCGTTCGCCACACTTCGGCGCGAGGCGCCGATCTCATTCTGGGGGGAGCCCGTTCAGGAGGGCTTCGCCAAAGGCGACGGGCACTGGGCACTCACCGGACTCGACGACGTGTTCTACGCCAGCCGGCACCCCGAGATCTTCAGCTCCAGCCCCAACATCACCATCAACGACCAGACACCGGAAGTCTCCGAATACTTCGGCTCGATGATCGTGCTGGACGACCCGCGCCACCAACGGCTGCGATCCATCGTCAGCAGAGCGTTCACCCCAAAGGTGGTGGCGCGCATCGAGACTTCGGTCCGCGAGCGAGCCCGCCGGCTGGTCGCCGATATGGTCGCCAAACATCCCGACGGAACGGCCGAGGCAGTCAGCGAGCTGGCCGGCCCGCTGCCGTTGCAGGTCATCTGCGACATGATGGGCGTCCCCGAGGAAGACCATCAAAAGATATTCCACTGGACCAACGTCATCCTCGGCTTCGGCGACCCCGATCTGACAACGGAATTCGATGAGTTCGTTCAGGTTTCGATGGACATCGGTGCCTACGCCAGCGCGTTGGCCGAGGACCGCCGCGTCAATCACCACGACGATCTGACCACCAGCCTGGTGGAGGCAGAGGTCGACGGTGAGCAGCTGACCTCGGCCGAGGTCGGGTCGTTCTTCATCCTGCTGGCCGTGGCCGGTAACGAGACCACGCGCAACGCGATCAGCCACGGGCTGGTCGCGCTGACCCGCTATCCCGAACAGCGACAGCAGTGGTGGTCGGATTTCGACTCCCTGTCGCACTCGGCGGTCGAAGAGATCGTGCGATGGGCCTCACCGGTGATCTACATGCGGCGAACGCTCACCCGTGATTTCGAGATGAACGGAACCAAGCTGACAGCCGGGGACAAGGCCACGCTGTGGTACTGCTCGGCCAACCGCGACGAGTCGAAGTTCGCCGACCCGTGGACATTCGACGTGAGCCGCGACCCGAATCCGCATGTCGGTTTCGGTGGAGGCGGGGCGCACTTCTGCCTCGGCGCCAACCTGGCTCGCCGCGAAATCAGGGTGATGTTCGAAGAACTGCACCGCGAGATACCCGACGTCGTGGCGACCGACGAGCCCGCCCGATTGCTGTCGCCGTTCATTCACGGCATCAAAACACTGCCGATCGCTTGGACGCCGCCCTAACCGACCGCCAGCGCAGGGGCGGCCAACAGCGCGCCCCATTCGTGACGAGCCGCCGATTGGGCATCGGTGGAGGTGTGCGCGGAGTACTCGGCTCCATTGGCCAGATGCACCAGCGCCCAGGCCATGGCGAACACCGGCATCCTGTGACGTTGCGCCGCACCGAGCAACTCATGGAAGGCTGCCTCCGAAGGGCACCGGCGCAGGCCGATGAGAATGCCCTTCGCGGTGTCGAGGATGCGACCACCATGCACATCTGTCGTCATACGCGTACGTACCTTTCGCGAGCCGGATCCGCAACGAATCCCTGTGCCATGATTTGCGCCCGCACCCCGCCATGCCAGATTCTGGCGCGAATCGGTATGAGCCTGTGATCGTGTTGGTACCGAACACAGCGAGAGTTGAGTCTGTTAAGTCCGGGGTCTGACGTAAGCGGCCAGTACGTCGGCCAGCGCGCGACGGTCCCTCGAGGTGTCCAGCGGCACTGGCGAAACCAGCTGTGCGACAACGAGTCCGCGCAGTGTTGCCCAGATCAGACTGCCGATTTCGATTGCGTGGCGCGAGTCTAGACCTTCGCCGAGCCGTCCGCCCAATTCGGTGAGCTGATGCATCACCTCCGCGAGCTGCTTGTTGACGGTGTCCTCGCGTACCGCCCGGGTGGAGATCAGGATTTCGAGTGCTGCCATCGACGTCGGGCTCGAGAAAGCCTCCCATGCCGCGTCCACGACGACTTGTGTGCGCCGCTCGAGTGGCAGTCCGGCGGTGCTGGCCGGCAGCCCGTCGAGGACATCGATGAGCTGACCGAAGCCCTCATTGACCACCGCCATCAGTAGGCCGCCCAGATCACCGAAGTGGTACTGAACCACACCCCAGGTGACGCCGGCCCGCTTGGTGATACGGCGAACACTCGGCGCGGCGAAGCCTTCGTCGAGGATGTAACGGACGGTCTCATCGATGACAGCTTGCCTGGTGCGGTGCGCACGCAGCTGGTTCCCGCCCTGCGGCCGCCGTGGTCCGGTCGCCATGCCCGCTATGTCACCACATCACGCCGCGAGTGTGGTCCAGCGGACGCAGGTCGTGCGCGGCGAGGATCCCGGTGGGCGCCATGCACACCGCTTCAACGGCGTTGAGCGGCCGCGCAGCGGTGGCGATCACGCCGGCCTGATTATGGTCGGTGCCCGATCTGCCGACATGGGTGTTGATCTCGATGCCCGGGTCGCCCTCGACGACAACGCGGTGCACCCCCGCGCGACCGTCTGGTGGGTAGGCCCAGTCCGGCGCGGCGACCTCGGTCAACCGGTTCACGTGTTCAATCGTGATCACGGTTTTGCCGTCGCGGATCCCCTCGACACCGAAGCGCACCGCGGCGACCTTGCCCACCGCGACGTCCATCATCGTGCACGATATCGGTTCGGGGGTGGCCCACTTCTCGTGGCGTTCGCGCACCTCGTCGAGCTCCATCCCGAGATCGGCGGCGAGGCTGCGCACTTGTAGGCCCCACATCGATGCGAGCACTCCGGGGGCGAACAGTATGGGTTCGTGCTCGGGCTCAGTGCCGAAACCGAAACTGACGCCGGTGAATTCGGCGTCGTCGTAGCTACCGTAGTCACAGATCTCCTGGACGGTCACTTCAGTGGCGTGGGCGGCCAGGCTCAGCGCGGTGTACACCAGGGTGTCGCCGGAAAAACCGGGATCGATGCCGTTGATGTACAGCGTGGAATTCCCTTCTTGGCAGGCCTTTTCAAGGGGTCCGCGCAGCCAGTCGTCGGTGTAGTCCGGCGCAACCAGCCAAACGAACGACGAGCCAACAACATTAGTGCCGGCCCGGAGGAAGCGGGCTATATCCTCCATCGCCGTCATCGGACGGGTCTCGGCCTGCGACGTGTAGACCATGCAATCTGCATCCAGCGCGACCAGGGAGTCGATGTCGTTGGTGGCGATCACACCGGTACGCACGTCCAGCCCGCACAACTCAGCCGCGTCACGGCCCACCTTGTCCGGGTCCGCGGCATGCACACCGACCAGCTCAAAGTCTGGACGTTCGATAATGGTGCGCAACGCGTGTACACCGACGTTGCCGGTGGAGAACTGGATGATTCGCCGGGTCATTATCGTCCTTCACAACAGATCGGTGATGGTTTTCAGACCCGCGTCGTACAGCACGCCGGGCAGCATGCCGCCGTCGATTTCGATTGTGGTGCCATTGACGAAATCGGCTGCGCCAGAAGCGAGGAACACGCACGTGCGACCGACCTCGCCGGGTTCGCCGCCGCGGCGCATCGGAACATTGGCGAAGTACTCGCTACCGGTCGGGTCGTCCTTGGGCAGCACGAACGAGCGGAAGTTCTCGGTGATGGTCGGTCCCAGCGCGACACAGTTGACCCGAACCGCAGGGCCCCATTCCTGTGCCAGCGAACGCGTCAGATGGTTGAGGCCGGCCTTTGCGGCCCCGTAGGACACCAGGGTCGGCGAACCAGCGGGATGCCCGGCGCCGCTGGAGATGTTGATGATGCAACCCGTGCCCTGCTGGGTCTTCATCTGCCGATATGCACGGATCGCGAACCACAGCGGGCTGACCAGATTCATCTGCACCGCGAACGCGTGAAAGAGCACGCTGCGTTCGTAGTCGTCATCGCTGACCGGCGCGCCCTGAATGCGGGACACCAGCGCAGGAACCGCGTCGACCGACGGCGACGGTACGGTGCCGCCGGCATTGTTCACCAGGATGTCCAACCGGCCGTAGGTGTCTGCCACGTGCTGCACCATCGCGTTGATGGCACGGTAATCGCCTTGGTCACAGACCATCTGGGCCGATCGTTGCCGCCAGTCGGGATTCGCGTCGGCGCCGGGCAGCGCCTCGAGAGGCGATCGCGAGCACCCGACGACGGTAGCCCCGGCCCGAAGAAGCTCATGCGCTATGCCGACCCCGACGCCACGGCTGGTGCCGGTGACGATGGCGACCTTGCCATCCAGCGGCAACGACCGCTCGCGGGATCCTGCCACGCAAGAAGATTACAACTGTTATTTTTCTACGGGGCAGTTCGGACAAGAAGAGGAAAATTTGATGGCTCGAGGTCCGGCGAGAGCGCCAGTGACCATGGGCTGCTGGCCACCGGGATGCGCGCGGTCAACGCGATCCCGTGGGTGTGTGCAGCGGCGCCGGGGATCGTCGACGCCCTGCACCTGCCGTTGACCTCCGCGGTGGGGGCACTGCATCCCCGCCGCGACGGGGTCCCTGCGTTCTAAGCCGCCGGGGCGGCCGGCCGATTCGTCAAGCATGATG
>NZ_DASXEP010000082.1:0-21517 GCF_036490025.1 Mycobacterium sp. | reverse complement strand
TGCACCAGCCCGCGAATTCCCGACACCGATTCGATGAGCTCATCGGTGATCGGATCGTCGAGGTCGTGTTTGGCGAAGTCGTAGTTCATCAGCTCCGAGAGTAGGGTCAGCGACGCCATCGGGTGCACCAGGTCGTTGAGGAAAACCTGTTCGCGTTCTTTGGCGTGATCTTCGGTCTCGCCGACCACGGCGTAAGCCATCGGGCAGAGCTTAACCGACTGCGGGTCGCGGCCCGCGGCCTCGATGCGCTCTTTCTGGTCGGCGTAGTGGTTGCGGGCGACCTCGATACCCGGGTCGCCGGTGAAGATCAAATCAGCCCAGCGCGAAGCGAATTCACGTCCGCGACCGGACGACCCGGCCTGGATGAGCACCGGCCGGCCCTGCGGGGTGCGCGGCACGGTCAGCGGCCCGCGCACCGAGAAGAACTTACCGGCGTGGTGTAGCTCGTGCACCTTGTCCGGGTCGGCATAGATGCCGTTGACCCGGTCGTGCAGGATCGCGTCGTCTTCCCAGGTGTCCCACAGCCCGGCAGTGGCTTCGAGGAATTCCTCGGCGCGGTCGTAGCGGGCGTCGTGGCCCAAATGTGTGTCCAGGCCGAAGTTTTGCGCCTCGCTGTCGTTGACCGAGGTGACGATGTTCCACGCCGCCCGGCCACCGGACAGATGGTCGAGGGTGGCGAAGGTGCGAGCGATGTGAAATGGCGTGTAGTAGGTGGTGGAGCCGGTCGCGCCCAGCCCGATGTGCGAGGTTGCCTGCGCCAGCACGCCCAAGACGATGGACAGGTCCAGCTTCACCGGTCGCGCGCCGTATTTGACGGCGTCGGCGACCGAACCGCCGTAGATGCCGGGCATGGCCAGCCGGTCGTCGAAGAACATCAGGTCGAAGCAGCCTTCTTCGAGCTGTCGACCGATCTTGGCGTAGTAGGAGGCGTCGAGGTAACCGTGCTCGGTGGCGGGGTGACGCCATGAGCCCGCATACACCGACGTGCTGCCCGCTTGCATAAAGGCGACGAGTGCCATTTGTCGTGTGGTCATTATTGATGTCTAACATCTGATATATTAGATTTCAAGTGTCAGATCCGCACCTGCCTTAAGGTCCTTGTCATGACCCCGAACGACGGTGTTGATATCGCCGGAACAGTGCGTGAGCGTGCCGCACGCGAGCTGCGCGATCGCATTCTCACCGGCGCGCTGCCCGCCGGTGCCCGGCTCGACCTTGATGCGATCACCAAGGAATTCGCCACCAGCCGCACCCCGGTGCGCGAGGCCTTGCTCGAGCTGTCGTACGACGGTCTGGTGCGTGTCGCGCCACGCAGCGGTATCACCGTGATTGGCATGAGCCCCGAGGACGTGCTGGACAGCTTCACGATTCTGGGCGTGCTAACCGGGCAGGCCGCCGCCTGGGCCGCCGAGCGGGTCACCGACGATGGCATCGAGCGCCTGCACGCGCTGGCAACCGACGTCGAGGCGCACGCCGGCGAGGGCGGCATCGTCGACGCGAATTGGGATTTCCACCGCGAGATTCACCGGGCATCCCATTCCCGACGGTTGATGGCGCAGATCCGTCAGGCCGTCCGGGTGGTGCCGTCGAACTTCTTCGCGATGTTCCCCGAGCACGAGCACAACGCCCTGGAAGAGCATCAGGCGCTGGTGTCGGCGCTGGCTGATCGGGACGCCGACAAGGCCCGCGACATCGCCGAGCGCCACGTGCTGGACGCCGGTCGGTCGCTGGCCGATTGGCTGGAGCAGGCGGGTACCGAAGGCTAGCTCTCCGACGCGAAACAGAACCCACGGCTGTGGTTTCGCGTCAATCCACAGCCCTGGCTTCTGATTGGCGGCGCAACTGGGGCTTGCTACCCGGGTCGGCGCCGGATAATCGCCCGCAGCTTGTCCAGCCGACCGCTGATCTCCCGCTCGGCCCCGCGGCCGGTGGGCCGGTAGTAGTCGACGCCGACCAGATCATCAGGCGGATACTGTTGGGGCACAACGCCATCCGGGTCGTCGTGGGAGTATTTGTAGCCCTGCGCATTGCCCAGCGCCGCCGCGCCCGAATAGTGCCCGTCACGTAGATGCGGCGGCACCAGCCCGGCCTTGCCCGCCTTGATGTCGGCCATCGCCGCGCCCAGCGCGGTAGTCACGGCATTCGACTTGGGCGCGGTGGCCAGGTATGTGGTGGCATGCGCCAGCGTCAGCTGAGCTTCGGGCATGCCGATCAGCTGGACGGTCTGCGCCGCAGCAACCGCCGTCTGCAACGCGATCGGGTCGGCCATCCCGATGTCCTCGCTGGCCAAGATCATCAGCCGACGGGCGATGAATCGCGGGTCCTCACCGGCAACGAGCATGCGGGCCAAGTAGTGCAACGCAGCGTCGACGTCGGAGCCGCGCACCGACTTGATGAAGGCGCTGACCACGTCGTAGTGCTGATCGCCGTCGCGGTCGTAGCGGACCGCGGCCCGGTCCAGCGACTGCTCGACGGTCTCGACGGTGACCTGCTCCCCCGCCTCGGCGGCCACCTCCAGCGCGGTCAACGCGCGGCGGGCGTCGCCGGCGGCCAGCCGGACCAGCAGCTCGACCGCCTCCGGCGTCACCGGCACCCGACCGTCCAGGCCGCGCCCGTCGTCGATCGCGCGCTGCACGACCACGCGGACGTCGTCGGCGGACAGCGGGTGCAGCTGCAGGATCAAAGACCGCGAAAGCAGCGGAGCCACGACGGAGAACGACGGGTTCTCGGTGGTGGCCGCCACCAGCAGCACCACCCGGTTCTCCACGGCGGCCAGCAACGCGTCCTGCTGGGTCTTGGAGAACCTGTGCACCTCGTCGATGAACAGCACGGTCTGCTCGCCTCTGAGGAGCGCCGTCCGTGCCCCTTCCAAAACGGCGCGGACTTCTTTGACCCCGGCCGACAGCGCCGACAGCGCCTCGAACCGGCGCCCGGTGGCCTGCGAAATCAGGGCGGCCAACGTTGTCTTACCGCTACCCGGCGGGCCGTAGAGGATCGCCGACGCCATGCCCGAGCCCTCGACCAGACGTCGCAGCGGCGAGCCGGGCTGCAGCAGGTGATCCTGTCCGACCACCTCGTCGAGACTGGCCGGGCGCATCCGCACGGCCAGCGGCGCGCCGGCCCATCCACCCTGCGGGCTCTCGCCACGATCGGTCCCGTCGGGGACGTCGAACAGACCGTCGGACACGGTGTCAGGCATACCACGCCACGGTGACATGTCAGCGCCCAGCGTGCGCTCGCAGCGGGGCCGCTGAATACTTGCTAAGTTCGCGGAGCACGCCTGCACAACTCCCCGACGACGAGGCAGGAGCGGTTATGAGCCAACCTCCGGAGTACCCCGGCAACCCGAGCGAGCCGTGGGGCGGAAACCCCAATCCGGGCAACTACCCGCCACCCGGGTACGGCCCTCCTCCAGGTCCCCCGCCCGGCTACGGACCGCCGCCAGGTCCCCCGCCGGGATACGGCGCACCGCCACCACCTCCCGGCTACGGGCCACCCCCCGGCTACCCTCCGCCACCTGGCTACGGGCCACCGTCAGGCTATCCGGCTCCCCCGGGCTTCGGGCCGCCGCCCGGGTCGGGCTTCAACATCGGTGACGCGTTCAACTGGGCCTGGAATAAGTTCAGCAAGAATCTGGGCGCGCTGATCCTGGCGGCGCTGATATACGCCGTGGTCGGTGTCGCGGTACATGCTCTGGTGTTCGTGCTGCTGGGCGGCGCCACGGCCGACACGACAGGTGTCGACGGCGACTACGCCGCGTCGTTCACGGCGGGCCTGGGCACGGGTGGCACGCTTGTCTTGTCGATCGTGTCGTTCGTGTTCGGCATTTTCGTGCAGGCCGCGTTCCTGTCCGGTGGACTCGACCTCGCTGACGGCAGACCGGTCACCGTGAGCTCGTTCTTCAAGCCGCGCAATTTCGGCAACGTGGTTCTGGCCGGCGCACTGCTCAGCGTGATCAGCGCGGTGTTGGATGTGGTGTCGCTGCTGCCGAGCTTCCTTTTCGCGTTGTTGTCGTTCCTGGCGATCGTCGTCTTCACCTTTTTCGCGCTGTTCACGATCGCGTTCGCGACAGATCGCGGGCTGCCCCCGGTCGAAGCGCTGAAGGCCAGCATCGGCACCGTTCGGGCGCACATCGGTGAAACGCTGGTGTCTTTCCTGGTGCAGGGTCTACTGGTAGTGCTGGGCTTCCTCGCCTGCGGCGTCGGCATCCTGGTGGCCGGCCCGGTGGCGCTGCTGATCCAGGTGTACACCTACCGTCGGCTCTCCGGCGGTCAGGTGGCAGCACCGACCCCTTGAGTCGTCACGGCGACCCGCTGCGCCCGGCTTCGCCGCGCTTGCGATCGCCTTGGCGCGTCACGGCTGGGTGACGAAGTCGATCAGCTCCTCCACCCGGCCGATCAGCGCGGCGTCGAGGTCCGTCCAGTCCCGGACCCGGCCGCGGATGCGGCGCCAGGCCGCGGCGATGTCGGCGTGGTTGCTGTGCGGCCAGCCCAGGGCCTGGCAGATGCCGTGTTTCCAGTCCGTTCCAAGTGGGATGGCCGGCCACTCGGTCAAGCCCAACCGGGCCGGTTTGACCCCTTGCCAGATGTCGACGAACGGATGCCCCACCACCAAGGTGTGTGCGCCGCCCGGGCCGCGGCGCACCGCGTCGGCCAGTCGCGATTCCTTCGAGCCGGGCACCAGGTGGTCGACGAGCACGCCCAGCCGGCGCTGCGGGCCCGGCCGGAACTGCTCGACGACGCCGACGAGATCGTCGACGCCACTGAGGTATTCGACCACCACCCCCTCGATCCGCAGATCGTCGCCCCAGACCTGCTCGACGAGCTCGGCGTCGTGACGGCCTTCCACATAGATCCGGCCGGTCCGGGCCACCCGGGCACGCGCGCCGGTCACCGCCACCGAGCCCGATGCCGTGCGGGTGGCGGCCTTGGCTGACGGGCATCGCGGCGCGGTCAGGATCACCGGCTTGCCCTCGACGAGATATCCCGGGCCGACCGGGAACGGCTTGCGGCGTCCCTGCCGGTCCTCGAGCTCCATCCGGCCGTATTCGACGCACACCACCGCACCGACGTAGCCGGTCTGCGCATCTTCCACGACCATGCCGAGTTCTATTGGCAATTCAGCCGACCGGGCCTTGCGCGAGTTGTGCGGGTCGCGCGCGAGAACATCGGAACCGTAACGATCATCCACCCGAGCGATCCTAGGAAGACTCGGCGGCCAAACCCGGTAGCGCCGCGCTGCGGCGTGCTGGCCGGTGTGATGAGATTTGCGTCTATGACCATCAAAGTCGGGCCGGAGGGAGCTTTTCACCACCGCACCGACATCGACCGGCTGCTGGCCGGATATCGCGCGGCGCGCACCCAGGAAGCGCTGTTCGACCCCCGCCCGCCCGGCTTACGCGGGCCGGTCATCGGCTACGACGAGTTCGTCGACGAAGCCGGCAACGTGCGCCCGGCATTGAGCGAGCTTGCCGACGTGGTCGGCGACCGCGGCCGGGCGGGGCTCACTCGGCTGAGCTCGGCGGTGCGCCAGCTGGTGGACAACGACGACATCACCTACACCGGCGTCGATCCCGGCAACGAGCCCGGCATCCACGGCGATCCGCGGCCCTGGCGTCTGGATCCGCTGCCGCTGGTGGTGTCGGCGACGGATTGGGACGCGCTCGAGGCCGGGCTGGTGCAACGGTCGCGGGTGCTCAACGCCGTGCTCGCCGACCTGTACGGAAGCCGGCGTTCGCTCACCGAAGGCGTGCTGCCACCGGAGCTGCTGTTCGCCCACCCCGGTTATGTGCGCGCCGCCAACGGAATCGAAGTGCCGGGGCGCCATCAACTGTTCATGCACGCCTGCGATGTCAGTCGCCGGTCTGACGGCAGCTTCCAGGTGAACGGCGACTGGACCCAGGCGCCGTCGGGGGCGGGTTACGCACTTGCCGACCGACGGGTTCTCGCACAGGCATTACCCGACCTGTACGAGGGGGTCGGACCACGGCCGACGACACCGTTCGCCCAGGCGTTGCGGCTGGCGCTGATCGACGCGGCGCCCGACGGCGTGCAAGACCCGGTGGTCGCCGTGCTCAGTCCGGGCATTTACTCCGAAACCTCGTTCGATCAGGCGTATCTCGCGACGCTGCTGGGTTTCCCACTGGCGGAAAGCGCGGACCTGGTGGTCCGCGACGGCAAGTTGTGGATGCGTTCCCTGGGCACACTCAAACGCGTCGACGTAGTGTTCCGCCGCGTCGACGCAACCTATACCGACCCACTCGATCTGCGCACCGACTCGCGGCTCGGGGTGGCCGGGCTGGTGGAGGCGCAACACCGCGGGACGCTGACCGTGGTGAACACTGTGGGCAGCGGTATCCTGGAAAGTGCTGGGCTGCAACGGTTTCTGCCCGAGCTGGCCGCGCTGCTGCTCGGCGAGTCGCTTCTGCTGACCAGCGCGCAGAGCTATTGGGGCGGCATCGACCGTGAACGCTCGCATCTGCTCGCGAACCTTTCGTCGTTGTTGATCAGGCCGACCATCGGCGGGCAAACGCTTGTCGGCCCGACACTTTCGGCGGGCCGGCTGGCCGAGCTCGCTGCCTGCATCACCGCAATGCCGTGGCAATGGGTCGGCCAGGAACTGCCGCAGTTCTCCTCGGCGCCCATCAGCCACGGCGGTGAGTTCTCGGCGGGTGGCGTGGGTATGCGGTTGTTCAGCGTCGCCCAACGCGGCGGGTACGCGCCGATGCTCGGCGGCCTGGGCTACGTGCTGGCGCCGGGGCCCGCTGCCTATACGTTGCAAACCGTTGCCGCAAAGGATGTTTGGGTACGTCCCACCGAGCGCTCGCGAACCGAGGCGGTCACCCTGCCGACCCCGGAAGCGCCCGCGAAGGCGGGCGCGGGCACCCTGGGAGTCAGCTCGCCGCGCGTGCTCTCCGACCTGTTCTGGATGGGACGTTACGGCGAACGGGCCGAGAACATGGCCCGGTTGCTGATCGCGGCCCGACGGCGCTACTACGAATTCCGCCATCGCCAGGAGATCCCCGAAAGCCAGTGCATCCCAGTGCTGATGGCCGCGCTGGGGCGGATCACCGGGACCGACCCCGGACCAGGTGACCAGGCCGAAACGATCGCGATCGCCCCGTCGACGCTGTGGTCGCTGACCATGGACCGCGACCGGCCCGGCTCGCTGGTGCAGTCGGTGGACCGGCTGGCGCTGGCCGCCCGGGCGGTGCGCGACCAGTTGTCCAGCGACACCTGGGTAGTGCTGGCCGGAGTCGAGCGCGCGCTGGCGCACAACTCCGAGCCGCCTGACTCACTCGCCGAGGCCGACGCCGTACTGGCGAATGCGCAGTCGCAGGCATTGGTCGGGATGCTGACGCTGGCCGGGGTGGCCGGTGAGTCGATGGTTCAGGATGTCGGCTGGACGATAATGGACATCGGCAAGCGCATCGAACGCGGGCTGGGGTTGACCGCGCTGCTGGACGCCACCGTGACAACCGTCCGACCCCCGGCAGCCGAGCGGACGGTCATCGAATCAACCCTGATTGCAGCGGAATCCGCGGTCATCTATCGGCGCCGTACCGCGGGTCAGGTCAGCGTGGCAGCCCTGGCCGAGTTGATGCTTTTCGACGCGACGAACCCGCGGTCGTTGGTGTATCAACTGGAACGACTGCGGACCGACCTCGGCGACCTGCCCGGCTCGTCGGGGTCGTCGCGGCCACAGCGGATGGTCGCCGAGATCAGTACCTTGCTGCGGCGCTCGCATCCGGTCGAACTCGAACAGATCTCCGCCAGCGGACGCCGCAGGCGGCTCGACGAACTGCTGACCGCTGCGCACGGCGCGTTGCGCGAGCTGGCCGAGGTGATCACCGCGACGCAGCTGGCCCTACCCGGTGGTATGCAACCACTCTGGGGTGGTGACGAGCGTCGGGCGATGCCATGATCGCGGCCAGGCTCAGGCGCTGACCGGATCGGACTTGCCCGATACCGCCGTCACCTCGTCGACGACGGCGTGGATGAACTTCATCTTCTGCAACACTGCCGCAGGCAGCACGAACGGGTACAGGTCGTCATGACCCATCGATCGGTTCACCATGTTCAGCGACCACGACACGGGCAGCCACATGTCGATGATGGTTTGAAAAGC
This sequence comes from Mycobacterium sp., assembly GCF_036490025.1. GTDB lineage: Bacteria > Actinomycetota > Actinomycetes > Mycobacteriales > Mycobacteriaceae > Mycobacterium. The sequence continues at coordinate 13,390 of NZ_DASXEP010000082.1, read as the reverse complement.
GCTGGGCCCCAACACCGGTCGATCGAAGGTGGCCGTCGCCGGCGCGAAACCCGACCACGCAGCAGTGTCCAGCGTGTCGCGGATGTGCAGGTAATGCGCGAAGGTCTCGGCCCAGTCCTCGGCCGGGTGCATGGTCGCATACGACGACACGAACGTCTTTTCCCAGCCTGCCGGCGCACCCTCGCTGTAATGCCGGTCCAGCGCCTGCTGATAGTCGGTGTGCGGGTCGCCGAACAGCTCCTTGAATCGGGTCACGAACTCAGTGGACGGGGCGACCAGTCGGTAGAAGTAGTAATGCCCTACCTCGTGCCGAAAGTGCCCCAACAGGGTGCGGTAGGGCTCGTCCATCTCCACTCGTAACTGCTCGCGGTGCACGTCGTCGCCCTCGGCCAGATCCAATGTGATGACCCCGTTTTCATGCCCGGTCAGCACTTGCTCGTGTGCACTGGACAACAGCCGGAAGGCCAAGCCGTAGTCGGGGTCCTGGTAACGCCCGACAATCGGCAGCTTCAGCTCGTGCAGCTCGGCGACCAGCCTGCGCTTGGCCGCCTCAGCCCGGGCGAACTCCGCCAGCCCGGCGGTATCGGCATCATTGGGTCGCTCGATGGTCAGCGCACACGATGCGCAGAGCCCGCCCGGCTGATGAATCGGAACCAGCCAATTGCATTCAGCGAGATAACGATTGGCGCAGAGCTCGTATTCGCTCGCGCTGACGAAGCCGGCGTGGTCGGCGTCGTCGCCCGTGGTGATCACCAACAGGGCCATTTCGGCGAGCGAGAAACCCAGCGCGCTTCCGCACGACAGACACGCGGAGTTCTCGAAAGTCAGCCGCTGGCCGCAGTTGGGACAGTGGAAGTCACGCATACAACTCGTCACCTTCGTAACGCACGACGTCGACCGCGACGTCGATCACGCTGTTCCGGGATTTGGTGTAGATGATGCCGCGTAGTGGCGGTACGTCGGCGTAGTCGCGGCCCCGCCCGACCACGACGTACCGCTCGTCGACCATCTGGTCGTTGGTGGGATCCACACCCAGCCACTCGAATTGGCCGGCCGGCTGCGGCGTCCACACCGCGGCCCAGGCGTGAGTGGCGTCGATACCGATCATGCGATCCTTTCCCGCCGGCGGCTCGGTGGCCAGGTACCCGGACACATAGCTGGCTGCCAAACCATTGGCGCGCAAGCAGGCGATCGCCAGCCGCGCGAAGTCCTGACATACCCCTTCCCGTGCTGCGAGAACCTCGTTGACTCCGGTCGACACTGTGGTCGAACCGGAGCGATAGGTGAAATCGGTGTAGATCCGCGAGGTGAGATCGCGCAGCACCTCGACGAGCGGTCGTTCGGGGACAAAGCTGGGCGCGGCGTACTCGCGAACTTCGTCGGTGATCTCGGGCGGATTGAGGTCGAGAGCGAATTCGGTGGCCAGGGCACCCCGTGGGCCTGTGGGACGGGCGTGCTCCCAGCCGGCCAGTGCGGGTCCGCCACCCCAGCGCTCCGGTGGCGAGGGATACACCTCGACCACTGACTCGCCGGTGACCGTCAGCGTCTGGTGCGGCTCGGTGACGTGGAAATACGAGCTGATGTTGCCGTAGCTGTCGGGGCTCGTCGAGCTGTCGGCCGGCGCGGGCGAGATCGTCAGCTCGTGGAACAGGCAGCGTTGCCGCGGCAGGTCCCGCGGGGTCAGGAAACCACGACCGTAGGAGCTGGTCACCACGTCCGAGTAGCGATATTCGGTGCGATGGGTGATCCGGTAGCGCGCGCCCATGCCCGTCGGGTGCTGATCCGGCGATGTCACGCTGCAACACTAGTGAGCCGCAAGAGCGCGCGCATCGGTGCAAGGTGATCGGCGCCTCTGACCCCCGTCACGGGAGCACAATAGGTCATGGCTACCTGGGACGACGTCGCCGGCGTCGTCGGTGAGCTGCAACTCATCGAGGAGCGGTCGCCGCACGAATGGCGGGTCGGCAAGAAGCTGATCGCTTGGGAACGTCCGCTGCGCAAGTCCGACCACGAGGCGCTGACCGCGCTCGGAATCGACCCACCCCAGGGAGACATTCTCGCGGTCCGAGTGGCTGACGAGGGCGTCAAGTTCGCGTTGATCGCCGACGAACCCGAGCTGTACTTCACTACCCCGCATTTCGACGGCTATCCCGCCGTCCTGGTGAAGCTTGCCGCGATCGACGAGTACGGGCTGGGGGAGCTGATCGTCGAGGCTTGGCTGACGCAGGCACCAAAACGCCTGGTAGAAGAGTTTCTCGGGGAGTTCGACCGGCCAACCTAGCCGTACCACCCGTCACTTTAGTAACAGCAGTATCACAAGCCACTCTAATTCACTCCATCACGACTAGATAACTCAATTCACATATATCTCTCTAGTTATAAACTGCATCAATAGTGTTGTTCTTTCACTCAAATGAGCAATAGCAACACAACACGCCTTTCTTAACAATAATCTCACTGAATTGCTAAAGTCCCACTCATTGACTCCTTTCACTTCAGTTTGTTAGAAGTGTTAAATGAGTCATTTAGGTGGGCTACTGAGCACGATGTGCAAGCACCTCGTGATAGCGACGTTTGTGGTCCTGGGTCTCACACTCCTGGTCAACCCGACCACCGGAGTGGCCTACGCGGACGGCATGAACTGGGACGCCGTGGCGCAATGCGAATCCGGCGGCAACTGGCACGCCAACACCGGCAACGGGTTCTACGGCGGACTGCAATTCAAGCCGTCTACCTGGGCCGCCAATGGCGGGGTCGGCGATCCGGCGATGGCATCACGGGACCAGCAGATCGCGGTGGCCAACCGGGTGCTTGCCACCCAGGGGCCCGGCGCATGGCCCAAGTGCGGCGGGAACGGCCAGCTCTTCCCGATCCAAATCGTCAACATCGTGCTGCACCCGTTCCGCGGCACGCTGCAGACGCTGTGGTCGCTGGTCCCGCACTAGCCAATTCGCAGCGGAGTGACCGTCCTGAGATCGGCGACGAGATTACCCCGTGATCAGGCGCTGCGGCCGGTCCGTTGAGGGGCTAACTACCTGCCGGGGCTAACTCGCCGGCTGCTATTCCGCCGCGAGGTGTGTCAACGTCGCGAAACAGAAGCGAGGGTCGTGGTGGGAGACTCGATCACAACCCTGGCTTCTGCTTGGCGAAAGCATCTCGGTGCGGCTCGGGCAGCGCGTCGATACCCGACTCCTTGCGCTGTTGGGCGGTGATCGGTGCCGGGGCATCGGTCAGCGGATCGACTCCGCCGCCGGACTTCGGGAAAGCGATGACCTCGCGGATGGAATCGGCGCCGGCCAGCAGCTGGACGATACGATCCCAGCCGAACGCGATACCGCCGTGCGGCGGGGCGCCAAAGGTGAACGCATCCAACAGGAATCCGAATTTCTCCTGTGCCTCGGCGGCGCCGATTCCCATCATCGCGAACACCCGCTCCTGGATGTCACGGCGATGGATACGAATTGAGCCGCCACCGATTTCGTTACCGTTGCAGACGATGTCGTAGGCGTCCGCCAGCGCGTTGCCCGGGTCGCTGTCGAAGGTGGCCTCCGAATTGGCCTTGGGCGAGGTGAACGCGTGATGCACCGCGGTCCACGCGCCACTGCCCACCGCGACATCGCCGGCGGCAGTGGCCTCATCGGCGGGTTCGAACAGCGGGAAGTCCACCACCCAGGTGAACGCCCAGGCGTCGGGGTCGATCAGGTTGAGCCGATGCGCGATCTCCACCCGGGCCGCACCCAACAGCGTGCGCGATGCTTTCGCCGGCCCGGCCGAGAAGAAGATGCAGTCGCCGGGTCGGGCGCCGACGTGCGCCGCCAGGCCTGCGCGTTCGGCGTCGGACAGGTTCTTGGCCACCGGGCCGCTCAGCGTGCCGTCGTCGCCGACCAGCACGTAGGCCAACCCCTTGTGGCCACGCTGTTTGGCCCACTCCTGCCACCCGTCCAGGGTGCGACGCGGCTGCGACGCCCCGCCCGCCATCACCACCGCACCCACATACGGCGCCTGAAACACCCGGAAAGTGGTGTCCTTGAAGAACTCCGTGCATTCGACCAGCTCCAGCCCGAACCGCAGATCGGGTCGGTCGGAACCGAACCGTCGCATCGCGTCGGCGTAGCTGATCCGCGGCACCGGCAGCGGAACGTCGTAGCCGATCAACGCCCACACCGCCTTGAGCACCTGTTCGGAAACCGCGATGACGTCATCGGCCTCGACGAAGCTCAACTCCATGTCGAGCTGGGTGAATTCCGGCTGGCGGTCGGCGCGGAAATCTTCGTCGCGATAACAGCGGGCGATCTGGTAGTAGCGCTCCATGCCGGCCACCATCAGCAGCTGCTTGAACAGCTGCGGGCTCTGCGGCAACGCATAGAAGGATCCGGGCTGCAGCCGCGCCGGCACCAAGAAGTCGCGTGCGCCTTCCGGGGTCGAGCGCGTCATGGTCGGCGTCTCGATCTCGACGAAGTCGTGCGCCGCCAGCACACCGCGCGCCGCGGCATTTACCTTGGAGCGCAACCGAATTGCAGCGCCGGGAGCCTCACGGCGCAGGTCGAGGTAGCGGTAGCGCAACCGGACTTCCTCGCCGGCGGGCTCGTCAAGCTGGAACGGCAGCGGCGCGCACTCCCCCAGCACCGTCAGCGACGTCGCGTTGACTTCGATCTCGCCGGTTGCGATCTCGGCGTTGGCATTGCCCTCCGGGCGGATTTCGACGACACCCTCGACGGCCACGCAGAACTCGGCACGCAGACGATGGGCCTGGGCCAGCACGTCGTCGGCGCGAAACACCACTTGGGATACCCCGGTGGCGTCGCGCAGATCGATGAAGATCACCCCGCCGTGGTCGCGCCGACGCGCGACCCATCCGGCCAGCGTCACCTGCTGACCGGCGTCGGTGGCTCGCAATGAACCCGCGGCGTGACTGCGCAGCACAAATACTCCTCGAGGACGGTGGAAACGACTGCTCAGTCTAGAGGCGGTAATTTCGGGGATAACCATGGATATTGCAGTTGTCGGTCCGGGCGCCGTCGGCACCACGGTCGCCGCTTACCTCTTCGCCGCCGGCCACCGGGTTCCGGTCTGCGGGCGGACGGCGCGGCCGCAGCTCGAATTGCGGCCTGACGACGCCGATTCGATCACGGTGCCGGGCCCGGTCTGCACCGATCCCGCCGAGATCACCGGCCCTGCCGGGGTGGTCCTGCTAGCAGTCAAAGCCACCCAGAACGCCGAGGCTGCCCGCTGGCTGGCTCGACTGTGTGATGAGCACACCATCGTCGTGGTCCTGCAGAACGGCGTCGAGCAGACCGAGCAGGTGCAGCCGCTGTGTTCGTCGTCGACGGTCGTCCCCGGCATCGTCTGGTTTTCAGCCGAGACGCAGCCCGAGGGCTGGGTGCGACTGCGCGGGGAAGCCCGGCTGGCGCTGCCGACCGGGCCCGCCGCGACCACGTTCGCCGAGTTGTGGCGCGACGCCGGAGGCACTGCCGACTGCGACCCCGACTTCACCACGGCCGCGTGGCGCAAGCTTCTGGTCAACGCGGTGGCCGGCCTGATGGTGCTCACCGGCCGGCGGTCCGGAATGTTCCGCCGCGATGACTTGGCCGACCTGGCGGCCCGGTACGCCGCGGAATGCCTCGAAGTCGCGCGGGCCGAGGGGGCGCAGCTCGGCGACGACGTCGCCGGCGGCACGGTGGAGATGTTTCGTCGGGCGCCCACCGATATGGGCACCTCGATGTTGGCCGACCGCGAATCGGGCCGGCCGCAGGAGTGGGACATCCGCAACGGGGTGATCATCCGCAAAGCACGCGCACATGGAATCGCGACACCTCTCAGCGATGTGCTGGTGCCGCTGTTGGCGGCGGCCAGTGACGGCCCGGGATAATCGAATTCGGAACGGACGCCGTAGACTTGGCGACAGCTCACAAGCAGCTCACAAGGCGTTCCCGCCCGCAATGATGCTGAACATGTCGTTGAAAAGTCCCGCCGCTGCGTCGAAGGCGGGCGGCAGTGGAATGTCGCCGAAGGGGGTCACCAGCGTCTCCAATATCGTGTTGCCTCCGGATGTCGACGAGGCGATGTCGGAGTAGATGCTTTCGAATCCGGAGCCGAAATTGACGACTTCGAACTCCGAACCGGCTGGCAAGACTGCCGGATCTGAGGACGAGGTGACCAGGATTGTCTCGGTGGAGTCAACGAATTGGTCCAACGTGTTTGTCACGTCGGCGGTGAAAGTCCCCGTTGTGGCACCGTCTGTGAAGCTGAAGTCCTGGACACCTTGAACCCCGACGTCCACCGGTGGAAGTCCGTTGATGCCAGTGAAGTTCAGTTCACTGGTCGGATCGAACGTCATCCCGTTTGCGAACGTGACCGGCGAATCACTGAGCGTCTCCGCCATGGCCGCATCCATGCTGATCGGGATGACGTAATTCCCCAACGGGGTATACAACGTATCCAAGTAGTGATCTCCGCCGGGCGAGACGAAGTCCGAGTAGACATTGACGAGACCATAGAAGTTGATCGTGTTGAAAATCGAACCCTCCGCCGGAACATCCGCGGCGCTGGTGCCGACGTTGGTCAAGCCGTTGTCGGAGGTGATGAGGACGGCCTCGGTGTAGGTGCCGGCGGCGTCTGTTGTGTTGGTGTCGACCGTCGCGACTTTGCCCACCACATCTCCGGCTGAATTGAAGAAGTTGAAGTCCTGGGTGCCCTGCAGGGCCGCTGTCAGCGGCGGGATTCCACTGATCGACGTAACAAGCTGGGAGCCAACGGGTTCCATGGTGCCGCCGTTGCCGACGCCCACGCCCCCCGCGTCGGCGATCAAACCGTCGGCGGCGTCGAACGTGGTGGGGATGACCATCGTTCCGGTCGAGGTGGTCAACGTGTCCGTGATGGTGGCGGTGCCGTCGCCGTTGGGGATGGCGGAGTAGACATTGGTGGAAAGACCAAGGCCGGCGTCCAAGGAGTAGGTGTCGAACACCGAACCCACCGGCGGCTCACCGGTGTAGCTCACGTCGGCATACGGACTGTCCGGGTCCAGAGGTACCGGGGCGACGTAGACCTCAGCGTTGAGTCCGCCGAGGCCGTCGTTCGAGTAGCTCTCAAAGCCGTAGAATGTCCCGCTGCCACCGGTCGGGCTGGTGTAGTCGAACACCTGGTCGCCCTGAAGGCTGCCCGCCACCGCGGGAGGAGCGGTGTCCCCTCCGCTGAAGCCGTGCCCGTAAATGCCGGTGATCGTCTCGGTGTAACCGGGGTCAGGGGTGACGGTCCAGTCATCGGCGTGGGCGACAGCCAACGGGAGGAAGGCCAACCCGAGCAGTCCACCGGCAGTCGCCCCGATTTTTCGCGTACGACGCCGACTCGACATCGAAGTCGCCTGGCCGGCGGCTAAGCCAACTCGGATATCGAAAAGCGAAGTGCTCGAGGTGTTGTCACGCTTCTCGATAGAGTGCTTACCCATTTGTTCAGTCCTTCAGATTGTTCCTTGTTGATGAAGCTGCGGCCCGGGCATCAGCCGGTTCTGTCCGGCAGGCCGAATGCTTCATAGACGAATCCGAGGTCGGCCCGGATCCGTTCCGGGGTCAGGCCGAACTGCGAGGGCGAATGCCCGTGGCTGCTGGTGTAGTTGCGCTGTCGCTCCGCCTGCTCGCGCACCTCGTCGACGAAAGCCTCGGTGGGCTTTACCTCGATGAACTCGAGGATGCGCTCCATGGTCGGTTCGAGGTCGTTGATCAGGTCCTCGTAACGCACCACGCACAAGTTGCGTTCAGGGATTTTGCCACCCGCATGCGCGTCGTGAAAGTAGCGCAGCATGTCGCAGGACGCCTGATACAGGTTTTCCAGCCACCTGCGCTGGTCGGATTCCTTGGTGCGGTTCCACACGTCGTAGCCGTTCTCGAGCACGCTGGCGAGCAACGACATTCCGGACGGGATGACCTCGACCGGGTCGCGGATGACGTACACGAGCTTGCAATCCGGGTAGCGTCGCAGCACCGCATCGAGGCGCATCGTCAGCATGCTGGTCTTGGCCAGCACCCGGTCGGCACGCTTGAGCGTCAGGTTTCGCCGCCAGCATGCCTCGTAATAATTAAAGAAGCGGTCTTCCTCGCGCTGCGTCACACCGTCGATGGCGAATTCGCGGCGCGACAGCTCACTGCCCCAATTATCTTGCCAGGCTAGGAAATACGCCCACGCGAACGGGCCACTCATGGTGCGGAAGAACCAGGCCACGTCGTCGGTCTCTATGCCGCGCAGGCTGGTGTCGTGCACGTCGGACGGGTGATAGCGGGCCGGCGACAGCTTATCGAGCCGCGGTACGATTCCGCCGAGCAGCTTGCGCGCGGTGATCGCGGGAAACAACATCTCCCACAATTCGAGAGCGGCCACGTCGCCGGCCCCGACCAGCAGCCGATGCAGAAAGGTCGTGCCGCTGCGCGGATTGCCAATGATGAAGATCGGCCGGTCGATCACCTGCTTGCGATGACGTGGGTAGAACACGTAGTCCAGACCAAGCGTGATCGCCGAAATCGCCTGGCGCAACTGCAAAAGCCCGAATGCACCCAGCGGGCGGAACCACAGCCCGAACGTTTTGCCGATCACCCGGTAGACGCGCAGATAGTGCTGCATCTAGCTCTCCCATACCGCAGAGGCGCACACGATCGTGAAACCCGATGCGGCACTTGCGATAACGAGCTTGTCACCATTGTTGACGGTGCCGTGCTTCAGCCGGTGGTTCAGCGCGACCGCCCATGAGGTACTGGCGGTATTCCCGTACAGCGAGTGGGTATGCACGCACGCCTCGGGCCGCGCACCGAGTGCGTCGAAGACGCGCTCGAGGATCGCCTGGCTGGGCTGGTGGAAGATGTAGTGGTCGACGTCTTCGGCCGCCCATCCCGTCGATGCCAGCAGGTTGTGCACCTCCGGCGGCACGTGCACGGCGAGCGCGAACAACTCTTTGGAGCGCGAGACGAAGTGGCCGTCGACCGGCGCCGAGCACAGGTCATAGTGCTCGGCGAGCGTCTTGTGCCGGAAGCCCAGCAGCCGCGCGCTGCCCGCCGGCAGCGACTCGCGAGTCACCAGAAATGCCGCGGCGGCGTTCCCCAGCGTCAGGCCGGCGGCAAGGTTCGCGACGTCGTCGAGCGATTGCAGGTCATAACTGACCCGGTCGCGCCATAGTTCGCCGGCGCAGACCAGGGCGGTCTTGATCTCGGGGTGCAGGGAGAAGTAACCGGCGACGACATGTATCGCCTCGACGAGCCCGGCGCAGGCGCACGTCACGTCGAACGCATGCAGTGGCGTGGCGCCCAGCCGGCCCGCCACCTCGGCCGCGGTGGCGGGCTCGAAGGCCTCGCGCGCAATTCCCCCATAAAGCAAAAGGTCGACCTCGGACGCTTCGACGCCGTTCTCGAAGAGGCAGGCGGTCGCCGCGCGGGACGCGAACTCGCCGGGCGAGAGCGTCTGATCCGGGTCGACATAGCGGACCTGGGTGTTACATCGGCCCAGGACGTACTCGACGCCCTGGGCAATCGAATCCCATTCGGATTCCGGCCCACGGAAATTTTCGCGGACGCGTGACAAGACTGTCTCGTTGTCGAGGGCGGTGTCGGGAATGACAACCGCAGGCCTCGACAGGTACATACACGGAAGCTGAGAACTTCCCTTGGATTTCTGAGACACGCAGGCCTCCATTCGCTGAGACCGCCTTGGCGCGGCCGCCCATTTAGGGGCCAAAATTACCCTTTAGAGGGGGTTTCAACGCCGATTTCAAGAAAGTTTCAGCTCGGCGATTCTTCTCAGCAGAAATTTAGTTCAAGTCGCGGGGTGTCCTGCCACCCCGAGCGTCGCTTCGGGTCGGGATCGGGCGCGCCCGAATCGTAGTGTGCGAAGCTGATCTCGCCGGGCTACAGGCCACCCGACAGACGCAACGGAGAGTGCGATGACCTTCAACGAGGGTATGCAGATCGACACCAGCACGACGTCGGCGTCCGGCGGCGGTGGCGGGCGCGGCATTGCGATCGGCGGCGGACTGGGCGGATTGCTGTTCCTCGTTGTAGCCCTGCTGCTCGGGGTCGACCCCGGCAAAGTGGCGACCCAGTTGCCGACGAGCGCCAGTCAGGACGTCGCACCCGGGTTTGACCTGAGCAAGTGCCGTACCGGAGCCGATGCCAACCAATATGTGCAGTGCCGTGTGGTCGCCACCGGCAACTCCGTAGACGCGGTGTGGAAGCAGCTGATGCCGGGCTACACCCGGCCCCGCGTCCGGCTGTTCAGCGGTCAGGTCAGCACCGGCTGCGGAGTGGCCAGCACCGAAGTCGGACCCTTTTACTGCCCGGTAGATAAAACCGCGTACTTCGACACCGGCTTCTTTGACGTTTTGCGCACCCAGTTCGGTTCGAGCGGTGGACCATTGGCACAGGAATACGTGGTTGCTCACGAGTTCGGGCACCATGTGCAGGATCTACAGGGCTCACTCGGTCGCGCGCAGCAGGGCGCTCAGGGCGCCGGCGGTAACGGCGTGCGGACCGAGCTGCAGGCCGACTGCTACGCCGGAGTGTGGGCCCACTACGCCTCCACCATCAAGCAAGAGAGCACCGGCGTTCCCTTCCTGGAACCGTTGAGCGACAAGGATATTGCCGATGCGCTATCGGCGGCGGCGTCGGTGGGAGATGACCGTATCCAGAAAGCCGCCACCGGTCACACCAACCCCGAGTCGTGGACGCATGGTTCCTCGGAGCAGCGTCAGCACTGGTTCACCGCTGGCTACCAGACCGGTGACCCCAACCAGTGCAACACCTTCAGCGACCCAAACCTCCACTAACTCAGAACAGTGCCGGCTGAACCGCCTCGACGACTTGTCGGGCAGGGGCGACATCGAACCGTCGCTGATCGCCGGCCAGCCCATATTTGGCGATCAGCGGAGTCGCCCGTGCCCGCAGCTCGTCTCGGTATGACGACGGCAAATAGGCTCCGCTTCGGTACAACTCGCGGTACCGGCCGACCAGCTGAGGGTGGGTGCGCGTCAACCATGACAGGAACCAGCCCCGAGTCGATCCGCGCAGGTGCAGGCCGAACACCGTGACGCCGACGGCCCCCGCCGCCGCGATCTGCCGCAGCAGGCCGTCGAGATGCTCGACGGAATCCGTCAGATAAGGCAGTACCGGCGCCACCATCACGTGGCAGTCCAGGCCCGCTTCGCGGATCGCGGTGATCAATCCGAGGCGGGCCTGCGGCCCGGGCGTGCCGGGCTCCACCTGTTTGTGGAGCTCAGGATCGCCGACCGCCAGGGAGACGGCGAGGCTGACCGGCACCTGGTCAGCAGCGTCAACGAGGAGCGGCAGATCACGGCGCAGCAGCGTGCCTTTGGTCAGGATCGACATCGGCGTGCCCGACACCGCAAGCGCGCCAATGATGCCGGGCATCAATGCATAGCGGCCCTCGGCGCGTTGATAGGGGTCGGTGTTGGTGCCCAGCGCGACCGCCTCACGACGCCACGACCGTCGGGCCAGTTCGCGACGAAGCACAGCTACCACATTGGTCTTGACGATGATCTGGGTGTCGAAGTCGTTGCCGCAGTCCAGATCCAGATACTCGTGCGTCGGCCGGGCGAAGCAGTACCTACAAGCGTGCGAGCAGCCCCGGTATCCGTTGACGGTGTACTGGAAGGGCAATGCCGCGGCATGCGGAACTCTGTTCAGCGCCGACTTGCACAAGACCTCGTGAAATGTGATGTCCTCGAACTGCGGCGTGCACACACTTCGGACGAAACCGATGCGCTCCAGCCCGGGCAGCGCGCCGTCGTCGGCGCCAATGCTTTGGCGGTCCCATCGCATGAGCCTATTCGAACGCATGTTCGGGACGATGTCAAGCGTGTTCGTCTTGCGATCGCCGTGACCGCTCGTGGCCAATACGCCTGCGGCGGGCCGGTTGTCATTTAAGCTGGACCATCGTGACGTCTGATACTGACGGCCCACAAGGCAACAAAAATCTCAAGTGGGCAATGGGTGGGGTGGCCGCGGTGGCGGTCTTGGCAACGATCGTCGCCGCGGTACTGCTGTTCGGCGGCGGGGATTCGGGAGCACCGAAAGGCCCGGAGGGTCCGAGCCCGGAGACAGCCGCGGTGGCCAGCGCGAAAGACATCGGCCCCGTTGCGGTGATCACCGACGATCCCAGTTGTACGGCGTGGACGTCGATCAACAATCAACTCGCGAACGGTGGTCAGGGGCTTTGGAATGACCGGGACCGGTCGGTGCCTGCGTCGGCCTGGACACCAAAGGAGCGTGCGCAATTCATCGCAGCCGGACAGTCGATGCGCGGCGCGGCGGCGCAAGCTGTCGGCTTGGTCAAGCTGACGCCGCACCGGGTGATGCGTGAGCTCTACCAGCAGTTCATCGCCTACGCGCGCGCCTACACCGATCGGATCCCGAAATACACCCCGGCCGACAACAATTTGGCCGGCGCCGCAAACAGCGCCTCGTCTGCGCTGGGAGCGATCTGCGCCGCCATCAGCGACGGTCCGGCCGCGGCCCGCGGGCCGCTGGTCTCCCCGTCGCTGCCACCGTCCGACATCGCCCCGGTGGGCAACCTCGCGAACCCGCAGCCCTTCCTCACCACGGACAATCCCGTTTGCCCCGACTGGAAGTCGGCGTTGAACGAGTTCGGCAAGCAGACCGCCGCGTGGCAGCAATTGGATCCCAATGTCCCGTCGATCTATTGGAACAAAGAGCAGAAAGCGATCAACTACGCGGTGGGCCCGGTGATGAACTCATTCGCCGGCAAACTGGAACAGCTTGGCCGGCAAAGCGATAACGCTGTCTTTCAGGACCTGGCGAATCTCTCGGCCCAGTACCGGCGCGCCTTCGTCACTGCGCTGCCGACCTACACCCCGACCGACAACCATCTGGCCAATGCGGCCAACTTTGCTTCCACCACGATCCTCGGTGCTTGCGTAGCGGTCAGTGAATAGCCGCCGGACGGTGGCGAAAAGAAAACGCACCGGGCATCACGATGCCCGGTGCGTTCCGACCCCCACTTGGTAAAGCGTCAGGCCCAGCTGGAACCGACGGCCGAGTCGGTGCTGTTCATGTTGTTGCCGGCGGTTTGCACCTTTTGGCCATGAGCGTTGGCTTGTTGGTAGATGACCTGGAAGTTGCGGCCCAACTGGGTGATGAACTCCTGGCAGGCCACCGAGCCTGAGCCGCCCCAGAAGTCGCCGGCGGCCAGTACATCGCGCACGATGGCCTGGTGTTCGGCTTCCAGGTTGGCGGCTTGGGCGCGGATCAGTGCGCCGTGGGCATCGACATCACCGAACTGGTAGTTGATCGACATGAGTGTTCTCCTATGAGGTTTCGGTGATCGGCTAGCTGGACAGGATCTGCTGGGAGGCCTGCTCTTGGGACTCGTAGTTGTT
>NZ_DASXEP010000077.1:0-5284 GCF_036490025.1 Mycobacterium sp. | reverse complement strand
GCGGCAGCGTTGTTGGGCCACATGAACCCGAAATACTCCAGATTCAAATCCGCGATCCGCGGCGTCAACGCCCCCCACACCATCGGATTGATCACCTCATCGGCGGCTTCCTCGAACCGGTTCGCATGCGCCGGCGGGGCCGGCACCATCTGCGCAAACGACGACTCATTGACCGCCGCGGCCATATGAAAAATCTGGGCTTTCGCCAACGTCTGCTCAGCAAACGCCAAATGCTCATTGTTATGCGTCACCAACGCCGCCTCCGAGGCGGTACCACCCAAACCCGTATAAGACTTCGCGGTCACCGCACCCTGCGCCATCGACGTCCCCGCCACCGCCGTCATCGCCGCATGATGGGCCTCCAACGTCTCCGCAGCGGCCACACTCGGCGCCGAACGCGGCCCCAACGCCAGCGAATACCAATTCGCCTCCGGCGGAAACATCGGCCACGGATGACTCACCCGCTACACGCTCCTCAACAACAAACTCAGTGCGACGATCGTAACGAGAACGCGCAGATCCCGCTTACGCGAAACCGAGTGGCGAAGATGTTGCCCAATTCGACGCGAACCTCGAAGCGATCGTCACCTGGATTACGTTGACAGGCGAAGTCCAAGGTGGAGCCCCATCAGGAGGCTACGGTTGCCCACTATGAGTGCGCCACAGGCACCGGGTCCCGGAGAACCCGGCTCGGCCGAGGCCAGTCGCCCGGCCAACAGATGGGCGGTCGCGTCATTCCTGCTGGGTCTGGTGAGCCTCGTGCCCCTGAGCCTGATCGCCGGGTTCGCCGCACTGATCAAGACCAGAGACGGCAGGGAGTCCGGACGCGGGTTGGCAGTCGCGGGCATGGTGATCTCCGTGCTGTGGACGGTGGTCTGGGCCTACAGCGCGTGGCCCAAAGACGGGCTGATCACCGGATCGCTGCAATCCGAGCGGGTCGGCACCTGCTACCAGGAGACCATCAATTCGCCTGTGAGCTGCGATAAACCACATTCCCACGAGCTCTTCGCGATGCTCGCGCTCTCTCGTTTCCCGGACAGCGACGCCGAGCAGAAGCAAATCGAGGCTCGGTGCAAAGCCGAATTGCCGAAGTATTCACCGACCGCCGGCCGGGACCCGCAGATACGAGTCGACGCGTGGGCCCCGGGCACGGAGTCGAGATACATGGACGATCACGCGGCGGGGTGCGTCGCGCATTCCAGCTACGACCGGGTCGGCTCGATCAAAGGCTGAACAGCCCTCAGACGGAATTCGCCGTGGAGACCTTCCCAGCGTCGTTGCGCGCCAGGCCTTCTCCTGCGATCGGCGGTACCCGGGTGGCACGCACGTACACGGTATCCCCCGCCTTCAGGCCCAGCGCTTGCGCATCGCCGCGAGTGATCTGAGCGGTGAACGGCCCGCCGGTGGCGGCGTTGGTCAACTCGACGCGCACCTCGAAGCCGAGCATCACCACGCGGTCGATGGTGGCCCGGACCACCCCGGTGACTTCGTCGGTGCCGTCGTCGCCGGCGATCTTCATATCCGGACTGCGGCCGACCCGAATGTCGTGCGGGCGAACCAGAGTGCCGTTCAGCGAGGAGACCGCACCCAGAAACGACATCACGAACGCGTTGGCCGGACTGTCGTAGACCGCGCTCGGAGATCCCACTTGTTCGATGCGTCCGTCTTTGAGCACGGCGATCCGGTCGGCGACGTCAAGCGCCTCGGCCTGGTCGTGAGTGACGAGCACCGTGGTGACGTGCACGTCATCGTGCAACCGGCGCAGCCACGAACGCAGATCGTCGCGGACTCTGGCGTCCAGCGCGCCGAATGGCTCATCGAGCAGCAGCACTTGCGGGTCGACCGCCAGCGCGCGCGCCAATGCCATGCGCTGGCGCTGACCACCGGAGAGCTGACTGGGATAGCGGGTTTGAAAACCGCTGAGCCCCACCACTTCCAGAAGGTTGTCCACCTTTTGGGCGATCTCGGCCTTGGGCCGCCGCCGGATCTTCAGCCCGAAGGCCACGTTGTCCCGAACGGTCAAGTGCTTGAAGGCGGCGTAATGCTGGAACACGAAGCCGATGTCGCGCCGCTGGGGCGGTATCCGTGTGACGTCGCGCCCGTTGATGGTGATGGTTCCGGTATCGGGCTGATCGAGTCCGGCGATGGCGCGCAACAGCGTCGACTTGCCCGACCCGCTGGGTCCCAACAACGCCGTCAGCGAACCGGCCGGCACCTCGAAATCGACATCGTCCAGCGCGGCGAAATCACCGTAGCGCTTGTTGGCCCCCCGCACCACGATCGCGTTATCCATTAGCGCCAGTCCTCCCTGTCACGCCTACTTTGTGGCTCGCTTGAGGCGAGCATCAAGAATCACCTGAACGATCAGCACGAGCACCGAAACCGCCATCAACAGAGTCGAAATGGCGTAGGCACCGTACTCCGCGCCCCGGTTGTAGCGGTCAGAAACCAGTAGCGTCAGCGTCTGGGATTGCCCCGGAAGATTCGACGACACCATGATGACTGCGCCATATTCGCCGAGCGTGCGGGCGATGGTCAACACGATCCCGTAGGTCAACCCCCACCGGATCGACGGCAGCGTGATACGCCAAAAGGTCTGCCACCAACTGGATCCCAGCGTTGCCGCGGCCTGTTCCTGATCGGTGCCCACTTCGTGCAGAACCGGCTCGACCTCGCGCACGACGAACGGCAGCGTGGCGAAGACGCTGGCGAGCACGATGCCCGGCAAGCCGAAGATGATCTTGAACCCGAAGTCCCTCTCGACGAAGCCCAGCAGACCCGCCGATCCCCACAACACGATCAACGCCACACCCACCACGACCGGTGAGACCGCGAATGGCAGATCGATGATCGCCTGCAGGATACCTTTGCCGCGAAACCGGTTGCGCGCCAACACCAGTGCGGTCGGTATACCGAAAATCACGTTGAGCGGCACCACGATCGCCACCACCAGAACCGACAAGTTCAGCGCCGAGACCGCCGCCGGCGTACTCACCCAGTCGACGAACTGACCGAAGCCGGGCGCAAAGGTGCGCCACAAGATCAACCCCACCGGAATGACCAGCAACACCAACACATACGCCAGCGCGACGAAACGGATCAAATAGCGAACCTTGGGCGACAACGTCATGCGCCGCTCCTCCTCATCGCTTCGCTCTGCATCGTCGCTGGCGGTGTCACGCCGCCAGCTCCTCACGCTTGGCTGCGCGCGATCCGAAGGTACGCAGGACGAGCAGGACGACAAACGAAATAGCAAGCAGCACAATAGATATTGCGGCGGCACCGGTACGGTCGTCATTTTCGATCAATGTCCGGATCCACTGTGATGACACCTCGGTTTTGCCCGGCACCGCTCCGCCGATCAGCACCACCGACCCGAATTCGCCGATGGCCCGCGCGAACGTCAGGCCCGCACCGGTCAGCAGAACCGGAGTCAGCGAGGGCAGCACGACCGTCGTGAAGATCGTCGCGTTGCCCGCGCCCAGCGACGCGGCCGCCTCCTCGGTCTCGCGGTCGACTTCGAGCAGTACCGGCTGGACAGCCCGCACCACGAACGGCAGCGTGACGAATGCCAGCGCCACCCCCACACCCCATCCGGTGTGTTGCAGGTGCAGGCCGACCGGACTGTGATTCCCGTAGAGCGCCAACATCACCAGGCTGGCCACGATCGTCGGTAACGCGAACGGCAGATCGATGATCGCGTCGATGAGCCGTTTACCCGGAAAGTCGTCGCGCACCAGAACCCAGGCGATCAGCAGACCGAAAAACATGTTCAGGACGGTGACACCCGCCGAGATGGTCAGCGTCACTCTGAAGGACTCGACGGCGGCATTCGAGGTGACCGCCAGCCAGAACGCCTGCCAGCCCCCGCCCACGGATTGCCAGCCGATGGCGGCCAACGGCAGCAGCACGATGACCGAAAGCCACAGCACCGCAACGCCGACTCGCAGCGACGTGCCGTCGCCACGTAACTTGTTGCGGCCCGGGGTGTTCCCGTGCCTGGACACCTCGGTTGTGATTGCTGTCGTCATCCGGTGGCCTGCGTGTAGATCTTGGTGATACTGCCCGACTTCTTGTCGAACAGCTGCGGGTCAACGGTGGGCCAGCCGCCGAGGTCAGCGAGCGTCCACAGCTTGGCCGGGGCCGGGAATTGGTCGCGGACATCTGCAGCGACCGCGGGATCGACCGGCCGGAATCCGGCTGCCGCCCACACTTTCTGGGCCTCCGCGGTGTACTGGAAGTTCTTGAACGCGACGGCGGCATTCAAGTGGGAGCTGGTGGTCACCACCGCCACCGGATTCTCGATTTTGATCGTCTGCGACGGGTTGATGTGGGTGATCGGCTTTCCTTGCCGTTCCGTGGCGATCGCCTCGTTCTCATAACTGATGAGAACGTCACCGCTGCCCTGGACGAAGACATCGGTTGCCTCGCGTCCCGACCCCGGGCGCAGCTTGACGTGCTGGCCGACCAGCTTGTGAATGAAGTCGAGGCCCGCCTGAGCGTCGTGGCCACCCGTACTTTTGACCGCGTACGGCGCGAGCAGATTCCACTTCGCCGAGCCTGAACTCAGCGGGCTGGGCGTGATGACTTCGACGCCCGGCCGCAGCAAGTCGTCCCAGTCTTTGATGTTCTTGGGATTGTCGGGCCGCACGACGAGTGTCACGACCGAGCCGAACGGGATGCCCTTGGTGGCGTCCTTGTCCCAGTCCTTGGAAACCTTGCCCGCCTTGACCAGTCGGGTGATGTCGGGTTCGACGGAGAAGTTGACGATATCGGCGGGCTTGCCGTCGACGACACCGCGCGACTGGTCACCCGAAGCGCCGTACGAGGCGATCACCTGGACGCCCTTGCCTTCCGGTGAGGCGTTGAACGCCGGAATCACCTTGCTCCAGCCCGGTTCCGGTACCGAATAGGCGACCAGCGTGATGCTGGTGTTGGCACCGGCGGGCCCACCGCCGCCGACGACGTCGCTGGCGCCGCCGTGACACGCCGCGACCATTCCCGCGGCGAGGGTCAACGCGACAGCGTGCCGCCACCGCACGACATTTCTGATGTCGTCGAACAATGGTCGACCTTTCGACAGTGGGCTTGACGGCTGACGGATCCCGTCGCAAAGAAAAGCGAATTTCAGCGCGGGCAGAAGGTCAGCGACAACAATGCACGTCAGCAACGGCGCAATCGCCCACGGCAATGAGTGCCAAGACATGGCACTCGGTGTTGCCGGACGCTGCGTGCATGGCGGAAAGCCTAACAGAATCCGCCGGCGCCGCAGCCGAGGCTGATG
>NZ_DASXEP010000076.1:0-6679 GCF_036490025.1 Mycobacterium sp. | reverse complement strand
GGGTTTACCGTGTCCTCTAGTCGGTCCAATCGAGGGCCACTAGCTTCGGAGGATTTGCATGAACAAAGCAGAGCTCATCGATGTACTCACAGACAAATTGGGCTCAGACCGTCGGCACGCAACCGCGGCCGTCGAGAATGTTGTCGACACGATTGTGCGCGCAGTGCACAAGGGCGACAGCGTCACCATTACTGGGTTCGGAGTATTCGAGCAGCGGCGCCGCGCGGCCCGCGTAGCCCGTAATCCCCGCACCGGCGAGACGGTAAAGGTGAAGCCGACCTCCGTGCCGGCGTTTCGGCCCGGCGCACAATTCAAGGCGGTTGTTTCTGGCTCGCAACGTCTCCCGGCGGAAGGACCTGCAGTGAAGCGTGGTGTTGTCGCAAGCGGTGGGGCCAAGAAGGTAGCGAAGAAGGCTGCCAAGAAGGCTCCGGCCAAGAAGGCGGCTGCCAAGAAGGCTCCGGCCCGTAAGGCCGCGACCAAACGGGCACCGGCCAAGAAGGCCGCGACCAAACGGGCACCGGCCAAGAAGGCCGCCGCCAAGAAGGTTGTGAAGAAGGCCCCGGCCCGTAAGGCAGCAACGAAGCGGGCGCCGGCCAAGAAGGCCAGCAAGGCTCCTGCCAAGAAGGCTGCAGCCCGTCGCGGTCGTCGCTAGGCGCTGACCGCACTGAACGCAGATTCGCCGCGGGGTCGGCTCTACTGAGCCACTCCGCGGCGAATTCGCGTGCTAGGCCAACACGTTGGAGGCCAGCGCGCTGCCGATGTGATCGGCTGCTACCAGACGGCCCTCCGCCAGCGACAGCACCCAGGTGCTGCCCTTGCGGTTGCGGGACTTATCCGGGCGTATCCCGTCGCGTTCGCACCACCACGCGATCAAGTCCGGAATCACCTTGCCCTGAGTACAGATCACCGGCGTGCGGTGTGACGCGGCAATCTGCAGAACTCGCCGTCGGCCGCGCTTCGCGTTGTCGGCGTATGCCTCTTCGGTCAGTGCCGGCTCATTGCTGATCGTGACACCCAACTCCTCAGCCAGTGGCTGCACAGTTTGGAGGCATCGCACTCGATCAGCGGCATAGACATCGGTAGGGCCGAAACTCGACAGCTGCGCGACGAGTGCCTCAGCCTGCGCGCGGCCCTTCTTGTCCAACGGTCGAAGCTTGTCGTCCCCGGAGAATCGGGACTTGCTGCCCGCGGTGCCGTGCCGGACGATCAAAACCGATTGGGTGTCTGCCGGTTGTTTGGCCCACCGACGCAATATCTTTCGGTCGTATACGTAAGACACCTTCTTGATCGCAGCGGGAGCGGGCAGCCAGACGAGATCGTCGACCTCGTTGTTCGGGGCAAAGCTGCCGCCAAGGCTTCGCGCCGACCAGTACTGCACCTTCTTCGTGCGTTGCTCGATCGGATAGCTCACGGTTGCGATACGGCGGCCCAGCTGCACATGGTGCCCGGTCTCTTCGAAGACCTCACGCGCTGCTGTTACCGGCTCGGTCTCGCCGGGATCGACCTTCCCTTTGGGCAATGACCAGTCGTCGTACCGCGAACGGTGGATCACCGCGATCTCCGGTGCGGACTCGCGATGCCCCGGTCGCCATAACACACCACCCGCGGCAAGAACGACCTTGCCTGACGAGGAATCTGTCGACACCTGAACTCCTGCAAGTCAATTCGGGGCTGCGGGCTACGGTCGGTCAGGCGCTACGGTGTCGTTTCATCAGTGACGCTTGGTGATCACGGACCGTGTGGCCGGCTCGCGGCCGGGCCGCCCATTGCCCGTCTGCTGCCAATTCCCAGCAGCGCGTTGCGGGATCCAGCGCCGACTCGAAGATGTCGTTAAGTTGCGCGGTCAGGCGAGGATCCTTGACCTGAACCAGCACTTCGACGCGCCGATCGAGGTTGCGGTGCATCATGTCGGCGCTACCGATCCAGTATTCGTCGATGGAGCGGAAGTCGAAAATTCGCGAGTGCTCCAGAAAGCGGCCGAGAATCGAGCGCACGGTGATGTTTTCGGAGAATCCCGCGACACCGGGACGAAGCGCACAAATGCCGCGTACCACGACCTCGACGCGCACCCCGGCCTGCGACGCACGGTAGAGCGCGTCGATGACCTGCTCGTCGACAAGAGCATTCATCTTGAGCCGGATATGCCCGTTGCCGCTTTCCCGATGCGCGGCGATCTCCCGGTCGACACGTTCGATGATGCCGGCGCGGATTCCGTGCGGGGCTACCAGAAGGTTGCGGTAGGTCAGCTTGCGCGAATAGCCGGTCAGCGAGTTGAACAGATCAGTCAGGTCGGCGCCGATGTCGGGGCTGGCGGTCAGCAGGCCGATGTCCTCATACAGCCGAGCGGTTTTGCTGTTGTAGTTGCCGGTCCCGATATGGCAGTAGCGCCGGATCGTCGACCCCTCGCGGCGAACCACCAGACACGTTTTGCAATGCGTTTTCAAGCCGACGAGGCCGTAGGCCACATGGACTCCGGCCTGCTCGAGTGCGCGCGCCCACCTGATGTTGGCTTGTTCGTCGAAGCGCGCCTTGATTTCGACCAACGCCACGACTTGCTTTCCGGCTGCGGCGGCTTCGATGAGGGACCGCACGATCGGTGAGTCACCCGACGTGCGATACAGCGTCTGTTTGATCGCCAGCACATTGGGGTCGGTGGCAGCCAGTTCGATGAATCGTTGCGTGCTGGTGGAGAACGAGTCGTAAGGGTGGTGAACCAACACGTCACCCTCGCGCAGCGTGGCGAAAATACTTTTCGGTGTTTCCCGGTCGGCGAATGCGGGGCCGGTGGCAGGAACGAACGCCGGATCCTTCAGTGCCGGCCGGTCGACGGCGTAGATCTGCCACAGCGACGAGAGATCAAGCAGCCCCGGCACTTGGACGACATCGCCGGGATGCACGTCGAGTTCACGCAGCAGCAGCTCCAGCATATGTTCGGTCATGTCGTCGGCCACCTCGAGGCGCACCGGTGATCCGAACCGTCGACGGGCCAGTTCCCGCTCGAGCGCCTGCAGTAGATCCTCATCGCGATCTTCGTCGACCTCGAAATCGGCGTTGCGAGTAATGCGGAACGCGTGGTGCTCGACGATTTCCAAGCCCGGAAACAGCGCGGGCAGGAAGGCCGCAATCAGCTCCTCCATGGGCAGGAAGCGGACATCCGGTTGGCCGGCTGCGTCGTTGGCGCTGTCTCGGTGGCCGAGCTCCACGAAGCGATCGACGTTGTCGGGCACCTTCACTCGAGCGAAGTGCTGACCGCCGTCGTCGGGCTGCTTGACAGTGACCGCGAGATTCAGGCTCAGGCCGCTGACGAACGGGAACGGGTGAGCGGGATCGACGGCCAGCGGAGTCAGGACGGGAAAAACCTGCTCGGTGAAATAGATAGACAGCTCATCACGTTCGGCCTGGCCCAGATCGGCCCACGTGATGATGTGGATACCTTCCTTTGCCAGCTCGGGCCGCACCGAGTCGAGGAAGACTCGTGCGTGCCGGCTTGCGATCTGCTGGGTCTGCTCGCCGATTCGACGCAGTTGCTCGCGCGGAGTCAGACCGTCCGCCGAACGCACTGACAAACCCATCTCGTCGCGCCGCTTCAAGCCGGCGACGCGGACCATGTAGAACTCGTCGAGGTTGGAGGCGAAGATAGCCAGGAACTTCGCGCGCTCCAACAACGGCAGCGACGTGTCCTCGGCCAGCGCCAGGACGCGCGCGTTGAAGTCCAGCCAGCTCAGCTCGCGGTTGAGATAGCGGTCTTCGGGAAGTGGGTTCTCGACTGCTGCGGCTGTGGGGGCAGGCGGCGCACCCGGGGTGGAATCAGCAGCTCGCCAAGCACGTGTTTCGGCGGCGACCGCTGCGTCCGGGGCTTCGATGTCAGTCACGCTTGCGATCATTCCCCATCGGTGGGGGGTGCTGCCACCGACCAGCTGACGGACATTTGCCGTTGAGGAGCTGTTTACCGTTCCTTATGAGTGAGCAGCATGGGGTGCTGCTCGGTTGCGGCCCAAACGGTGTTGGCCGCTGGCGGCGGATGTTCTCCGGGGGACCGCCACACATCGTGTGGGTGGGGGTGGACCGGAACTATCGTGCCTGCCATCGTGGTTCGGTTGCCGTTTTGGCCTGGCCGGTGGTGTGCCCGCATGGGTCCTCTGTCCGTTGCGGGGTCCTGCCGGTCGTCGCCTGATCGCCAATCCGAGGCCACGTCTGCCGATCGCGGTCGCCGCGCCGTGATGGCGGGTGACCGGTTCGGAAGTCTGTTGTTGTAGGGGTTTGGCCTAGTGCTGGGCGCCCCACTTACTGGTGTAGGCCGCATCCACCCCGATGATCGCGATCTCGCGGTGGGCCGCCATCGCGGTCAGGCGGTTGCGGAAGCGCGCGGTGGGGATGCCGGCGACGGTGCGGCGGAACCGTTTCCCACGCTTGCCGCGGCCCATCGTGTCGCGGCCGGTGGCGCGGGCATCGGCGAAGTCGAGGTTCTCGATGACCACCGCGGTGCACCCGGGGTAGGTAGCGGCGTCAAGTAGTGCGGTGATCGCGGCACGGACCCGCCCATCGCGGCGGGTGGCGGGCAGGCCCGCGGTGTCCACGGGGATCGTCCACGGGTCCCCGACCGGATTCCCGGACCCATCCAACACGGCGCAGGCGAGGTGGTCGGCACTGAGATCGACACCCACGACCGGTCCACTGCGCAACTGTTCGATCGACGGTGGCGCGGCGATCACGTCCTGTTTCCAGGAGGCGTCCAGATACCAGCGGTTCTTGGCCGGATCATGGGTGATGTCGTAACGCACCGCGTGGCATTGGGCCACCCGCTGAGCCCACTCGGTACTGCGATGGTTGAAAGCGATGGGCGCGGTGATGTTCAAGTGCGTGCCGTACTCGGCGGCCAGGGCGGCGGGCACCTTGATTCGTAGGCGGCCCGCCTCATCGACGCGCAGGGTTTCGTTGCCGCCGGCCTTGCCGGATTCGCCATCGGCAGTCAAAAACATCCGTGCGGCATCCCAGCGTGCCCGCCACTGGCCCTCGGTCAGCCCCGACTCGTCGAGGTGGTTGTGGTTGCGCCACAACCGTTTTCCGCCCACCGTGATCGACGGGCAACCCGCAGCCAATGCCTGCTCAGCGGTGGCGAGTCGGGTACGCAGCACCGCGAGCCGGCGCGTCTTAGCGAACCGCTCATGGGCCGACCGGTAACCACGACGGTGACGGCCCGGGGTTGCCGGGCCAGGATCCTGTTCTCCGGGGCGCAGCGCGCACCGCTGCTCCAACACATCGATGGCTTGGCGCAGATCGGTGACGCGGGCGCTCAAACCGCGCATGCCCAGCTGGTATTGGTCTTGGGCCGCACGGGTGATCGCCCCGGCCCACCGAGACGATGCGACTACGGTCACTGCCTGCTTGCGCCGCGCCCGCCACGCCGCGTGCGATCGACGATCCAGCAGCCCCGCGTCGACCCGGCCGGCCAGCTCTGCCCGGTACACCGACCCCAGAAACGATCCAATCGCCGCCACAGCAGTCGCCTCGGCCTCGGTCGGTGAATGCGGGTCCGGATCCGCACCCCCGCAGGGCCGGCCGCCACCACCGGATCACCGATCCGGCGCAGCGCTCGACGTTGACCCACGAACAACATCCTGACCGTCAGCACCGACAAACGCGGCCGGGCCGACATCGCGCTGTGCACAGCCGACCGCCTCCACCCGCACCACCGGCGCATCCGTCTGGGCCGCCCACTGGCTGAGCCGGGCCACCTGCCGATCCAAATCCGCGCGCTGATCATGGGAGGAAACCCGCGCATACAGGCCGACCCCGCCGGTGGGCGCCTCAGCCACTGCCCGGATTGACCAGCACCGTGCGTTGATTCACCCGCACCGCCGGCACCGGCAACGTGCCCTCCCGAAACCAGCGATACGCGGTCTGCGGATGAACACCCTCCGAGCGCGCCCAGTCCGCCAGATTCACACCCCAACCACAATCACTAGAACACAATATCGATCACCAACACTCACTATCCGGCCAACAATTGTGACCCCTCGTTACCCCCGCCGCGGTGACGATCCGCCGACTGCTCTGGTGGTCACCGGCCCGATCCCGAGACGACGCGCGACGGCCAAGTCGTCGGGTGTGTCGATGTCGCAACGTAATCCCGGCCACGCTCCGGTGAGTTCGATCGCACCCGAATGTCGGTGCTGCGCAGATGAATCCGGCCCGAAGCGTGGGTCGAGTGCGGTTCCGAACGCGCACAGCGCCGCGGTGCCCGTGCCGAGCCGATCTGCGACAAAACTACGCTCGTGCTGACGTGCCGCGGCGATTGCTCCGGCGAGTTCCTGCGTCTGCAATGCTGGCAGATCACCCTGCAGCACAACGATATTCGAGACCGATTGCGACACGATCTGTTCGGCGGCCGCGATGGCGTTGTTCAGCGGGTCCGAGTGGCCGTCGGGCGTCGGATCGGAGAGCACCCCGGCGCCGAGTTCGACCGCCGCTGCGGCCGCGACGTCATCGGGCGTGACGACGGTGATGCCTCGAACGGAACTTACGCCCGCCGCGGCGCTGAGCGTGTCGACCAGCATGGCCAAAACGATGCTCTCCCGCCGTGATGCGGAGAACATCGGCGCCAACCGGGTCTTGGCCGCCGCCAGTCGCTTGACGGCGACGATCAAGCCGACATCACCATCGGCGTCGGCTTGGCGGG
>NZ_DASXEP010000089.1:0-3173 GCF_036490025.1 Mycobacterium sp. | reverse complement strand
TCGACGACGAAGACGACGACGCCTGACACCGTTGCTGGTCGACCGCCGAAGGGTGAGAGACTTTCCGGCATGGTAGAGGCTGCTGCGACGCTGGTGCTGCTCCGGCACGGCGAAAGCGAATGGAACGCCAGTAACCAGTTCACCGGCTGGGTCGATGTGGATCTCACCGACAAGGGGCGCGGCGAGGCGGTGCGCGGCGGTGAGTTACTGGCCGAGCACAACCTGTTGCCCGACGTGCTCTACACGTCGCTGCTGCGCCGCGCGATCACCACCGCGCATCTGGCGCTGGACATCGCCGACCGGCTGTGGATCCCTGTGCACCGCACCTGGCGGCTGAACGAGCGGCATTACGGCGCACTGCAAGGGCTGAACAAGGCCGAGATCAGGGAGCGCTACGGCGACGAGCAGTTCATGACGTGGCGGCGCAGCTATGACACACCGCCGCCGCCCATAGAGAAGGGCAGCACCTACAGCCAGGACGCCGACCCTCGCTACGTCGACATCGGCGGCGGGCCGTTGACCGAATGCCTGGCCGACGTGGTGTCCCGGTTCCTGCCCTACTTCACCGACGTCATCGTGCCTGACCTGCGGGTTGGTAAGACGGTGCTGATCGCCGCGCACGGCAACTCGCTGCGCGCGCTGGTGAAATATCTCGATGGCATGTCCGACGACGACGTCACCGGGCTGAACATCCCGACGGGTATTCCGCTGCGCTACGACTTGGACGCCGGTATGCGTCCGCTGGTGGCCGGCGGCAGCTACCTCGATCCCGACGCCGCTGCTGCCGGCGCAGCCGCGGTGGCCAGCCAGGGCGCGAAGTAGGCGTGTTTTTCAGCAACCTGGGCTAACGCCGGGTGAACGGCGCCCGAACACCTGTCTCGTAGCGTGTGACATGACCGATTTTGGCCTTGTGCTGCTGGGTTGGTGTTCACCGTATTTGTAGAATTCCCATGTGACCGTGTTCTCGGCCCTGTCACTGGCCGGGGTTTTGTTCGTCGCGGCCTTGGCCGCCGGAATCACCGTGGGCGCCCGTTGGGCGCCGCGGGCGACCTTGCGACGGCAGCGAGTGGCCGTCGAAGCCGCTGGAATCACCGTCGCGCAGATGCTGGAACGCATCGTTGCGCTGATGCCCATGGGAGCCGCCGTCGTGGACCGTCACCGCGACGTCGTCTATCACAACGGCCGGGCCAAGGAGCTTGGTCTGGTACGCGAGCGGCAGCTCGACGACGAGGCGTGGAAGGCGGCCCGCAAGACGCTGGCCGACGGCGCTGATGTCGAGTTCGACCTCCTGCCGGGCAAGCGCCAAGCGCCCGGCCGATCGGGCCTGTCGGTGCACGGACAAGCGCGGCTGCTCAGCGAGGCGGATCGGCGGTTCGCCGTGGTCTTCGTCTACGACCACTCCGAATACGCCCGCATGGAGGCCACCCGCCGCGACTTCGTGGCCAACGTCAGCCATGAGCTCAAGACGCCGGTCGGCGCGATGTCCGTGCTCGCCGAGGCGCTGCTGTCATCCGCGGACGACCCCGAGACGGTGCGCCGCTTCGGCGAAAAGGTGCTCATCGAGGCCACCCGGCTCGGGAACATGGTCACCGAGCTGATCGAGCTGTCCCGGCTTCAGGGCGCCGAGCGGTTACCGGATATGGGTGCCGTCGACGTCGATTCCGTAGTGGCCGAAGCGATTTCACGTCACAAGGTGCCGGCCGACAACGCCGACATCATCGTGCGCACGGACGACCCCAGCGGCTTGCGGATGCACGGTGAACAGGCCCTGCTGGTCACCGCGCTGGCCAACCTGGTGTCCAACGCGATCGCGTACTCACTGCGCGGCTCGCTGGTGTCGATCAGCCGGCGCCGTCGCGGCGAGAACATCGAGATCGCCGTCACCGACCGTGGCATCGGGATTGCCCGCAAAGACCAGGAGCGCGTCTTCGAGCGGTTCTTCCGCGCCGACAAGGCACGCTCGCGAGCCACCGGTGGCACCGGTCTCGGGTTGGCCATCGTCAAACACGTCGCGGCCAACCACAACGGCAGCATTGGACTGTGGAGCCAGCCGGGCACCGGATCGACGTTCACCTTGTCGATCCCGGCCTACGACGGCCAGTCCGAACCGGCCGAGCCGTCACCCGAGCGCGAAATGCGCCCCACCAAGCCCTTACGGGAGCCCCAACGAGAGGAAGAAATACACCGATGACGAGTGTGCTGATCGTGGAGGACGAAGAATCGCTGGCGGATCCGCTGGCGTTCCTGCTCCGCAAGGAAGGTTTCGAGGCCACCGTGGTGACCGATGGTCAGTCAGCGTTGGCCGAATTCGACCGGGCCGGTGCCGATATCGTGCTGCTTGACCTGATGCTGCCGGGCATGTCGGGCACCGACGTGTGCAAGCAACTGCGGTCGCGTTCCAGCGTGCCGGTGATCATGGTGACCGCGCGCGACAGCGAGATCGACAAGGTGGTCGGACTCGAACTGGGCGCCGACGACTATGTCACCAAACCGTATTCGGCGCGCGAGCTGATCGCCCGGATTCGCGCGGTGCTGCGCCGCGGCGGTGACGACGACTCCGAGATCACCGACGGCGTGCTGGAATCCGGACCGGTCCGCATGGACGTCGAGCGTCACGTCGTGTCGGTCAATGGCGAACCAATCACGTTGCCGCTCAAGGAATTCGACCTACTGGAATACCTGATGCGCAACAGTGGCCGGGTGCTGACGCGTGGACAGTTGATCGACCGGGTGTGGGGCGCCGACTACGTCGGCGACACCAAGACGCTCGATGTGCACGTCAAGCGGCTGCGGTCCAAGATCGAGTCCGACCCGGCCAACCCGAACCACCTGGTGACGGTGCGCGGACTGGGCTACAAGCTGGAGGGCTGACTCTCATCGAACAGTCAGGCCCCTAGTCGGCCGCCCGCGTTGCGGGGTGCACCGCGATGAGCCCTAATCCGCTGCGCCGCCTGCACATTGCGGCGAGTTCGGCGTAGGCCTTCTCGCCGAGCAACTCGGTCAGCTCGGGACCCAGGCTCACCCACACCTGCTCGGCGCCGACGTGGGCGGCCGGATCGCCGGTGCAGTACCAGTGCAGGTCGGCGCCGCCGGCGCCCCAGCCGCGCCGGTCGTACTCGGTGACGGTGGTCTTGAGGATCTCCGTGCCGTCGGGTCGGGTCACCCACTCCTGA
>NZ_DASXEP010000016.1:0-19712 GCF_036490025.1 Mycobacterium sp. | reverse complement strand
GCCAGCGCGATAACAGCAGGTACTGCACCACGGGCCAGCGCAGAAATCGTTAATGACATTCTGTCAATTATCCCGGCGCAGATAGCCACCCGACCACGCTCGGGACGAGAGATGCCTTACACGAGAGACTCTGGTGTGACGTGCGACACCGCGGTTACCGGTTAATGCTGGCCTTTGGTGTCCTTCGCCGACTTCTGCACTTTCTCACCTGTCTCAGTGGACTCCCTGAGTTCCTTCTTCGTCTTGGCGGCCTCATCGGCCAACTCTCCGATGGATTCGTCGCCTTCTTCAGCGCGCATGGTTACCTCCTGGGCCCCGGCTACCCGACATCGGCCAGGCTGAACCATGACGGCACCTGGCAGTAGTTCGCATTACCATCTACATTCAAGCCGTACTAAAGACAAAGCTGGGCGGCAAGGCCCAAAGCCATTGCCGCCCAGCTGAGTTACGTCTATCGCGCCGACTTCTCGCGAGCCTCGGCAGCCTTCTCCGCAGCGCGTGCGGAGGCGGCGTCAGCCTCTTTCTTCGCCACGTCGCGCGCGGCCTGGGCCTTCTCCTGCTGTGCGCGGCCTTCTTGGCGGAGACCGTCGCGGTTGGTGACGATCCCGATGATCTCTTTGGCCTTGCCCTTGACGTCCTCGACGATGCCCTTGATGGCTTCTTCGGGTCCGCTGCTCACGGGTGCTCCTTTCGGTTGGGGAGAGTGAACCCATACCCAGCTCCGTCAGGATCCCAACGTGTTGTGACGCCGAGCCAGTCGAGTAGGCGTGTGATGCTGATCACGGTGCGGCGGACGGATTTTGCACGGACTCCATCGTCGCTGCGTGACCGGCCAGTCACGGTTCGTCGGCACGGTCAGTGTTTGACAGCCAAGATGAGCGAAGCGATGGCGAATGCCAGGAAAACCCCCGGGGCAGCGATGTTATGAAACACCCGAGCGCGCACGTGGAAGGCGATGGCGCCGATGAAGAACAAGACCAAACAGGCTGCCGCCAGTTCGCCGATCAGCGGCACACCGAGCAGACCAAAAAGGAGGCCGACGGCCCCGGCTGCCTTGAACGCGCCGAGCAGCGGCAGCCAGCTCGGCGCAACCCGAACCTCCGCGGAATTCGCGAGCACCGAGTCGGTTCGCAGGAAATCGGTTACGGCGACTCCGGCGTTGGCGAGAATCGTCACGATCGTGACGATGATGTAGGCGATGAACATGGATCGGCTCTCGAATCGTGTCGCAGGCGTGGACGCGGTTGCGCCTCGTCTACATGACGATTCAGGCCGCCCCAACGTCAGGTCGATCGCGACTCGCAGCGCCGCCATCACACATCGGGTCCGTCATTCGTCAGTACCTGTAGAAGGCGTTATCACTTGCGGAAGGAGCAGCGTTGTGTGGTGATCGCGGTACCAGCGCTCCTCACGTCGACCGAGAACTGCTGATGAGCGTCTGCTACCGGCTCGTCGGCGCGTTATCGGAGGCCGAGGACGCGGTCCAGGAGGCGTACGCCCGCTGGTACGCCCTACCCGACGACGCGCGGGACGAGATCAGCTCGCCGACGGCGTGGCTGGTGACCACCGCCAGTCGGATCTGCCTTGACATCCTGGCCTCGGCGAGAGTTGCCAGAGCCGCTTACGTGGGCGAGTGGTTGCCTGAGCCTATTTCAGACGCCGCGCAGTGGACCACCCTGAGCCCATCGAAAATGCACACCGACCCCGCCGACCGGCTGACGCTCGACGAATCGGTGAGCATGGCGCTGCTGGTCGTATTCGAAAAGATGACCCCCGCAGAGCGGGTGGCCTTCGTCTTGCACGATGTCTTCGGTTATCCCTACAAAGAGATCGGCGACATCGTCGGACGCTCCCCGCAGGCCTGCCGGCAGCTCGCGGCCTCGGCACGGCGCCGTGTGCGTGAGGCGCGGCCTCGGCCGCAGTCGGCGCCAGAGCAGGCCCGCGTCGTATCGGCGTTCAAGGCGGCGTGGGAGACCGGCGAACTCGAAACCCTTATCCAACTGCTCGATCCGGACTCCACCTGCATCACCGACGGCGGCGGCCTCGTGAGTGCGGCCATCGAACCCATCCGTGGTCCCCTGGCCATCGCGACCCTCCTGCTCGACGTCCTGCGCCGAGTGCCCCACCTCCAATTGACCGTGACCAACGTGAACGGCCAGTACGGGCTCGTCGTCCGCTCCCGCGGACGTACCCTGACCGTCGTCGCCGTCGCGGTGAATCAGGGCCGCATCCACAATCTCTGGGCGCTGCGTAACCCGCACAAGCTGCGCGCCTGGCAATAAGGTTGACGCCCTAGGGTTTGATCCTGATCTTGCCCGGCGACCACCAGCCGAAATGCGTTGCGCTGCCTAGGTCCAGCTCTGCGGGCGGCGCGTCGACCAGGGTGTCGAACTTGCGCAGTGAGCCCCAGTCGCGGGCCCAGTCGCGGGACAGGTAGGTGGCCATCACGTGCGCGCGCAGCAGCAGGTCGGTGATCCCCAGCAGGCCACCGTTGACGCCGTCCTCCCAGGTGTCGGTGTCCATCTTCTTGGCCAGGTAGTCCGGCGTGATGCGGAACTTCGGGATGTCGGTGACGCCGTTGGAGTGCAGCATCGGCTGCTGACACGGGAACGCCAGTCCGACCGCCCAGTCCAGCAGCACCGGCTCCGTCGAACCGACGTACTCTTGCACCGAGCGCAATTCGGGCACCCGTGGCGGAGTGAGCGCGAGCCAGTCCTCGGGTGTCAGCGACAAGTCTTCGGCCACCACGCGGACGGCGACGGCGTCCGCGGGGATATCGGACCGGGGGTAGCGCAGGTTGCGCCATGCCTTCGGCTGCTCGCCGTACAGGTCGTCGGGCACCAGCCGGCCGGCCGGCACCACGTCACCGTTCGGGCCGGCATTCCCGAACTCCAGCACCACGGTCTGCCCGTCGGTGTGGCCGTGCAGCACGCTGTTGCCGGCGATCTTGCCCGCGGCGGTCACCACCACCAGCGGATGCCCGTTGTCTGCGGGTGGCAGCCGATACCACGCCGAGGCCAGCTTGCTCTGCTGCTGCGCCGCGGTGGTGTAGCTGCCGAGTACCGGAACTCGTTGCGGGTCAAGGCCATACGGCAGCGGAACGGTCGAGCCGTTGACGCCGGGTGTCTTGAGTTTGGTCGGCGCGTCCCAATCGTAGTCGGTGCCGGGCTGGTTCGGGTGCATCACCACTGCTTCGGCGACGGTGTGAGCCGGTATTCCATTGGGCGCGAAGCCAACCGGGTTGCTGCCACCCAACGGTCCCAGCACGCCGTACTCTCCGGGCAACGCCGGCATGAAGCCCGCGTTGGTGTCGGGTTCGACGAGGACGTCGTCGGCCAGCCCGCAGCCGCCGGCGAAGGCGCGGATGTTGGACCAGCCGTTGGAGTAGGTGGGGTACTGCCGGACGATGCCGATCACCATCGACGCGACGAACACCAGCGCCATGAAGCCCGCTGCGATCGGGATCGGCGCCGCGGTCAGTGCGCGCGCCAGTCGTCCTTCGCCGTGGTCGCGGGAAGCAAAGTGCAGCCAGACCGCGTACAGCGCCGTCAACGCGAACAGTGCGAAAAAGATTGTGCTGACGCTGATTCCGCCGAGTTTGGGCATCGCGGCATTGAACGGCGCGCCGTAGCTGGACACATACCACCAGCCGTTCGTGGTGGCGAAGCACAGCGCCAGCAGGAACATCAGCGCGGCCAGGAATGCCATCCGGTTGCGTGACCAGCGCAGCACCGCCGGCGACACCAGGACCGTGGTCAACGCTGCCATCGCCGCGCCCACCGCGGCGAACAACCCGAAGTGGTGCACCCACTTGGTCGGGGTGAACATCAGGAAGAACATCGTGCCGAAGATGACACCCATCAGCCGCCAGGCCGGGCCGCGGGCCACACCCGGAATTCGCTTGCGCCGCAACATGATGAACACCGCGCTGAACAGGCACAGCGCAGTGATGAAAAAGCCGAACCGGCGCGACAGCGAGCCGTCGACGGTGGGCAGAAAAATGTAGTAATACCGCAGATTCTCGGTGTACCAGGCCTGGCTCGGGCCGATCGCGGTGCGAATCCTGGTGGCTTCCAACACCGTTGCCAGCGTCTGGTCGGCGAACACCACCGTCAGGATCACCGTGCCGGCGGCCAGCATCGGCGCCACCAACGGCCAGGTGCCGACCACACGATGCCGTCGCACCAAAATCCGCAGGATCGGACGACCACCGGCCACCAGGGCGGCCACCGCGATCAGCCCGGTCGGCTGAACGCCCAGGGTGAACGCCGCGGTCACCACCGCCAGCGCCGCGGGCGTCATCCGGCTGTAGCGCATGGACCGCTCGATCAGCACGTAGGTGATCAGCGAGCCGACCGCGATAATCGGCTCGGGCCGCAAACCGTTGTCGAACGGCATCCACGCTGTCAGCAGCACCAGGCCCGCGGCCCAGTTCGCGGGCTTGCTCTTGGTCACCGCGGGCCCCAACCGCGGCAGCACCTCACGCGACAACAGCAGCCAACACACCAGCCCGGCGACCAAGTCCGGCAACCGCATCCACAGACTCGAGTCGCTGACGTGGGTCATCAGCGCCAGCAGGTTGTAGTACCAGCCGAACGGGTCCTCCGGGCTGCCGAACCAGCGGAAGTAGTTGGACATGTAGCCGGCCCGGTCGGCGACGCGGGCCATGCCCAGGATGTAGCCGTCGTCCGACGAGTTCGCCCCGATCACCCACCAGAGCACGAACCCGAAGGTGATTGTCGCGTCGGCGAGGGTGAACGTCCGCCAATTCGCCGGGATGAGCCGGCGCATCCGGTGGTTGTCCAGCTGGTCCAGGCGCCACAGCGCGATCAGCGCGACGATCGTCGCCAGGATCGCGCCCACTATTGCGAAGAGCTTCAATGTGGTTGGGGTGGTGGAGAACCGGGTGTCGATGGTCGCCGACATCTTCAGTCCCGGCGGGGCCGGCCCGGTCAGATCGGTGAACACCCCGACGATCTGCGGGCGCAGGTTGGGGTCGGGGTAGCCGCTGCGCAGCGGACGGCCGCCTGGATCCTTGAGCCCGACGAAGGTGGCGTACGTGCCGCCCAGTGTGGAGGTGATGTCGATGCTGGAACAGCCGGGGGCACCTGCGGCTCCCGCCACCTGGTCGCGCGGCACGGACAGGATCACCACGTTGCGGTCGGTGACGTCCACCCGCTGCTTGTTGACGACGACGAACAGCGCGTCGAGGTTGGCGTCCTTGCCTTTTCGCGGCGCGGTGCCCAGCACCACCCCGCCTGCCGGCGGCATGTCCCGTACCACCTCACACGGCACGGTGGCGTGGAAGTCGACCGGCGTCAAGGAAATCAGCGGCGCCGTCACGCTTTTCAGTTGACCCTGCTGCGGCCAGTTCAAATCGGCCGTGGTCTGCACGACCGGCAGCAGCGGCGTGGCCACCGACAGCACGAATCCGATCAACCCGGCGATAGTGGCCACCCAGCGCGTCGCCTTCACCTTGTCGCGTGCGCTGGCGGTCTGCGGGTGCGCGGTCTGTGTGCTCACGGGAGTGCTCGAATCGGTCCTTGTCGGCTCCAGCCGTACACGGTGGCGACGCCCTGCTGGATGGCGGCGGTCGGGGCGACGTCATCGGGAAGCCACCGGTGGTACTGCTCCACCTGCCCCCAGTCCCGATACCAGTCGCCGTTCAGGTAGGTCGGAATGGTCGACGTCCACATCAGCGCCTGGGTGAACAGGAACGGACCGCCCGACTTCGACGCCTGCCACAGGTTCGACGACGCGGAGGTCTGCTTGTGGTCGGGCTGGATGCGGTACTCGGGAAGCTCGGCCACGCCGAGGTGCTCGGAAAACGGTCGCTGGCAAGGGAAATTCGCGGCCGTCGCGATGTCCATCAACACCGGCCGGTGCGGGCCGACCAGTTGCTGCAGGGTCTGGGTCACCGGCACCCGCGGCGGGGTGAAGGCGAACCACTGGTCCTCGCTCAAGTTGGGGTCGTAAGCGATGACGCGGGCGACGTTGGCCTGCGGTGGCGCCCACGCCAACGGGAATCGCAGGTTGCGCCAGGCCGGCTGGGGTCCGATGTCGATGGGCTGGGCCTGTCCGAGCGGCACGGTGCTGCCGTCGGGTCGGGTCTGGCCCCACTCCAGCTTGAGCGACTGGCCGTACATGAAGTCACCGTCCTCTTTGTACGACCAGATGGCTCCCGCGGCGGCGACCACCACCAGCGGGCGGTCCGGGGTGCGGGGCGGCATCTGGTACCACGCCGAGGCGGCGGTGGCGGCCCGGGTGTTCTCGCCGTAGCTGCCGATCACCGGGGTGCGCGCCGGGTCGAGACCGAACGGAAGGGCGGCCTGCGAGCCGTTGACTCCCGTCGGGCCCTTGCCGCCCGCGGTGCCGGCAGAGTCCGTGATCGAGGCGTTGGGCTTGTTCGGTGACGCGTCGGAGTTCACCACGCCCGGCTTGGTCACCACCGGGTCGGACTGCAGGTCGTCGCCGACTCCCTGCGGGGTGAAGCCGACCGGGTTGATTCCGCCGAGCGGGCCGGCCGGACCGAAGTTCTGGCCTGGAACCGGTTGCAGCAGACCGGCATTGGGGTCCGGTTCGGCCAGCACGTCGTCGGCCATCGCGCAGCTTCGCGGGGATGTCCCCGCAAGAGCTGTAGTGATCGCGGCGAAGTCGGCTTTACCGGTGGTATACAGCGGGTAGCGCAGCACGGCGCCCTTGGCCAGCGACGCGACTTCGCCGAAGACCATGATCACCGCGACGACCAGCAGTGGCGTGGAGGCCAGCACCCGGTTGCGCCGGCTGTCTTTCACCTCGGTTTGCCCGGCGTAGTCCATCCGGAAGTGCTGCCAGGCGCCGAGCAGTCCCGTCGCGATCGACAGCGCCAAGAACATCGACGTGACGGGATGGCTGGCGATGACGGGCTGGATGTCGAACCACGGGACGCCGTAGTTGTTGACGTAGAACCAGCCGTTGATGCCCGAGGTCGCAATCGCCAACACGAACAGCAGCGCGGTCACGTACAGCGTCAGGTTGCGCCGATTGTGCAAACCGATCCGGGCCAACGCGAACGCGGTGACCGCACCGAGTGCGCCGGCCAGTCCGGCGAATGCGCCGAACTGAATCGCCCACTTCGTCGGTGTGAAATGCAGCAGCAGCAGGCCGATCGCGGTGGTGCCGATCAACCGCCACGCCGGGCCGCTGGCCAGCCCGGGCACTCTGCCGCGCCGCAGCAGCACGACCAGCATTCCGAACAGGCACAACAGCATGATCAGGACGGCGAATCGCCGCGTCATCGATCCTTCGGCGTTGTTCTCCACGGTGAGGAAGTAGTAGCGCAGGAACTCCTGGTACCAGGAGATCGTCGGACCGACCTTGTATTTGATCCGCGCCGACTCGGCGACGGTGGCCAGCGTCTGCGAGCGGAACACCACGATGGTTATCAGCGACAGCGACCCGGCCAGCACCGCCAATGGCGCCAGCAGCCCGTCGGCGGGCCGGCGCCGCACGATGATCTGCGCGATCGCCCGCGCGCCGGTCAGCAGCGCGGCGATCGCGATCAGGCCCTGCGGCGCCAGCGTCGCGGTCAACATGGCCACGATGATCGCCACCGCCGCCGGCACCAGCCGGCGGGTCGCGATCGAGGTCTCCACCAGCACCCAGGTGACGATCACGCCCAGGGCGATCAGCGGCTCGGGCCGCAGGCCGTTGTTGAACGGCAGCCAGGCCGCCAGGAACACCGCACCCGCGGTCCACACCGCCACCCGGTTACCGGCCAGCCCGCCCCGGCCGGGGCCCAGCCGCCGCAGCACGTAGCGGCTGATGATCAGCCAGCAGCCGATCCCGGCCAGGGTGGCGGGCAGCCGCATCCACACTCCCGCGGTGCTCACCGACGACAGCTGGGCCAGCACCGCTTGATACCAGTCGAAGGGCGCCTCGGTGGTGCCGAAGTAGCGGTAGTAGTTGGTCACGTAGCCGGCCTGCCCGGAGACCCGGGCGATGGTCAGGTTGTAGCCGTCGTCGGACGAGGTCGCGCCGATGACATGCCAGAGCAGCAGGGTGGAGATCACCCCGGCATCGGCCAGCGAGGTCGCGATGCCGGCCTGGAACAAATGCCGCCAGTTGCGCGGTGCCCGTCGTCCCGACCGCCGGTCGAGGACGGCCAGCGCAACGATCGAGGCCAGCACGGCCAGACCGCCGAACGCCATCACCGCCCGTTTCAGCATGGTCGGGGCGACGATGAACCGGGTGTCGACGTCGATGCGCGCCGACAACCCGGGCTGTGCGGGCACCGCCAGGTCGGTGAAAAGCCCGCCGACCGCGGGCTTTTTCTCCGGCGCCAGCGTGCCGGTGGCGCCGGGGATCCCGACGAAGTCCGCGCCGGCGCCGGCCGCGTTCGCCCAGATGTGCAGCGCAGTGCAGGTGCCAGTGGCAACCGCGGAGCGCGGCGCGACCGTGGCGACCGAGTCGCGGAATGCGACGACGACGGTGTCTTTGTTGGCGCGGACGAACAACCCGTTTTTGCCGGTTTCAAACCCGTTGACCGGCAGCGTCGACACCACCAGACCGCCACCGGTGGGCAGCGTGGCGATCGCGCTGCAGGGAATCGAGATGTCCAGCGCCCGTGGCGCTCCGGATACCAACGGCGCGGTGACGTCGGTGATGTGCCCGTCGGCGTTGACTCCCTGCGGCCACAGAATCGTGGCGGTCGTCTGTTTGACCGGAAGCAGCGGAACCACCGCGCACAGCAGCGCACCGAGGATCCCCGCGACGATGGCGACCAGCCGTGCGAGCCGATACGTCGATCGCTCGCTGTGGTCTGGGGGCACGAGGGACGATGGTAGGCGACTTAGCCACCGGCACTGGGCAGGGTCAGCCAATCAAAAATAAGTGTGCCCGCGATCCAAATCGAATTCATATGAAACCGGCCGATGACGCCGCAGGTCAATGCTGCGCACAACCCGGTTTGACCCGCCCGACGAGCCCCAACGCGCTCTTGGCACGCGTTCGACTGCTCAGCCCAAACATGGTTTAGTGGGTCAGCGGTGGTGAATGTAACGGAGATGGAAACGAGCACCACCGGCCAGTGGCGCGAGTTGTGGAGTTCCCCGTATTTGCGGACTTCGGCTGTCATCGCCGGGGGCGTGGTGCTTTACAGCACCAACGAGTTCCTGACGATCAGCATGCTGCCGAGCACGATCAACGAGATCGGCGGCGAGCGGATCTACGCATGGGTGACAACTCTGTACCTCGTCGGGTCGGTGGTAGCCGCAGCGACCGTCAATACCCTGCTGCACCGCATCGGCGCCAGCGTCTCCTACCTGATGGGTTTCGCGGTGTTGAGCGTCGGCAGCCTGGTCTGCGCGGCCGCCCCCAACATGGAGATCCTGCTGGTGGGCCGCTTCTTGCAGGGGCTGGCCGGAGGTCTGCTCTGCGGTCTGAGCTTCGCGGTGATCAATGCCGCGCTGCCGCGCTCGCTCTGGAGTCGCGGTTCGGCCATGGCGGCCTCGACGTGGGGCATCGGTGCGCTGCTCGGGCCGGCGCTGGGCGGTCTTTTCGCGCAATTCGGCGCGTGGCGGTGGGCGTTCGGCCTACTGGCGATGCTGAGCGTGGCGATGGCCGGGCTGGCGCCGGGCTTACTGACCGTGGACGGCTCTGAGCAGGCCTCGCATCGCGATGCGGCCCGCATTCCGGTGCCATCGGTCGTGCTGCTGGGTGCGTCGGCGCTGGCGGTCAGCGTGGCGTCGCTGCCGCACAACACCGTCGCAACCGCCGGCCTGCTGATCGTCGGCGGGCTGCTGATCGCGGCGTTCCTGGTCGTCGATCGACGGATGGACACCGCGGTCCTGCCCGCCAGTGTCTACGGCTTCGGACCGCTGAAGTGGGTCTACCTGACCTTGGGTCTGCTGGTTGCCGCGACCAAGGTGGATCTGTACGTGCCGTTGTTCGGTCAGCGGCTGGCTCACCTGGGGCCGATCGTTGCCGGCCTGCTGGGCGCCGCCTTGTCACTGGGCTGGACGGTCAGCGGCCTGGGTAGTGGCTCATTGAACAAGGCGCGCTCGATCGTGGCCGTGGTGGTCGGGGCACCGCTGGTGATGGCGGTCGGTTTGGTGCTGGCCGGAGCCACCCACGTGCAAGGCGCGACGGCCGGTGTCGTCATCTTGTGCGCGCTGGGCCTGCTGGCCGTCGGGGTCGGCATCGGCGCTGCCTGGCCGCACTTGTCGGCGTGGGCGATGTGCGATGTCGACGATCCCGCCGAGGGTGGGGCCGCCGCGACCGCCATCAACTCGGTGCAGCTGGTTTTCGGCGCGTTCGGCGCCGGCCTGGCCGGGGTTGTGGTGAACCTCGCCGACGGCGGCGGGGTGGCCGCGGCCCGATGGGCGTTCGCCGTGTTCGCCCTGCTTGCGCTGAGCGCCTGCGTCACCGCCTTCCGCGCGGGGCGCCGGCAGATCGCGTTCTAAGCCGTACTGACCAGGTCCCGCTGCGCCGAGATCGACGGCAGCGCGGGAAAGTGCGAGAGGGCAGCACGCCGGCGACGATCTGGGTGGAATCAGGAACGACGTAGCGGCGCCGGGCTCCACAGGCCGCTGCGGGTAGCGAAACCAAGGTCGAGCCGCGCGGGCTGTTCACTGGGGTAGTACGGCGTCAACTGCTGCAGCGCACCCCAGTCGCGCGACCAGTCGTCGGCCAGGTAGGTCGACACCGTGTTCGCACGTACCAGCAGCTCGGTGACCCCCAGCGGTCCGCCGCCGTTCTTGTCCATCACCGGCGAGTTGGCCTCGGCGCCGAAGCGGTCGGGCAGAATCCGC
Source organism: Mycobacterium sp. (assembly GCF_036490025.1). Classification (GTDB taxonomy): domain Bacteria; phylum Actinomycetota; class Actinomycetes; order Mycobacteriales; family Mycobacteriaceae; genus Mycobacterium. Next base: position 8,922 of record NZ_DASXEP010000016.1, on the reverse strand, counting down.
CATTTCGGCACTTCGTCCACCCCGTTTTGATGGCCGAACGGCCGCTGACACGGAAAAGCCAGGCCCACCAGCCAATCCAACAGCACCGGGTCCGACGAGCCGACCACGTCCTGCAGCGTGCGCAGCCGCGGGATGCGCGGCGGGGTGACCGCGATCCAATGCTGCGGCGCCAAGTCCTCGTCGCTGACAACCACCCGGACCTGGGTGGCCTCCGGCGGCAATGCGGACAGCGGCGCCCGCAGATTGCGCCATGCCGGCGCCGCGCCGACGTCGGCGAGTCCCGTCGAGCCGCCAGGCTTGTTGTCGGCGGCCTGCTTGTCGGTGGCCCACTGAATCTGGACCTCGCCGTAGTCGAATCGGCCCGCGGCCGACACCACCAGCAGCGGCCCGGCCTTGCTGCGCGTGCTCTTTTCGGGCAGCCGGTACCAGGCCGACCGCAGCCGGGCCGGCACCTGGATGCCGGACCGCCAGCTGCCCAGCACCGGGGTGCGCGCCGGGTCCAAGTTGTAGGGCAACCGCGCCCGCGAGCCGTTGATGCCCGGCGCGGCCGTGGTGCCGCCTTCGGTGCCTGCTTCGCTGTTGGTGACGTTCTCGTCGTCGCTGACGAAGCTACGGTCGCCGGGGCGCTCCATCACCGGGTCGGCGGACACCGTGGACGGGATGCCGTTGGGATCGAAACCCTCGGAGAAGCCGTCGGCCAGTGCGTCTTTCGCGGATGCCCCGACCGGGGACAGCATGCCGGCGTTGGGATCCTGCTCGACGAGGACGTCGGTGGCCAGCCCGCAGGTCTTGCCGGTCAGCGCCTGCAGGTTGGAACGGCCCACCGACCAGGCCGGGTATTGGTCGGTCATGCCCAGGGTCAGCGACAGCACCTGGAAGAAAACCAATGCCCACGCGGCAATACCCAACGGGGACCGGATGATTCGCGCCAACCGCGACTCGCTGGGCGGCGCGTCGTCGTCGGTGCTTCTGACGAAGTGCAACCAGGCGGCCAGCAGCAGCACCAGCACAGTCAGGCCGAGCAGGCCGGTGGTGACCCCGAAGTGCCACTGCGGGAACGCATTTGACCACGGCACGCCGAAATTGGAGACGTACCACCAGCCGTTGACGCTGGCGAACGACAGCGCGACGACGAACAGCACCACCGCGGCGAACAGCGTCCGGTTGCGTCGCGAGCGCATGGCCGCCGCGGTCGCCGCGACGGCGGCCAACGCGCCCAGCGCGCCGGCCAGCCCGGCGAACACCCCGAAGTGGTGCGTCCACTTGGTGGGCGTGAACATCATCGCGATGAACGAGATGATCGTGATCCCGATGATGCGACGGCTCGGCCCGGCGGCGGTGCCCGGAATTCGGCCCTTGCGCAACGTCATTGCCACCGACACGGCGAGTGCGACCACCAGCGCCAACAGGGCGAACCGCCGGGCTATCGACCCGTCGGGGCTTGCCATGAACAGCCGCTCGTAGCGGATGTGCTCGTCGAACCAGCTCAGGCTGGGCCCCAGCGCACGTTTGAGCGTGGTCGCCTGCAATTCCCCGGCCAGGGTCTGGTCGCGGAAGATCAGGATCACGGTGACGGTGGCCGCGGCGACGATGGGCGCCAGCAGTGGCAGCACACCGAACTGCCGCGAGCGGCGGTGAATGATGGTGCGCAGCGGGCCGATCGCCACCAGCAGTGCGCCGATCGAGGCAATACCGGTCGGCCCGGAGAACAAGGTCAGCGCGCCGATGATGCAGGCCGCCGCCACCGGCAACAGCCGGCTGGTGGCCACCGCGCGCTCCACCGAACACCAGGTCAGCAGGATGCCCACCGCGATGATCGGCTCCGGTCGCAGGCCGTTGTCCAGCGGCAGCCACACCGCCAAAAACGTGCCCGCCGCGGTCCAGGCCGCCGCCCGGCTGGTCTTGACGGCGTGACCCAGCCGCGGGATGACTTCCCGGCTGATCAGCCACCAGCAGGCCAGCGCCATCAGCAGGGTGGGCAACCGCATCCAGATGCTCGCGGTGCTGACATGAGCCCACAGCGCCAGCAGGTCGTAGTACCAGCCGAACGGCGCCTCGGGAGTCCCCAGCCAGCGGTAGTAGTTGGCCATGTAGCCGGCGTGCTCGGACACCCGGGCCATGGTCAGGATGTAGCCGTCGTCGGCGGTGTTGGCTCCGACGAAATGCCACCACACCAACACCAGCGCGACGAGGCCGTCCAGCCCGGACAGCGACCACCAGCGCGGCGGCAGGAAGCGGCGATGCCGGGTGCCGTCGGCGGTGTCCAAAAGATGAAGCGCCACTAACGCTATCGCCGTCAGTGCCACCCCGAGCGCCATCGCGGCCATCTTCAGCGGGGTCGGCGAGCTGCTGTAGCGGGTGTCGACGGTGGCGGAGAACGTCAGCCCCGGTGGAGCCGGTCCGCTCAGATCGGTGAATACGCCGACGATCTGCGGCCGGAAGTCGTATCCGCTGCGCTCGCCGCGCAACGCCGCGCCGGGATGCTCGGCGTTGGGACCCTGTTTGAGCCCGACGAACTCGCCGATGACCCGGTCGGCGTGTGCGGTGAAGACCAGTTTTTGGCAGGAGTCGCTGAGCACCTGGCTCAGCGGCGCGACGACCAGCGGGACGTTGCGCACGACGAGCACCAGGTCGTCGTTGGCGCGCTCGATCAGCAGACCGCGGTCCACGGCCTTGGGTGCCTGCTTGGGCACCGTGGACAACAGCACCGTCTTGCCGGCGTCGCCGGGTCCGCCCAGGCCGGCGGCGGCCTGACACGGAATGCTGATGTTGAGGTCGGTCGCGACGTAGCCGATCAGCGGGGCCTCGACGCTGCCGAGCACGCCGTTCTGCGGCCAGTTCAGTTGCGCGGTGGTCTGTTTGACCGGCAGCAGCGGCGTCGAGATCGCCAGTAGAGCGCCGAGCAGACCCGCGACGACGGCGACGGCCCGGGCGGCTCGGTAGTTTTTGCCTGCGCCGCCGCTCACGGAGGTAGATGGTAGTGGCCCCGCATGTGCCGTTTCGGTCGCCATCAGGGTTTGCGGATGGCCAACACGAACGGGCCGATCGTGGTGACGGTGAACCGTGGGTCGGCGAACACGGCGGCGTTCAGTTCCACGGTGTAGCGGCGCACGTTGGGCTGGTTGGGATAGACGTCTTCGGCCAGCCGCAGCGTATAGGTGCTTCCCAAATTAGAAGGAGAAGCGCCCGCCGAGCCCCCGTGGCGCATCAGGAAGACCGTCGGCGGTGCCCACGGCAGCGTGTCCAGCGCGTGGATGAACGGATCGGCGGCCTTGAGCTTGGACCAGCTCTTGATCGCGGCCGAGCGCTTGTCGAACTGCGCAAGCGGGTTGGCGTAGTGCGATGTCAGCCCTTGAAAGCCGAAGTACGGGTAGTAGGACAGAAAGCTGTAGTCGGCGGTCAACACCACGGTCTGGTCGTGCGGCTTGCCGGTCGCCCGGGTGATCGCGGTGTCGATCGCCGCGTAGTACTTCTCGGAGCCGGGTGGACGGCGGTCGCCGCGCTGGCCGTGGCCGTCGGTGTCGGTGTAGGCGATGGTGAGGTCGGGGCGCAGCACGTCGGGGATGTCCTGGCTGAAGGCGATCGCCGCGGCCAGCCCGAGCGATGCCGCTACCGGTAGCACGACGCGTCCCCAGGCATGGTCACGCCCGCGCGCGGCCAACGCCTGGGTGCCCTCGACGAAGCCGAAGACGCCCGCCGCGGTGAGCAACACCGTCAGGGTGGGCTGCAGGCGGAAGGACAGCAGGGTGATGCGGCCCAGCGTCGCGAGCATCGACAGCAGCGACCACAGGTAGACGGCGAGCACGCCGACCGCCAGGCCGGCCGCCCGCACCGATGAGCGGGCCCGCACGATCAGCCACAGCGTCCCGAGCAGGCACAGCGCGCCGAGCAGAGTGAACTTCAGCATCGGAAAGGTCAGCTCGGCGCCGTCTGCCGGCAGGTAGTGATACGCGCTGCCGGTGTTGCTGACCGGACCGTGCGCCGCCCGTAACAAATAGGGCAGCCAGGTCGTGGCCCCGATCGCGGCGGTGATGGCGCCGATGACGGCCAGCCGCAGCAGCGGATCCAGCGCGGCCTTGAGCCCAAGCTGCCGGCGAGATGCCGCCAACGCCAACGCCATCAGCAGCACGGTGAAGACGCCGTAGGCCAGCAACAGGGTGTAGCAGGTCGCCGTGACGCCCAGGAATATCCCCGCGCCGATCACCGCGGCCCAGCCGCCCGATCGGGGTCCTGCGCGCAGTCCCGACCAGGTCAGGATCAGCACCGGCGGCAGCAGCACGGTGATCATCGCCGAGTACGGCTCCGGGGAGCTGTAGGCCAGCGTGACCGCGGCGGTGGCGGCGGTGACGATCACCGCGTACTCGAACCGGATCATCCGCCACCACAACACCAGCGCCACGGCGATCGCGATCGTGATCGACGTGATCGCCCACGGCTTGAACGTCTCCCAGCCCGGTGTGCCGGTCAGCGCCGCGATGCGCCCGCCGACCCAAAACCAGCCCGGCGGGTAGAACGGCGGCAGTCCGGCATAGGTCATGTCCTGCAGGGCCGAGCTGTCGGTGAGCCTGGTCAGGTATTCGGTGCGAAATTGCTGGTCGACGGAGATGCCGAACAGGTAGAGCTTGGTCGCACCCAGCGGCATTCCCAGCGTCACCACCGAGAACGCGGAGACGAAACCCAGCGCCAGCAGCCGAGCCAGCGCCCGTCGGCCGCGCCGCCAAACCCAACCGGCGCAGAGCATTCCGAGGATGCAGCCGACCTGGCCGACCGTTGTCAGCGCGTGTAATTGATTCGACGACGGGAAGGCGGGCCACTGGACTCGGCCGATCGCGGTCAGCGAGATCACCGAGACCGCCGCGGCGATCGTCACCGCGATCGCCATGTGGCCGACGGTGGCCAGCGCGTTGCGCATCTAGATGGGCAGCTTGCGGAAGATCGGCCGCGGGATGTGCCGCAGCACCATCATCACGTAGCGGAAAGTGCCTGGCGCCCAGACGAGTTCCTTGCCCTTGGCCGCCGAGGTGACCGCCAGCTCGGCGACGGCCTCCTTGTCGACGGTGAATGGGGCCTCCTTGGCGCCGGTCGATTTCCAGTGCTCGATCGTCGTGGTGGTGCGCACCTGGCCGGGCCGGATCACGAGAACGCGAACACCGCTGGGCCGCAACGCCTCTCCGAGGCCGAGGTAGAAGCCGTCCAGCCCGGCCTTGGTCGACCCGTAGACGAAGTTCGACCGGCGCACCCGCTCGCCGGCCGCCGAACTCATCGCGATGATCTGGCCGAAACCCTGGGCGCGCATCTTCTCGCCGACCAGCACGCCGACGGAAACCGCTGCGGTGTAATTGATCTGGGCGATCTGCACCGCCTTGTGCTGGTTCTGCCACAGCTCCTCGGCGTTGCCGAGCAGGCCGAATGCGACGATGGCAACGTCGACATCGCCGCCGGCGAAAGCCGCATCGATCACCTTGGGATGGCTGTCGGTGTCGACGCCGTCGAAGTCGATCCACTCGACCGACTTCGCGCCCGCCGCCTTCAGTTGCGCGACGGCCTTGTCTTTCCCCGGGTGGTTGGGCAGATCGGCCAGCACGATCCGGGCATGGGCGTTGCGCAGGTAGCGCTCGCAGATCGCCAACCCGATCTCGGACGTGCCGCCCAGCAGCAGGATCGTCTGCGGATTTCCTACGGCGTCAAGCACCATCTAGAGCAGCTCCAAACGTCGGGCCATGTCGGAGACGAAGACTCCGGTCGGATCGACCTTGCGGCGCACCGCAATCCACTCGTCGATGCGGGGATACATGGCGTGGAAGTTGTCGGCACTGACTCGGGAGTCCTTGGCGGTGTACACGCGTCCGCCGAATTGCATTACCCGGTCGTCGAGTTCGTTGAGAAACTCGTTGATGCCGGGCTTGTTCGGGAAGTCCATCGCGACGTTCCATCCGGTCATCGGAAAGCTCAGCGGGGCCTTGTTGCCGGGGCCGAAGAGCTTGAACACGTTGAGGAACGAGTAGTGGCCCTGCGTTTGAATCCAGCGGATGATGCCCTTGAACTCCTCCATCGCATTTGGCGGCACCAAGAACTGGTGCTGCGCGAAACCCGCAGGGCCATAGGAATATTGCCATCCGGTCGTCAAGTCGAGCATGTGGTAGAACTGCGTCAGGTTGACGATCTTGTTCTGGTAGTTCCCGCTCATCCGGTAGAAGGCCTCGCCGACCATGCTCATTGTCAGCTTGTTCATCACGCCGATCGGGAAGACGTTGGGCACCGCCGGCAACTGTGGCGCAGTGAACTGCAGCGGGTTCTTGGCGAGCTTGGGCGGCAGCTGGTCCAGCTTGGCCAGGCTGCCGCGGCTGACCGCGGCCCGGCCGAGTTTCGGTGGCGGGCTGATCAGGTCGAACCACGCGCTGGAGTAGGTGTAGTGGTCCTCGCTGCCGTCGAGGTGCACAGCGACCGTCTCGTCGAGGTCGTTGGTGGCAACCCCGTCGGCGATGAAGTACGCCGTCTCGGTCGGCGTCATCGCGATGGTGGCCCGCAGCATGATGCCGGTCAGCCCGTTGCCGCCGACGGTGGCCCAGAACAGCTCGGCGTCCTCGCCGTCGGGAGTGAGGTGGCGAATCTGCCCGTCGGCCGTCAACAGTTCCATCGAGACGACGTGGTTGCCGAAGCTGCCCGCGCTGTGGTGGTTCTTGCCGTGGATGTCGCAGGCGATCGCGCCGCCGACGGTGACCTGGCGGGTGCCCGGCAGTACCGGAACCCACAGCCCGAACGGCAGCGCGGCCTTCATCAGCTGATCGAGGCTGACCCCGGTGTCGACGTCGGCCAGGCGGGTGGCGGAGTCGATCGAGTGGATCCGGTTCAGCGGCGTCATGTCGATGACCAGGCCGCCGCCGTTTTGCGCATTGTCGCCGTAGGAGCGGCCGAGTCCCCGGGCGATCACGCCCCGGCCGCCGGCGTCGGCGACCTGGCCGACCGCCTTGGCGATCAGCTCAGGGTCCGGTGTGGACAGCACGTCCGCCACCGACGGCGCGGTCCGGCCAAAGCCCGTGAGCCGGGTTTTGGTGGTCGGAATGTCACTGCTCAACATCGTCAAAGAGGGTACCGCCTGATCGGGGTTGCTCAGCGCAGCCGGAAGATCACCGAGCGCTGCACGATGAAGTTGATCACCGTGGCGGTGCCCTGCGCGATCACGAAAGCGGCCGGTACCCGCCACGGCTCATTGGCGAACTGCAGGTAGAAGACGTAGTTGATGCCGACCTGAACGCAGTAGGTGAGCCCGTAGAGCACGCACACGGCGATGAACCGGGCCTTGCTGGGCGGTGCCTCAAATGTCCACCGCCGGTTGATCAGGTAGGCGGTGGTGGTGCCGGCGACGAAGCTGATTGATTTGGCGACGTTGACCTGCAGGCCGACCCGCAGCAGCAACACGTACAACCCGAAGTCGACGACGGCCGACAGCCCGCCGGTGACGATGAAACGCCACGCCTGCGTCTTGAGCGGCAGCTGGGCGTTCGCCGCGATCTCGGCCATCGGCGGAAAGTCTACGGCGGCCTACGAGGGGTACTTCAGGTCCAGCAGCTTGACCTTGTTCTCACCTTGGGGCGTCGTGTAGGTGATCGTGTCGCCGGCTTTTCGTCCGACGAGCGCCAGCCCCAATGGGCTACCGGCCGTCAATGCCTCGGCCTCGCCGCCGAGGGCTGTCTCTTCGATCACCGAGATCACCTGCATTTTGACGACCGCGCCGTCGGAGAACTTCAGCTTGACTTCGGTGCCGAAGGGCAGCGTCCCGGCGCCGTTCGTCGTCGCGGGTCCGGCGTGTAGCAGGCGGTCGAGTTCGGCAAGCCGCTCGTCGAGGCCGACCAATTCGTCGGCGCGCTGGATGGCGTCGGCGGCGTCGGCGTGGTCGCTCACCGCGCCGCGGTCGCTTCTGACCTCGGCCTCCAGCCGATCGCGTCGTTCCCGGATCCGGTCCAGCTCAGCGCTGATGCGCTCGCGCGCTTCATCTGAAAGCCCTGGGGGCTTGACTTTTTTGCTCACTTGCCGACCTGTCTTCCCCCGGAGCGGCGGTTGCCATCGTGAAGTGCCTTGGCTGTGTTGCCCTTAGCCCGATTATTCATGCGTTCGGTGCGGGTTGTACGACGTTTCGCACGACAGCTCGACGCGCCCCGGGCAGGGTCTTGCCTACGGCCAGTCGCGCACCCGATTCAAATCGATACGCTAAGTAAATGTGTGAGACGGCTGAGAGAATCTGGGCTTTCGCTCAGCTGAGACACGCCGCGTTTGTGTGCGCGTCTTACTTCACCAGAGGCTTGCTGAGGGTACGGCGATCGTACGCCCGCAGTGCATCTCGGCACGTTCACTTTACCGGTCAAGTTTGCTGCGCAACCGAAGTCAGAAATTCCTTAAAATGATCTTGTTTTTAATTGTCCGTATCCCGAACTGGGGTGCACCTAACGGTTACCTTAGGCGCAGCTGAGGGCATTAGAGGCTCCAGGCATCCCGGGTGGGAAGGCAAGTCATGTCCGGAAAGCAAAGCAAGCACTCGACGAAGAGGAACCGGTCGGCCAGGGCGAAGGCTCGTGGTCGCGCGATTGGCCTCGGCGGCGGGGCGGGGGCGTTTTTGGCGTTCGGGCTGAGCCCGCTGGCCAGCGCACCACCGGCGCATGCCGATGGGCTGGACGCGATCCTTGATCCCATCATCAACTCCATCCTGAACTCGGTCACCGATTCGGTGGTGGGTCTGGATGCGCTGTTGGGCATCGATCCGACCACGGCTCTGGATTCGATAGCGGGTCTGGATGCGCTGTTCGGCATCGATCCGACCACGGGTCTGGATCTGGCCACGCCCGCCACTGACGCGGCGGCGGCTGTTCCCTCCGGCTGGGAGACGTTGTGGACGGAGTTCACCAACCCCAGCAGTCTGAGTGATGT
>NZ_DASXEP010000003.1:0-29380 GCF_036490025.1 Mycobacterium sp. | reverse complement strand
CCACGGCGCACTGATCCGCGCCCAGGCCGCCAACCTGGAAGCCGAACACCAGGCCATCGTGCGCGATGTACTGGCCGCCGGTGACTTCTGGGGCGGCTCAGGTTCGGTGGCCTGCCAGGAGTTCATCACCCAGTTGGGCCGCAACTTCCAGGTCATCTACCAACAAGCCAACGCTCATGGCCAAAAGGTGCAAACCGCCGGCAACAACATGAACAGCACCGACTCCGCCGTCGGCTCCAGCTGGGCCTGACCCTTTCACCGTCGGCAACGTCAACGGCGTTGGCGTTCATCACCGTTCGTGGCAGCGGCCGGCTTCGCTGACCTGCCCGCCTCGCGGGTGCCGGCCCCGAACGCGCGCCAGTCGCTTCGTCACCACTTGCCACACCAGTAACCCGAGATGGGTGTCACCCTTTTTCGAAATCGTGGTCGTATGCGATATCAGCCCGCAGTGATATCACCGGCGGTGCGAAATCGAAAAAAAGAGTCCCTGTTCCCAGAGGCGCGTGTGGCGGGTGAGACTCGCCAGGGTCGATACCGCTTCGCGCGATACCGGCGGTACCGGCTAGCCTTGACCGCAACCCGAGTAGCAAGGAGCTTCCAATGGAAGGGTTCGCCGGAAAGGTAGCCGCGGTGACCGGCGCCGGTTCGGGTATCGGCCAGGCGCTGGCACTGGCGCTGGGCCGCTCGGGCGCCTCGCTGGCGATCAGCGACGTCGACGCCGAAGGCCTCGCGCAGACCGAAGAGCAGCTCAAAGCCATCGGCGCGCCGGTGCGATCCGACCGGCTCGACGTCACTGAGCGCGAGGCCTTCCAGATCTACGCCGACCACATCAACGAGCACTACGGCAAGGTGAACCAGATCTACAACAATGCCGGTATCGCGTTCACCGGCGACATCGAGGTCACTCAGTTCAAGGAGATCGAACGGGTGATGGACGTCGACTTCTGGGGTGTTGTCAACGGCACCAAGGCTTTTCTGCCGCATCTGATCGCCTCCGGCAACGGTCACGTCGTCAACGTCTCCAGCCTGTTCGGGCTGATGTCCATGCCGGGCCAGGCCGCCTACAACTCGGCGAAGTTCGCCGTGCGCGGCTTCACCGAAGCGCTGAATCAGGAGATGGTGCTGAACCGCCACCCGGTGAAAGTGACGTCGGTGCACCCCGGCGGCATCAAGACCGCGATCGCTCGCAACGGCCTGACCGCCGAGGGGGTCAGCGCCGAGGCGCAGTCCTCGTTCTTCGACAAGCGACTGGCCAGCACCAGTCCGCGGCGTGCGGCCGAGATCATCTTGGACGGCGTGCGCAAGAACAAGCCGCGGGTGTTGGTCGGCCAGGACGCCGTGGTGCTGGATCTGATCGTGCGGATCACCGGCGCCGGCTATCAGCGGCTGTTCTCCCCCGTCGTCGGACGGATCAAGCCGCCGTCGCGCTAGCGGCGTCTTCTGCGCTGCTCCTCCTCAGACCGTTCCGGTCTGCATCGTCGTCAGCGGCCGAGCGGGTGTTCGTTCAGCCAGGCGTCGGCCACCGCCTGCGGGTCAGCACCGGCGCTCACCTGCCGGCGCATGTCGACCAGCGCGGCGGTGTCGAGCACGCCGGCCACCTCGTTGACCGCCAGCAGTTGCCGATCCGTCAGCGCGTTGCGCCGATACAGCGGCACCACATTTTCGGCCTGCACCAACGCCGGTTTGCCGTCGGTCAACACCACCAGGTCGGCGGGAACATTCGGGTCGGCGGTGGTGGTCCACGCCGCGGTCAGCTCGCCGGACCTGACTGCTGCGAAAAGCCTTGCATCGTCGGTATATTCGCGACTGGCAGGTAGCCGACAGCTTCCGACGGACGAAGGCGTCGAGGAACCGGCGACCGATCCGACCAGCAGCCCGTCGCAGTGGCTCGGCAGCGCGCTGAGATCGCCGCCGCCCCAACTCGTGGACGTCGGCCCGGTAACCGCCAGCGCGGGTTTGTCCTCGGCCGCGGTGGTGTAGTCACCGGCGGCGATTCCCTCCGGAAGCGCCCCCACCATCGTTTTGTAGACCTGCGCGTCGGACCGCGCGGTGGCCCCCGGCTGGAAGGTCTGCAACACCCGGCCGGTGAAACTGGGAACGACGACAAATGCGCCGGAGTCCAACTGGCTCAGCGGATCTGGAGCCTGCTCGGTACGCGTCGAAAAACCGTAGGAGCGCAGCGCGCCGGTATAGACGTCAGCCAGCAGCGTCTGCTCGATACCGGAGCGCGACCCGACCACCAGCTCGGCGCGGTGCCCGGTGCTCGCGGCGTGGCCACAACCGGTGGCTGCCAGCGCAGCGGTCAGCGCCAGTGCGATCAACTTGCCGGCAGTCACTCCGCGATATCTGCGGCGTCGGCGACTGCAGCTGCAACCGCCGGCGCCACCCGCGGGTCCAGCGGGCTCGGGACGATCTGATCCGGCGCCAAGTTGTCGGCGACGACGGACAGGATCGCTTCGGCTGCAGCCACTTTCATCTTCTCGGTGATCCGGCGGGCGCCGGCGTCCAGCGCACCGCGGAAAACTCCGGGGAAAGCCAGCACGTTGTTGATCTGGTTCGGGAAATCGCTTCGGCCGGTGGCGACCACCGCGGCGTGCTTGGCCGCTGCGGCCGGGTGCACCTCCGGATCGGGGTTCGACAGCGCGAACACGATGCTCTTGGGCGCCATCATCGCGATCAACTCCTCGGGAACCACCCCGCCCGACACACCGATGAAGACGTCGGCACCCTCCAGTGCCTCGACCATGCCGCCGGTACGTTCCAGCGGGTTGGTGCGGTCGGCGAGTTCGGCCTTGACGATGTTCATGTCGGGCCGGTCGCGGTGCAGAATGCCTTGCGAGTCGAGCACGGTGATATCCGAAACACCTTTGGCCTGAAGCAAATTGGCGCATGCAACACCCGCTGCCCCGGCGCCGGAGATGACGACGCGCAACTCGGTCATGTCGCGGTCGAGGGCGGTTGTGGCGCCCATCAGCGCGGACAGTACGACGATCGCGGTGCCGTGCTGGTCGTCGTGCATGACCGGGCAGTCCAGCGCCTCGATGAGCCGCCGCTCGATCTCGAAGCAGCGCGGCGCCGAGATGTCCTCGAGGTTGACTGCCCCGAACGTCGGGCGCAGCCGCACCAGTGTCTCGACGATCTCGTCGGGATCCTTGGTGTCCAGCACGATCGGGATGGCATCCAGCCCGGCGAACTCTTTGAACAGCGCGCACTTGCCTTCCATCACCGGCAACGACGCCGCCGGTCCGATGTCGCCCAGGCCGAGGACCGCGCTGCCGTCGCTGACGACGGCCACCAGCCGGCCCGCCCAGGTGTAGCGGGCGGCCAGGGTGTGGTCGCCGGCGATCGCCCGGCTGACCTGTGCCACTCCCGGGGTGTAGGCGATCGACAGCGAGCGCTGGCTGTCCAGCGCGGCCGTCAGACCGACGGAAAGCTTGCCGCCCGAGTGCGCCTCGAAGATCTCCGCGTCGGTGATGGCGCCCTCGTCGGTGCCGGTCTGTATCGATTCAACCAACTCAGACACGCAGCCCAGCGTAACGACTACCCATTAGTAGCCCTAATCGCCAAGACTCGGCGCGGGCTCAGATCAGGCCCAGGTCGGAGACCGCGCTGCGCTCGTCGGCGAGCTCGGCGGTCGACTTGTCGATCCGGCCGCGGGAGAAGTCGTTGATGTCCAGACCCTGCACGATGCTCCAGTCGCCGCCCTTGGTGGTCACCGGGAACGACGAGATCAGCCCTTCGGGAACCCCGTAGGAGCCGTCGGAGACCACCGCCATCGACACCCAGTCGCCCTTGGGGCTACCCAGCAGCCAGTCGCGGGCGGCGTCGACGGTCGCCGACGCCGCCGAGGCGGCTGACGAGCTGCCGCGGGCATCGATGATCGCTGCGCCGCGCTTGGCGACGGTCGGGATGAAGTCGTCGGCGATCCACTTCTCGTCGTTGACGACCTCAGCGGCGTTCTTGCCGTTGACCTCGGCGTGGAAGATATCGGGGTACTGGGTGGCTGAGTGGTTGCCCCAGATGGTGACCTTCTTGATGTCGGTCACCTTGGCGCCGGTCTTCTTGGCCAGCTGCGAGATGGCCCGGTTGTGGTCCAGCCGGGTCAGCGCCGAGAACCGCTCCTTGGGAATGTCGGGCGCGTTGTTCAGCGCGATCAGCGCGTTGGTGTTGGCCGGGTTGCCGGTGACGCCGATGCGGACGTCGTCGGCGGCAACGGAGTTGAGCGCCTTGCCCTGGGCGGTGAAGATCGCGCCGTTGGCCTCCAGCAGGTCGCCGCGCTCCATGCCCGGGCCACGCGGGCGGGCGCCGACGAGCAGGGCCAGGTTCACGCCGTCGAAGATCTTGTTCGGGTCGGCGCCGATCTGCACGCCGGACAGCAGCGGGAACGCGCCGTCGTCGAGCTCCATCACCACACCCTCGAGCGCCTTGAGGGCGGGCTCGATCTCGAGCAGCCGCAGCTCGATCGGGCGATCGGGGCCCAGCAACGAACCGCTGGCCAGGCGAAACAGCAGGCTGTAGCCGATCTGGCCGGCGGCGCCGGTGACGGCAACCTTCAGAGGTGATGTGCTCACGTCAGTTCGCTCCTTGCGTGCAGATGCCCAATCGCGTCGCGTCGAAACTAGCGCACCCGTGTGCGCGATGAACCCCTGCCCCACCCGGGGCTCAGCGGCATCCGGTCACGGGCGATAGCCAGTTCAGGCGCGTAGCATGACCGGGGCTTCATCGGATCCGAGCTGCGATGGGAGGTGAAGGATGCCTTCGTTTCGCGACATACCGGAAACACTGCGTCCGCTGGCACGGCCTGAACGGGACGAGCCTCCTCATCCGCAGCCGGTTGACCCGCCCGCCGACCAGGCGGTGGTCGACTGCGGTATCTACCTGGACGGCGAGCGGCTGCCCGGAACTTTCAGCCACGAGCAGGCCCGGGCCAAAGTGGCCGACCTGCAGCTGGCCGGGCAGGAAGCCTTCGCCTGGATCGGCCTGCACGAACCCACCGAGCACCAGATGAAGGAGGTCGGCGACGTCTTCGGCCTGCACCCGCTGGCCGTCGAGGACGCGGTGTGCGCGCATCAACGGCCCAAGCTCGAGCGGTACGACGAATCGCTGTTCCTGGTGCTCAAGACCCTCAACTACGTGCCGCACGAGTCCATCGTGCTGGCCCGCGAGATCGTCGAGACCGGCGAGATCATGGTCTTCGTCAACCGTGACTTCGTGGTGACGGTCCGGCACGGCGAGCACGGTCGGCTGTCGGCCGTACGCAAGCGGATGGACGCCGATCCCGAGCACATGCGGCTGGGCCCGTTCGCGGTGATGCATGCCATCGCGGACGCCGTTGTCGACCACTACCTCGAGGTCACCGAGTCGATGGAGGGCGACATCGACGCCATCGAGGAAGAGGCCTTCGCGCCGGACCACCGCACCCAGATCGAGCCGATCTACCAGATCAAACGCGAGGTGGTCGAGCTGCGCCGGTCGGTCAACCCGCTGTCCGTGCCGTTCGCGCGGTTGCAGACCGAACACAAGGACCTGATCTCCAAAGAGGTCCGGCGCTATCTGCGCGACGTCGGTGACCACCACACCCACGCGGCCGACCAGATCGCCAGCTACGACGAGAATCTCAGCTCGCTGGTGCAGGCCGCGCTGGCCCGGGTGGAAATGCAGCAGAACAGCGACATGCGCAAGATTTCCGCGTGGGCCGGTCTGCTGGCGGTGCCCACGATGGTCGCCGGAATCTACGGGATGAACTTCGAGTACATGCCCGGGCTGAAGTGGCATTGGGGCTACCCGGCGACGCTCGCGATCCTGGCGGCCGTTACCGTGCTGCTGTACCGCAACTTCCGGCGCAGGGACTGGCTGTAGCAGATCAGTTGGGTTGCGCGGCAGGACGATTCGGGTCCATAACGTCCACCCCGTCGCTCTGCCACGCCTGGCGCATCGCCTCGGCGCCCTTCAGTCGGACCCAGGCGGCTTCGGTCGCGGTGATCGGTGTCGCCGCCAGAAAGCGCACCGGGTCACGCGGCGGATCCAGTACCAGGTCGGCAATGTCGCTGTGGCCCAACAACACCGCGGTGAACGGTGCGCGACCCGACGGTCGCTCCCACAGTGGCGTGCCGAGGTCGACCAGCGCGTCCGGCGTCAACACCACGCCCTCGACCGCCGGAGAGGCCGCCACGATGGCCAGGCTACGGGCCAGGCCGGTGACGGTTCCCGGCTCACGCAGTCGCAGCACAACTTCGGCCCGCGGGCCGCGCTGCGGGTCGGCGACCACCGCAGTCGGGTCGACCATCGGATGCCGCGCGCAGCCCAGCGATACGTAATGCACCACATCTTCTGCACCGTCGGCGCTTAGGCGATAGCGCAGCACCTCGACCGGCTCAGCGCCCAGGAACGTCACGCTGGCGACGTCCGGATCGGTGCCACCGAAATGAGCGTCCAGGTGCGTGCGTACCCGGTCCAACGGCTGGGTCACTGCGCCTCGGGCGGCGCCGCAGCCGTCAGGTTTGCGCCGCTTTCGGGATCGAACACGGCCAGTTGCGATGTGTCAAAGGCCAATTCGAGCTTCGCGCCCTTGGCGGCTTTCGACGCGGCGGGCACCCGGGCGACGAATTCGTGATCGGATGCCCCGGTTTCGGCTTCGAGTTCGGTGAGCTCGGATAGTTGATCGGAGTGCACGACGGCGCCCTCGGTGGTGAAGTAGACGTACTTGTCGGCGCCCAACGACTCGACCATGTCGACGCTCACCTCGAAGCTCAGCGAGCTGATCCGCTGATAGGCGTCGATCAGCGCCGCGTCCTGCAGGTGTTCCGGACGCACGCCGACGATGACGTCCTCGGGCGCCGGGTGCGCAGCGAGCACATCGAGGACGGGTGGAGTCAGCGTCACCTCACCGAACGGCAGCCGCAGTCCGGTCGCGGTCAGCCCGGCGGGAAAGAAATTCATCGTCGGCGAACCGATGAAGCCGGCCACGAACAAGTTCGCCGGCCGCTCGTAGAGCTCGTCGGGCGTTCCGATCTGCTGCACGACCCCGCCGCGCATCACCACCACCCGGTCGCCGAGCGTCATGGCCTCGGTTTGATCGTGGGTCACATAGACGGTGGTGGTGCCCAGCCGCCGCTGCAGCCGGGCGATCTCGCCGCGCATCTGCACGCGCAGCTTGGCGTCGAGATTGGACAGCGGCTCGTCCATCAGAAATGCCTTGGGGTGCCGCACGATCGCCCGCCCCATTGCGACCCGCTGACGCTGTCCGCCGGACAGTTGCGCGGGCTTGCGGTCCAGGACGTCGGTGAGG
Organism: Mycobacterium sp.; assembly: GCF_036490025.1. Classification (GTDB taxonomy): domain Bacteria; phylum Actinomycetota; class Actinomycetes; order Mycobacteriales; family Mycobacteriaceae; genus Mycobacterium. The sequence continues at coordinate 22,092 of NZ_DASXEP010000003.1, read as the reverse complement.
TCGAGAATTCGCGCGGTGTCCTCGACCTTCTGCTTGATCTCCGGCTTTTTCATCTTCGCCAGCGTGAGCGGGAATGCGATGTTCTGCCGCACCGTCATATGCGGGTAGAGCGCGTAGGACTGGAACACCATCGCGATGTCGCGGTCTTTGGGTGCCTTCTCGTTCACCCGCTCGCCCCCGATACGCAGTTCGCCGGACGAGATATCCTCAAGCCCGGCAATCATATTCAGCGTCGTCGATTTTCCACAGCCGGACGGCCCGACCAAGATGATGAACTCGCCCTCGGCGATGGTGAGGCTGAGCTCCTGCACGGCCAACGCGCCGTCGGGGTAACTCTTGGTCACCTGGTCCAACACAATCTCGGCCATCCAGCTACCCCTTCACCGCACCCGACGTCAATCCCGCGACAATCCGTCGTTGGAAGACTAGAACAAAAACGATGATCGGCACCGTGATCACCATGGCGCCTGCCGCGATCGATCCGGTCGGCTCCTCGAATTGCGAACTGCCGGTGAAGTTCGCGATCGCCACCGGCGCGGTGATCGCCGCATCGGTGGCGGTCAGCGACAGGGCGAGCAGCAGATCGTTCCACGCAAAAATGAACACCAGGATGGCCGTGGTCACGATGCCGGGTGCGGCCAGCGGGACGACCACCTTCCGGAATGCCTGCGCCGGCGTGGCGCCGTCGATCTTGGCGGCCTTCTCCAAATCCCACGGAATCTCCCGGAAGAACGCCGACAGCGTGTAGATCGCCAGCGGCAACGCGAACGTGATGTAGGGGATGATCAGCCCGGGCCAGGTATCGAACAGGCCGATCCTGCGCTCGATGTTGAACAACGGCGTGACCAACGAGATCGCCGGGAACATCGAAATCAGCAGCACCGTACCGATCAACAGTCGCTTGCCCGGAAACTCCAGGCGCGCTACCGCATACGCCGCCATCGCGCCGATCACCACCGCGATCGCCGTGGTGATCAGTCCGATTCCGACCGAGTTGATCAACGCGGAGCTGAAGAAGTCTCCGCCGAAGATCCCGCGGTAGTTGTCGAACGTCAATGACGACGGAACCAGCTTGCCGTCCTTGACCGTTGACGTCGGCTTGAGCGACAGGCTGAGAATCCACAACACCGGCAGCAGCGCGTACACCAGCACCAGGGCGTCGACGATCGCCCACCCCGCAGCGCGCCGGGCGCCCACCCGCTCAGTGCCCATCGCCGGCACCCGGCGCCGAAGCGCCGAAGACCTTGATGAAGATGAACGCGATCACGGTGACGCAACCGAAGATCAGCACCGAAATCGCCGATCCCAGGCCGACATTGAAGCCTTTGAACAGATTGTCGTAGCCGAGGACCGACACCGAGCCGGTGTTGCCGGTGCCACCGGTGAGCACGTAGATGTTGTCGAAGATCCGGAACGCGTCCAGCGTGCGGAACAACAGCGCCACCAGGATCGCCGGTTTGATCAGCGGCACGGTGATCTTCCACAGTCGCCGCCACGCGCCGGCGCCGTCGACCTGCGCGGCTTTGAGCAAGTCATCCGGCACCAGCGCCAACCCGGCCAGCAGCAGCAACGACATGAACGGCGTTGTCTTCCATACCTCGGCGATGACCACCACACCCAGCGACGAAAACTGGTGAGTCAGTGGTGCGCTGCCGGGTGGCAGCAGGTTGGCCAGGTAGCCGGTGCCCGGCGTCCAGGCGTAGTACCAGCTGTAGGAGGCGGCTACCGTCACGATGCCGTACGGGATGAGCACCGCGGTGCGCACCAGCCCCTTGCCGATCAGCGTTCGGTGCATCGCCAGCGCCAGCGCCAGGCCGAGCACGAACTCGATCGACACCGAAACAACCGTGATCGCCAACGTCACCGCCAGCGCCGCCCACCAATACCGGTCGGTCAGGATCGTGTGGTAGTTGCCGAGACCGATGAACCGGGTGTCGTTCGGGGTGGTCAGGTTATTGCGTTGCAGGCTCAGCCATACCGCGTAGCCGATCGGATACGCCGTGACGGCCAGCATCAGCAACGCGGCGGGCGCGACGAGGACGAACGCCAATCGCCGATCTGACGTGCGGTTCGCACTCACGGCAGCAAGCCCTTGCCGTCGACCGCTTTCTGCACCTGCACGGCGAGCTCGTCGGCGGTCTTCTCGGGATCGATCCGGTTGATCGGGGCCAGCGTGGCGGCGATCCGGGTCGACACCGCCTGGTAGGCCGGCGTCGCCAGTCGCGCCGCGGCGTTGCTGAGTTGGCGGCGAATGATGTCGTACATCGGGTACTTCGCCTGGAATTGCGGGTCGGCGTACAGCGAGGTCCGGGCGGCCGGCAAACCGCCTTCGAGCGAGACGTACTTTCCGTTGTCCGGGCTGCGCAGGCACCGGATCGCTTCGTAGGCCTCGGCTTTGCGCCGGCTGGTTGTGGATACCGCCAGGTTCAGCCCGCCGATCGTCACCTTGGCCGGCTGCCCCGGCCGCACACCGGGGTAGGGCGCGAAGCCGAAAACCTTTCTGCTGGCGTCGTAGGCCTCGCGGAACTGTTGCTCGGTCGGCGCGAACGACCCGACGTTGTTGATGCTGCCCGCCAGGTCGGGACGACGGTTGAGCGCCAGGAACGGCACCCCACCCTTCACCGCGTTTTCCAGCATGGATGCCAGCGCGTAAGGCCAGTTGACTTCCAGCGCAGCCTTTCCCTGCTCGAACGCCAGCCGCGCGGTGCCCGCATCGCTCCGGGTGACCGAGGGGTCGGCGCCCGGCGCGGTGGCCACCGACTTCATGATCTGCAGCGCGCTGACGGTGGCCGCCCGGTGTGCGGGCGTATCGGTCAGGGTGACCGTGCTGCCGTCGTCGGAAAGCACTTGTCCACCAGCACTTTCCAGCAGCGTGTTGAACCACACCATCACGCCCTCGTCCTGGTTGGCCTGCACCCCGATCCAGCTCGGTTTTCCGGCGACGTGCAACCGGGCGGCCTGGTCAACCACCGCAGCCCACGTTGCCGGTGGCTTGTCCATCAAATCTGGCCGGTACCAGAGCAATTGGGTGTTGGTGGTGACGGGTGCGGCATACAGCCGGTGCCGCCACGTCGCGGTGGCCAGCGGCCCGGGCAGCGTGTCGGCGGTGGCGTCGGCCTCCGCGCGACGCGCCGGGTCGTCCGACAGTGGCAGCACCCAGCCCGCTTCGGCGAACTCGGCCGTCCAGATCACGTCCATCGCGATCACGTCGACACCGCGGTCATCGGCGCTCAGCCTGCGGGCCAGCTGCACCCGCTGGTCATCGGTGGACCTCGGCAAGCTGAAATGGCGGACGGTGAACCGTCCGCCGAACTGGTCGGTGCATCGCCTGGCCAGCGCGGCGAAGGTCGCGGCGTCGCCGGCCGGAGTGTAGAGGCTGATCACCCGCCCGTCATCGCGGGCTCCGCAGGAAGACAGCGCCCAAGTGGCCGACAGCACCGCTAACGCGACCGCGCCCAACCGCGCGCGCCCGCGACGACTCGCCACCAGTCAGATCGCCAAGCGCGCAAGCAGATCCCGGGCCTGTTCGGCGTTCTTCGGATCGCAGAGCACGTCGTATCGGCCCGCCACCAATTGCAGCGTGGAACTGAAGTCGCGGGTACCGCGCGCCATCGAATAGGGAATGGCCGACGTGATCAGGCCGAAGAACACCCCGGCGACCAGACCGGTCGTCAACGCCTCCAACGGGTGCGGGCTGGAGAACAACAACGTCAGCACCAGGCCGATGAAAAGGCCCAGCCAAGCCCCGCTGATCACGCCGCCACCCAACACTTTCGGCCAGGTCAGCCGCCCAGTGACCCGTTCAACCTGCATCAGGTCCACCCCGACGATGGTGACCTGCTGGACCGGGAACTGTTGATCGGACAGATAGTCCACGGCTCGCTGCGCTTCGGCGTACGTCGGGTATGCACCGACCGGCCAGCCTTTCGGCGGCGTCGGCAGTCCGGGGGCACGCCGGCTCCCGGCCGGGGCGCCGGGTGCGGCACCGGGAACCTGTCCAGGCTGAAAAGGGCTGCTCATGGATTTCATTGTGCTCCGTCGCCCGCCGCCGAGTCTCTGCCGCCGCCGAACCGCGGCGCTCACCTGCGCAAACGGCTGCCCGACCAGCCGTCACGATAGGTTGAACACCATGACAGCTCAGGGCGGTGACCACGGTGAGGAGTACCGCGCTCATCCAAACCAACCCCGCCCCTGGGAGCGGTACCCGCATCCGCCGGTCGACCCGTACGCCCCGGTGAACTATCCGGAATACCCACCACAGCCGCAGCAGCAGCCGCCGCCGCCATACGGGCCGACCGGATATGGCGGGCCCCCGCCGCCGCCGTACACCGGCCCGATCGGCGCAGGCGGTTTTGGCGGGCCGCCGCCGATGTACCCCGGCCCGTATGACCCGTATCAGGGCTATCCCTCGCAGGACACCAACGGGCTGGCCGTCGCGTCGCTGGTGACCTCGATCGCCGGGGTCGTAATCGGCATTCCGCTGGCCATCTTCTGCTACGTGGGGTGGCTGATTCCCGTCGTCGGTGCGGTGCTGGGCGGCATCGCGCTCAACCAGATCAAGCAACGCGGCCAACAGGGCCGCGGCCTGGCCATCGCCGGGATCGCGATCGGCTCCGCCACCGCGGCGCTACTCGTGCTGGTGATGGTCATCGTCGCGGCCGCGGCGTTCCATTCGCCGATGTTCGTCCGCTGACCGCGCTATCCAGATTGACGTCGGCGCGACGAAGTGCGAGTGACTAGCACGCTAGCGTCGATCTCGTTCACCTAAGCCAGGACGCTAGCCAGCAGCCGGCGGCTCGAAACGATCGGATTGCCGCTGCATGCCCGCCGCGCGCCCTTTGGCGGCGATCACCAACGCCATCTTGCGGCTGGCTTCGTCGAGCATCTCGTCGCCGAGCATCACTGCCCCCCGGGAACCGCCGGCTGCCGAGGTGTGCCACTCGTAAGCCTCCAGGATCAGCTCGGCGTGGTCGTAGTCAGCTTGGCGTGGACTGAAGATCTCGTTGCCGGCAGCGATCTGGTCCGGATGCAGCACCCACTTGCCGTCGTAGCCCAATGCCGCCGATCGGCCCGCCACCCGCCGGAACGCCTCCACATCACGCACTTTGAGGTACGGGCCGTCGACGGCGGCGATGCCACGGGCGCGCGCGGCCACCAGGATCGTCATCAGCACGTGGTGGTAGGCGTCGCCGACGTCGTAGCCCACGGGTTGCTCGCCGACGACCAGCGTGCGGGTGTTCAGATTCGCCATCAGGTCGGCGGGGCCCAGCACCAGAGCCTGCACCCGCGGCACCGCGGCGATCGCATTGATGTTCGTCAGGCCGCGGGCGTCCTCGATCTGCGCGTCGATGCCGATCTCGCCCGCCGGGAGCCCGTAAATCGTCTCCAGCTGGGTCAGCAGCAGGTCGAGCGCCTGCACGTGCGAGACGTCGGAGACTTTCGGCAGCACCACCACGTCGAGCTTGGCGTCGGGCGCGGCGCCGACTGCGGACACCACCTCGATGACGTCGGCGTGCGTCCACGGCGTGGTCCAGTCGTTGACCCGCACCCCGCGCAACTGTCCGGCCCAGCCGGGCCCGGCCAGTGCGGCGGCCACCCGGCTGCGGGCATCCGCCTTGGCGTCGGGCGCCACGGCGTCCTCGAGATCGAGGAAGACCTCGTCGGCGGGCAGGCCTTTGGACTTGTCGATCATCTTCTGGCTGCTGCCCGGCACGGACAGGCACGTGCGGCGGGGCCGGTAGATGGCAGTCACGCTCCACTCACCGTTCTTGAATACCCTGTGAACCATGGCCTCGATCAACAGGGTGTACGCGGCGCGGCTGGCACGAATGCAAGTGCTGGGCCCGATGGGCGAGTCGCTCGGCCGCGTGCGCGACGTCGTGGTCAGCATCAGCATCGTCCGCCAGCAACCCCGAGTCCTCGGGCTTGTCGTCGAAATGAGTTCGCGCCGAAGGATTTTCGTACCGATTCTGCGAGTTGCCTCGATCGAGCCCAACGCGGTGACCCTCAACACCAACAGCGTTTCGTTGAGGCGGTTCGAACAGCGGCCGGGCGAAGTTTTGGTGCTGGGACAGATCGTGGACACCAAAGTGCGGGTCAAAGACCCCGAACTGCCGGAGCTCGCCGACACCGACGTTGTGGTGACCGACCTGGGTTTGGAGCAGACCCGAACGCGCGACTGGATGGTGACGCGGGTCGCGGTGCGCGCGCCCCGGCGCATCGGCCGGCGCAGCACCACGCACGTCGTGGGCTGGCGCAACGTGCAGGGGCTGACGCCGTCCGCGCTGGCGATGCCGGGGCAGGCCGTCGCGCAGTTGCTGCATCAATTCGAGACTTGGCGGCCGATCGAGGTGGCCGACGCGGTGCGTGAGTTGCCGGCGAAACGACGCCACGAGGTCGCCAGCGCGCTGGACAACGACCGGCTGGCCGACATCTTGCAGGAGCTACCGGAGAACGAGCAGGCCGAGTTGCTGATGCAACTGGGCGACGAACGCGCGACCGACGTGCTCGAGGAGATGGATCCCGACGACGCCGCCGACCTGCTCGGCACGATGAATCCGACGCTGGCCGAAAGACTGCTGCGTCAGATGGATCCCGAGGAGTCCGACCCGGTGCGGCGACTGTTGAAACACTCGCCCGACACCGCCGGGGGCTTGATGACCTCCGAACCGGTGGTGCTGAGCCCGGACACCTCGGTCGCCGAAGCGCTGGCCCGGGTGCGCGATCCGGATCTGACGCCGGCCTTGTCGTCGCTGGTGCTGGTCGTCCGCCCGCCGACCGCCACCCCGACCGGCCAATACCTGGGTTGCGTGACGCTGCAGCGGCTGCTGCGTGAGCCACCGTCCATGCTGGTCGGCGGGATCGTCGACGCTGACCTGCCCTGGCTGGAACCCGAGACCTCGCTGGGGGCACTGACCCGCTATTTCGCCGCCTACAACCTGGTCTGCGGTCCGGTGCTCGACAAGCAGCACCATCTGCTGGGCGCAGTGACGGTGGACGACGTGCTCGACCATCTGTTGCCGCACGACTGGCGGGCGACCGACGCAGAGCCGGCGCTGGACGCCGCGGGAGGACACCGATGAGCAAGTCGGCGCCACGGTCGCGGCTGTACACCCCGCGCAACTCGCGAGTGGTCACCCCACGGCTGGATTCCGACGCGGTCGGCCAGTTCACCGAATCGATCGCCCGCTTCTTCGGCACCGGCAGCTACTTGCTGCTGCAGACCGTGGCGGTGGTGGCATGGATCGTGCTGAACGTGTTCGCGGTCGGGCTGCGCTGGGATCCCTATCCATTCATCCTGCTCAACCTGGCGTTTTCCACCCAGGCGGCCTACGCCGCGCCGCTGATCCTGCTGGCCCAGAATCGCCAGGAGAACCGCGACCGGGTCGCGCTCGAAGAGGATCGCCGGCGAGCCGAGGAGACCAAGGCCGACACCGAATATCTGGCGCGCGAACTGGCCGCTTTACGGCTGGCGATCGGCGACGTCGCCAAAACCCGCGAGTACCTACGCCGCGAGCTGGAAGACCTGCGCGCGCTGCTGGAAGACCGGCACCTCGACGATGCGCAGCGACTCCCGGCGGACACCGACGACGATGCGGACCGACACGCCGCGTCGTCTAATTGACACGGCAGCAGCTGGGCAGTGTTTTCACAGGCAGAGAGTCCGCCATTGTTGTCACCGGCCCCGCCGGGGTTATGTATGGTGACCTAGTTCACGAGGCCCACGGGGTGCCGCGGGTCCCACAAACCTCGAGGACTAGGCAGGTCGAGTGCGGTTAGTCCGACGCACGGGCGCACGTCCGGCCCTGGCAAAGATGCGGCAGGCGATCCTGCGTGTGCCCAGAACCCCGAGAATCCCTGGCCCCGTTGTCAACGCTGCATCCTCGGTGCGCCGGGCCGGACTTCGGGTGGCAGAGGCGGCAAGGATCCCGGCTGCGGCCGCTGCCGTCGCGGCGACCGCCCGGCCCGTTACGGCGACGGTCCAGCAATCCCTGACCCGCACGGCCCGGGCACCGGCGTTCGGCGTGGCGATGATCGCCTGCCTGATCTATGCCAGCGTCGATGGTGCCGGTGCCCCGCCGTTCCCGCTGGCGAAATCGACGGTGCGCGACGCCGCCATCACCCCGGTTGCCGCGGTCGCGCGTGCCTCCACCGACCCGACCGGCCCACTGGTGATCGCCGTCGAGCATCCGAAGATCGGTTTCCACATCGCGGCGGCCACCGCGTCGGCTCCCCCGCCGACGATACTGGTGAATTCGCCTGGCGCGCTGGGTATCCCGGCGATGGCGCTGACCGCGTACCGCAACGCCGAACGGATGATGGCCAGCGCCGACCCGGGCTGTGGCATCAGCTGGAATCTGCTGGCCGGTATCGGGCGCATCGAATCAGGGCACGCCAACGGCGGCGCCACCGATGCCCGCGGGACCGCGGTCCGACCAATCTACGGCCCGACCCTGGACGGGACATTGCCCGGCAACGAGGTAATCGTCCAAAGTAGCGGCGCCGGACGGGTCAGCTACGCCCGCGCGATGGGACCGATGCAGTTCCTGCCGGGCACCTGGGCGCGCTACGCCTCCGACGGCGACGGCGACGGCATGGCCGATCCGCAGAACCTGTATGACGCCACCCTGGCCGCAGCTCGATACCTGTGCAGCGGCGGGCTGAACCTGCGCGACCAGTCGCAGGTACTGTCCTCGATCCTGCGCTACAACAACTCGATGCCGTACGCCCAAAATGTGCTGGGCTGGGCCGCGGCCTACGCCACCGGCGTCGTCCCGGTCGACCTGCCACCGCTGACCGGGCCGCCGCCGCCCCTGGGCGATGCCCACCTCGAGAACGCCGAAGGCCTGGGGCCGAATCTGCCGCTGAACATGCACGGCCTGCCGTCCACCGACCCGCTGGCCCAGATGCCGCTGATCGACCTCAGCGGGGGTCCCAGCACCGGCCCGCAGCCGTGGTCGATGCAGCGGACCCTGCCCTACGCGCCGTCGTGCACGGTGATCTGCATCGGCCAGGAAACCGGCACACCGCAGCAGACGTTCAATGCGCCGGCCAACCCGTTCGCGCCGCCCGCCAACCCGTTCGCGCCGCCCGCGCCTCTGATGGGCCTGCCGCCCGCCCCGCCACCGGCCGCTCCACCGGCTCCATTGCCACCGCCGGCCGCCCCTGCGCCGGCTCCCGCGCCGCCGGCTGCCGTAGCGCCGGCCGGGCAGCCCCCCGGCCCACCGCCCGCTCCCCCGGCCTGACCGGCCGTCCCGGCCCGCATCGTCGCCGGCTCAAGCCCAATAGTCCGGCTCCTCCGCGGGCCGAGACGGCCCGCATCGTCGCCGCACTACACTCGGCGGTGATGTCCGATCTGACTGCAGCCGTTCGCGCCTCGCTGGCCAAGGTTATTGACCCTGAACTGCGACGCCCCATCACCGAGCTCGGGATGGTCAAAGGTGTCCAGGCGGGCTCCGACGGCGACGTGCACGTCGAGATCTACCTGACCACCGGCGCGTGCCCGAAGAAGACCGAAATCAGCGACCGCGTGCGTCAAGCCGTCGCCGACGTGCCGGGCACCGGCGCGGTGCAGGTCAGCCTGGACGTGATGAGCGACGAGCAGCGCACCGAGCTACGCAAGCAGTTGCGCGGCGACGCCCGCGAGCCCGTCATCCCGTTCGCCCAGCCGGGATCGCTGACCCGGGTGTACGCCGTCGCCTCCGGCAAAGGCGGCGTGGGTAAGTCGACGGTGACGGTCAACCTGGCCGCGGCGATGGCCGCGCGCGGGGTATCGGTCGGGCTGCTCGATGCTGACATCCACGGCCACTCGATTCCGCGGATGATGGGCACGAACGATCGGCCAACACAGGTGGAATCGATGATTCTGCCTCCGATCGCTCACGAGGTGAAGGTCATCTCCATCGCCCAGTTCACCGACGGCAACGCCCCCGTCGCATGGCGTGGGCCGATGCTGCATCGGGCTCTGCAACAGTTTCTGGCCGACGTGTACTGGGGCGACCTGGATGTGCTGCTGCTCGACCTGCCACCCGGCACCGGCGACATCGCGATCTCGGTCGCTCAGCTGATCCCGAACGCCGAAATCATCGTGGTGACAACGCCTCAACTGGCCGCGGCCGAGGTCGCCGAACGGGCGGGCAGCATCGCACTGCAAACCCGCCAGCGTGTCGTCGGCGTAGTGGAGAACATGTCCGGGTTGCTACTCGCGGACGGCTCGACCTTGCAGGTGTTCGGCGAAGGCGGCGGCGCTCAGGTCACCGAGCGGCTAACGCGCGCAATGGGTGTCGACGTGCCGCTGCTCGGACAGATCCCGCTGGACCCCGCGCTGGTTGCCGCCGGCGACGCCGGGGTTCCTGTGGTGCTCAGCGCTCCCGATTCACCGGTCGGCAAGGAGTTGGCCAAAGTCGCGGAGAACCTGTCGTCGCGGCGCCGCGGACTGGCCGGCATGTCGCTGGGACTGGATACGAGCCGGCACTGAGTCAGGTGGCGTCGGTGTCGAACGGCACCGGCCCATCAGCGGCTGGATTCCACTGCGACTTCGTAACCGGTTGTGCCACAGCACTTTCCGGTGTGCCGACCGCGGGGCGGTCAAAGTTGCCGGTGAACAGCGAGTCGTCGCCGTCGAGGAGATGCTTGGTCAGCGCCGCGCGCGGTGACATACCGCGCAACTTGTTCAGCTCGGACAACGGCTCGCGCAGGTCGTCGAACTCGGGGCCGATGTCCTCACGCAGCTGGGTCGTCATTCCGCTGAGGTAGTCGCGGGCCTGCCGCAGCGCGGTGGACGTCCACCGGACCGCGCCGGGCAGGCGCTCGGGGCCCAGGACCACCAGCCCGACCACCACGAGCACCAGGATTTCGCCCCAGCCGACGTTGGCGAACACTAGCCGCCGTCCGGCCCCGGGGTCACTGTGAGCGTGACGTGGCGACCATCGCGGACCACCTCGATCGGAGCGGGCTGCCCAACGGTCAACTGGCGCACGGCGACAACGAATTCGTCGGCGTCGGCCACGCCGCGGTTGCCGACCTTGACCACCACGTCGTTCTCGAGGACGCCGCCCTTTTCCGCGGGGCCACCGGCCTTGACGTTGGCGACCTGCGCGCCCTGCGCGATTGCGTTGCTCACCGACCGCGCGCTCAGACCCAGTGTCGGGTGCACGATCTTGCCGTCCTTGATCAGCGTCTGCGCAACGAGTTTCGCCTCGTTGACCGGAATCGCGAAACCAAGCCCGCTGGCGCTGTCGGACAGCGACTTGCCGGCGGTGTTGATGCCGATGACCTGAGAGTTCATGTCGATCAGCGGTCCACCGGAGTTTCCGTGGTTGATCGAGGCGTCGGTCTGGATGGCGTCGATCACCGTGTCGGTGTCAGAACCCTCGCCCGACAACGGGATCGGGCGATGCAACGCGCTGATGATGCCGTGCGTCACGGTGCTGCGCAGACCAAGCGGCGCGCCGGCGGCCAGCACCTCATCGCCGACCCGAACCTTGTCGGAGTCACCGAGTTTGGCTACCGTCAGGTTGTTGACGTTGTCCACCTTGAGCACGGCCAAGTCGGTCTTCGGGTCGCGGCCGACCAAGTTGGCGGGCACTTCCTTGCCGTCGTTGAACACCACGGTGGTCTTGAACTGGCTCGGGTTGTTGGCCGCTTCGGAGATGACGTGGTTGTTGGTGACGATGTAGCCCTTTCCGTCGACCACGAATCCCGATCCCTGCATACCCTCTTGATCGCTGACCGATTGGATCGTGACAACCGAATCAGCCACCGTGGCAGCCACTTTGGCAAACCGGCCGGCGGGCGATTCGCTGTTGCCGTTGGTCGACAAGGTGACCTTGGAGGTGGTGAAGGCCTCGACGACTTCAGCTGTCTTGCGTCCCACCACACCACCGACCAGGCCGATCAGCAACGCCAGCACGGTAAGGACCAACAGCGCAAGATACGACACCCGTCCGCCGAACAGCACGTCGCGTACACCGAGCCGGTCGTGCGCAACGTCGGGGCCGTGGGCGCCGGTGCGCGCTAACGCCGGCTCACCCAGCGCCGCGGCCGCACCGGGGTCGCGCCATGGGTCCTCGGGGTCTTCGAGTTGGCCTTTGTTTCTGCCGTCGTCGAGTGCGCCCGCGTCGGTGGGATGGCGTTGCAGGGAATCGGCGCCGGGGAATGGGCGACCGAAGGCCTCCGACAGAACCGGGTCGGCCGGTTCGTCATGGGGGGTGAACTCGCCGGAGTCGCGATACTTCGACGGTCGCACCCGCTCGGCGACGAATGAGCCCGCGACACCGTCGGGACGGGCGAAGGCCTGACGCGATGCGGCGTCGACCGGCGGCCGGGACACCGGCCGCGGCGCCAGCCGAGGGGCGCCGTTGTTGTCTTGATCGGAGCTCACGTCATCCTCTTCCGAGCGCTGAAGCACACGCGCGCTATGGACTCGAGCACGGCGCCGCGCACCGGCTTGGCCAAACCGGTATCCACCCTACCGAGGCTCTGGGTGATCGGGCGTGCTGCCGTCACCGAACCGATCGGACAGCTTCGACGACCTGCCGCGTTCCGGCGGTGGACGATCGTTTCCCGGTGTCCGGGGCGGCCGCCACTGGCCGCTCTGCGCAGTACCCGCGTCGTCGTCGGGCGGGCAGTGTGGGATCTGCGACAGCAGTCCCAGCAGCGTGCTGGGCATTTTGATCGGGTGGGAATCGCGCAGCGCCTCGCGGGCCCGGCGATGTCCGTCCACTTCGGCGGCGCATTCCGGGCACAGCGAGATGTGGTGCGCTGCGCGCAGGTGCGCGTTCATTCGCAGCTCACCGTCGACAAAAGCGGCGATGGCCTCGGTCGACAAATGCTCGGTCGAGCCGAATTGCCGCGGGGCGCCGACCGGCGCGTCGCTTTGCGAGGCGAATTGGGCGGGGAGCCAGGAGAACGCTCGGCGGAAGACATGTCCCCGCTCGACCATCACCAACTCCTCTCGGTATCACGTCGGGTTTTGCGGCACTACCTCGAATGTAGCGCGCTGACCGAGGCCGAACACCGATGAACAGCCGATCAGGTGGCGTGTGTCTTAGTCTGCGAGGCCCGGCGCAACGCCGGCAGCTGACGGCGTGCCGCTCACGGAGTGCGCCGCCAGGTAGTCGCGCAACGCCTGCCGGCCGCGGTGGATACGGCTACGCACGGTTCCGAGCTTCACCCCGAGGGTGGCGCCGATCTCCTCGTAGGACAGTCCCTCGATGTCACACAAGACCACTGCTGCGCGGAATTCGGGAGGCAGCGAATCCAACGCCGCCTGCAGGTCAGGGCCCAGCCGGGAGTCGTGGTAGATCTCCTCCGGGTTGGGCTCGTCGGCCGGCACCCGGTCGTAGTCGTCAGGCAGCGCCTCCATCCGGACCCGGCCGCGCCGTCGCACCATGTCCAGGAAGAGGTTGGTGGTGATGCGGTGCAACCAGCCTTCGAAGGTTCCCGGCTGGTAGTTCTGCACCGACCTGAAAACCCGGATAAAGGTTTCCTGGGTCAGATCCTCGGCGTCGTGTTGATTACCGGAGAGCCGGTAGGCCAACCGGTAGACGCGGTCGGCGTGCTGACGGACCAGCTCATCCCATGACGGCATCGCCGCCTTGTCTCCGGTCGCGTCGAAGACCGCGGTGCCGTAGGGCTGCTCCGCAGGCTCGACCCAATCAGCGTCGCGGTGCTGCTCGGGGTGCGACATGCTGGACGGGCTCATCAGGGCGGTGATGTTCAATTCCTCCGGGCTCGGACTGCCGTCGATGCTGGGCAAGTCATCAACGCGCGCAACGCGAAGTTGGCGGGGAGTATTCCCCGACCAGCGGCCGCCACGCTCCATGGGCAATACCGTCGCCTACTGGCGTATGCGCGGTATGTGACCGCACTGAACATTCACTGAGAATGGTCCCCTATACCCTGTTGCGCTGGTCATATGGGGTCAGGTCTCATTTCGATCACGGTGCGGGCGCGCGCGTGTCCGGCGCGGACTCCGGGCGCGCCTGACCGCAGGCGGCATGGGTTGGACTTACGCTCACGCCATGGCCACGACCGACCGCACACCAGGCCAACCTGCGTCGACGAGTCGGGCCGAGTCCCTCTCGGCGCACGCGGAGGGCTCGATCTCCGAGGATTCGGTCTTGCTGGCCGCCCGCGAGCGTGCCGCCGACATCGGCGCCGGTGCGGTGACACCGGCGGTCGGCGCGCTGCTCAGCCTGCTGACCAAGCTCAGCGGCGGCAAGGCCGTCGTCGAGGTGGGCACGGGTGCCGGGGTCAGCAGCCTGTGGTTGTTGTCGGGGATGAGCGACGACGGCGTGCTCACCACCATCGACATCGAGCCCGAACACCAGCGGATCGCCAAGGAGGCTTTTTCCGATGCGGGCATCGGCCCGTCGCGAACCCGGCTGATCAGCGGGCGGGCTCAGGAAGTGCTGACCCGGCTGGCCGACGACTCCTACGACCTGGTCTTCATCGACGCCGACCCACTCGACCAGCCGGATTACGTGGTCGAGGGGGTACGGTTGCTGCGCTCCGGCGGTGTGATCGTCGTGCACGGGGCGGCGGCCGGCGGCCGGGCCGGCGATCCGGCGGCCCGCGACGCCGACGTGGTGGCGGTGCGTGAGGCGGCCCGGCTGATCGCCGAGAACGAGCTGCTCACCCCGGCGCTGATCCCGCTCGGCGACGGCCTGCTGGCCGCCGTTCGGGACTGACGGTCAGCGCTGCAGCACCGCGACGACCTTTTTGGCCGTCGCCTTGGCCGAGCCCGGGTTCTGCCCGGTGACCAGCCGGCCGTCGACAACGACGTGCGAGGCAAAAGGAATCAGGCCCTTCTCGTACCGCGCGCCACGCTTTTTGGCTTCGTCTTCGGCGTTGTAGGGCACTAGTTTGGCGACCCCGGCCAGACGTTCCTCCGACCAGGCGAACCCGGTCATTTTCCGGCCGGCCACCAAGAACGATCCGTCTGACAGCTTGGTGTTGAGCAGGCCGCAGTAACCGTGGCAGACCGAGGACACGACTCCGCCGCGCTCGAAGATCTCACGGGTAATACGTTGCAGCCCATCGTTATCGGGGAAATCGAACATCACCGCGTGACCTCCGGTGAAGTAGATCGCATCGAAGTCCGCCGAATCGATGTCCTCGGGCGAGGCAGTGCGGTGCAGCAGGATCATCTTCCTGTCGTTGGCCTTCCACGCTTTGGCGCTCTTGTCGTAGTTCGGAAACTTCAGCGAACGCGGCTCCAGCGGTGACCGGCCGCCCTTCGGGCTCACGATCGTCTGCTCGTAACCCGCCGTGGCGAAGGCTTGGTACGCCTGCGTCAGCTCCGATAGCCATAGCCCGGTGGGCTCGGACGGATCGTCGTAATGGGCGACGTTGGTGACGACATTCAGGATGCGCTTGGTCATGCCCCAAGGATTCCCTCGACGCTCCGTCCATCGCTGCGTTTCCGCCAGACTCTTGACGCCCGGCTGAACAAGCGTTTAATCTTCTGAACATGCGTTCAGTCGACGATCTCACCGCCGCGGCCCGGATCCGCGACGCGGCGATCGAGCGGTTCGGCGGGCAGGGCTTCGAGGTCGGGCTGCGCTCCATCGCCGAAGCGGCCGGCGTGAGCGCGGCGCTGGTCATCCACCACTTCGGCTCCAAAGACGGGCTGCGCAAGGCCTGCGACGACTACGTCGCCGAAGAGATCCGCACCGGGAAGTCCGAGGCGATGAACTCCAGCGACCCGGCCACCTGGTTTGCCGCGATGGCCGAAATCGAGGAATACGCACCCTTGATGGCCTATCTGGTGCGCAGCATGCAGACCGGCGGCGAGCTCGCGAAAACGTTGTGGCGCACGATGATCGACAACGCCGAGAGTTACCTGAATGAGGGCGTCGACACCGGCATCCTCAAGCCCAGCCGCGACCCGGTTGCCCGGGCCAAGTTTCTGGCGATCACCGGCGGCGGCGGCTTTCTGCTGTATATCCAAATGCACGAAACCCCAACAGATTTGCGGGCGGTACTGCGCGACTACGGCCGCGACATGGTGCTGCCCGCCCTCGAGCTTTACACCGACGGGCTGATGACCGACGGCCACATGTACGACGCCTTCCTCGCTCAAGCACAAGGAGAAACCGATGGCAGTGAACAGTAACCATTACCCGATCGAAATCCGGGATCTGAAAAAGAGTTTCGGTGCGGCCCGGGCACTCGACGGCCTGGAGCTGACGGTGCGCGAGGGTGAGGTGCACGGTTTCCTGGGACCCAACGGCGCCGGGAAGTCGACGACGATCCGGATTCTGCTGGGAGTGGTGAAGGCCGACTGCGGGACGGCACGTTTGCTCGGCGGCGACCCCTGGACCGACGCGGTCACGCTGCATCGGCAGATCGCCTATGTTCCAGGCGATGTCACGCTGTGGCCGAACCTGACCGGCGGCGAGACCATCGACCTGCTGGCTCGCATGCGTGGCGGCATCGACGAGAAGCACCGCGCAGAGCTGATCGAACGCTTCGAACTCGACCCGCACAAGAAGGCGCGAACCTACTCCAAAGGCAATCGGCAGAAGGTGTCGCTGATCTCCGCATTCTCGTCCCGGGCGCGGCTACTGCTACTCGACGAGCCGAGTAGCGGCCTGGACCCGTTGATGGAGAACATCTTTCAGCAATGCGTCGCCGAAGCACGCGACCGCGGCGCGACGGTCCTGCTGTCCAGTCACATCCTGGCCGAAACCGAGGCACTCTGCGAGCGGGTGACGATCATCCGCGCCGGCAAGACCGTCGAGAGCGGGACGCTGGAATCGATGCGGCATCTCAGCCGGACGACGATCACCGCCGAACTGCTCAGGGATCCGGGTGATCTCACCCGCATCCGCGGCGTCGAGGACGTCAGCTACGAAGGGACCACGTTGCACGCCCACGTCGACAGCGAAGGGCTCGGCGAGCTTATCCGGGTGCTCGGCGACACCGGCGTTCGCAGCCTGGTCAGCCAGCCCCCCACGCTGGAAGAGCTTTTCATGCGGCACTACGGCGCCGACGGTCATCGTCAGCTGAGCACTCAAGGTGCACGTCGATGACCGCCACGTTGGAACGGTCGCAGCACCCAGGACACGAGGCGCCGCAACATGGTTCGGCCTTCACCGGCACACTCGGAATGCTCCGGCTCTATCTGCGCCGCGACCGGATCGTGCTGCCGCTCTGGGTGTTACTGCTCTCGTTGCCCCTGGCCACCGTCTATGTCGGCGGCGTCGAAAAGGTCTACCCCGACCAAGGGGCCCGCGCCGGTTTCGCCGCCATGATCATGGCGAGCCCGGCGCAGCGCGCGCTCTACGGAAAGATCTACAACGACAGCCTCGGCGCGACCGGCATTTGGAAAGCCGGCATGTTCCATCTGCTGATCGCCGTGGCGGTCATCCTCACCGTCATCCGCCACACCCGCGCCGACGAAGAGACCGGCCGCGCCGAACTCATCGACTCGACCGCGGTGGGCCGGTACGCCGGGCTGTCCGCGGCCCTGCTGTTGTCGTTCGGGGCGTCGCTGATCACCGGTGCGCTCGGCGCCGCCGGACTGCTGGGCACCAGCGTGCCCCCACCCGGATCGCTGGCATTCGGTGCGGCGCTGGGCTGTTCCGGCCTGGTGTTCACCGCGGTAGCCGCAGTCGCAGCCCAACTGTCGTCGAGCGCGCGGTTCGCGCGTGGCGCCGCCTTCACCGTGCTGGCAACCGCTTTCACGCTGCGCGCCGTCGGTGACGCCGGGGCGAGCGCGTTGTCGTGGTTCTCGCCGCTGGGCTGGTCGCTGCAGGTCCGCCCGTACGCCGGTGACCGGTGGTGGGTGTTGCTGCTGCATCTGGCGACGACGGTCCTGCTCACCGCGCTGGCCTACCGGCTCCTTGCGCGTCGTGACGTGGGTGCAGGGCTGATCGCCGAACGCGCCGGCCCGGGCACCGCAACACCGTTGCTGCGGAACGCTTTCGGCCTGGCCTGGCGGCTGGATCGCGGCGCTCTGCTGCTGTGGACCGTCGGGTTGTGCCTGTACGGCTTGCTGATCGGCAGCATCGTGCACGGCATCGGCGACGAGCTGGGCGGCGACACAGCGCGCGACATCGTCGTCCGCATGGGCGGCACCGGCGTCGTGGAACAGGCCTTCGTCGCAGCCGCGTTCAGCATGCTGGGCATGATGGCGGCTGCGTTCGCCATTTCGCTGACGCTGCGCCTGCACCAAGAAGAGGCCGGCCAACGGACCGAGACGCTACTGGGCGGCGCGGTAAGCCGAAGCCGTTGGCTGGCAAGTCATGTCATGATCGCGTTGGCGGGATCGGCGGTGGCGATCGGGATCGCCGGCGCGGTTGCCGGACTCAGCTACGGAATCGCCGCCCACGACCTCGGCGGCAAATTACTCATGGTCCTGGGCACCGCCGTTGTACAGCTCCCCGCCGTGTGGCTGCCCGCCGCGGTAACCGTCGCATTATTCGGGCTGGCACCGCGATTCAGTCCGGTGGCATGGGGAGTACTGGTCGGATTCGTCGCGCTGTACCTGATCGGGTCGTTGTCGGGCTTTCCGCAGTGGGTGCTCGACCTCGAACCGTTCGCGCACGTTCCGCTCGTCACTGGCGCTGCCTTCACACCGGTTCCGCTGCTGTGGTCGTTGGCTATCGACGCCGCGCTGATCGCCCTGGGAATGGCGGCCTTCCGCCGCCGTGATGTGCAGACCTAAGGAGGTTCATGATGAAAACTATTGCAAAGGGCCTACTTTCAGCCACTCTGGGCCTGGTGGCCTTTGGATTGATGCTGTTCCTGCCGGCCGGGACGATTCATTACTGGCAGGCATGGGCTTTCCTTGGGGTGTTCGCGCTCTCCACGTGGATCCCGAGTGTGTACCTGATGCGCACGAACCCCGCCGCGCTCGAGCGGCGGATGCGGGTGGGGCCGTCAGCGGAGACCCGACCGCTGCAGCGGATCCTCATCACCGTCGTGTTCGTCTCGTTTCCGGCCATGTTCGTGATAAGCGCCCTCGATCACCGCTTCGGCTGGTCGTCGCCGGTACCGGCGTCCGTCTCGGTGATCGGCGACGTCCTGGTCGCGATCGGCCTCGGCCTGTCGATGCTGGTGATCGTCCAAAACGCTTATGCGGCAGCCAATGTCACCGTCGAGGAGGGCCAGCAGCTCGTCTCCACCGGTCTGTACGGGCTGGTGCGCCATCCGATGTACACCGGGAACGTGTTCTTGATGCTCGGCATCCCGCCGGCACTCGGCTCGTACTGGGGCCTGATCCTGGTCATCCCCGGCGTCATCGTGCTCATCCTGCGCATCGGCGATGAAGAGGATCTGCTCACCCACGAACTCAGCGGCTACCGCGACTACACCCGACGGGTGCACTACCGCTTGGTGCCCTACGTCTGGTGATGCCTCGCCTAGATCCAGACGCCCTTGCCCACCGCGACCACGCCGCCGGCGCTGATCGCGAAGCGCTCGCGATCCTTCTCCAGATCCACTCCGACCATCTCGCCGGGTCCGACCACGACGTTCTTGTCCAGGATCGCGTGACGCACCACGGCCCCGCGGCCGACGCGGGCGCCGGGCATGATCACGCTGCCCTCCACGATCGCGCCGTCGTCGACCACGACGTTCGACGACAGCACCGAGTTACGCACCGACGCCGCCGAGATGATGCTGCCCGCGCCCACCACCGACTCCTGGGCGGAGCCGCCGTTGACGAACTTGGCCGGCGCCAGGTTCTCCGACTCGCCGCGGATCGGCCAGCGCTTGTTGTAGAGGTTGAACACCGGATGCACGGACACCAAGTCCATGTGGGCGTCGTAGAACGCATCTAAAGTCCCGACGTCGCGCCAGTAGCCCCGGTCGCGGTCGGTGGCACCGGGCACTTCGTTGTCGGAGAAGTCGTAGACCGCGGCCATCCCATCGCCAACCACTCGCGGGATGATGTCGCCGCCCATGTCGTGATCGGAATGGTCTTCATCGGCGTCGGCGCGGATCGCGTCGATGAGCACCTTGGTGGTGAAGATGTAGTTCCCCATCGAAACGAAGGTGGCATCCGGGTCGTCGGGCGTGCCGGGCGGCTCGGCCGGCTTCTCGGCGAAGCTGCGGATACGGCCGGACTCGTCGGCGTCGATGCAGCCGAACGCGGCCGCCTCGGCGCGGGGCACCCGGATCCCGGCGACGGTGGCCCCGGCGCCGCTCTCGACATGGAAGCAGAGCATCTGCTCGGGGTCCATCCGGTAGACGTGGTCGGCGCCGAAAACCACGATGTACTCCGGATCCTCGTCGTAGATCAGGTTCAGCGACTGATAGATCGCGTCCGCCGAACCGGTGTACCAACGCGGTCCGAGCCGCTGCTGGGCCGGAACCGGGGTGATGTATTCACCGGCCAAACCGGACAATCGCCAGTTCTGAGAAATATGGCGGTCCAACGAATGCGACTTGTACTGGGTGAGGACGCAGATCCGCAGATAGCGGGCGTTGACGAGATTGGACAGCACGAAGTCGATCAGTCGATATGCGCCACCGAAGGGGACCGCTGGCTTGGCGCGGTCGGCGGTCAATGGATACAACCGCTTGCCCTCACCGCCGGCCAGGACAATGCCCAGCACATGTGGCGCTTCCCTCATGGATCAAACCTATCGGCCGCCGCGAACCCCTGCCATATCAAACAGATGAATACCCACGCGGACGGATTGTCCATCAACAAATTTGGATGACTTCGATAACCCGGTGGCGCTGCACTGCCCGCGGGCGACCACTACGGTGCCGGATATGCGCGTGGCGATGATGACTCGGGAGTACCCGCCGGAGGTCTACGGCGGAGCCGGGGTGCACGTGACCGAGCTCGTCGCGCAACTGCGCAAGTTATGCCAGGTCGACGTGCACTGCATGGGGGCTCCGCGGCCCGGGGCGTTCGCCTACCAGCCGGACACCCAACTGCGCGGCGCGAATCCGGCGCTCTCGACGCTGTCGTCCGATCTGGTGATGGCCAACGCCGCCGCGGAGGCCACCGTCGTCCACTCGCACACCTGGTATGCCGGGATGGCCGGACAACTGACCTCGCTGCTCTACGACATTCCCCATGTGCTGACCGCGCATTCGCTGGAGCCGTTGCGGCCGTGGAAGGCCGAGCAACTCGGTGGCGGCTACCGCGTCTCGTCGTGGGTGGAACAGACCGCGCTGAATGCCGCCGACGCGGTGATCGCGGTCAGTTCCGGGATGCGTGCGGACGTATTGCGGGTCTACCCAATGGTGGATCCCGACCGAGTGCACGTCGTGCGCAACGGGATCGACACCGAGGTCTGGTATCCGGCCGAAGGGCTGGGATCCCAGCCCGGCGAGTCGGTGCTGGCCGACCTCGGAGTCGACCGCAGCCGTCCGATAGTCGCATTCGTCGGGCGGATCACCCGGCAGAAGGGTGTGGCCCACCTACTGGCGGCCGCGCACGATTTCGATCCCGCCGTCCAATTGGTGCTGTGCGCCGGAGCGCCCGACACACCGGAAATCGCCGCCGAAGTGAGCGCCGGGGTGGCGGAGTTGGCCCGCACGCGCACCGCCGTGTTCTGGGTCCGGGAAATGCTGCCCATCGGAAAGATTCGCGAGATACTCTCGGCGGCAACGGTTTTCGTATGCCCGTCGGTGTACGAGCCACTGGGAATCGTCAACCTCGAAGCGATGGCATGCGGCACCGCGGTGGTCGCCTCCGACGTCGGCGGCATCCCCGAGGTGGTTGCCGATTCAGTGACCGGTTCGCTGGTGCACTACGACCCCGGCGACCCGGACGGCTTCCAGGCCCGGATCGCCCGAGCGGTCAACGCGTTGGTCACCGATCCGGAGCAGGCGGAGCGTTATGGCCAAGCAGGGCGGCGGCGCTGCATCGCCGAATTCTCCTGGGCGCAGATCGCGCAGCAGACGCTGGAGATCTACCAGAAGCTGGCTTAGCTGGTGACGCCTTTGAGTTCGTCGCCAAGTGCAGCGGCTTCATCGGGAGTCAGCTCGACGACTAGTCGACCACCGCCCTCCAGCGGTACCCGCATCACGATGCCGCGCCCCTCCTTCGTCGCTTCCAGTGGACCGTCACCGGTCCGGGGCTTCATCGCCGCCATCGAGCGCTCCCTCCAGATTCGAGCT
>NZ_DASXEP010000001.1:0-47515 GCF_036490025.1 Mycobacterium sp. | reverse complement strand
GCGGTGTCCAGCCCACCGGCTGCCGCGGTGATCTCAAAACCCCGCTCAGCCACCAACGTTTGCGCCTTGGCGCAACTGCGATGCTCGGCGAACGCCAACTCGGGCTCGGCGTGGATCGCATGCGACAACTCGACGAGGTCGGTGCTGCGCCGCCGCACCGTGTCCTCGACGCGATCCAGCACCGGGGTTGGGGCCATCGTCGCAGTATCTCACCGCCGATGACCGGCCGGCACAACGACTAGCGGGGATCGCCGGCCGCGACGGCCGGTTGCCACTGCGGGGAGCGGCCGAGATGAGCCAGGATGCGATCGAGGTCATCGGCCGGCTCCGTCGACGGGATTGCCGGGCCGAACACCGCGCCCTCGGAGGTGCGGAAGTCTCCGTCGGGCACCACGAACGCCAACGGCAATGCGGCCGCGACGACGTCGGCCGGAAGCTCAAAGGACTGCCCCATCGTGCGAGCGACGTCCCAGCCGTGCACGACGTAGTCCACCAAGTGAAAACCGATCGCCACCGAACCCGGGAAGGTTGCGCCCGGTCCGAATTCCGGTAACGCGAACACCGCATCGGGCACATCGGCGCCGGCGAACGCGTCGATCACGTCGGCAGCGGCCGCGGAATAGGCGCCGGCCGGGTCGGCCGCGATCGCGTCGGCGACGGTGCCGGGCTGCCATATTTCCGGGTCAGCACCGTGTCCGCGGGCGGCGGCGGCAAATCCGCGATGCTGCACCGTCATATGGGCGAGCAGCTCGGCCAGACTCCAGCCGACACACGGCGTCACCCTGGACAGGTCGTCGACGGTGACAGTCGAGACCACCTCAACGGATGCCAGTACGGCGCTTCGGTGGAAGGGGCGAATATCGCTATTCGTATGCATACGCGTATCGTATGCGCTCGCGTATAATCTGTCTACCCTTATCATCAGAACGTGGCGCACAAGGCGACGCGTCCAGACCTCGCGGAGATGCTGGCAGAGTTGGCCCGCCAAACCGTGGCCGCCGAGCTGCCCGTGCTGACCGAGCATGGCCTGTCGATGTGGGGCTACATCGTTCTCACCGCCCTGGATCGCTCGCCGATCCGCACCCAGGCCGCACTCGCCGAGGCCATCGGGGCCGACAAGACCCGCATCATTCCCACCCTCGACGAGTTGCAGGAGCGCGGCTACATCCAACGGAGTCCCGACCCCGACGACCGCCGCGCCCGCCTGCTCCAGATCAGCGAGTCGGGCCGCTCCGTCAAGAACGCGGCGCAGGCGGCCATCCAGCGCGGGGAGGAGCGCTGGCTCGGACAGCTGTCGGCCGGCGACCGGGATGCGTTTCTGCGTGCGCTGCGCCAACTCAGCGGCCGCGGCGCCGATTAGGCTGCCGACTGTGAACGACGGTCCGCCCGATTCCGGGGCGCGCGCACGCACGGCGGCCCAATTCATCGCCGATCGCACGGGGATCACCGAGCATGACGCGGCGATCGTGCTGGGATCCGGCTGGGCGCCGGCGCTGTCCGCTTTCGGCCAACCGACCGCGATCCTGCCGATGGCCGACGTGCCCGGATTCAGCCCACCGTCGGCGGTCGGCCACCCCGGTCAAGTGCTCTCGGTGGGCATCGGCGAGCACCGCGTGCTGGTGCTGGCCGGTCGGGTGCACGCCTACGAAGGGCATGGGCTGCGGCACGTCGTGCACCCGGTGCGGACGGCCTGTGCGGCCGGCGCACGCGTCGTGGTGCTGACCAACGCCGCCGGTGCGGTACGCGAGGACTTCACCGTGGGCCAACCGGTGTTGATCAGCGACCACCTGAACCTGACCGCGCGATCGCCGCTGGTCGGGGCCCAGTTCATCGACATGGTCGACGCTTACGCCGGGCGACTGCGCACGCTGGCCCGTGAGGTCGACCCGGAACTGCCCGAAGGCGTCTACGCCGGGCTGCCCGGCCCGCATTTCGAGACGCCCGCCGAGATCCGGATGTTGCGCGCGCTCGGCGGCGACTTGGTCGGCATGTCCACCGTGCACGAGACGATTGCGGCGCGCGCGGCGGGCGCGGAGGTGCTGGGCGTCTCGCTGGTCACCAATATGGCCGCCGGAATCACCGGTGAGCCGCTCAGCCATCTCGAGGTGCTCGCCACCGGCGCGGCATCGGCCGCTCGGATGGGTTCACTGCTGGCCGACGTGGTCGCACGGCTGTAGCGTGACCCCGGAAGATTGGATCGCGCACGACCCGGACCCGGTGACGGCCGCCGAGCTCGCCGGATGCGGTCAGGCCGAGCTGGCGGCTCGGTTTTCCCGGCCGCTGACATTCGGCACCGCGGGGCTGCGCGGCCCGGTTCGGGGCGGTCCCGACGCGATGAACCTCGCCGTGGTGCTGCGCGCCAGTTGGGCGGTGACGACGGTGCTCGCCGGTCGCGGACTTGCCGGCTCGACCGTGATCGTCGGCCGCGACGCCCGACACGGGTCGGCATCATTCGCCGCGGCGACCGCTGAAGTCTTTGCCGCCGACGGCTTTTCGGTGGCATTACTTCCGCATCCGGTCCCCACACCGGTGCTGGCATTCGCGGTCCGGCACACCGGTGCCGCGGCCGGGATCCAGATCACCGCATCACACAACCCGCCGGCCGACAACGGTTACAAGGTGTACCTGGACGGGGGAATCCAGATCGTCTCACCCACCGACCGCGAGATCGAAACCGCTATCGCCGCAGCACCGTTCGCCGACGAGATCCCCCGGAAGCACGTCGAACCCGTCGACTCCGGATTGGTCGAGCAGTACATCGAGCGGGCCGCCCGGGTGCGGCGCTCGTCGACGGGTCCGGTTCGGGTGGCGCTGACGCCCCTGCACGGAGTGGGCGGCGCGGTGGCCATCGAAACGCTGCGGCGTGCCGGTCTGCTCGACGTACACACCGTCGCCAGCCAGTTCGCCCCCGATCCCGACTTCCCGACCGTCAGATTTCCCAATCCCGAAGAACCCGGCGCCACCGACGCACTGCTGACGCTGGCCGCCGCTGTCGATGCCGACATTGCCATCGCGCTTGATCCCGACGCCGATCGGTGTGCGGTCGGAATACCGACGCCAACGGGATGGCGAATGCTTTCCGGTGACGAAACGGGCTGGCTGCTCGGTGATTTCATTCTGTCGCGCATCGATCCGGGCGACCGTGCCGCCAGCGTGGTGGCCAGCACGGTGGTGTCGTCGCGAATGCTCTCCGCGATCGCCGGGCACTGGGGTGCACAATGCGCCGAGACCCTGACCGGTTTCAAGTGGCTGGCCCGCGCCGACGCTGACCTACCCGACAGCACGTTGGTGTACGCCTACGAAGAAGCCATCGGGCACTGTGTCGACCCGGCGGCGGTCCGGGACAAGGACGGCATCACCGCCGCGGTGCTGATCTGCGATCTGGTTGCGACGCTGAAAGACTCGCAGCGATCGGTGCTCGACGCACTCGACGACCTCGCCCGCCGCTTCGGCGTGCATATCGGTGCTGCGGTGTCGCGGCCGGTGCGCGACACAGACGAGGCCGCCGCGCTGATGCGACGTCTACGGGAGTCGCCGCCCACCCACCTCATCGACTTCGATTCGGCTACAACGGATCTGATGCCACAGACTGATGCGCTGATCTTCACCGGCGGCGACGCCGACACGTCGGCCCGAGTCGTGGTCCGCCCTTCGGGCACCGAACCGAAAGTCAAGTTCTACATCGAGGTCCGGGCCGGTGCCCGTCGGCGCGCCGCCGAGCTGTGTGACCAACTCGCGGCTGCGGTGCGGCGGTGGTAATCAGCGCGGTCCGAACTGGCGATCGCCCGCGTCGCCCAGGCCCGGCACGATATAAGCGGCGTCGTTGAGGCGGTTGTCGATCGCCGCGGTGACCAGTCGCGCGTGCGGCGCTGCTTTCTCCAGCGCCGCAACACCTTCCGGGGCAGCCACCACACACAACACGGTGATGTCGTCGGCGCCGCGGCGGTGCAGCAGCTCGATGGTGTGCGTCATCGACCCGCCGGTGGCCAACATCGGGTCGAGGACGATCACCGGCCGGCCACGCAGATTGTCCGGCAGCGACTCCAAATACGGTGTGGGCAGCGCAGTTTCCTCGTCGCGGGCGACACCCACGAAACCCACTGCCGCTTCCGGCAGCAGCGCGTGAGCCTTGTCGACCATGCCCAGACCGGCCCGCAATATCGCCACCAGCAGCGGCGGATTGGCCAGCCGGGTGCCGGCTGCTTCGGCCAATGGCGTGCGCACAGACACATTCTCGCGTGGCGCATCACGAGTCGCCTCATAGACCAGCATCAGCGTCAGCTCGCCCAGCGCGGCGCGAAATGCCGCGTTGTCGGTGCGCTCGTCGCGCAGCGCGGTCAGCCGGACCGCGGCCAGCGGATGGTCAACGACGTGCACGTCCACAGGTCAATCCCACCAGTCTCAGCAGTCCCTCGGTGAGGGAATGGTGCATTCTCTAACTTGAGAGCGTCCGCGATATCACTCTTGCTGAACCGACCCGTGATATCACCTGCGCCATCATTTCCAAAAAGTGGCGCATGCCCGGTTCATGTTGCAGGTGTGACTCGGGTGTCTCACGCGCCGAAGAAGTTGAAGATGTCGAACCCGTACCCGACGAGGTCGACCAGCGGCTGCGCGGAGATTAGCGGCGCACCATCGAGGATGGCGTCCGGAGCCAACGACGGGATGCTCGCGGTCAGATCGGTCCACGTCGTCAGCAGCGACGTGTCCAGCCCGTTGGTCAGGTCGTAGAGCGAGAGCAGCGAGTTGACGAAGGAGGCCGGCAACTCCGGCTGACCGGCGTCCTGCAGCAGGTCGTTGACCGGCCCGATGAACGTCTGCGCCGCGGCGTATTCCACGCCGGCCAGCATCTGCAGCGGGTCCATCTTGGGGATGAAACCGGCGACGCCGGAAGCCACCAGCTGCCCGGTCGCATCGACTTGCCAGGGCCCGGCAACACCGATCGGGTCGATCCCGTCGACCGGGATGCCGGCACCCGGGTCACCCGGGTTGCCGTAGCCCCAGTCGTCCACCAGCGTCGCGAACGGGCTGAAGGAGTCGTAGAAGAACTGCCCGGCGGGCCCGCCGTCGTACATGAACGCCAACATCGGCAGCGGCGCGGGGATCGCATAGAAGTTGGTGTCACCGATCGATCCGAGATCGATGATGTGAGTGGTGTCCAGGTTCACGCCGGGATCGGGGTCCGGGTAATAGGGGTGCACGGTTTCGATGCCGAGCAGTGCGTTGAAGTCGGCGAACAGGTTGCTGGGGTCCGAGGGAAAGTCGGCCCATCCGTCGTACTCGCCCATGTAGATGTCGGTCGATATCCCACTGAGCGGGGTGGTTTCCAGGCTCATCGGGATGTCGAGGAACGGAATGTGCTGGCCTTCCGGGGTCAAGCTGAAAGCGCCGAAACCGTCCGGGAATTGGAAGCGGTCCAGGATGCCGCCGATCGCGCTGTTGGGATCGCCGAGCAGCGTGACGTGCAGGTTGTCCAAATCCACGTTGGGCGGCGTGTTGTTGAGCAGGTTATCCATCTCCACGGTGGCGATCGTCGCGCTCTGCGAGTAGCCGAGTACCGCGACGTTGTCGCCGTCCTGTAGCGCCGGGACCACGACACCGTTGAGGTCGCCGACCCCGGCGTTGACCGAGTCGCCGAAACCCAGATTGGGCTGGCCGGCATCGCAGACGATCGGGCAGAATTGCTCCGGGGTCTCCAGGCCCTGAAAGTTGTACCCGGAGAACTGGCTCAGGTAGAGCCCCTCGACGCTGTTGAGATAGTCCGAGTCGGGTATCGGGTTCCCGGTGCCGCCCATGATCCAGCCGTCGTTGGCGATCAATGAGACCTCAGCCAGCAGCGCACGCACTCCGGACGGTGTCATCATCACCAAGGCCGTGCCCAGCGCGGCCGCCGAGAACGCCGCACCCAGCGAACGAGACCGCACATGCGTCATCGAGACCTCCCTGTCCGCGGGTGGCACCCCCGACTCCGGCGTGGCTGAATCGTAGGGCTTGCAGGTCACGCCACGCGGTAAAGTCACAAAATTTTCTCAGGAACGCGGCGCGCGATGCCGGCGCGCGCGTCCCGAACAGCCGGCCGAACCGTCCATATACTCCCGCCATGCGAGGCCGACTTGGGCGGAATGGCGGGCGAAATCGAACGGTCAGCCTCTTTGGCGTCCTGATTGTTGCCACAGCGCTGATGTCGTGGCCGACGCCCCCAGATGCTCCGGACAGCTCGTGGGTCGACATCAAGGCGGCCGCCGTCCCGACCCCCGCGCACATCGTCATCGTCGTGGAAGAGAACCGCTCGCAGTCCAACATCATCGGGAACAAGGCAGCCCCGTTCATCAACCAGCTGGCCGCCCATGGCGCGATGATGGCGCAGTCGTTCGCCGAAGTGCACCCGAGCGAACCGAATTACTACGCGTTGTTCGCCGGCAACACGCTGGTCAAGGAAAACGTCTGCCCGGTCAACGCCGGCGACGCGCCCAACCTCGGTTCGCAATTGCTCGCCGCCGGTTACACGTTCGCGGGCTTCGCGGAAAGCCTGCCCGCGCCGGGCTCGGCGGAGTGCCGGGCCGGCAAATACGCCCGCAAGCACGTGCCGTGGGCCAGCTTCACCAACATCCCGAACTCGCGCTCGCTTCCGTTCTCGGCGTTTCCGGCTCCGTCCAATTACGCCGGCCTGCCGACCGTCTCGATGGTCATCCCCAACCTCGACAACGACATGCACGACGGCTCGATCGCGCAGGGCGACCAGTGGCTGTACCAGAACTTGTCGCAATACGCCTCGTGGGCGAGGGCCAACAACAGCCTGCTGATCCTGACCTGGGACGAGGACGACAACACCGCCCGCAACCAGATTCCGACCGTGTTCTACGGCGCCAACGTGCGGCCAGGCAGCTACGACGAGCCGATCAGTCACTACAACGTGCTGTCCACCCTCGAGCAGATGTACGGGCTGCCCAAGCTCGGCTACGCAACGCGGGCCCCCGCGATCACCGACATCTGGGGTGCCTGACCCCGGTCCGGCGCGCGGTCGTCGCTATTGTGTGCCGCATGCCTGCTGACCTCGTGCCTATCCGCTTGAGCCTGACCGACGGTGACCGCTACACCGTGTGGGCACCCCGCTGGCGTGACGCCGGTGACGAGTGGGAGGCGTTTCTCGGCAAAGACGAAGACCTCTACATTTTCGAGACACCTGCCGACTTGGTCGCGTTCGTGCGCACCAATACCGACAACGATCTCGTCGACCACCCGGCGTGGAAAGCGCTGACCGAGGCCAACGCGCACAAGTTGGAGCCCGCCGACGACAAGCACTTCGACCTGGTTGCGGTCGAAGAGCTGGTGTCGGACAAGCCGACCGCAGAATCGCTGACAGCGCTGGCGAACACGTTGACGATCGTCGCGTCGATCGGGTCGGTCTGCGAGCTGCCGGCAGTGATGAAGTTCTTCAACGGCAACCCCGCGCTGGGCACGCTCAGCGGGGGCATCGACCATTTCACCGGTAAGGCCGGGCTCAAGCGCTGGAATGCCATCGCCGACGTCGTGGCGCGCAGCTGGGATGACGTGCTCAGCGCCGTCGAGGAGATCGTCAGCATCCCCAAGGTGGACACCGCGGTGTCCGATGTCGCCGCGGCCGAACTGGCCGAACCGGTCGAAGAGGTCGAACCGCTCGAAGAGGATGGGCTCGGGGCCGCCGACGAGCAGGAGACCGTGGCCGTAAAGGACCCTGAAGATGCCGGGACGACCCATGCCGGTGACGGCGACGTGGTGCTCGGCGGCGACGAGGATTTCTGGGTGAAAGTCGGCATCGACCCGATCCGCATCCTGACCGGCGCGGGCACCTTCTACAGCCTGCGCTGTTACTTCGACGATCGCCCGATCTTCTTGGGGCGCAACGGAAGAATCAGCGTGTTCGGCTCGGAGCGGGCGCTGGCCAGATATCTCGCCGATGAACACGACCACGATTTGTCGGACTTGAGCACTTATGACGACATTCGCACGGCGGCAACCGATGGCTCGTTGCACATCGATATCACCGACGACAACGTCTACGTCCTGACCGGGTTGGCCGGCGATTTCGCCGACGGTCCGGATGCGCTGGATCACGAGCAGCTGGATTTGGCTATCGAGTTCCTTCGCGATGTCGGCGACTACGCCGAGGAGAACACCGTCGACGAGGCGCTGGCGGCCGACCAGCCGCTGGGTCACCTTGCGGCCTATGTCCTCGACCCCGACTCGGTCAGCAAGCCCGCGCCCCCGTACGCGAAGGCGGTACGGGCGTGGGAGGAACTCGAGCGGTTCGTGGAGTCGCGGATGAGGCGCGAATAACGCCGCAAGCCGCCGGCTTCAGAACTTCAGGTGCTGGCTGACGTCGCCGAGCTGATCGACGAACATGGTGCGACTGTCGAACCACCAGACGCCGCCCAGACGGTGAAAGGTGTCCTTGTAGTGCCCGGTCACGATGACCTGTAACGGCAGGGCGGCCGTTGCCTGCGTGACGCAGTAGTACGACGTGCTGCGCGCCGCACCGTCGGTCTCGTCGATCTCGAGCTGCACATTGCTGGTGTTGTGCTTGGTCTTCGGGGTGCCATCCTCATAGATCCGGGTGGCCATCTCATACATCTGCCGCACCCCGGCCACTCCGCTGAATACCGTCTCCGGCGGCCCGTTTTCGACTCCGCAGATGTGCCCGTGCGCGAACAACCCGGCCACTCCGTCCAAATCGCCGGCATCCAGGAGTTCGGCGTAGCGGTAAATCAGGTTGGCGATCTCGCGTGCACTATCGGTCATGTCGAGTCCCAATCGTGGCAGACCTGCCCTGCGTCTCGGTCGTTTTGGGTCGAATCGGCAGGTACCTTTCCCGTCATGGGTGAACTCGACAACACCGTCGCCGTCATCACCGGCGCGGCGCGCGGTCAGGGCCGCAGCCATGCCGTCGCGCTGGCCAAGCAGGGCGCCGACATCATCGCGGTCGACATCTGCAGCGATGTCGACGCGATCCCCTACCCGCTGGCGACCAAATCCGATCTCGAGACGACCGTACGGCTGGTGCAGGAGGCCGATCGCAACGTGGTGCCCGTCGTCGCCGATGTTCGCGAGCTGGCAGCGTTGGAGGCCGGCGTGCAGGCCGGCATCGACGAACTCGGCGACATCGACATCGTCATCGCCAACGCCGGAGTGGTGGCGATCGGCGACCCGGACGCGCGCGCCGAACCGGTATTCACCACCATCGTCGACACCAATCTCAAGGGTGCCTGGCACACGATGTTGGCGACCGTGCCGTCCATCATCCGCAAGGGACGGGGTGGGTCGGTCGTTTTGGTCAGCTCGTCGCAAGGCTTGATCGGTCGCGGCGGCGACGGCAGCGCCGCGATGTTCGCCTACGCCGCGTCCAAGCACGGCGTGGTGGGCCTGATGCGCTCAGCAGCGAATGCGTATGCACCACATAAGATTCGGGTCAACTCGGTCAACCCCAGCGGTGTTGCGACACCGATGATCATCAACGACTTCGTGATCAACGGGATGACCGCGAACCCCAACCCGGCCGTTTCGCAAACTCTGCTGCCCGACGTTCCGCTGGTCGAGGCGCAAGACGTTACCGAAGCGGTGCTGTGGCTCGTCAGCCCGCGGGCCCGCTACGTGACCGGCATAGCGGTGCCCGTCGACGCCGGCCACATCGTCATGTAGCCGGCCGCTACCCCACCAGCACGGCGTAGCGCGGTTTGATCACCTCGTCGATGATCGCCAGCCGCTGATCGAACGGGATGAACGCGGACTTCATCGCATTGATGGTGAACCGCTGGAGTTCAATCCAGCCGTAGCCGAATGTGTCGACCAGAACCGACATTTCACGAGTCATCGTCGTATCGCTCATCAGCCGGTTGTCGGTGTTGACGGTCACCCGGAATCGCGCCCGGGCCAACAGGTCGAACGGGTGCTCGGCGATGCTGTCCACCGCCCCGGTCTGCACGTTGGAACTCGGACACAGCTCGAGCGGAATCCGCTTGTCCCGCAGAATCGACGCTAGCCGACCGAGGTGTACCGCGCCATCCCCGGCAACCTCGATATCGTCGGTGATACGCACCCCGTGGCCCAGCCGATCGGCGCCGCAGAACGAGATCGCCTCCTGAATGGACGGCAGTCCGAACGCCTCACCGGCATGAATTGTGAAGCGGGCATTGTTGTTTCGCATGTACTCGAACGCATCCAGATGCCGGGTCGGCGGGTAACCGGCCTCCGCGCCGGCGATGTCGAAACCGACCACGCCCTTGTCGCGGAACCGGATCGCCAGCTCGGCGATCTCGCGGGACACCGCGGCGTGGCGCATAGCGGTGACCAGGCAGCGCACCACGATGGGACGCCCTGCCGCGGCGGCCGCCTTCTCCCCGTCGACGAAACCTGCGAGCACCGCGTCGGTGACGGCGTCGAACGACAGTCCGCGGTTGATGTGCAGCTCGGGGGCGAACCGCACTTCGGCGTAGACCACCGAGTCGGCGGCCAGGTCTTCCACACATTCGTAGGCGACCCGGTGCAACGCCTCGGGCGTCTGCATCACCGCGACGGTGTGCGAGAACGGTTCGAGGTAACGCTCGAGCGATCCGCTGTGCGAGGCGGTGCGAAACCACCGGGCAAGTTCGTCGACGTCGGTGGCCGGCAGGCCGTCGTAGCCGGTCTGGCCCGCGATGTCGATCACGGTCGCCGGGCGCAGGCCGCCGTCGAGGTGGTCGTGCAGTAACGCCTTGGGTGCCCGCTTGATCGTCTCCGGGCTCGGTGGCGTCGTCATCGGGTGATCCGATCGATGATCAGTGGCCGCCGGACCGGCGGCGCATCGGTGACGGTGAAACCCGAATCCAGCTCGGCCATCGCCGGCTGGAAACGTTCCGGAGTATCGGTGTACAGCGTGAACAGCGGCTCACCAGCTGCCACCGGACATCCGGAACGTCGGTGGATCCGGATCCCGGCCCCGGGCTGGACTTGTTCGCCCGGACGGGATCTGCCCGCTCCGAGCCGCCACACCGCCAACCCCACCGCCATTGCGTCGATATCGCCCATTGTGCCGCTTCGGGCGGCGGTGACGGTGTCGGAGTACTTACCAACCGGCAACGGTACGGACAAGTCCCCGCCCTGCGCGGCGATCAGTGCGCGGAACCGGTCCATCGCGGTCCCGTCGCGCAATGTCTGCTCCGGATCCCGCCGGTCGATACCGGCGATCTCGATCATCTCGCGAGCCAGTCGCACGGTCAGCTCCACCACATCGGGCGGGCCACCGCCGGCCAATACCTCCAGCGCTTCGGCGACTTCGACGGCGTTGCCGACGGCCGCGCCCAGTGGACGATTCATGTCGGTCAACACCGCACAGGTCGGCAGCCCATGCTCGGCGCCGAGTGCGACCATGGTTTCGGCCAACTCGCGACACAGCGATTCCGAACGCAGCAGCGCGCCGGAGCCCACCTTGACGTCGAGCACCAGCGCACCGGCCCCCTCGGCGATCTTCTTGCACATCACCGAACTCGCGATCAGCGGCAGCGATTCGACGGTGGCGGTGATATCGCGCAGCGCATAGAGTTTCGCGTCGGCCGGGGCCAGCTGCCCGGCCGCGAAGATGGCCGCGCCGACATCGCAAAGCTGTTGACGCACTTGCTGGCTGGTTAGCTGCCCGGTGAAGCCGGCGATCGACTCCAGCTTGTCCAAGGTGCCGCCGGTGTGCCCGAGTCCGCGGCCGGAGGTCTGTGGCACGGCGCCACCGCACGCGGCGATCACCGACACCAGCGGCAGCGTGATCTTGTCGCCCACCCCGCCGGTGGAATGTTTGTCGACGGTCCGCAGCGGGCTGCCGCCACGCCGCAGGTCGGTGAAATCCATCCGCTCCCCCGAGGCCACCATGGCCGTCGTCCAGCGTGCGGTCTCGCGGTAGTCCATGCCACGCAGGAACACCGCCATCAGCAGCGCCGACATCTGCTCGTCGGCCACCCGCCCGTCGGTGTAGGCGTCGATGATCCAGTCGATCGCGGTGTCCGACAGCCGACCCCCGTCGCGTTTTGCTCTGATCAGCGTCGGTGCATCGTGGCGGTTCATCCGCGGCCCCGGTGGTAAGTCGCGAGGTCATCCGGACCGAACGCGTCGGGCAGCAAGTCGCCGAGCCGCCGGGGCCCGTCGGGGTGATCGATGAGCAAATCCGGTCCCCCGTGCTCCAACAACACCTGACGGCAGCGGCCGCACGGCATCAACAGTGCGCCGGCGCCGTCCACGCAGACGAGTGCGACCAGCCTGCCGCCACCGGTCGAATGCAAAGCGCACACCACGGCGCACTCAGCGCAGAGACCCAGGCCATATGAGACATTCTCCACATTGCAGCCGGTGATCATCCGACCGCTGTCGACCAGCGCGGCGGCGCCTACCGGAAACTTCGAATATGGCGCATAAGCACCGTCTGCTGCTTGGATTGCTTTGTCCCGCAGCTGTTTCCAGTCAACCGCGGCGGGCACGGCCCCGATACCCCGTGTGATCGCAATGCATCCGACTACCCCGTTCAGTCCCATTCAGTGTTGGCTAATTCACAAGGCCAGCCTAGGTTCTGCGCGGACGAAAGCGGCGCCGGACACGAAGCGGCTGATTTGACCGTAAGAATGGGACTAAATTAAGTAGCCCACTGCAGTGACAGAAGTGGAGACGCTGATGACGACGACGACATCTGCGAATCCGGCCAGGCCGGACGGATCATCGCGCACACGGCGTCTGCGCCGCACCCTCTATCGGGGTGATCCGGGGATGTGGTCATGGGTGCTGCACCGCATCACGGGTGCGACCGTCTTTTTCTTCCTGTTCATCCACGTGCTGGACACCGCGCTGGTCCGGATCAGCCCGCAGGCCTACGACGAAGTGATCTCGACCTACAAGACACCGATCGTGGGCTTGATGGAGCTCGGGCTGGTGGCCGCGGTGCTCTACCACGCGCTCAACGGCATCCGGGTCATCTTGATCGACTTCTGGGCACAGGGCCCGCGCTATCAACGGCTGATGTTGTGGACGATCGGCGTGATGTGGCTGCTGGTGATCGTCCCGGCCGCCGTCGTCATCGCCGTCCACATGATCGGGCACTTGCGATGAGTTCCCCCGATCTTCAGCTCGGCCGCGGGAAGCTCGCGCCGATCCGGCAGCGCAGCCACGACCGCCCGGCCAGCCTGGACAACCCGCGCGCCCCACGCCGACGCGCCGGCATGCCGAACTTCGAGAAATACGCCTGGCTGTTCATGCGGTTCTCCGGCATCGTGCTGGTGTTCTTGGCGCTGGGGCATCTATTCGTGATGCTGATGTGGCAAGACGGCGTTTATCGGATCGACTTCAACTACGTTGCGCAGCGCTGGCATTCGCCGTTCTGGCAGACCTGGGACCTGCTGCTGCTCTGGCTCGCGCAGCTGCATGGCGGCAACGGCCTTCGCACTATCATCGACGACTACAGCCGCAAGGATTCCACTCGCTTCTGGCTGAACACCCTGCTGGCATTGTCGATGGTGTTCACGTTGGTGCTGGGAACCTATGTGCTGTTGACGTTCGACCCGAACATCGGAGGCTGACCGGTGATCAGCGAACACCGTTACGACGTGGTGATCGTCGGCGCCGGCGGTGCCGGCATGCGGGCGGCCGTGGAGGCCGGACCTCGGGTGCGCACAGCGGTTTTGACGAAGCTCTACCCGACCCGCAGCCACACCGGTGCGGCCCAGGGTGGCATGTGCGCGGCGCTGGCCAACGTCGAAGACGACAACTGGGAATGGCACACCTTCGACACCGTCAAGGGCGGCGACTATCTCGCCGACCAGGACGCGGTGGAGGTCATGTGCAAGGAAGCCATCGACGCGGTGCTCGACCTGGAGAAGATGGGGATGCCGTTCAATCGGACTCCTGAAGGCCGCATCGACCAACGCCGCTTCGGCGGGCACACCCGCGACCACGGCAAGGCCCCGGTGCGCAGATCCTGTTACGCCGCCGACCGCACCGGCCACATGATTCTGCAGACGCTGTACCAGAACTGCGTCAAGCACGACGTGGAGTTCTTCAACGAGTTCTACGCGCTTGACCTCGCGCTCACCCAGACCCCCAGCGGCCCCGTCGCCACCGGCGTGATCGCTTACGAACTGGCCACCGGAGAGATTCACATCTTCCACGCCAAGGCCGTCGTGATCGCCACTGGCGGCTCGGGCCGGATGTACAAGACCACGTCCAACGCGCACACCTTGACCGGCGACGGCATCGGCATCGTGTTCCGAAAGGGACTTCCCTTGGAGGACATGGAATTTCATCAATTTCATCCGACCGGCTTGGCCGGTCTCGGCATCTTGATCTCCGAGGCGGTACGCGGCGAAGGCGGCCGGCTGCTCAACGGCGAGGGCGAGCGCTTCATGGAGCGCTACGCGCCGACGATCGTGGACCTGGCACCCCGCGACATCGTCGCCCGCTCGATGGTGCGCGAAGTGCTGGAGGGCCGCGGCGCCGGCCCGCACAGGGACTACGTCTACATCGACGTCCGCCATCTTGGTGCGGATGTGCTGGCCGCCAAACTGCCGGACATCACCGAATTCGCCCGCACGTATCTCGGGGTGGACCCGGTCACCGAGCTGGTTCCGGTCTACCCGACATGTCACTATGTGATGGGCGGTATCCCCACGACCATCACCGGTCAGGTGTTGCGGGACAACACCGACACCGTGCCGGGTCTGTACGCCGCCGGCGAATGCGCATGCGTATCGGTGCACGGCGCCAACCGGCTGGGCACCAATTCGCTGTTGGATATCAACGTTTTTGGTCGTCGCGCCGGAATCGCCGCGGCCCATTTCGCGAAAGGCCACGACTTCGTCGACATGCCGCCGAACCCGGCGTCGATGGTGGTCGGCTGGGTCGCCGACATCCTGTCCGAGCACGGCAACGAGCGGGTCGCCGACATCCGCGGCGCGTTGCAGCAGACGATGGACAACAACGCCGCAGTGTTCCGCACCGAGGAGACGCTCAAGCAGGCTCTTACCGACATTCATGCGCTCAAAGAGCGGTATTCCCGAATTTCGGTGCACGACAAGGGCAAGCGCTTCAACAGCGACTTGCTGGAAGCAATCGAGCTCGGCTTCCTGCTGGAGCTGGCCGAAGTCACCGTCGTCGGTGCGTTGAACCGCAAGGAAACTCGCGGCGGCCACGCCCGGGAGGACTACCCCAACCGCGACGACACCAACTACATGCGCCACACCATGGCCTACAAACAGGGCAGCGATCTGCTCAGTGACATCCGGCTGGACTTCAAACCGGTGGTGCAGACCCGTTACGAACCCAAGGAACGGAAGTACTGATGAGCTCGGATGTCTCGGACGTCCCGACCGTGCCGGCCGGAGACCCGCCACTGCCACCGATAGCCGAGGGCTCGGTGATGGTGACCCTGCGGATCTCCCGGTTCAACCCGGAAAACCCGGACCAGTACGCGGATTCCGGCGGGTGGCAGAGCTTCCGGGTGCCCTGCCTGCCAACCGACCGGCTGCTCAACCTGCTGATCTACGTCAAGAGCTACCTGGACGGCACCCTGACCTTCCGGCGGTCCTGCGCGCACGGCGTGTGCGGCTCCGACGCGGTGCGGATCAACGGCAAGAACCGGCTGGCATGCAAGGTACTGATGCGCGACCTGCTGCCGAGCAAGCCCAAAAAAGGGCTGACCGTCACGATCGAGCCGATCCGCGGACTGCCGGTGGAAAAAGATCTGATCGTCGACATGGAACCGTTCTTCGACGCCTACCGCGCGGTCAAGCCCTACCTGATCACCGGCGGCAATCCCCCGACGCGGGAACGGATTCAGAGCCAGACCGACCGCGCCCGCTACGACGACACCACCAAATGCATCCTGTGCGCGGCGTGCACCACCAGCTGTCCGGTGTTCTGGACCGAGGGCAGCTACTTCGGCCCCGCGGCCATTGTCAACGCGCACCGCTTCATCTTCGACAGCCGCGACGAGGCCGCCGCCGAGCGACTCGACATCCTCAACGAGGTCGACGGGGTGTGGCGCTGCCGCACCACGTTCAACTGCACCGAGTCCTGCCCGCGCGGCATCGAGGTGACCAAGGCGATCCAAGAGGTCAAGCGCGCGTTGATGTTCACCCGCTGAGTTTCCTCGGCGAGCAGTCGCAGAATCGCACTGTGCGGGCCCTGAGCGTGCGACTCTGCGTCTGCTCACGGGGCTGTGTCACACATTCGCGGGTCGTCTCGTCTGATGGATATGACACCGAAAACCCGCATCGAACCCTTACCTCCGAAACGGGCCAACTGGCTGATCCGCGTCATGTACCGGTACGCCAAAGGGCGTTTCGGCGAAGTTCCCGAGCCGTTCGCGGTGACAGCTCACCATCCGCGCCTGCTGGTCGCCAACGCCGTGCACGAGACGATGTTGCGGTCGGCGTCACGCAAGCTGCCTGCCAACGTGCGTGAGCTGGCAGTGTTGTGGACCGCGCGCACGGTGGGCTGCTCCTGGTGTGTTGACTTCGGATCCATGCTGCAGCGTCTCGACGGCCTGGACGTAGAGCGGCTCCAGGACATCGACAACTACGCCACGTCACCGCGATTCACCGACGATGAACGAGCCGCCATCGCCTACGCCGATGCGATGACCACCGATCCGCACACCGTCACCGACGAGCAGGTCGGCGATTTGCGTCGACGCTTCGGTGACAACGGCGTGATCGAGCTGACCTATCAGATCGGGGTGGAGAACATGCGCGCCCGCATGAATTCCGCGTTGGGCATCACCGAGCAGGGTTTCAATTCCGGTGACGCATGCCGGGTTCCGTGGCTCGACGAGACCGCAACGGAGAGCCGGTGAATTTATCGGGATTGGCGATATCCCATAGCGCGCAGACCTTTCCGTCTCGCACTGTCACGGCCGTGATCCGCGGCAGCATCTCACGGTACCCGTCGGTGGCGGGACAGCCGGCCGTGTAAACACCGAGTTCGCCATTGACCAATGCCAGCGCAGACTCCGAAAACATCGACGGGCCGTAGCGTTGCGCAAGACCGAACATGAACCGGACCACCTTGTCCGCCCCATGGATCACCTGAACCGCCGTGGGCGCCTTGCCATTCGAATCGCCGGCGAAGCTCACGTCGGGATGCAGCAGCGCTACCACGGCTTCCAGGTCGCCGACGGCCATCGCGGCCATCAGCCGGCCGACCACCTCGTTGTGCGAGGGGTCAGGTTCGGGCGGCGGCGACGCAGTGACGGCCTTGCGGGCCCGCGACGCGAGCTGGCGGGCGGCGCTCTCGGTTGTCCCCAACACGTCGGCCACGTCGGCGAACGGCACCGCGAACCCGTCGTGCAGAACGAACGCGACCCGCTGATCGGGAGACAGGCGCTCGAGCACCACCATCGCCGCAAACCGGGCGTCCTCATGGGCCACCACCACCGACAGCGGGTCGTCACCGGCCAAACCGGTCACCACCGGTTCCGGTAGCCATTGGCCCACATAGCTTTCCCGCCGGTGGGCCGCCGAACGCAGCCGGTCCAGACCCAGCCGGCTCACAACCGTCGTCAACCATGCCCGCAAATCACCGATCTGGTGGCGGTTCTCGGCGGCATCCCAGCGCAGCCAGGCGTCCTGCACGATGTCCTCGGCATCGGCCACTGTTCCGGTCAATCGATACGCCACCGCCACCAGATGTGGCCGCAACGCCTCGAATTCGCTGACCTGATTGCCCGGCTCC
This sequence comes from Mycobacterium sp., assembly GCF_036490025.1. Lineage (GTDB taxonomy): Bacteria > Actinomycetota > Actinomycetes > Mycobacteriales > Mycobacteriaceae > Mycobacterium. Next base: position 29,803 of record NZ_DASXEP010000001.1, on the reverse strand, counting down.
TCCTCAGAACGCTGCGCGTTCCGCATCGTCACCGGGCGGCCTGCTCCGCGGAGGTCATGACCCGAGCGTAACCTTCACCAACACGATGCTCGACAACCTCTGGCTGCACTTCGCCCGGCACGGCCCGGGCATCACGCCGCCGATCATCACCCGCGGCGAAGGGGTGACGATCTTCGACGACCGCGGCAAAAGCTACCTCGACGGGCTGTCGGGTCTGTTCACAGTGCAGGTCGGCCACGGCCGCGCCGAACTCGCCCAAGCCGCGGCCCGGCAAGCCGAGACGCTGGCGTTCTTCCCGCTGTGGGGATACGCGACGCCGACCGCGATCGAGCTCTCCGAGCGGCTCGCGCGCTACGCTCCGGGCGACCTGAACCGGGTGTTCTTCACCAGCGGCGGCACCGAGGCGGTCGAGACCGCGTGGAAGGCGGCCAAGCAGTACTTCAAGCTCACCGGCAAAGCCGGTAAGCACAAAGTCATCTCGCGGGCGGTCGCCTACCACGGCACCACCCAGGGAGCGCTGGCGATCACCGGCCTGCCGAAGTACAAAGCTCCGTTCGAGCCGGTCACTCCTGGCGGCTTTCGGGTGCCGAACACCAACTTCTACCGTGCGCCCGAACCGTTCCAGCACGACGTCAAGGCCTTCGGGCGGTGGGCCGCCGATCGGATCGCCGAGGCCATCGAGTTCGAGGGACCCGACACCGTCGCCGCGGTCTTCCTGGAGCCGGTGCAGAACGCGGGCGGCTCGATCCCGCCGCCGCCGGGGTATTTCGAACGGGTCCGGGAGATCTGCAACGACTACGACGTGCTGCTGGTCTCCGACGAAGTGATCTGCGCGTTCGGCCGCATCGGGTCGATGTTCGCCTGTGATGATTTCGGCTACCTGCCCGACATGATCACCTGCGCCAAGGGGTTGACGTCGGGGTATTCGCCGCTGGGCGCGATGATCGCCAGCGAGAAGGTGTTCGAGCCGTTCAACGACGGCGACACGATGTTCCCGCACGGCTACACCTTCGGCGGGCACCCGGTGTCGGCGGCGGTCGCGTTGGCCAATCTCGACATCTTCGAGCGCGAGGGCCTCAACGACCGCGTCAAACAGCAGTCCCCCGCGCTGCGCGCCGCCCTGGAGCGGCTATACGACCTGCCGATCGTCGGGGATGTCCGCGGCGAGGGCTACTTCTACTCCATCGAACTGGTCAAAGACCAGGAGACCAAGCAGACCTTCGACGGCGACGAGAAGCGCTCGCTGTTGAGCCGAGTGTCGGCGGGCCTTTTCGAAGCCGGGTTGTACTGCCGCACCGACGACCGCGGCGACCCTGCGATCGTCATCGCACCCCCGCTGATCAGCGGGCCTGTCGAGTTCGAGACCATCGAAGCCATCCTGCGGGATGTGCTTACGGCGACCCGCGCGCGACTCTAAAGTTTGGGCATGGGGCGCAAACCAGGTATTGACCCGGTCCGGTGGCAACCGCCCCCGGTCGAGCCGTTGCCCGACATGCCGGACGCGGACATTACGGTCGTCCCGCTCCCAGGAAATGGGCCCGAGGACGTCGTCGCCGACTCGGCCGGCCAATTGTGGACGGGACTCGAGGACGGGCGCATCGTGCGAATCCCGGCCGGTGGCGGCGTGCCCGCGGTCATCGCCAACACTGGCGGGCGTCCACTCGGTCTGCACATCGCTGGTGATGGCCGAGTCTTGATCTGCGACAGCTATCGTGGATTGCTCGCCCTCGACTCGGTCAGCGGCAAGCTGGATGTGCTTGTCGAATCAATCGCGGGCAGACGACTCAAATTCTGCTCGAACGTCACCGAAACACGGGATCGCACAATATATTTCACCGAATCAACGCCCGACTTTAATTTCGAGCACTTCACCGCACCTATCGTGGAGGCGCGCGGCCGCGGCTGCCTATACCGGCTCGACAGGGATGGCAACGTCGCCACGCTGGTCGACGGGCTGTACTTCGCCAACGGGTTGACCGAGACGGCGGACGGGTCGGCGTTGGTATTCGCCGAGACCCAGGCGCGCCGCCTGTCGAAGTACTGGCTGACTGGGCCGCAGGCCGGATCGGTGACACCGCTGGCGGTGAACCTGCCAGGAATGCCCGACAATGTGTCCACCGGTGCCGACGGCCGAATCTGGACCGCGATGGTGAGCGAAGCGAACGCGGTGCTGGAATGGATGCTGCCGCGGGCCCCGATCATCCGTAAATTGGCGTGGCGCTTGCCCGATCGGCTGCAGCTCCAGATCAAGCCGGAAGTCTGGGCAGTCGCGTTCGACCCGGACAGCGGTGCGGCCGTCGCCGGCCTGCGCACCAAGCATCCGGACTTCGGCGCCGTCACCGGCGTGGTCGAGGCGGCCGGCAAGCTGTGGATGGGCACGATTAGCTTCCCGGCCGTCGCGCACGTGGACCTGGCAGCCACCGAGCTGTAGATGCCCAGCCTGCGACGATGCAGAGCGCAGCGATGAGGAGGAGCGGCTAGATGCCCAAGCCGAGCATCGACCCGATCCGGTGGCAGCCACCGCCGTCGCGGCCGTTGCCCGCGCCCGACCTCACGGCGGCACCGCACGTGGTCGCGGTGCCCGGCACTGCACCCGAGGACGTCGTCGCCGACGGCGAGGGCAACATCTGGACCGGCGTCGAGGATGGCCGCATCGTCCGGATCAGCCCCGACGCCCGCTCGGTGCAGGTGGTCGCCGACACCGGCGGGCGACCTTTGGGGCTGGCGATGGCCCGCGACGGCCGCCTGCTGATCTGCGACAGCCACCGCGGCCTGCTGCGATACGACCCGTCCACCGGGACGATCGAGGCGTTGGTCCCCGAAGTGGCCGGCCGGGCGCTGACCTTCTGCTCAAATGCCGTCGAATCAACAGATGGCACAATCTATTTCACTGAATCAACGAGCCGGTTCTACTACGAGTACTACAAGGGCTCGGTCATCGAGGGGCGCCCGAGCGGCTCGCTGTTTCGGCGTGCTCCCGACGGCACGGTCAGCCAGCTTGCCCGCGGTCTTCAGTTCGCCAACGGCGTGACGCTGACCGCCGACGAGTCCGCGGTGGTGTTCGCCGAGAGCGCGGGGTGCCGGCTGTCGAAGTATTGGCTGACCGGAGAACGGGCCGGCACGATCACCGCGCTGGTCACCGCTTTGCCGGGCTATCCCGACAACATCTCGACCGGTCTGGACGGCCGGATCTGGGTGGCGCTGGTCTCCGACCGCAACCGGCTCAACGAATGGCTGGGCCCGCGTGCGCCGATCATCCGCAGCCTGATGTGGCGGGTGCTGCCCTACCGCTGGCTGCCCGATCCGAAGCCGACGGTGTGGGTGGCTGCCTTCGACCCCGACGACGGACATCTGGTGACCCAGCTCCGGACCCAGCACGCCGACTTCGGCCTGGCCACCGGTGTAGTGGAGACGCCCGGACGGCTATGGCTCGGCCGCATCGGCGGCACCGGCGTCTGTTATCTAGATTTGCAACTTCCGTAACACCAGTCACAGCGCGGCTCCCGGGAATCGGGCCGTCGATCGCCTAATCTGCACAAACGATGGGACTCTTCAGAACTGCGTCATGCCTGGCAGCGGCGGGTTTCCTGCTGACGGCGCCCGCGCTGCTCGGCATGCCCGCGGCGCTCGCCGAGCCCGCCGTCGTACACGACCTGTGCCCGTACAAAGTGGCGACTCCGCCTGCGGTGGACTCGTCGGAAGTCCCGCAGGCCGGCGACCCACCGTTGCCGCTGCCGTTACCGCCGTCACCGATCGGCGGCAACTCGCTCGGCGGGTGCGGCGTCGTCACCGCCGTCAACACGCCCCCAGTGCCCGGCGACATCTCAGCCGAGGCCTGGGTGATCGCCGACCTGGACAGCGGTGCCGTGATCGCCGCGCGTGACCCGCACGGTCGTCACCGCCCGGCCAGTGTCATCAAGGTGCTCGTGGCGATGGCGTCGCTGCGTGAACTCAACCTCAACAAGACCGTCGACGGCACGCCGGAGGATGCCGCCGCGGAGGGCACCCGGGTCGGCGTCGCCCCGGGCGGCACCTACACCGTCAACCAGCTGCTGCACGGGTTGCTGATGCACTCCGGCAACGACGCGGCGCACTCGCTGGCCATGCAATTGGGCGGCATGCCGACGGCGTTGGAGAAGATCAACATGCTGGCGGCCAAACTCGGCGGACGCGACACCCGCGCCGTGACACCCTCGGGCCTGGACGGACCCGGGATGAGCACATCGGCGTACGACATCGGGTTGTTCTACCGATTCGCTTGGCAGAACGGGACTTTCGCCGACATCGTGCACACCGAGAAGTTCGATTTCCCCGGTCACGCCGAGCATCCCAACTACGAGCTGGAAAACGACAACCAACTGCTCTACCACTACCCGGGTGCGCTCGGCGGCAAGACCGGCTACACCGACGATGCGGGTCAGACGTTCGTCGGCGCCGCAAACCGGGACGGGCGCCGGCTGATGGCGGTGTTGCTGCACGGCACCCGTCAGCCGATCGCGCCATGGCAGCAAGCGGCTCATTTACTGGATTATGGTTTCGCGACCGCGTCGGGAACCCGGGTCGGCACGCTGATCGAACCCGACCCGTCGTTGACGACGCCCGGCCCCGCCGCCGCCGGCGACACCGCCGCTGGACCCGCCGCGGACGCCGCCGCGCTGATACCCGCCGGGGACGCGCTGCCGGTTAGGGTCGGTGTGGCGGTGATCGGTACGGTCGTCGTGTTCGGCTTGATTTTGGTGGCCCGCTCGACGAACCGACGGCCGCAGCACTAGGCAGCGACCACGGACCGGGCGGCTACCCCGGAGGGGAGATCGTGAGCCGCATCGCCGAGTCACTGCGAACGCGACGACGGTTGCTGATAGCCGTCGCTGCAGCGAGCCTGGGTATCGTCTGCGGCTACGACTTGTCCAACATCGCGGGCGCATTGCTGTTCATCAGCAACGAATTCAATCTGACCATCCGCAAGCAGGAACTGCTCACGACGACCGTGGTCATCGGGCAGATTTGCGGAGCGCTCGGCGGCGGCGTGCTGGCCAACGCGATCGGACGCAGACGATCGATGATGCTGGTGGCCGGCGGCTATGCGGTGTTCTCACTGCTGGGCGCCGCTGCGGCGTCGATGCCGTGGCTGATGGCGGCACGAATGTTGCTCGGCATGACCATTGGGCTGTCCGCCGTGGTGACTCCGGTGTTCATTGCCGAATCGGCGCCGGCGCGACTGCGGGGTTCGCTGTTGGTCACTTACCAGGTGGCCACGATTCTCGGGATCATCGCCGGCTACCTTGCGGCATTTGCGCTGGCGGATTCCGGTAGCTGGCGGTGGATGCTCGGGCTGGCCGCTGTCCCGGCGCTGCTGGTCCTTCCGCTGCTGGCGACCATGCCCGATACCGCCCGGTGGTACCTGTTCAAAAACCGGATCGACGACGCCCGTCAAGCGCTGGCTCGGGTCGAACCGAACCGCGATGTCGAGCAGGAACTCGCCGAGATCGCCGAAGCGATGCGCGAAGAACGGGGCGGCTCGTTCCTCGAGATGCTGCGCTTGCCCTACCTGCGCGCCACCGCGTTCGTCGTCGGCCTCGGCTTCTTCGCCGAGCTGAGCGGCATCAACGGGATCATCTACTACAGCCCGCTGCTGTTCCAAGCCATGGGATTCGAGGGCAATTTCTCATTGCTCGTGCTGCCCGCGCTGGTGCAGCTGGCTTCGCTGACCGCTGTGCTGGCCTCGTTGGTTCTCGTCGATCGGGTCGGACGCCGGCCTCTCCTGCTGTCCGGCATCACCGCGATGATCCTTGGCGACCTGGTGCTGATCGCCGTGTTCGCGGCGAAATCGAGCGCCGTGTCGGGTTTCGGGTACGCCGGCCTGCTGTTGTTCACCATGGGCTTCACCTTCGGTTTCGGGGCGCTGGTCTGGGTCTACGCCGGGGAGAGCTTCCCGGCGCACCTGCGGTCGCTGGGCTCCAGCGCGATGCTCACCGCCAACCTGACAGCCAACGCGCTGATCGAATCCGTCTTTCTGACGATGCTCAACACGCTGGGCGGCGCCGGAATGTTCAGCGTCTTCGCCCTGTTGGCGACGGCGGGATTCTTCCTCGTGTACCGGTTCGCCCCGGAAACGAAAGGCCGACAGCTCGAAGACATCCGCCACTTCTGGGAAAGCAACGGCCGCTGGCCTGACGAAACTCCCAGTGCGGCAACGGGTGTCACGGCATGTCGCTGATCGCCGCGGACACCGTCGTACTCGAGCACGGCGTCTGCCGCCCGGGCTGGGTACAAATCTCGGGCGCCCAGATCCTGGGCTGCGGTCCGGGCCCGCCGCCGCACCCCCCGGACTTCGACTTTCCCGACGCGGTGGTTGTGCCCGGCTTCGTCGACATCCACGTCCACGGCGGCGGCGGCGCGACGTACACCAAGGGCGACGGCTCAGAGACCCTGCGCGCGGCGAGGTTTCATCGGGCGCACGGCACCACGACGACACTGGCCAGCCTGGTCACGGCGTCATCGGCCGATCTGCTTGCGGCCGTGTGTGCGCTCGGCGAGTCGGCACGCGAAGGGGTGATCGCCGGTATCCACCTGGAGGGGCCGTGGCTCAGCGCGGTGCACTGCGGGGCGCACGACCCCACGCAGCTGCGTGACCCGACACCGGCGGAGATCGACACCCTGTTGACCGCGGGCGACGGCGCCATCCGGATGGTCACCCTGGCGCCCGAGCGCCCCGGCAGCCACGATGCGATCACCCGCCTGGTCGATGCCGGAGTGATTGTGGCCCTTGGACATACGGATGCGAGTTACCAGCAGACCCGTCACGCCATCGATCTCGGCGCAACCGTCGGCACCCACTTGTTCAACGCCATGCGACCATTGCATCACCGCGAGCCGGGGCCCGCGCTGGCACTGTTGCAGGATGCCAGGGTCACCGTCGAGCTGATTGCCGACGGGGTTCACCTCCACCCAGCGGTGGTCAACGCCACGATCGAGGCGCTGGGCGCCGACCGGATCGCATTGGTCACCGATGCCACGGCCGCAGCCGGAGTCAGCGACGGCGAATTTCGGCTCGGCACAGTACCGGTCGACGTTGTCGAGGGGGTTGCGCGGGTGCGCGGCACGTCGACCATCGCCGGCAGCACCGCGACAGTGGATCAGCTCTTCGATGCGGTTGCGGGCGTTGGCCCGGACCGCGATGTCGCGCTGGCCGCAGCGGTGCGCATGACGGCGACAACCCCGGCCCGGGCGCTCGGCATCGAGGGCGTCGGTAGCGTGCGCGCCGGTGCAGAGGCCAACCTTGTTGTGCTGGAGCAGGATAACCGGGTCAGTGCCGTCATGGCCCGCGGCAGCTGGTCGACCGACCGATAAGGTTTGCTACCGTCGAACGGGTCAGCAGCTGACACCGGACGAGGCGCACCGTACCCGGCCAGGGACAAGACGGCGCGAGGGAGGTGCGCGATGGCCTGGCTGGTGTTGGTGGCGTCCGGAGTTCTGGAGGCGGTGTGGGCGACCGCGCTGAATCGCTCCGACGGTTTTTCCCGGCTGCTGCCCTCGCTGGTTTTCGCAGTCTCGCTGCTGTTCTCGATGGCCGGGCTGGCATTTGCGATGCGCAGCTTGCCGACCGGGACCAGCTATGCGGTCTGGGTCGGCATCGGGGCGGTGCTCACCGTCGGTTACGCGATGCTGACCGGCGACGAGACGGCATCGCCGATCAAGGTGGTGCTGATCGCCGGTGTGGTCGGCTGCATCGCGGGCCTGAAGCTGGTCAGCTGACGGACCGCTGGTCCTGCTCGGCCCAGCCGGACAGCAACGGATAGGCTACTCCTTGTCACGCCTGGCCAATCGGGAAAGGCCCAGCGCCACAACGGCTCCCACCGCGGCCGCGGCCAGTGCTTGCCGCGTGGTGATGCCGTCGTCCACCTGCACTCTGCCCGGGATCACCGTCGGTTCGTGCGTCGGGACCGCGGGCAGGTCACCCGTCGACGTGTCCTCCGTCGATGTCGCCGCCCACGCGGTGGCGAATAGCAGTAGCCGCGCGGTGACATACGCGAACACCATCAGGCCGAGCACGGGCCCGAATGTGGCACCGGCCGGGCTGTGCAGCACGGACTTCAAGTAAATCGATGCGACCAACTTGAACAGTTCGAAGCCGATCGCCGCGAGCAGCGCAGCCCGAATCGAGCTCGCGAAACCGACTGGTTCCCTTGGCAATCGGGCGATCATCCAGCTGAACACCAACCAGGACAACAGTAGCGACACCAATAACGACACCGCGCGCAGGATCGCGTCCAACAGCGGCGCATTGTGCATACCCAGGTGTGCCAACACCCGGGCCATCGGCGCCGCGGTGGCGAACGCGCTGAGCGCGAGCGTGGCCAGCATCGCCGCGAACGACGACACCATCGCCACTAGATCGGAGAACTTGGTCCGGATGTATCCCCGCGAACCGTTCTGCTGCCGCCACATTTCGCTCAGTGCCACCCGAATATTGCTCATCCAGTTCAGGCCCACCCAGGCCGCCGCCGCCAAACCGATGACACCCACCGACGCGCGCGAGGCGATCGCGGAGTTCATCAGGTCGACGACCTGTTGTCCCAATGCGCCCGGGACCGCGGCCCTGACCTTGTGGTCGATTCCGGTCAGCACATCGGGCCGTCGCGACAGCAGGAATCCGCCGGCGCTGAAGCCGACCATCAGCAATGGAAACAACGCGAAGATCGTGTAGTAGGTCAGCCCGGCCGCGAAGAAGTTGCCCTTGGATTCCTCGAATCGGTCGTTGGCGCGCATCGCGTGGTCGAACCATTCGTACCGCGCCCGCAGTCGATCGAGGATTCCTGCTTTGGCCGGCTCGCTCACGACAACCGGCTAGGGACGTCTCGGGAGAAATCCGAGCCGGTCATAGACCCGGTCGACCGTTTTTGCGGCTACTTCGTCGGCCCGTGCCGCACCGGCGGCCAGTACTTCCTCCAGTTCCGTTGGATCTGTGAGCAATTCGTCGACCCGGGTCTTGATCGGGGTCACGAATTCGACGACAGCCTCGGCGGTGTCCTTTTTCAGGTCGCCGTAACCGCGTCCCGCGTATCCCTGCACCAGGGCTGCGATTTCGACACCGGTGACCGCGGACTGAATGCTCAGCAGATTCGACACACCGGCCTTGGCGTCCGGGTCGAAGCGGATTTCCCGTTCGCTGTCGGTCACCGCAGAGCGAATCTTCTTGGCCGACACCGCTGGAGCGTCGAGCAGGCTGATCAGACCGGCGTCGGTGGCTGCGGACTTACTCATCTTCGACGACGGATCCTGCAAGTCGTAGATCTTCGCGGTGGCCTTGGGGATCATGACCTCGGGAACCACAAACGTGTCCGGGAAACGACCGTTGAACCGTTGCGCGACATCGCGCGCCAACTCCAGATGCTGGCGCTGGTCTTCACCGACGGGCACCAACTCGGCGTCGTAGGCCAACACATCGGCGGCCTGCAGCACGGGATAGGTGAACAAACCCACCGTGGTCGCATCGCTGCCCTGGCGCGTCGACTTGTCCTTGAACTGTGTCATCCGCGAGGCCTGACCGAAGCCGGTGAAGCAGCCCAGCACCCAGGCCAGCTGAGTGTGCGCGGGAACGTGGCTCTGCACGAAGATGGTGCTGCGATGCGGATCGATACCCAGCGCGAGGTACTGCGCGGCGGTCACCAAGGTGCGACGGCGCAACACAGCGGGGTTCTGCGGGATGGTGATGGCGTGCAGGTCGACGACGCAGAAGAACGCGTCGTGGTCCTCTTGCAACTGGGCCCAATGAGTCACCGCACCCAGCGCATTTCCGAGGTGCAGCGAGTCGGAGGTCGGCTGCACGCCGGAGAAAACCCGGCGGGATCCGCCGTTACCCATCGACGCCACTCCTCCTCATCGCTCCGCTCTGCATCGTCGTCGGCGTGGTGCGGTACTCATGATGACTTGATCTTTTCACGCGAACACCAGCACTCCTTGCGGTACCGGCGGTACCGCCATAATGTCGGCTTCATGCGTCTGCTCGGCTCCTCGCGCGTGAGCTCCGCTCACTCGCCGTCGCCTTCGGTGACCGTCTGCTCGGCTCCTCGCTCGTGAGCTCCGCTCACTCGCCGTCGCCTTCGGTGCCAACTCGCCCGCCGATTCACCTGGGGTCTGGCGAACCGGTCGTCCTGCTGCATCCGTTCCTGATCTCGCAACTGGTCTGGGAGAACGTCGCCGAACAATTGGCGGACACGGGCAGCTACGAGGTGTTCGCCCCGACGATGGCCGGCCACAACGGCGGGCCGAAGTCCGGTACCTGGTTTCTGAGTTCGGCGGTGCTGGCCGATCACGTCGAGCGACAGCTCGACGAATTGGGCTGGGACACCGCCCACATCGTCGGCAACTCGCTGGGCGGATGGGTCGCGTTCGAGCTGGAGCGTCGGGGACGGGCGCGCACTGTCACCGGCATCGCGCCCGCCGGCGGGTGGAGCCGCTGGACCCCGGCCAAGTTCGAGGTGATCGCAAAATTCGTGTCGGGTATGCCGTTCTGGGCGGCGGCTCGCTGGCTAGGACCGCGGGCACTGCGTCTGCCCTTCGCCCGCCAACTGGCCACGCTGCCGATCAGCGGGACGCCCGACGGCGTCAGCGAAACTCAGCTCGAGGCCATCGTCGACGACGTGGCGAACTGCCCGGCCTACTTCCAGCTGCTGGTCAAATCGCTGCTGCAGCCCGGGCTACTGGAGTTGGCCCAGACCGCCGTACCCGCGCACCTGGTGCTCTGCCAAAAGGACCGGGTCTTCCCGGCACCGCGTTCACACCGCTACTTCCAGGCTCAACTGCCCGCCGGCACACGCATCACCGAGCTCGACGGCGTCGGGCACATCCCGATGTTCGAGGCACCGGCCCGGGTCACGGAAGTGATCACCGCCTTCCTCGACCAGCACAGCCTTGACCAGCACAGCAGTCGGCCGAGCCGCGCTGTCGAGCCGCCCGCCAGCTAGACCTCAGGCGGTGGGCAACCCGGCGCCCTGACGCTGCTCGATGATCGCCAGCGCACGCCTGGCCCATCGGAGGTTTTCTTCCTCGAACGCGATTCCGCGCATCAGCGTCAGGTAAGGCCCCACCCGCGGCGCCGTGGCCAGAAATTCCTCTTCGCTGTGTCCATCGAGAATTCGGTTGCGCAGTCGTTCGTAGCGTTGAACTTTCGCCTCGGCCCATTCGCGCCGTTCGATGACCAAGTCGCGGATGGCGACCGCGTCGCCGGCGTCGAAGGCTTGGACTTTGATCATCAGTTCGTCGCGGATCACCGAGGGCTTCGGCGCCTGCCCGGTGAACTGCCGGATCGCTTCGTGTCCCGCTTCGGTCAGCGAGAACATCCGCTTGTTGGGCCGGCGTTCCTGCTGCACGATGCGTGCCTGGATCAGGCCCTGCTCGGCAAGACGTTCCAGCTCGCGATACAACTGTTGCGGTGTGGCCATCCAGAAGTTCGCCACCGAGGCGTCAAAGTCTTTGGCCAAGTCGTAGCCGGACGACTCGCCCTCGAGAAGAGCGGCCAGCACGGCGTCATGCAGCGACATCGGCCCATAGTACGACATTTGATTAATCAAAAAAGTGACTAATTGCACATAGACGTACGGCCGTCCGCGCTCTAGCGTCAGCTACACCTATTCAACAGAGTTGACGACGCGAGGTGCTCGGTGTCCGCTATCCATCCATTCCGCAAGGCGGTCGAAGAACGCGACGAGGCGGCCATCGCCGCGCTGCTGGCCGACGACGTCGTATTCACCAGCCCGGTGGCCTTCAAGCCCTACGTTGGCAAGCCGATCACCGCGGCGTTCCTGCGCGGCGTGCTGCGGGTCTTCGAGGACTTTCGCTATGTCCGTGAGATCCACGACGGCCCCAGTGGCCATCACCACGCGTTTGAGTTCGAGGCCGGCATCGTGGGCGCTCCCGGCGTGACGGTCAACGGTTGCGACTTGCTGCACGTCAACGACGACGGTCTGATCGACGACTTGAAGGTGATGGTGCGACCGCTTTCCGGTGCGACGGCCTTGGCCGAAGCGATGGGTGCACAGTTCGGCAGAATCCAGCAGGACGCCGTCGAACTGGCCGACCAGTTCACTCGGGCTTAGCGGCCAAAACGGCACAAAGGGAGCGAAGACTCAGACATGCGAATCGGATTAGGGATCAATTACGCGGGCGGCTTCAAAGAGGTAGCCGCCGAGGTGGCCGATCTCGAGCGCGCCGGCTTGGACATTGTCTTTGTCCCCGAAGCTTATTCGTTTGACGCGGTGAGCGCGCTCGGCTACCTCGCCGCCAGCACCGACCGCGTTCAGCTGGCATCGGGAATCCTGCAGCTCTACACCCGGACACCCACGTTGACCGCGATGACCGCCGCCGGTCTGGACTACGTCTCCGACGGTCGATTCATCCTCGGCCTGGGCGCCTCGGGCCCCCAGGTGATGGAGGGTTTCCACGGCGTGCCCTACGACGCGCCGATTGCACGCACCCGCGAGGTCATCGAGATCTGCCGCCAGGTGTGGCGGCGCGAGACGCTGCGCTATGACGGCGCCCACTACACGATCCCGCTGCCCGCTGAACAGGGCACCGGGCTGGGCAAGGCGCTGAAGCTCATCAATAAGCCTGTCCGGGAACGCATTCCAGTCCTGATAGCCGCACTGGGACCCAAGAACGTCGAGCTGGCCGCCGAGGTCGCCGAGGGCTGGCAACCCATTTTCTTCCTTCCGGAGAAGGCGCAAGACGTCTGGGGCAACGCGCTGGCCACCGGCCGGTCCAATCGCGACCCGGCCCTGGGGGAGCTGGAAGTGTTCGCCGGCCCCACCCTGGCCATCGGTGAAAACGTCGAGCCGCTAAGGGAAGTCGTCAAGCCGCACCTGGCGCTCTACATCGGCGGGATGGGCGCCAAGGGGAAAAACTTCTACCACACCCTGGCCACTCGATACGGCTACGGCGCACAGGCCGACCGCATTCAGGAGCTCTATCTGGCCGGCGACAAGGACGGTGCCGCCAAGGCCGTTCCCGACGAGCTGGTGCGCGACGTCTCGCTGATCGGAACGCCCGGGTTCGTCAAGGAACGGGTGGCGGCCTTCCGCGCGGCCGGGGTGACCACCTTGAACGTGGTACCCATCGCCGCGACGGCCGCCGAGCGGGTCAAGCTGATCGAGACGCTGCGCGGCCTGGTGGACTGAGGCTCAGTCCCGCGCCGCCGACAGTGCGGCATTGAGCGTCTTGCTCGGCCGCATCACCGCGGTGACCTTCTCGTCGTCGAGCCGGTAGTAGCCGCCGATATCGACGGATTCGCCCTGCGCCTTGGCGAGTTCGGCGATGATGGTGTCTTCGTCCTGACCCAGCTCATCGGCCAGCGCGCCGAAGTGCTTGCGCAGTTCGTCGTCATCGCTTTGCGCGGCAAGTTCCTGCGCCCAGTACAGCGCCAGGTAGAACTGGCTGCCACGGTTGTCGAGCTCACCGGTCTTGCGCGACGGGCTCTTGTTGTTGTCCAACAGCTTGCCGATCGCGTCGTCGAGCGTCTTGCCCAGGATTTTGGCCCGCTCGTTATCGGTCTTGATGCCGATGTCCTCGAAACATGCTCCCAGAGCTAGGTATTCGCCGAGGGAATCCCACCGCAGGTGGTTCTCCTCGACGAGTTGATGGACATGCTTGGGTGCTGAACCACCCGCTCCGGTCTCGTACATTCCGCCGCCGGCCATCAGCGGCACGATGGACAGCATCTTGGCGCTGGTGCCCAACTCCAGGATCGGGAACAGGTCGGTGAGGTAGTCGCGCAGGATGTTTCCGGTCGCGGCGATGGTGTCCTGGCCGCGCATCACCCGCTCGAGCGTGTACCGCATCGCCCAAACCTGCGGCATGATTTGGATCTCGAGTCCCTCGGTGTCGTGATCCTTCAGGTAAGCCTTCACCTTCTTGCGCAGCTCAGCCTCGTGCGGCCGTTCGGTGTCCAGCCAGAACAGCACCGTCATGCCCGAGTTTCGCCCCCGGGTGACAGCCAGCTTGACCCAGTCCTGGATTGCCGCATCGGTCACGATGGGCATTCGCCAGATGTCGCCTTCTTCCACGTTCTGGGTGAGCAGGACTTCCCCGCTGTCGAGGTCGACGATGTCGGCGACGCCGTCTTCGGGGATCTCGAAAGTCTTGTCGTGCGAGCCATATTCCTCGGCCTCCTGCGCCATCAGCCCGACGTTGGGCACGGTTCCCATCGTGGTCGGGTCGAACTGGCCGTGCGTCTTGCAGAAGTTGATGATCTCTTGGTAGATGCGGGAGAACGTGGACTCGGGGTTGACGGCCTTGGTGTCCTTTTGCCGGCCGTCGGCGCCGTACATCTTGCCGCCCGCACGGATCATCGCCGGCATCGACGCATCCACGATCACGTCGCTGGGTGAGTGAAAGTTGGTGATCCCCTTGGCCGAATCCACCATGGCCAGCTCGGGCCGGTGCTCGTGGCAGGCGTGCAGGTCGCGGATGATCTCGTCGTGCAGCGACGCAGGCAGCGACTCGATCCTGTTGTACAGATCGACCAAACCGTTGTTGACGTTGACACCCAGTTCGTCGAACAACTCTTGGTGCTTGGCGAAAGCGTCCTTGTAGAACACCTTCACCGCGTGGCCGAAGACGATGGGATGCGAGACCTTCATCATCGTGGCCTTGACGTGCAGCGAGAACATCACGCCGGTCTTGTACGCGTCCTCGATCTCGGCCTCGTAGAACTCGCAGAGCGCCTTCTTGCTCATGAACATGCTGTCGATGACGTCGCCTTCCCGTAGCGACACCTTCGGCTTGAGCACGATCGTCTTGCCGCCCTTGGTTTTCAGCTCCATCTTCACGTCGTGGGCGCGGTCCAGCGTCATCGACTTCTCGCCGTGATAGAAGTCGCCGCGCCGCATCGTTGCGACATGCGTGCGCGACGCCTGAGACCAGTCCCCCATGCTGTGTGGATGCTTGCGCGCGAACTCCTTGACCGCCTTGGGCGCGCGCCGGTCCGAATTTCCTTGCCGCAGAACTGGGTTCACCGCACTGCCAAGGCACTTGGCGTAGCGGTCGCGGATTTCCTTGTCCTCGTCGCTTTTCGGGCTTTGCGGATAGTCGGGGATCTTGAATCCCTTGCCCTGAAGTTCCTTCACGGCGGCGACGAGCTGGGGTACCGAAGCGCTGATGTTCGGCAGCTTGATGATGTTGGTGTCGGCCAGCTTTGTCAGCCGGCCCAGTTCGCCGAGGTTGTCGGGCACCTGCTGCTCGTCAGTCAGGTAGTCGGAGAACTCGGCCAGAATCCGGGCCGCCACCGAGATGTCACTGGTTTTGATCTCGATGCCCGCCGGTTCGGCGAACGCGCGCACGATCGGCAAAAAGGCGTAGGTCGCCAGCAGCGGCGCCTCATCGGTCAGCGTGTAGATGATGGTCGGCTGGTCGGCGCTCACGGTCTTTCTCCCGGTCTATTGGACAGATCCTGACGAGCTTCGCGGTGTATCTGGCTGCCACGCTATCAAGCACGTTTCCGCTGTTGTCGACCTCGATCAGGCCGCGCGAAACCGTCGTTCCGCACTTGCCGGGTACCCCGGTCCGACCGCTGGCACGCGATCGGCTTAATGAGATAAGCTTCGTTTCGGTCATGAGCGCCAGCGTCAAGCCCCGGCTTGCTGGCCGGCAACCCTCCAACCGCGGTGGGGTGCCCCGGGTGATGACCAGGTTTCGTAGCTAATACCGGCTACGCGGCAAGCGCGGGTCCGCCGTTATGGGCCCCCCGGAGTAGACAGGGAAACCTGATGCGCACCTACGTGGGCCGGCTCATCGTGCGTCGTAGTTGCTGACTGCCTTAGGCCCGGCTTGACGTCGTCATTCGACGTCGTCCCGCGCCCCGCCAGCACCCGACTCAGCCACATTCCTTCCCAGAAAGCCACTGACTGTGAGTACTGACACCACCACTGACCGCGAAGCCGACACCGATCCGACCGCGGATTGGTCGTTCGAGACCAAGCAGATCCATGCCGGCCAGCAACCGGACCCGGCCACCGGGGCCCGCGCGCTGCCGATTTACCAGACCACGTCCTACGTCTTCGACGACACCGCACACGCTGCGGCGCTGTTCGGGCTGGAGGTGCCGGGCAACATCTACACCCGCATCGGCAACCCGACCACCGACGTCGTCGAACAGCGGATCGCCGCCCTGGAGGGCGGGGTGGCCGCACTGTTTCTGTCCTCGGGCCAGGCCGCCGAGACGCTCGCGATCCTGAATGTCGCGGGCGCCGGTGATCACATCGTGTCCAGCCCGCGGCTCTACGGCGGCACCTACAACCTGTTCCACTACTCGCTGCCCAAGCTCGGTATCGACGTCAGTTTCGTCGACGATCCCGACGAGCTGGATTCGTGGCGGGCCGCGGTGCGCCCGAACACCAAGGCTTTCTTCGCCGAGACGATCTCCAACCCGCAGATCGATGTGCTGGATACCCCCGGTGTCTCCGCGGTGGCCCACGAGCACGGTGTGCCGCTGATCGTCGACAACACCGTCGCCACCCCCTACCTGATCCAGCCGATCTCCCAGGGCGCCGATATCGTGGTGCACTCGGCCACCAAGTACCTCGGCGGGCACGGCGCCGCGATCGCCGGCGTGATCGTCGACGGCGGCACCTTCGACTGGACGCAGGGCCGTTTTCCCGGCTTCACCACCCCGGACCCCAGTTACCACGGTGTGGTGTACGCCGAGCTGGGACCGCCCGCGTTCGCGGTCAAAGCACGAGTTCAGCTGCTGCGCGACCTGGGTTCCGCGGCGTCGCCGTTCAATGCGTTCCTGGTTGCCCAAGGCCTTGAGACGCTGAGCCTGCGCGTCGAGCGCCACGTCGCCAACGCGCAGCGGGTCGCCGAATACCTGGTCGGCCACGACGGCGTGCTGTCGGTCAACTACGCCGGCCTGCCCGGCTCCCCGTGGTATGAACGAGCAAAGAAGCTGGCGCCCAAGGGAACCGGAGCCGTGCTGGCCTTCGAGTTGTCCGGCGGTGTCGATGCCGGCAAGGCGTTCGTCAACGCGCTGAAGCTGCACAGCCACGTCGCCAATATCGGCGACGTGCGGTCACTGGTGATCCACCCGGCGTCGACCACCCATGCTCAGCTCAGCCCCGCCGAGCAGGCGTCCGCCGGGGTGAGCTCCGGTTTGGTGCGGCTGGCGGTGGGCATTGAGGGCATTGACGACATCCTGGCCGACCTCGAGCTCGGCTTCGTCGCCGCTCGCCCATACGCACGCGCCGGCGATCCGCACGCCGTGGCGGCATTCTGAGGAGCCTGAGGTGACAATCTCTGACGTGCCGACTCAGACGCTGCCCGCCGAAGGCGAGGTCGGCATCGTTGACGTCGGCTCACTGACGCTGGAAAGCGGCGTGGTGCTCGAGGACGTCGGCATCGCCGTGCAGCGGTGGGGCGAGTTGTCGCCTACCCGCGACAACGTCGTCGTGGTCCTGCACGCGCTGACCGGAGACTCGCACATCACCGGACCTGCCGCGCCCGGGCATCCCACGCCGGGCTGGTGGGACGGAATCGCCGGCCCGGGCGCGCCGATCGACACCAACCGATGGTGCGCGGTCGCCACCAACGTGCTGGGCGGCTGTCGCGGCTCGACCGGGCCGAGCTCGACCGCGCCCGACGGAAAGCCTTGGGGCTCACGGTTTCCGACGATATCGATACGGGACCAGGTCGAGGCCGACGTGGCGGCGCTGGCAGCGCTGGGCATCACCGAATTCGCCGCGGTGCTCGGCGGGTCGATGGGTGGGGCGCGGGCGCTGGAATGGATGGTCGCCTACCCCGATCGGGTGGGTGCGGGCCTGCTGCTGGCGGTGGGTGCGCGGGCTACCGCCGACCAGATCGGCACCCAGTGCACCCAGATCGCGGCCATCAAGGCCGACCCGAACTGGCAGGGCGGTGACTATTACGGCACCGGACGCAGCCCGGACGCCGGCCTGGAGATCGCGCGCCGGTTCGCGCACCTGACCTATCGGGGTGAGGGCGAGCTGGACACCCGCTTCGCCAACGACGCCCAGGGCGACGAGGATCCATCGGATCCGACGACCGGCGGCCGCTACGCGGTGCAGAGCTACCTCGAGCATCAGGGTGCCAAGCTGGTGTCGCGCTTCGACGCCGGCAGCTACGTGGTGCTCACCGAGTCGCTGTCCAGTCACGACGTCGGCCGGGGCCGCGGCGGTGTCGCCGCCGCGCTGCGCGGCTGCCCGGTGCCGGCAGTAGTCGGCGGGATCACCTCCGACCGGCTGTACCCGCTGCGGCTGCAACAGGAGCTGGCCGAGCTGCTGCCCGGATGCCATCGGCTGCAGGTGGTCGACTCGGTATTCGGGCACGACGGCTTCCTGGTGGAGACCGACGCCGTCGGCGAACTGGTCCGCCAAACTCTCGAATTGGCTGCCGCTGAGGGTGTGTGTCCGCGGTGACCCAGTCCTCCCAGGCCCCCTCACTGTCGTTTCGCTCTGAAGCGGCGGCATACGAACGCGGACGCCCGTCCTACCCTCCGGATGCGATCGACTGGCTGCTGCCGGCCGGTGCTCGCGACGTGCTCGACCTCGGCGCCGGCACCGGCAAGCTGACCACCCGGCTGGTGGAACGCGGGCTGCACGTGATCGCCGTCGACCCGATCGCCGAGATGCTGGAGATGCTGCGCAAGTCGTTGCCGGACACGCCGGCGCTGCTGGGCACAGCGGAAGAAATTCCACTGGCGGACAACAGCGTTGACGCGGTACTCGTCGCGCAGGCCTGGCATTGGTTCAACCCGGCGCGGGCAATCCCCGAATTAGCCCGGGTGTTGCGGCCGGGCGGGCGACTGGGTTTGGTGTGGAACACCCGCGACGAGCGGCTCGGCTGGGTGCGGGAGCTCGGCCGCATCATCGGCCGCGACGGCGACCCGATGCGCGATCATGTAACCCTGCCAGAGCCGTTCACCGATGTGCAGCGTCACCAGGTCGAGTGGACGAATTACCTTACGCCGCAAGCACTGATCGACTTGGTGGCATCGCGCAGCTATTGCATCACCTCGCCGACCCAAGTCCGGACCAAGACGCTGGACCAGGTACGCGAATTGCTGGCAACACATCCGGCGCTGGCGAACGCCGGCGGCCTATCGCTGCCTTACGTAACGGTGTGTGTGCGCGCGACGCTGCACTGACGCAAGGGATTACGGATCTTCGTCGTCGCTGTCCGCGTTGTCTTGTAGGAGTTTTTCGGGGTGGTGGTGGGTGTTGGTGCGGGGTTGGCCACGAACCGTTAAAGCACATTCTAAAGCTTTCACTTTGCGTTGAGTTGATCGGATCGGCCCACCGGCAGTTCCGGCTCGCGGTCGCCGGTGATCGGTGTCACACTCAACCGTGATCGTTGACCCGTTCCGTCCGGTTCCTGCCGCTGCGGCAGCGCTGCTGGTTGCGGCAGCTGTCGCCCACGCTGACTCGCAGGACGACCAGTTTCTGGGTTTGCTTGCCCGGGACGGAATCAGCGCCGGTCCGCCAGAGCAGTTGATCGCCCTCGCGCACGAACGGTGCGACGACGACAGTCTTTCGCGCTCCCAGACGTTCACCCTTCACTTTGGCGCGATGCCGAGCCCGTTCAGCTCCGCCATGTTGCAGCTTGCGGCCAAACTTGAAGGTCAGGGTCTGACGGGGCCGCAGGTCCGGCCGTTCTTGCTCGACGCCATCAGTGTGTACTGCCCAGACGCGCACAGTTGACCGTTCCGCTATGGCCCGTCGTCCTCCTCGTCGTCCTGGAGCAGTTTTTCGGGGTGGTGGTGGGTGTTGGTGCGGGGTTGACCGCGAACCGCTGAAATACCTTTCAAAACAGAACACTCTCGAAACAATCAACTCATCGGTCACCCATGGGGTAGGACGTGGATGAGCTTGTTGGCGTTGTACCAGCAAGCGTCCAGGGCACCCATGGCGCTGTGGTGGTTCAGCAGCCAGTGGCCGCCCTGCTCGACCAGCACGATAGGGCCAGGGGGCTCCATTGGTAGAACCCTCCCGTGGTGGAGATCGTGGCTCCGGCGAAATTGTTGGGCGCGGGCTGGCGACGACCTGATCGACGGTGGGGACTGGTCCGGCGCAAGGGTCTTGTCCGGGGTCGCCGCAGTCCGCGTAAGCCGTTGCAGGCGAGGCGATTAGCGCCACCGTCAACGTCGCGAGAGCAGGAAGCTTGATCCGGTTCATTGCGTTCTCAGGTCATTTGCTGCAGACGGTCACGAGGAGGGGGGTCCCTAAGTTGCCGGGGATAGTCGCGGTGTTTCCCGGTGCGGCGGGCACGACTCCGCTGGAGTGGGTGCCAAATGGGCCGTTAACGTCCTTTCGCCAGTTGACCGCACCGTCCTGATACCAGTAAGTCACGTCGAGGTCGTAGAAGATACCGAGGCTGTTGGTCTCGCTGGCATGGGCGTCGGTTTGAGCTCCGTTCAGGGGCACACAACCCGCGGGGTCGGCAGTCGCGGCGGGGCTTGCGGCCAAAGCGATCGAGACGGCTGCAACCATGGCCGAGGCGGCGGCGAGACTGTGTTGTCTGAGTGTCATCTTGTCTACCTTCATGTCAGAGCCCCGGTGTGGGACGAAATTCGTAGTGCATCAGCACCTCAGATACGGAATTTATGGCGGATTTACGTGTGAGTAGCCAGCGTCCGGACTGGTTGACCAACACAATCGGAAAAGGTCTCGTAGTAGTGCGGTGCCCGTTCGCGTGAGTAGCCACGGTCGCGCCCGCGAAATTGTTCGGTGCTGGCTGGATGTCGGTGACGACGAAGTCGTACGGGAAGTCTCCGTGCGCGTTGAGTCGTCCGTCTAAATATGTGTCGAGATACCCGATGCTCTCCGGACTGAGATCAGGAGTCACCACGTCGTTCTTGTCCTCATTGGGTCTGTTCGGGTCCATGAGCTCCGATAACAGCGCGACCACTTGATCAACCGTGGGCACGGGTCCGGTGCACGCGGGTTGGTCGGGGTCGCCGCAGTCAGCTTGGGCAGTTGCGGGGACAGCCAGTGATGCGGCGAGCAGTATCGCTGCGGCAGCGGTCTTCATGCGCGGAATCTAGTGTTGTTTGCTGAAAACCATCTGTGCGTCCGAGCGGCGGCCCTGGTGGGCGCCGTCGCGGCTTCCTAGGGAAGCTGTAGCGCCGCAACCGCGCCAGCGATGGTGGCCGGGTACTCGTCGCCACTCAGCGGCAAAACCACCTTGATGACCGTCTGGATGTCTTCGAACGACGAGTCGTAGGCCACCTCGACGCGGCGCTGCCCGTGCACGTAAGTGTCGGTGTGGTTCGCAGTGTTGCGGTGGATGCCGTAGTGCAGGTTCTGCGCGGCCCGGACGACAACGTCGTGCTCTGTATCCAGGTACTGGAGCTCGTGAACGTGGACGTTGCCGGTCGGCTTGTCGCTGACCGCCTTCACGGCGTTGCGCAGTTCCTCGACGCTGGCACCGACCATCCGCCCGTTACAGCTTGGGCAGTGGCAGAACTCGCCGTACTCAACCGCATTGGGGTCCGGCGGCCACGGAAGTTCTGGTGCGCCTGAGCCGGCGACCTGGTACCCGATGTGGTCGCCGTGGGTGTGGATCAGGGTGCTGACCCGCTCGGCCACCGGTGCCGGGCAGTAGAGGTCCAGCTTGGCGCCGATGTAAGTGGTTTTCCGCTCCCATACGGTGCCGTATTCGTCTACGTAGGTCATAGCCTTTACCTATTCCGCGGCGCCGAGGCGTCGTCGCCACTGTTAACACTTGAAGGGCTCATGTTATCAGTTGTGGAGGTTTAGTTGTAGTTGGTGGTCGGCAGTTATAGGGTGAGGCCCCGTGAGCGACGACGGTGAAGGTGCGGCTGCAGATGCGGCCAGGGAACTGTTCAACACCAAGATGAAGCGGCGCGCGGCGCTCAACAAGGTGTTCACACCCTGGACGCCGGTGAATACCCGCTCGGCATTTTCTGGTCGGTACGAGCAGATCATGCAAGTGACGAGCGCCATCGTCCAGCCGGGTCGCCATGTCATCTTGTACGGCGAGCGCGGAGTCGGAAAGACATCGTTGGCGAACATCGTCTCGGACTTGATCGTGCAGACCTCGGACGACATGTCGTTCCGGGAAGTGGCCGTACGAATCAACTGCTCCGTGGCAGATGACTTTCGCGCGATCTGGACGAAGGTCTTCCAAGAACTCGGCATCACGCCGGCAATCCCGGAGTACGAAACTCCGAACCCGGACCAGCTTCGCCGGGTTCTTGCCGCGGTCGATCCTTACATGGTCATCGTCATTGATGAGTACGACCGCATCGAAGATGACGATGCGCTGTCCTTGATGGCGGATACCATCAAGGCGCTTTCCGACCATGGAGTGGCCAGCAAGCTTGTGCTCGTTGGTGTTTCAGATTCGATCGAGGCCTTGATCGGTGAGCATGAGTCGGTGCGTCGGGCGCTTGAAGAGGTGCAGATTCCGCGAATGGAGGCGGCGGAGATTCGCGAACTCGTCAATCGTGGCTTCTACGAAGCTGAAATGAACATCCAGGAGTCGGCGTTGGAGCGGATCGTCCGACTGTCCGAGGGTATTCCAACTTACGGGCACCTGTTGTCACTGAAGGCGGGAGAACGTGCGGCCAATGATGATCGCGGCACCGTAGCGCTGCCTGATGTGCTCGAGTCCCTGCAATCAGTGATCAACACCTACTCGGGCGCCGCGAGTTACCACCACGCCGTCGAAAGTTCTCGTCCCGAGAACCTTTACGCACAGGTTCTCGCCGCTTGCGCGCTGGCCGATAAAGATGACCTCGGCTACTTCACCGCTAAGGCGGTCGAGGACCCAATGTCGCGAATTATGGGGAGCCCCTATCGGATTCCATCGTTCTCGCGTCACCTGTCTAATTTCATGCGGCCGGATCGCGGTTGTGTCCTGGAGCGTCGCGGTGAACCAAAGCGATACCGGTACCGGTTCAAGGATCCGCTGATGCAACCGATTGCGATCCTTGCGGCCATCGCTGCGAAGTTGATACCGGAGAAATACGAGCACGATCTTTTCGGCGCAGAGATGAGTGAGACCGCTGGCCATGACTGGGATGGCGCTGCGCGGCAGCTCACGCTGAACGATGCGGTCGTCGTTGAGGATGACGAAGAGTAACGTTCCGCGTTCGGTTTTCGCCGATTCCGTTGCTGTTCCTCAACATCCGATAACATCCCCTGGCCAGCGCAAACCCGCTGCTGCACCGCCACTTCCACAACCCAAAAATCTTCGATTTTTTCGGGGGGAGATGTACCCAGCTGGGGGGAAGTGTTTCTGGCCGGCCGCTTCGCGTGGGAACCCCACCCCCCTGGGTTTGGGATTCTCTCGTAGACCGTGGCAGTCCGCCCGAGACATGTTCGGAACTGCGCGGAACGCGTCGCGAACTCCCGTTAGCATCGGCCTCGTGCAAATCCTCCGATGCCGCAGGACCGAGGCCGATGGGTGAACGCTTCCCTTCGATGCGCGGCGCAGAGCTGGATCGCATCGTCAGAAAGCTCTGCGGCGACCCGATCAGGCAAAAAGGATCTCACCGCACATTTCAAGGTGGCAACGGGCCGTTCACATTCGCATACCATGATGGAGCGGAGCTGAGCGGCAGTATCGTTCGGCGAGTCTTGATCGTCAATATTGGTCTCAGCCCTGAAGAAGCGCGAAACGAGGTGAATTGATGGCGCAACGCCCACAAATCGTCATCTATCGCCCCGCCGAGGACCAAGATCCCACCTGGCAGTTCTATTCGATGCCTGTGAGTATCGTCGGCGGCGGCAGGACCCTCGAAAAGGCGCGCAAACAATACTTCGAAGCTTTCAACTTCGCGCTCGAGGAATCGGACTACCAGCCCGAAGTGGTTCGCGAGTACGTGGAGCGGGAGATTCAGTCGCTCGGCATTTGGATCCGCACGCCGCTAGGCCTGCCGACCGCCGACCGCTCATTCACCCAAGTTGCCAGCCAGATCGTGCAGTACCCGGACGAGGACCGCGAGTGGTTCTACCGTCACATCACCGCCGGCGGAGACCCCGTCGTCGTTCCAAGCTTCGCGGACGCGCCGCTCAACAGCATCTACGACCAGATGACGCCCTACGACTCAGTGATCGTTGTCATGGGTACGCACGACGGCGACAACCTCCGGTTCGCGTGGATCGTTATCAACGGCATGGCCTCCGAGCGCACCGACGGCGACGCTTCGACGCCGCTTGAAAGCTTGGGCTTGACACCCACCTCTTCGCTGGGAGAAGTCTTGGCCGGAGCGCTAGCGATTTTCGGTGATCGGCCCGCGGAGCTGCTGGCTTCGGTCTAGCCCAACCGTTGCGAGGGATGCCTTACGGCAACCGGCACAGCAACCCGCTCAAATCCTGGGGTGTTCGGGATTGCAGGCTGGCCCGTGACCGGGGAAGCCAAGCCCGTGCCGTGACCTGGCAACGAGGGTGGCCCACCATGTGCCCCGGCCACGGGAGTGTGGGGTTCCGTGGACGGGAACGGCCCTGGCGTTGTGGCACCGACCCGCTCGGTTTAGGTGCCGCAACGCTATTCCCGCCCACGGAAGTCATCAGGCAGTCAATACCCGGAATGCGTTGTCCACCAAAACGTCGGAACCCACGCGGGAATACAGCAAGAACCCGCGCTGGCCGGTGGGACGCCGGTTGGGACCGAACAGGTGGGGCACTACCTCGAGCGCTGAAGGCCAACGGTCCACGATGACAAACTGCGACCAGTCTCCATACACCACCACGGAGTCGTTGCCGGCCCCGCCTCCAAGCGTGCCGTCCATGTTGGAGATCTCGCTGACAGGACGCCCGAGCAGCGTTCGCGGCGTGTTCTGCAGCGACGGGAAAGTCAAACTCCCGTTGGCAGTTTGGAACTGGGAAAGCGTGTTGATGATCGACAAATTTGCTGCCCACTGGGCGGCCGCTTGAAACCGCGGCGGCAGCTGGTTTTGCTGGTTGTACACGTCACCGGGGACCAACGTGTCGGCGGTAGCCGTGGCCACCACGCTGCCGCCGCCTGCCAGGGCCGAAATGATGCCCGTAGGTTGGCCGGTGCCCGATCCCGTGGTGAACGCTGTGGCAGTCAGCTGGTCCAACCCATCCAGCAACAGCTTGGACACCTCGGACACAAAGTTGGTGCCGTCCTGGATGATCTCAAAGCTGGCTGGTACGAACGCCGCTGCCTTCCACACCGGGATCGTTTCCTCGGCCAGCGTCGGGCTGTCGTCGGACACCTCGGCCTCTTCAGGGAGCCAGTGGGCGGTCACACCGGCCGAAGTGATTCCCTTCCAGCTGTCGCTGATCGTTTGCACGTTGCGCGCTAGCTGTCGAATCGGGTTGATTGATCCGGCGCTGCTGATCTGAATGGACGGGTCGATGACCACCGGGGCGAGGAATCCACCTTGGTCGTCGGTGCTGTTCATGGACCGCATCTCCTGCCGCAGGCTTTGCACGCGCTGGAAGGCCTCCTGCTCCTTGGCATCCCAGAGCAGGTGGCCGCGTTCGGAATCGGCCATGACCTTGCAGAAGGCGCGCAAATAAGCTTCGTCCCCGGTCGCTTCCACCATCCGCTGAGCCCACGACTGCTCCATACGAGAGCCAGTCTTGGTCAATGCTTCAACGGTTTCCGCAGCCCGAGCCGGCAGCATGTTGGAGCCCACGAGCCCGTCCAAGGTCCTCATGGCACCGTCGCGGTGTTGCGGGGCACGGGATTCTTCCTGGCTTCCGCGCTCAATCCGCAGCGCGCCGCCACGGCCGCGAGCAGCCCCAGCGATGACTTCGCAGCGGTCCAGCTTCTCGACGTGCCGGTGAAGCTCGTCGAACTCCTTGCCTAACTCTTGTTGCTCAATGCCGTCCGCTCGGCCCATTTTCGGCTTACCGGCGAGCTGCTCAAAGCGCTCGTGAATGGCCTGCATTCGATCGATCGCAGCCGGTTTCGTCATGCTCTCAACAGTCGTCATTTCGGGGTCCTTCGTAACGGGTTTAGCGGGCAAAGTGCATGTGAATTGGTGGATGCGACGGTGGCCGTGAGCCCCGCCCACGGCAGAGCGGGGCCAGCGGCTCCGTGCGTGCTATCCATCCAGAGAATCCCCCACTGGTGCGGGGGCGAAATGCGGGCTTGTGGAACCGACTGGTTCGCTGACGGTGTCCCCTCCTGGGCCACACCTACGAGCTCGTAATTCGCAACGCTACAACACGCACCGACGAAGCGCCACAACCTATTTCCGGGGTCTCCCGGACAGCCGGGAATCGACCCACCCGTCGTCGTCGCCGAACCACGTTGCCCCAAGCGGATCTTCGAAAGCCACCCGCTCCAGCGCGGCCTGGTGGTCGTCCAGGTCTCGGAATAGCAGCGCGATCTCCAGCACCTGCCGCTCTTGCTCTTCGTCGGCTCGCCGCTCCTCCGGGGTGCGGAACTCATCGTCGTTGTCGCTCATCTCTGTTCCTCTCGTGATTTCGTTGGTACAAGCCATTTGCGGCAAAACGGCCACTTGAAGCCGCGCTGGCAATGACACGCCCGCTGTACGTAAGCGGCCATACCACTGCCATCACGAGGACTCATCACCAGGCCTCGATGCCGCTGGCTTGTACGCCATTCGGGCTTTCGTGGGTGGTTTCGTTATCCAGGCCTGTCCTAACCCGACCCGACCCGACCCTTTGGGTTTCTACATCGGTTTCCATCTGGGTTCCCACTTGGGTTTCGTGGGGTGCGAATCGCTCTCGCGGGATCTTCGGCGGCCGACCACCGCGAGCACCGTTGCGCTGATTGCGCTCCTGAAGCTTCAGCGCGACCTCGCGGGTCCGCTGATACAGCGCGTGATGGACGATGACGTAGTGCTCGCCCTCGTCGCGCCACCAGCCGACGGCCACCAGTTCCTCAGCTGCAGCGGGATGTTTGGCCCACAACCGCATTTCGTCCTTGGAAAGACGCAGATCCAACAACTTTCGGTTGGACCACAACAGGCCCTCGACATGCAACCGCCAAGCCGCGTCCGACAGCTGCCAGCAGTCATCGCTGAAGTCGTCGCTCAATTTGGTCCAGGTCATCTCGACGCCCCCCAAGGGTCGCGTTTGCCGGACGGCAGGGGCGGCAAACGGTAGGCGGCTTCACGCCGCCGATGTAATTGGGCGGCAATCGACTCGGAACAGACCTGGTTGCTAGGCTCTGTGGTATCGGCTTCTTGGTGGTGGCCGGTTTCGTTGGTTAAGGGCTGACTATGTCGGCCCTTAACTCTTTTAGGCGGATCCAAATTCGCGGCGCTCACCGGGCAGGCCTCAACAGCTCGGCCAGCTTCGCTCTTTGCTCGCTGGTGAGAGGCGGGGCCGTGGCGAGGGTCTTGGCGATGTAGTCAGCTACCCGTGCGGCGTAAAAACCACGGCAGGCACTGACCTGGACGCTCATGCGCTGGCCCGGAGGATGGCAACGATCCGGTCGATCTGGCTGTCCGTCAATGGCGGACTCGCCTCAACCACTTCCTTGACCTGTTCGGCCAGTCGTTCGGCTCGGATATCCCGGCGAAGCTCTTCCAGCTTGGGGTGGCCGGGCGGCAGATCCTTGGATTGCCTGGCCAATTGGCCGCGCTTTTGTTGCCAGGTTGTTGATGTAACGGACAACTTCTCACCTCGGAAATGAGGGCTGAGCCGCCTTGTGGGGCAGCTCTGAGAAGCTGGCGCGGGAATGCGCTGCTACGGGATACGTTGCCCGCTCGCTGGGTAGAACACTAACACTCTTAGCTGGCGTACCGGCGTAACTCCGCGACGGCAAGTCGCTCGAGGTTGTTCTCTGCAAGCTGGTCGAGCACCCGGACCACCTTTTCCCATCGCAGAGTCAGGCCGGGCAGCACAAGATAGAACCGGCCATCTGGCGAGCGTTGCATCCGTGATGGTGTCTTATGCTCGGAGCTGTATTTGACTGCAGCGTCCGACATTTGGCGTCGCTGCTTACCGCTCTGTGGCCTGTTCTCAGGTATCCAGAAGCACTCTTCGCCCGCTGCCCACGGCGGAAGCGTGCCCTGCATGTGCTTGTACCAGCCGAACACGCACACCGTTCGACCGCCCCCATCTACCAGCTTGATCTTTGGCCGACCGGGCTGTGGCAGCCAGTAGTCGGCAGTCGTCAACTCGCTCACCGCCAATTCACCTGCACCCGTTCCGGATTGAACACGCGCCCACTCTTGCCGACAGGTGCCACAATCACGGTCAGCAGCACGTCCAGTACAGCGCGAAAGCGGTCCGGTGACAGCTGGCGCACCGCGTCCAGCACTTTCTCGGTGCCTAGGGGGAGGTCCCGGAACACCTGCACACGTTCGGCGTCCTGCTGCTGGTGTTCGATGGCGGCCAGCTTGGCGTTGATTCGCTCGGTGGCGCGTTGGGCTTGCTTGCCGGTCAGCAGGCCATCGGCGCGTTCGTCGGCAATCTCGTCCAATCGGACCATCAGCGAATTGGCTTGTGCGCGTAGCGACTCGGCTTGCTCGGTGTCGTGCTGCTCGGCCTTGAGCAAGTCCACCGCATCGGCCATCGCCAGCCGCCCGCCAATGATTTCCGTCAGCAATGGTTCCACGTACTCGGCGCGGATGCTCAGGCTCAAACAGTTCTTGCATCGGTAAACCAGCTTGCCCTCACGGTTGCGGATACCCGACAGGTAGTGCGGCGGGCCGCAACGCCCGCAACCCAGAACGCCAGTCAGCAAATGCTTGCGGACGCTCTTGCGGCCGGGAGATCGACTGGGCGCGTCTAACACCGACTGCGCTGCCCAGAACGTCTGCTCGTCCACCAGCTCAGGCCAATTACCCTGGCCCACAACGTCATCGCGGGTGACCCGGCCGTAGCGCACCCCGTAGGTCCGCAGACCCGCGTTGCGGGGCTTACGCAGGAACTTTGACACCACGGTCGGGGTCCACGGCTTACCGTTGACGGTCAGCGCGCCGGCCTCGTTGAACAACCGGCACACGTCGCCCAGGCTGGCCCCGGCCAGGACTGCCGCGTAGGCCTGCTTCACCAGCGGCGCGGTCGCCGGGTCCGGCTGGCGGGTGTCGCCGAGATACCCAAATGCCCGCGTCCAGTTCGGCACCCCACGTTCGGCCAGCTGGCGGGTCGCACGCAGCTGGCGGGCTTTGCGATGCTCACCCTCGTGAGCGGCCACGCTGCCTTTCAGTCGGGCGACCAGACGGCCCTGGGCCGTGGATAGATCTACGTCGCCGGACACGGTGGCCAGTGCCAGGTGCTTCTCGTCGGCCAGCGCCATGAACGCTTCCAGTTCGATCGGGCGGCGGTGCAGCCGGTCCAGGTCCCACACCACGACCGCGCCTAGGCGACCCTCTCGTGCGTCGGCCAGCATCCGCTCGTAGGCACGCCGCGGCTTGCTGCTGGTGGCGCTGGTGTCGTTGTCGCGGTACTCGACGGGCTGCCAGCCCTTCGACTGACACAACGCGAGGCAGTCCTCGCGTTGCCGGGTGACGCCGAGCTGCTCGCCCGACCTGTCTTGACTGATCCGGAGGTAAACCGCTGCGTCCATAGTTAAAGAGTACTTCAGCGGCCCGCAGTTGGCCGTGGTCGAGGTGTGGGGGTGGGATCCATTCGGTGTCGCCGTGGCTGTTTTTGCGGGTGGTCCAGCCTTGTTCGGCGAGTTTGTGGTTGGGCCCGCAGGCCAGGGTGAGGTCGTTGACGTCGGTGACGTGGGTTTTGGCCCACGGGTCGACGTGGTGGACCTCGCAGTAGTAACCCGATACCTCGCAGTCGGGGAATGTGCAGCCGCGGTCTTTGGCGTAGAGCACGATTCGCTGCGCTGGTGAGGCCAGGCGTTTGGTGTGATACAGCGCCAGCGC